>NZ_JALNPO010000003.1:470226-542841 GCF_024520895.1 Pantoea sp. Fr-CA_6 | reverse complement strand
AGGACGCGGGCGAAAGGCGGGGCGGCACAGGATGTGCCATCCCCGGCGGTCCGTCAGGCAGAGGAATGAAGTGAAGGGACCGCGCAGCGGCGCGAGGACCGCCAGCCCCTGCCCGGCACCAGACTGCGTTATAACCTGTCGCTTAACTGACTGACATTACCGCTGGCGGGTTTATTTTTATCACTGCTCCGTCAGCCGCACACCGCTGCTGGCATCAAACAAATGCATTTTATCCGGATTAACGGTCACCGGCAGCGTTGCGCCAGGCACGGCATCGCTGCGGCCGGTCAGTTGCATATGCAGCGGGAAACCCTGCCAGTTCAGATGTAGCAGGGTCGATTCGCCGGTGATCTCAACAATATTGACCGCCGCCGGTTGCCCGCTGGCATCAAAAATCAGATCGTGGGGTCGTACGCCAAGCGTGACCGGCTGATCGGCCTGCTGCTGTGCCGCACTGTGCCAGCGACGCGGCAACGGCAGCCACTGCTCGCCACAGCAGACGCCAGGCAGCCCATCGCGTGTCTGGAAACGGGCATCCAGCAGATTCATTGGCGGTGAACCGATAAACCGCGCCACGAAGGTGTTTACCGGGCGGTCATAAATCGCCAGCGGCGCACCCTGTTGCACAATGACCCCTTCTTTCATCACTACAATCTGATCCGCCAGCGTCATCGCCTCAACCTGATCATGGGTAACATAGACCATGGTGGTTTTGAAACGCTGATGCAGCGACTTAATCTCGGCCCGCAGCTCCATGCGTAACTGCGCATCAAGATTAGAAAGCGGCTCATCAAACAGAAACACCTGCGGATTGCGCACCATGGCGCGGCCCATCGCCACGCGCTGCCGCTGTCCACCCGACAACGCTCTTGGATAACGCTGCAGCAGCTGATCGATGCCGAGAATGCCGGCAATGCGGGCGATTTTGCTTTTTTGCTCCTCGCGCTTCACCTTTTTCACCTGCATGTGAAACGCCAGATTCTCCGCGACGGTGAGATGCGGATAGAGCGCATAGCTCTGAAACACCATGGCGATATCCCGGTCAGCAGGATCGAGATCGTTAATGCGTTTTTTATCCAGCATGATCGCCCCGTCAGAGACGGTATCCAGACCGGCAAGCAGCCGCAGCAGGGTTGATTTGCCGCAGCCGGAGGGGCCGACCAGCACAGTGAAACTGCCATCAGGAATGGTTAAATCCAGCGGGTGCAGCACGCTCTGTTTACCGTAGCGCTTCGCCACCTGTACAAGTTCAACACTGGCCATGGTCAGCGCACCTCATTTGATAGTTGGAGTTGTTGCCAGCTGGGATAGCGGCGCGGTGAGCTGCTTATCGCCTGTGATGCCACTTCAATGCCCCAGCGCAGCGCCGTGTGCGATGGCTGGTGATAGAGCAGTGCAGTAAGAAAACCGGCATTAAAACTGTCACCGGCACCAATGGTATCTACCACCGTCACCGGCTGGGCAGCAGCATACTGCACAGAGGCGGCAGACCAGAGACGTGCGCCCTCTGCGCCACACTTAATCACACAGCCGCCGCGACCACTGAGCCGGGCCGCCAGCTGTTTACCGCTTTGATCCAGCAGTTCTGCGCCCGATAAGCCCAGCGCTTCCACCTCATTCAGCAGCAGCCAGTCACAGTCCGCTAACCAGTTGCCAATCTGTAAGCGAAGCCCATCGCTCCAGCCCGCAGGCGGCCAGCCGGTATCCACGGCGACACAGAAGCCACGCTGTTGCAGCGCGGCCAGCAGCGCCGGGTAGTGATCATAGAGTTCCAGACAGAGAAAGGTGCCGCACAGCAGTACGATGTCGCCCGACGTCGCCTGCGACGGCAACTGGGCCAGCACATCGTCCGCGGTCAGCACGGTAATATGGCCGTGATTGCTGAGAAACGAGCGTTCGTTATCGGGATGGGTCACGCCTACCGTCAGCGAGGTTTCACAGGCATAGCGCGGCCAGTATGCAGCGCTATGAGGAAAGTGACTGGCGAGCCAGTGACTGAAGCCATCGTCGCCCTGATTGGCAATGGCCCGATGCGGCACCTGCATCGCCTCCAGCGCCAGCGCACAGTTACCTGCGGACCCGCCGGGACGTAACTCGCTGTGCTGCAGCATCACTTCCGTGCCGCGCTGCGGCCAGTCGCTGAGCGTACTCATGATTAAATCAACATTTATATTGCCCACCACATAGAGGGTGGGCGTGAGGGTAGTGACCATAATTATCCCTTACTTCCGCCGCTGGTGAGACCGCTGACCAGCGTCTTCTGCAACCAGATGGCAATAAACAGTGGCGGCACCGAAGCCAGAATGCCGATTGCCGCGATCAGCCCGTCATCGGTCGCGCGTCCTGCGGTAAAACCGGCAATGGCGACCGGCAGGGTCTGTGCCGAAATATTGCTGGTGAACAGCAGCGCGTAGAAAAACTCATCCCAGGCGAGCAGCCAGCCGAACAGCGCGGCAGCGCCCAGCACCGGCTTTGCCAGCGGCAGCGTAATGCGCAGCAGAACCTGCCAGAAGCGCAGGCCATCAAGCCGTGCTGCCTGTTCGATATCACGTGGCAGTGAGTCGAACTGGTTCTTCAGCATCCAGGTCAGAAACGGCAGGATCAGTGAGCAGTAGACCATCACCAGGCCGGGACGGGTGTTGAGCAGCCCCAGTTGTTGCAGCAGAAAGTAGAGCGGCAGCACAAACGCCACGGGCGGCACCATATAGATTGCCAGAGCGCCGGAAAGCCAGGCATCACGACCACTGTAGCGTGAGAAGCTGAACGCCGCGGGTATCGCCAGCAGCAGCGAGATCGCTGTGGCCACCGTCGCCACCAGCAAACTGTTACCCAGCGCGTGCAGGAAAACGTTGCCGGGCTGATTTGGTGCCAGCGAAATCAGCCCCTGATAGCGGCTGAAATCCCATTGACGCGGCAGCCACTCCAGCGGCACGCGGGAGAGATCGCTGGCAGAACTGACGCTCATCAGAAACAGCCAGCCCATCGGGGCCAGAATGCTGACGGCGACCAGCAGCGCAGCCCCGTAGCGCAGCACCCGTCGCAGTTTAGTTTTCATAAGCGGTACTCCGGCGGCGCTGATGCCATAACATCAGCAGATAGAGCGTGATCAGAAGGGCGCACATCAGGGTCATCAGTATCGCGTAGGCGGCACCGCTGCCGGCACGCAGATAGCTGAACGACTCCTGATAAACGAAAAAGCTCAGGGTTTTGGTGCTGTCCACCGGGCCGCCGCGCGTCATCACGTAGATGATGTCGAAGATTTTAAAGGCATCGATGGTGCGTAACACCAGCGCGACGCCGAGCGGTGCAACAATCGCCGGGAAGGTAATCGCCCGGAAACGCCGCCAGGCGGAGGCACCGTCCAGTCGTGCCGCTTCAAACAGATCCTCGGGGATCGACTGCAGCGCCGCCAGCACCAGCAGGGTGACCAGCGGATAGTTTTTCCAGATATCCGCAAACATCACCGCGTTGAGCGCCGCCTCCGGCGATCCCAGCCAGCTGCGATAGCCGTCAATGATGCCGAGCTGGCTGAGCAGGGCGTTGATGCTGCCGTAATCAGGGTTGAAGTTGAGCCGCCACATCATGGCGTTGACGATGGTCGGCAGCGCCCACGGCAGAATCACCAGCACCCGCAAAACGTTGCGCCCGATGAATTTCTGATTCAGCAGCAGCGCCACCAGCACGCCGATAATCCCTTCAACGGTGACAGACACAAGGGTGAAATAGAGTGTGCGCCAGATCGATGCCCGAAAGTCGGGATCGCTAAGCGCATAGAGATAGTTTTCCAGCCCAATCCAGGCAGGCGTTTCACCACTGCCAATCAGCGCAGCATCGGTAAAGCTGAGCCAGATGGTACGCAGCAGAGGCCAGGCGGTTAACAGCAGCATCACCAGCAACATGGGTGCCAGCAGCACCCATGCCTGACGCTGTTCGCGTTGACGCAAACTCAGCATCGTGACTCCTTAACGCAGCCGGGCGGCGCTTTTATCAACCGTCGCCATCGCGTCCTGCGCCGGGGCTTTACCCAGCAACACCTGCTGTAACTGCTGTTGCAGCTGGTTCGACAGACGGGAATAGTCAGCGGTCTCCGGACGTGACAGCATCACGTTTAGTGATTTGTCCGCCGCGGCGATCAGGCTCTCCTGATCCTTTTTCACCGCCTCATCCTGATAAGAGGATTTCCAGATCGGCAGGCTGAGCTTCGCATACTGGTTTTGTACCGGCTGTGAGGTCATGTACTGAATGTACTGCCAGGCCTCGTTGGCATGGGTGCTGCCTTTGGTGATCCCCAGCCCCATAGAGCCGTTTACCGCCCCCACTTTTCCTGGCGCATCGCCGGGCGCAGGCATGATCCCAACGTCGCCCGCCACTTTGCTCTGCTTCGGATCGTTGGCCATGTTGTACATGTAGGTCCAGTTCAGCGCGAAAGCCGCATCGCCATTAGAAAACGATTTACGCACATCCTCTTCCAGATATTCACGCGACGCCGGGTTACTCAGGCCCTCATCAAGCGAGCTTTTCATCAGGTTAAGCGCCTTGAGTGAAGCCGGGCTGGAGAAGTTAAGTTTGCCGTTCTGATAGAACTGACCACCAAAGCCTGAAACAAGCGTGGTGTAGTCACACACCAGCGCCTCAGCCTGGGACCAGCTCCAGACCAGCGGCCAGGTGACAATCTTTTTATCCTTGATGATCTTCGCGTCATCCAGAACCTGCTGCCAGGTCTGTGGCGGCGTGGTGATGCCCGCTTTAGCCAGCATCGCTTTGTTGTAGTAAAGGTATTTGGTGTCGAGGATCCACGGCATACCCAGCGTTTTACCTTTGTAAACCACGGTGTTCATCGCGCCCGGGAAGACCTTCTCTTTATCCTCTGGCGTAATGCGTGCGCTGACATCCTGCAGCAGATCGAAACGGGCGAATTCCGCCGGCCAGATGGCATCGAACAGCACCACATCATAGCCATTGCCGCCCGCGCCACGCGCCGCCAAAATCTTGTCGTGCAGCGCCTCATAAGGAACAAACTCCAGATTGACGCTGACATCCGGGTGCTGCTTCTGAAAATTTTGCGTCATCGCGCGGATATCATTTTCGCTATACGCCGCCTGGGTCATAAACAGGGCATTGATCTGGCTGGCCGCCGCCGCGCTGCCTGCGCTTAACATCATTAAGGCGGCAAAACCGGCTTTTAGTTGGGGTGTGTAACGCTGTGACATGGTCTTCTCCACTGTGCAGCAACAGGCTGTCGGTTAATTAAATCAATTTGATTGATTTAATCGGGGGCGTAATTTTGGTCAGTGGGTGAACTGACCTGTCTGAATCTAAGCAAACGGCGTGCCACAGTGCCGGAGGGCATTGCAACAAAGCCGTAACAACGCTGAAACTCAGACTGCGCTTTTATGGCAAAATTGCCTATCCTGATGCGCGAGAATTGCGTGCAGCATCAAAGATATTGTTTGCCCGAATGCTTTCGGAGACCAATACTGTCGGGTCCCGCTGAAATGGAAAACAACATGAAAACCTCGGGTACCAACCTTGAACATGCGCGGGCGCACAACCGGCGTGTGGTGATTGAAGCTATTCGTCTGCACGGTGAACTGACCCGTGCCGAACTGGCCCGCATGACGGCGCTGACGCCGCAGACCGTCTCGAATATCGTGGCGGAACTGGAGCAGGCCGAACTGCTGACCAGCCGCCAGCCGCGCCGCAGCGGGCGTGGTCAGCCCTCAATTCCGGTTACGCTCAATCCCACCAGTGCCTGGTCGATCGGCATCCATCTTGATCACCAGACGCTGCTGCTGGTTCTGGTCGATCTCAGCGGCGAAGTGCGTTTCCGCCGCCTCGTTATGGTGCAAAAGCCCCAGCCTGCTGCCACCCTGGCGTGCATTGCCAGCGTGCTGGAGGAGATGCGCGCCTTCCTGGGTACTCAGTGGCAGAAAGTGCTGGGGATTGGCGTGGTGATGCCAGGGCCTTTTGGTGTGGAGGGCATTTCATCAGTGGGACCGACCACGCTGAACGGCTGGGAGCAGGTCGATATCGAGGCTGAACTCGCCACCATTAGCGGTCTGCCGGTGACGCTGGAAAATGATGCTACGGTCGCCGCCATCGGCGAACGCTTTCACGGCACGGCGCGCCACCTGAACTCCTTTATCTATCTCTATATCGGCACCGGCCTGGGCGCGGGGATCTTCACCGATGGTCATATCTATACCGGCCACGCTCATAATGCGGGCGAAATCGGACACATTGTGGTCGAGCCGGGCGGTCGCGACTGCTACTGCGGAAATCAGGGCTGTCTGGAGCGTTACGTCTCGCTGCAGGCCGCTTATGAATTCTGCGGTCTCGATCCAATGCGGGCGCTGCCCGAAGATCTGTTGCAGATTGAACCCGCGCGTTTTACCGCATGGATTGAGAATGTGACGACGCCGTTACGTCAGGCGATCAATATTCTGGAGTCGGTGTTTGATGCTGAGGCGGTAATTATTGGCGGGATGATGCCTGCGCCGCTGCTGGAGCAGATGGTGCAGCGATTGCCGCCGCTTTATCAGTCGGTGCGCGGACGTTACCTTAACGATATGCGACTAAAAATTGGCATGACCGGCAGCGATACAGCCGCTCTCGGCGCCGCCGCTTTACCGATTTTCGATGAATTTAATCCGAAGTTTCAGGTGCTGATGAAGTAGTCAGGGAAAAGGGCGCTGCTGCAGGCAACAGCGCCACAGGCATTAACCCGGGTAGATACCGCGATCTTTACGCGCCATCAGAATACGCTCACAGGCCACGATATAGGCCGCGGTACGCAGCGAGCAATCTTTCTCCTTCGACTTTTCCCAGACGTGTACCATCGCTTCCGTCATGATCTTGTCTGAGCGACGATTGATCTCATCTTCGCTCCAGAAGAAGCTGGCCATGTCCTGAACCCACTCGAAGTAGCTGACGGTCACGCCACCGGCATTACAGACCACGTCCGGCACCACGATAATGCCGCGGGTGGCCAGCATGTCATCGGCATCCGGATAGGTCGGGCCGTTTGCGCCTTCCAGCACGATTTTGCAGCTCAGGACTTCAGCACGCTCGCGGGTAATCTGACCTTCCAGCGCCGCCGGGATCAGAATATCCATCCCTGTGGTCCAGAACGCCTCTTTATCAATGCTCTGCGCACCAGGGAAACCGGCAATCTGCTTATTGGCGATCTGCCATTCGGTCAGGGCAGCCATGTTGATGCCATCGGCATTAAACAGCGTCGCGGTGTGATCCTGAATCACTACCACACGAGCACCCGCCTCATCAAACAGGCGTGCCGCTTCGCTGCCGACGTTACCGAAGCCCTGGACCGCAACGCGTGCGCCTTCAATTTCAATACCTGCACGGCGTGCCACTTCGCGTCCGGTAATAAACACGCCGCGACCGGTGGCTTTTTCACGCCCCAGTGAACCGCCCAGATGAATCGGTTTGCCCGTGACAACGCCGGTAATCGTTGTGCCGTGGTTCATGGAGTAGGTATCCATCATCCACGCCATCACTTTGCTGTTGGTCCCGACGTCTGGCGCAGGAATATCTTTTTGCGGCCCGATGATGATGCCGATCTCGCTGGTGTAACGGCGGGTCAGTCGCTCAAGTTCACCGTCGGACAGTTTGAACGGATCAACGCGGATACCGCCCTTAGCGCCGCCATAAGGCAGGTTAACCGCCGCACATTTGATGGTCATCCATGCGGAGAGCGCCATCACTTCATTAAGGTCGACATCCGGATGGTAGCGAATACCGCCTTTTCCTGGGCCGCGCGAAAGGTTGTGCTGAACGCGATAGCCTTCGAAATGGCGAATTGAGCCATCATCCATCTGGAGAGGAATATCAACAATCAACGCACGTTTTGGATGACGCAAAGTATCTATCCAACGTGAAAGATCGCCCAGATAGGGCGCAACCCGGTCGATTTGCTGTAAATAGGTGGACCAGGCAGATGTGCTGCTTTCAGACGCATAAGATAACTTATCCATAAAAAACCTTTCTTAATGAAGTTATTTATTGTGTGGAGCCGTGGATGGAGAGCGCATTGCATTGCGCCGACCTAATCTAACACTACTGAAACAAATAAGATGTGGCATCAGCCATGACACAACGCAGTAATGCCCTGTTTTGGGGCAGGGTAAGTGAATAGATTAGTATTGCTGGCCCCTTACAGACGAATAAAGATGCGCGTGGAGTGCGTAATTTCTGCATAGGACAGGAAATATCGCTATCTTTCAAATCTTTGAGGGCGTTCAAAAAGTTAAATAATTGATCGTAACCATGTTGACTTTACTGCACCAATTAAGTGCATGAGAATAAGTAATCAAAGGATTACATAAAGTAATGGATTGGACGTTAATAGCGCAGGCTAATCAGGTATTTAGAAAGGAGAGAGGGTCAGGGCTGGGGAAGGGAGAATAACGGGCCAGCGCAGTGGCTGGCCAGAATGAGTTTTACTGATGCAGAGCCTGCTCGGCTTCTTTCAGTTCCTGGCGAGCGTCAGCCAGTTTATCTTCGCGCTTCTGGATCTTGCTGGCGCTGCGGCCTTCTGCTTTCGCTTTAGCCAGTTCCTGTTCGCGTTCCTGTACCTTCAACTTTTTCTCTGCCACTTTTTCCTGACGCTGCTTTAGCAGACTGCTTTCGGTACAGTTCTGATTTACTTCGCTAAGCGCTTTTTCAAGGCCGGCAACCTGATGGGTATTATTGTGCTGGCGGGCAAAAGAGAGCTGGGTCTCAATCTCCTGCTTTTTGGCTGCACAACCGGTCAGGCCAGAGGCCGCGTGAGCAGCAGTAAAAGTGAGTGGTAACAGGAGAAGGCTGAAGGTCAGTAAGGTCTTTTTCATCTTAGTCTCGTCAATGAGTCAGGGTTGTGGCACCAGTATACGGAACCACCTTAAGAGATTCTTAACGAAAAAAATTATTTACTGGCGCGGAAAAACAGGGGTAAAGAAGGCGCTGCCTGCTGTCAGGCAGCGCTGGAGGCGTTGGATTGGGTAAATTGCAGGTTACAATCAGGTCCACTGAGCATTACCGGATGGCCATCCAGACTCTGCTGTTCAAAATAGTCCTGCATCTGCTGACTGATGCCGGCACCACACCACATCACATGATGCTGATGAAGGTCGGTTTTAACGGCTGGCAGCCCGGTTGCACGCGAGTCAACCTCGACATTAAAGCCCATCGCAGTAAGACGAATGGCTTCAAGCCAGATTTCGGTTTTATCAAGTACGCTCACCGCTTCCAGAAACAGAGGAATAGAAGATTCGTTGCGCGATGAGGCGCGCATGACTTTATCCGCCTGCTGCTGCACGGTTTGCTCAAAACGGTTGAGGCGACGTGACGCTCCCCGACGGAGATCGGCGTAAAGCCAGGCGCTCAGCGGCCGCAGCAGATTAATGACGAAATCATCACCGCTATAATGGCTGGACATCGTGTGCATCTGGCGTGAAAGCGACAGCGGTGTGCCAAATTCCAGTTGCCAGAGCAGGTCGCCTTTGCGCGCCGCCCAGCCATAGGTGGTGACCGTCGAAGCAGCCTGCTGACCTTGCCAGATTTCGTCGAGCGTCGCGCCAGTCGCTGTTAAGCCAACCAGGGTCTGGATTTCACTGAGGTGATGATCACTCCAGCGTTCCTGATACTGCTGCGGCGTCAGTAATCCCTGCTTCATCCAGCTCTTCAGGTTAGCGGGATGGGTGCCGGTTATGGCGCAAACAGTATCGGTGGTATAAGAATGCATATCGTGCCCTCTGTAGAGGGGAAGGCCGCCGGGATTAACCGGGGATGAACCACCACTATGAACCTTATAACAGCCAATTAACAGAGGCAGAGTTAAGGCAAATCGGCGCTATGTGCCTGTGACGCTACGCTTATTCGTTGTTATTCTCCGATTAAATTTATGCTGATCAGCAGGTTAAAAGCGCTGCGATCAGGCAATAAAAATACTGTTTATTTATTCAGTAAATATTCTTTACGCAAATATACCGGGAAATCGGTACTTTTAAGCCTCTTTTAAGAGCATGCCGACTCTTATCCCCCTTACATCCTCCCGCTAAATCGCTAAAATAGCGGGTTCTGATGATCAGGAGAAAGAGTGCCCAATGCGTTATCGTTTTAGTCTCGCCGTTGTAACGGTTGCTGCTGTACTGACTGGCTGTGCAAAACATGCCGCCAGCGATGCGCCAGATGAATTTGCTGCTGGCCCGACGCAGATTGATGTCTCACACATCAAGACCCGCGCAGATGATGGCTCCAGTGTATTCCTGACTGTAGATGGTAAAGACGCCGGCAGATTGCCTAACGGCGAAAGCATGCTGCTGCATGTTCCGGCCGGAAAACACCAGGTCGGTGGCTATGTACCCACTCTGTTTGGTATGGGTCGGGTGACCATTGCGCCGGTAGAAGTGACCACGTCACCGGACGATGTCAAAAAGGTGGCTTATACGGTCACACGCAACAAAGCGACCTTTGTTGAGAACAAGGACGAGCAGGGCTGAGTGGATGACGGCGGAGAGCTGCGCTCTCCGCTGGAAGGGCTGGCGCTATAAGCCCAGTTCGCTCAGTGAAGGATGGTCGTCAGGGCGTCGGCCCTGCGGCCAGTGAAACAGCCGCTGTTCTTCACTGATTTTCAGATCGTTGATGCTGGCATAACGCTGCTGCATTAAACCCTGCTCATCAAAGGCCCAGTTCTCGTTGCCATATGAGCGATACCACTGCCGTTGCTCGTCATGCCATTCATAGGCGAACCGCACCGCAATCCGGTTCTGGTCAAAACTCCACAACTCTTTAATCAGCCGATACTGCTGCTCCCGCTGCCATTTTTGCTGCAGGAAGGCGATAATTTCTGCCCGGCCGGTCAGAAAGGTATCGCGATTGCGCCATTTGCTGTCCGCTGAATAGGCCAGAGCGACCCGCTCCGCATCCCGGCTGTTCCAGCCATCCTCAGCCAGCCGGACTTTTTCAATCGCCTGTGCAGCCAGGGTAAAGGGCGGTAGAGGCGGACGTGTATTTTCCAACTTTCTCTCCTTAACAGCGCAGGCAAACGCATTGTCAGCATTCGTTACAGTCGTATCAGAGTTCCAGGGCGTGAATCTGGCAGACGGCACGCGCCGCTTCCTGACCTTTTTTCACGAAATGCTGAGTATAGAAGTCGATAAACTCGGCCGATGGCTGGAAATTATGCGGCGTGAGTGACACCGAGAAGACGGGCACATTGGTTGCCAGCTGTGCCTGCATCAGACCACTTACCACAGCCTGCGCGACGAAATCATGGCGATAGATGCCGCCATCCACCACCAGTGCTGCACAGACAACCGCATCGTAGTTGCCGGTCTGCGCCAGGCGTTGCGCCAGCAGCGGCATTTCAAAAGCGCCCGGAACATCCCATGTCTTAATCTCATATGAGGTACCGCGGCTTTCCAGTTCCTGTTCGAATCCTGTCAGAACCTGAGAAACGATTTCGCTGTGCCAGTTAGCTTTAATAAAGGCGACTTTCAACGGCTGCATGACTTACTCCAGTAAAAGGTGACATCCAGTGGTAACGGGCCAGATTGCGCCCCTGCACCCCGAATCAAAAATAGTGCGCCCGGCAGGCCAGTAACCTGCTGACAGCCTTCACTATACTGTAATGTAAAGAGTCTGTGTCCATCATTGTGATTATATGTAAATAACTGAGCGATGGCTTACCCGCTTATGCTGCAGCAAAAGCCTGCAACGTCTCCTGCAAGGTATTCCACACGCACGCTTCAGCCCGCCAAACCGCCTCACACCCTGTTGTTTGCGTAACAGCTTCCAGTTACGTTATTGCTTAAATAAAATACTGGATATTTGAACAGGTGTTTGTATAATTAATCGACTGCCCGCCGGGTATTGGTAGCGTTAGCGAGGGGTGAACCCATGATGATTTCAACTGAAAGCCTCAAATCTCTGGAACAATCGGTCACAATGAGCAGTCGTGAACTGGCTCAGATGACCGGTATTACACACGGAGAAGTGAAGCGGTTAATCAAAAGTCTGGAGACGGCTCAGCGTCTCTACCAGCCGCTCAGCGTGAATGAGTATGAGCGGGAAGGGGAAGTGCGTCAGGAGTACCGTCTGTGCAAGCGTGACTCGCTGCTGGCCGTGGCACGCCTGTCGCCAGGCTTCACTGCAGAAGTGCTGGATCGCTGGCAGGACCGCGAGAAGACGACCCATCTGCCTGACTTTACCAATCCGGCTGAAGCCGCTCGCGCCTGGGCTGAGCAGTTTGAACAGCGTCAGGCGGCGGAGCAGCAACTGGCTCTCTCGGCACCCAAGGCGGCGTTCTTTGATAACTTCGTTGAGGTTGATGACTCGCTGGGCTTTCGGCAGCTCTGCAAAATGCTGAAAGTGAAAGAACCGGAGTTTCGCCAGTTTCTGCTGGAGCGCAACATCATGTATCGCGCAAAAGGCACCCTGACGCCGCAGCACTACCATATGCAGGCCGGCTACTTTACGCTGCATACCGGCACGGGCGAAAATCAGCACGCTTTCTCTCAGGCACGTTTTACGTCTAAAGGGGTGAAATGGGTCGCCAGTCTGTGGGCAGGGCACCTCTCTGCTCAGCCAAAAGGCGCAGCTGCGTAACCGTTCCTGTGATCTTGCGGGCTGGCGCGGATGTATAAGTGCTGGCAGATGTGCCTGTAAAAGTGCAGATATAAAAAAGGCCGCAACAGAGTGCGGCCTTTTTTGATCGTTAATGATCGATTATCAGGCGAATTACCAGCCTTTAATCGCATCACCCTTGTAAACTTCTTCGGCTTTGGCCGCCACCTCCGGTGACTGCAGCGCTGACTTCAGCTTCTGAATTTTATCGCTGTCTTTATTATCTTCACGTGATACCAGCGCATTGACGTAAGGCGATGAGGCACTCTCCATAAATAAGCCATCGCGGTGCGCTGATAATCCAGCCTGAGCCGAGAAATTAGTATTAATGATCGACAGGGTCACGTTGGGATCGTCTAATGTGCGGGTCAGTTGTGGGGTGTCCACTTCAACCAGCTTCAGATTTTTTGGATTTTCGATGATATCCAGTGAGGTCGGTAAATAACCCACATCCGGTTTAAGTTTAATCAGACCCTGCGCCTGCAGCAGCAGCAGGCTGCGTCCCAGCGTGGTGGCTTCGTTAGAGATGGTGATAGTGGCACCATTCTGCAGCTCACTGATGTTCTTGATTTTGTGCGAATAGGCAGCAATCGGGAAGACGAACGTTTTACCCACTACCGCAAACTTATAGCCGCGCTCTTTAGACTGTGATTCCAGATAAGGCAGGCTCTGGAAAGCGTTAGCATCAACTTCTTTGTTATTCAGCGCTTCATTTGGCAGCACATAGTCATTGAAGTTAAGCACTTCGACATCGAGCTTGTATTTATCTTTCGCCACCTGCTTTACCACCTGCCAGATTGCTTCATCAGGCCCGGTATTAATCGCAACTTTAACTTTGTTATCGTCATCTTTTGAGCAGGCGGATAATAGTAGAACAGAACTGGCGAGTAATGCCGTAAACAGACCTTTCATTATCAGAAATCCCTCAGGTGGTTGATGGCTTCAAAGATAATACAGAACTCACAGGTTGCGTACTGACTGAGGAATATATCTTATAACCACAACGCAAATATTGAACATTAACTAATCAGTCATTCAGCCAGTCCGCTAATGGCCGGTTTTCATCCCTCTGTTCGCTGGCGGAAAATTCCTGTTAACAGGCTTATTAAAACGCAGGCGGGCATCAACACAGTTTTCTTCTAAGCTTACTTATCGGTCACTACTGGCATTCTATTGATTATTAACAGGGATTAACCATGTCGAAGCAAGATAACGAAATTAACGCGGTTGAAGTGATGCGCAGCAGCCAGGCCTGGAACGGTGACGTTCTTGAAGCCTATCCCACCGGCGAACCTGAGCTGACCGTTATGCGGCTCTCGCTACCTGCCCATACGTCATTGCCCTGGCATACCCATCCAATGCCGAATGCGGCGTTTATTCTTTCCGGCACCCTGATTGTTGAGGATAAAGAGAGCGGCGAACAGCGCACCTTCCATGCGGGTGAAGCCCTCAATGAGACGGTCAACAGTGCGCATCGCGGTTACACACTGGATGAGCCAGCCGAACTGGTGATTACCTATGCCGGTGTAAAGGGGCAGGAACTGACCGAGCCACTGCCGGGCGAGCCGGAAGAGTTTTAAACGCACTTACTTCATGACGCACCACGGTAGTGTCGCCCGCTGCCGTTTAAAAACCCTGCTCAGACTTGATTCGGATCAGTAAAGGGTGCGCCTGCACAGACCAGGATTAAACGCTCTCTGCTTCATCCACACCAATTAAAAAGGAATTTTCATGGATAAGAATGTTGCTCTGCTGCTTGCCCCTGGCTTTGAAGAAGCTGAGGCTATTATCACTCTCGACATCCTCTCACGCCTGGGCGTTCAGGTTACAACCCTGGCCTGTCAGCCCTATCGCGAAGTGAACAGTTATCATCATGTGAAGGTTGTCGCCGATGAGCTGCTGGAGGCGAATCGGGACAGGCTGTTTGATGCGGTGATTGTGCCGGGTGGTCCTGACGGCAGCAAAAATCTGGCGGCAAATGCGGCAGTGATAGATTTTATTCGCCGCCATGATGAGGCGGGCCGCCTGGTCTGCCCAATTTGCTCCGCAGCGGCCAGAGTGATGGCGCCACAGGGTCTTTTAAGGGGGCGTCGCTATGTCAGTTCTGGGACGTCATCAGAAGGTGTCACCGATGGCGTTTACGTTAATGCCTCGGTAGTGAAAGATGGCAATCTGCTGAGTGGACAGGATCTGGGCGCGGCGTTTGATTTCGCCTTCGCGATCGCTTTTATCCTGACTGGCGAGGCAGATAGTGCCACCGAGCAGGCTGAACATATCAGTCACAAGCTTAAGGTGGATTTCGCTAAGCTTTAATGAGCGGTGTTTCGCGCCCTTAAAGCGAGATGCTGGCAGGGCGCAAAGTCATCCGCGACAGAAAAGGCATTTACTCCCCGCCAAACCCCGCTTCCCGCAGTACCTTTTTTGCCTGCTCAGATTCTAAAAAATCCGCCAGCCGACGCGCCTCTGGCGTAATGACTGCACAGGCGTAGCGCGCAACAGAATTGAAAGCCGCAGGGATATCAACGACTGTCAGCCCGGCAATCTGACTCAGGGCCGCCCGATGGCTGGCATAACCGATAAACAGATCCGCCTGATCCTCCAGGATAATCCATTCTGCCGCCAGCCTGCCTGCGGGAATGAGTGCAGAGTCGCGCCCACCCACCAGTGCCTTTGCGCGCTGGCGCACCGCTTCACCGGCTTTGCCCATCCGGGTGAAAAGGGCCTGCGCGTAGTCGCCAGAGGGATCGGCTGTGGGCGTAGAGGTTGCGATCCGCAGTGTGTCGCGGGTCACTAGCTGATACCAGTCGTCTCCCGCCTGTAGCCGATCGCTGCGAACCGTGATGCAGAGTTTATTAGTTGTGAACGGTATGACTGCCAGCGCTCGCCCAGCGTTCAGCAATTTTTGCGGATGCTCCTCACTGGCTGAAGCAAAGAGATCGCAGGGCTCACCGGCTTCAATCCGTTCGCGAAGCAAACCGGCGGGGCCAAACCGGGTTTCAACTGGCTCAGGAAAGTACGCCATCAGCGCGGGCCAGACCGCTTTCAGGCTGCCCGCCGCCAGTACGCGCATCACTCTGTTCCCTGATAAGCGGTGCGATAGAAGCGCTGATACCACTTATTGGCCAGCTTATTCATGTCCACATCCTGAAATTTCTGCGGATAGAGTTTTTTCGCCATCCACAATTCGCCAATCCCCATCGCTTCCGGCATTGGATAACCCCATGCTTTGGCGTAGTCCGGCATCAGCCAGACGCGATGATTTTTTACCGCGTCGATAGCCTGCCACTGTGGTGAACTGTTGATTTCATTCACGACGGAGGGATAACGGTCCTGCACAAAAATCACCTGTGGATCCCAGGCGATGACCTGCTCCATCGACACGGTTTTAAATCCCTTTACGGTCGCTGCGGCGACATTGACCGCGCCCGCATGCAGCATCATCAGGCCGGTATATTTTCCTGAGCCGTAGGTGGTCAGTTCCGGGTTCGCCATATAGGCGCGAATGCGTTTTTCCGCCGGAACATCCTTCAGGCGGTCGCTGACGATTTTGCGGCCCTCATCGGTGGCCGTAATCAGCGCTTTTGCTTCTGCCGGTTTATTGATGATCTCGCCGATAAGCGTAATCCCTTCACGTAGTCCTTTGTCATAGGCCATTTCCTCGTCGCGGATAGAGGGGTTCATTTTTGCCTTTTCACCCGGCTCGTCATGACGCAGTGAGATAGCCACCACCGGAATGCCCAGCGCGGTAATGCTGTCGATCATCTCATGCGGCGCATAGTTGGTCACAAACACCACCTGCGGATGCAGCGCCACCAGTTTTTCGGGATCAACATGCGTCAGATCCCCCAGTGTCGCTTTCTGATTCAGCTCAGGAGCCAGGCGGGCATAGCTGTCGCCAAGCTGCTGCTTCCAGTTCGCCATCACACCGACGATTTTATCGGTCGCGTTCATCTGCACCAGCAGGTTCAGCGTCTGATGCTGAAGCACCACAATACGATCAACACGATCAGGAATCGTGACCTGGCGGCCAGTCTGATCGGTTATCTGGCGCGATGCCTGGGAAGAGAGCGGAAGGAGTATCAGTAAACCGAGTGTGCATGCCTGCCAGAAGCGCTTCATTAACCATCCTCAAAATACGTTATGCATTGGATTATATAGCGATAAGTGATGGGCGTCACGGTCCGGGTCTGCATTCCGGCATAGATGTGAGTACGAAAAGAGACTGAGCGCGGGTTCTGATAACTCTTGCCTGCCCGGCACTGATAATGTGCAACGCCCGTTACTGACTCACCATCCCGGTGCTTTCTGGATTATGCTCTCTCTATTTCTCTGATTTATCGTGATTTAATTTCTGGCACGCCATTTGCTGAAGTCTGAACAGTAAGCAGCGTTCGACACAATTGATAGCAAATAGCTGGCTAGGGTTCCGGTTCACGCAGGTGAATGTCTGGTCCGAGAGCTGGCGACCTCTGCGAGGTTACACGGCGGGACAAAAGCCCGGGAGACAGCGGCACCAAATGGTGTCTTGCGCTGCTCCCGTTTTTTTGTGCCAACCAGAGGTCAACTATGAAGAAATCACCCCTCCTGACGCTTATTCTGTCGCTGACGCTGCTGGTCAGCGCGCCATCTTTCGCCGCGGTCAAAAAAGAGTTCAATATCTGCTGGACCATCTATGCGGGCTGGATGCCGTGGGGCACCATCAGCAACGAGAAAATCATCGATAAATGGGCCAGCAAATACGGCATCAAAATTCATATCACTCAGCTCAATGACTATATCGAGTCGATCAACCAGTACACCGCGGGTCAGTTCGACGGCTGCACCATGACCAACATGGATGCCCTGACCATACCTGCGGCGGGCGGCATTGATTCCACGGCGCTGATCACCGGCAGCTTCTCTGATGGCAATGACGGTGTGGTGCTGAAAGGCGTAAACAAAAAACTCAGCGACCTGAAAGGGATGTCTGTCTATCTTCCTGCGCTGTCGGTTTCGCACTACCTGCTGGTTCGCGGTCTGGAGAAGGCCGGTTTACATGAAAAAGACGTTAAGGTCGTGAACACCTCCGATGCCGATATCGTCTCCGCCTTTGGTACCAGCGGCGTGCAGGCGGCGGTTGCCTGGAATCCACAGCTTTCAGTGATCAAGAAAACCCCGCAAACCACAGAGGTGTTCAGCTCTTCGGCCGTGCCGGGCGAACTGATTGACATGATGGTGGTGAACACCGAGACCCTGAAAGATAACCCCGCGCTGGGTAAGGCACTGACCGGGGCCTGGTTTGAGATGATGGCGAAAATGCAGGCCGGAGATGCGCAGGCGCTGAGCGCGATGGCTGCCGATTCCGGTACTGACCTCGCCGGATACAAGGCGCAGCTGAAAACCACCCATCTGTTCTGGACCCCAGCCGAAACCCAGACATTTGTTTCTTCCCCCGATCTGGCGAAAACCATGCAGCGCGTCGCCGCGTTCTCCTTTGATAAGGGATTACTGGGCGAGGGTGCACAAAGCGCTGACTTCATCGGCATGAGCTTCCCTGGCAACATCACCGTCGGTGATACAGCGAACATCAAACTGCGCTTTGACGACAGCTATCTGAAGATGGCCGCTGCGGGCAAGCTGTAATCACCGATCTCAGGAGTATTTGCCATGCGCCACATCAACCGCTATCCCCGGCAGGGAATGCGCCTGACGCTGATGCTATTACCTTTTGTACTGCTGATCGCCGTCTGGTTTATCAGTTCGGCGGTGCGTCTTGAAGCCAACCCACACGACAAACTGCTGCCCGGACTGTCACAGATGATCGCCGCCATTGATCGGATGGCCTTCACGCCGGACAAGCGCAGCGGCGAATATCTGCTGTGGGCGGATACGTGGATTAGCTTAAGCCGTCTGCTGACTGGCCTGGCGATCTCTTCACTGATTGGTCTCTGCATCGGTGTTGCTGCGGGCGTCTTCCCGATGAGTCGCGCGGCGCTGTCACCCTTTATGACCGTGGTGTCGATGATCCCGCCGCTGGCGCTCCTGCCGATGCTGTTTATCGTCTTCGGGCTGGATGAGCTGTCAAAAGTGATGCTGATTGTTATCGGGATTACGCCGATGCTGGCGCGCGACCTTGAACATCGGGCGCGGGAAATCCCCGCAGAGCTGTTTATCAAAGCACAAACCCTGGGGGCGAACAGCTGGACGGTGGTGCTGCGGGTTGTGCTGCCGCAGCTCTTGTCGCGGCTGATCACCTCGCTGCGCCTGTTGCTGGGATCCGCATGGCTCTTTCTGATCTCCGCCGAAGCGATTTCCGCAACCGCCGGACTGGGCTATCGCATTTTCCTGGTCCGTCGCTATATGGCGATGGATGTGATCATTCCTTATGTCATCTGGATCACGCTGCTGGCGTGGCTGATGGATCTCGCCCTGCGTCAATTGCACAAAGCCTGTTTCCCCTGGGCGGAAGGAGGCCGGGAATGAGTTTTATCGATATCAAAAATATCTGGCAGGAGTATGGCGACCACGTGGTGCTGGAACGCATCAATCTGCAGGTCAAAGAAGGTGAATTCTGCTCGCTGGTGGGGGCGTCCGGCTGTGGAAAGTCGACATTTTTACGCCTGCTGCTGGGTCAGGAAAAGCCGGCACGGGGATCGATCACCCTGGATGGCGAACAGCTGCGCGCGGAACCCGATCGCAGCCGTGGCGTGGTGTTTCAGCGTTACTCCGTTTTCCCTCATCTCAACGTGCTGGATAACGTCGCCATTGGCCTCGAACTTCCGGTTTCACCGTTTATTGGCCGGCTGTTTGGCACCCGAAAACGCCATGCCCGTGAGCAGGCAAAACAGATGCTGGAGAAAGTCGGGCTGGGCCATTCTCTCGATAAATATCCGGCGCAGCTTTCGGGCGGGATGCAGCAGCGGCTGGCGATTGCGCAGGCTTTTGTCATGCAGCCGCGCGTACTGCTGCTGGATGAGCCCTTCGGCGCGCTGGACCCCGGCATCCGCAAAGATATGCATGCGCTGCTGCTCCAGCTCTGGAGCGAAACCCGCATGACGGTGTTTATGGTCACTCACGACCTTGCCGAAGGCTTCAATCTTGGCACCCGGCTGCTGGTTTTCGACAAAGTGCGCATCGATCCTCAGGCCCCCAATGCCTGGGGCGCGCGTATCACTTACGACATCCCGCTTAATGAAACGCGGCTGTCGCAGCTGGCAACCCGCAACAAAAACAACATTTATCCCCTCAAGGAGACCGCTCAATGACCGCACTTTTTCATTCAGCTCCGAGCCTGCGCGAAGAGCAGCTGCCTGGCGGAGGGCACACCTCGCTGATTCTGCGGAAAGGGCAGATCCTGCGCCTGACCGACATCGAGGGCGGCGCGAACGTCAGCATGATGATGCTCAATCCCCACGAGAAAAGTGAACGCCTGAATCTGCCGGATACCCTGAAAGGCCAGCATACGGCTCACCTGACTACCGGGCACTGTTTCTATTCCGACATGGGACGCGTACTGGCCGCGATTGTGGCGGATAGCTGCGGCTGGCACGACCCGTTTGGCGGCGTACTCAACGCGGCGGAAACGCACGATAAGTATGGAGCCGGACGCTATCAGGAGCTGCGCAACGGCTTCTACCGCAACGGCACCGATAACCTGCTGGTTGAGATGGGCAAATGGGATCTGGGTCTGGAAGATCTGCTGATGGTCGTCAACTTTTTCAGCAAGGTCACGGTTGATGAGAAGGGCCGCTTCAGGTTCAGCGCTGGCAACAGCCGCGCCGGCGATTTCACTGAACTGTACGCACCCATGGACGTGCTGATGGTGCTGACCGCGCTGCCACATCCGCAGGATCCCGCCGCTGACTATCTCCCGCGTCCGGTCCAGCTGAGCTGGTATCAGGCCGACGATATGCAGGCCGTCAGCGAAGCGATGGTCACGCGTGGTGAAAACCAGCGCGCGCTTCATAACACCCAACTTTTTGCCCTGTAAGGAGGCTGCGATGACCCTTATCAACTCTGATCGTCGTCCTGAAGATGCCGTCTATCGCCACGTGATACCGGCAGGCGAGCCGTGGCTGTTCGAAGTGAAAAAAGGGCAGACGCTGCGCCTGCTCGACCTCGAAGGGAATCAGGCAATTGATACCCTGTTCTATAACAGCGATAACCCGCGGGAACGCTACGATCCTCAGCGCACGCTGCGTCGTCAGGGAAACGTCTATCTGACCACCGGCAGCGTGCTCTATTCGAATCTGGGCAATCCGCTGCTGACTATCATTGCCGACACCTGCGGTCGTCACGATACCCTGGGCGGAGCCTGCTCGCAGGAGAGCAACACGGTGCGCTATGCCCAGGATAAGCGCTACATGCACAGCTGTCGGGATAACTTTCTCTGCGCCTGCCTGCACGATGGCCGCCTTCACAAACGTGATATCGGTGCCAACATCAACTTTTTCATGAACGTTCCGGTCACGCCGGAAGGCGGTCTGACCTTTGAGGATGGGCTATCGGCGCCCGGCAAATACGTTGAGCTGGTAGCCGAATGCAATGTGATGGTGCTGATCTCCAACTGCCCGCAGCTGAATAACCCCTGTAACGGCTGGGACCCGACGCCCGCCGAAGTGCTGGTGTGGAACTGAGTCAGCGTTGCCATGGCGACAAGCGGGACTGAGTTTCTCAGCCTTTTGCGTCAGACCTCTCAACACACGACCGGCGCACGCCTGTTACGTGCCGGTCAGCCCCGGGGACGGCCCCAGGGAATATCGAATTTTGCGGGACGACCCGCATCCCTGAGAGTTCGCTTATGTTTGATACCTTACTGATTGCTAATCGCGGTGCTATCGCCTGTCGCATCCTGCGCACGCTACGTGCCATGCAGGTGAAAGGGGTCGCCGTTTACTCCGAAGCCGATCTGAGCAGTTTACATATCCGCGAGGCGGATGTGGCGCTAAGTCTTGGCGAAGGCCCGGCCGCACAAACCTATCTGGTAACGGAAAAGATCATCGCCGCCGCGCAGCAGAGCGGGGCGAAAGCGATTCATCCTGGCTACGGTTTCCTTTCGGAAAACGCCGCCTTTGCTGAGGCGTGCGAGGCTGCTGGTCTGATTTTTGTCGGCCCCACACCGCAGCAGTTGCGGACTTTTGGCCTGAAACACACGGCCCGCGCGCTGGCGGAAGCCGAAGGGGTGCCGTTGCTGGAAGGCAGTGAACTGCTGGCGGATATCAGCGAAGCCCGCCGCGCCGCAGAGAGGGTCGGCTATCCGGTAATGCTCAAAAGCACCGCGGGCGGTGGTGGCATCGGTATGCGGGTCTGTCGTGATGCGAATGCGCTGTCAGAGGCGTTTGAAACGGTCCAGCGCCTCGGCCAGAACAACTTCAGCGATGCCGGGGTATTTCTCGAAAAATATATCGAACGCGCCCGTCATCTTGAAGTGCAGATTTTCGGTGACGGCAAGGGCGAGGTAATAGCGCTGGGCGTACGCGACTGCTCGGTACAGCGGCGTAACCAGAAAGTGGTCGAAGAGACGCCAGCGCCGGATCTGCCCGCAGGTATGGCGGAGGCTTTATGCGCGGCGGCTATCGCGCTGGGAAAAGCGGTGAACTATCGCAGCGCCGGAACGGTTGAGTTTGTCTATGACAGCGTGGCGCAGCAGTTCTATTTTCTTGAAGTGAATACCCGGCTGCAGGTTGAACATGGCGTCACGGAGCAGGTGTGGGGTGTTGACCTGGTGCAGTGGATGATTGAGCTGGCAGCAGGCGATCTTCCTCCGCTTCCCTCGTTAGCCGCCGCGCTGAATCCTCAGGGCCATGCCGTGCAGGCGCGAATTTATGCGGAAGATCCGGGGCGGCAGTTCCAGCCTTCGCCAGGGCTGTTAACCCAGGTCCTCTTTCCGGCAGCCGAGGGTAAAACCCTGCGTATTGACCGCTGGGTGGAAGCGGGGTGCGAAGTTCCGCCATTCTTCGACCCGATGCTGGCAAAAGTTATCACCTGGCGCCCCACTCGCGAGGAAACCATCGCCACCCTGTCACAGGCGCTGGCGGAGACCCGTTTCTATGGCGTCGAAACCAATCGCCTCTATCTGTTGCAGATTCTGGCCTTCTCGCCCTTCACGGCTGGCGAACCCTGGACCCGCTGCCTGGAGCAGCTCGCCTATCAGGCGGCAACGGTTGAAGTGGTGAGTGCCGGAACCCAGACCAGCGTTCAGGATTATCCCGGACGTCTGGGATACTGGGCGGTGGGCGTGCCGCCGTCGGGGCCGATGGACGATCGCGCACTGCGTCTGGGCAACCGTCTGCTGGGCAATGAGGAGGGTGACGCCGCGCTGGAAATCACCCTGAATGGACCCACCCTGAAATTTAACACTGAGATTCAGGCGGTGATCTCTGGCGCGCCGCTCACTGTCACACTGGATGGCGTCGGGCAGTCAATGAATTCTGTATTTACCATTCCGGCCGGGACAACGCTGAAGCTGGGCGCGATAAGTGGCGCTGGCGTCAGAAGTTATCTCTGTCTGAGCGGCGGCATTCAGGTGCCGGACTATTTAGGCAGCAAAAGCACCTTCACCCTTGGTCAGTTTGGCGGACATGCCGGACGGGCACTGCGTAGCGGTGACGTGCTGCATCTCGCTCCGCGTTCTGCGAGCGCAACCGGATCGGAACTGCCCGTCGGACTGCAAACAGAGCTTGCCACGGTGCGCACGCTGCGCGTCATTTATGGTCCGCACGGTGCGCCTGAGTTTTTTGCGCCGGAGTATATGGAGACGTTTTTTGCCACAGAATGGGAAGTGCATTTTAACTCCAGCCGCACCGGCGTTCGACTAATCGGGCCAAAGCCAATCTGGACCCGCGACAGCGGCGGTGAAGCAGGGCTGCACCCCTCAAACATCCATGACAACCCGTACGCGATCGGCGCGGTCGATTTTACCGGTGATATGCCGGTGATCCTGGGGCCGGATGGCCCGAGCCTTGGCGGGTTCGTCTGCCCGGTGACGGTAATCGAGGCGGACCTCTGGCAACTGGGACAGCTCAAAGCCGGTGACAAAGTGCAGTTTGTCGCGGTGGATATTCCTACCGCCCGCCGACTGGCAGAGGGCCGACGCACCGAGCTGACCACGCTCCAGCCACAGGAAACAGACTGGCAGCCTGCGCCGCTGATTTCGCCCATCGTGATGACCTGCGGCGCAGCGGATAAACGCCTGGTGGCGCGCCTCTCTGGTGATACGCATCTGCTGCTGGAGGCTGGCGAGCCGGAACTGGATCTGGTGTTACGTTTTCGCATTCATGCGTTGATGCAGGCGCTGGAAGCGCAATCCCGCAACGGTATTATTGATATCACGCCGGGGATCCGCTCGCTGCAAATCCACTTTCAGCCGGAGACGCTGACGCCCGACGTGCTGCTGATGTGGGTGCGCGGTGAGTGGGAGAGGGTCTGCATGAGTGATGACCTTCAGGTTCCCACACGCGTGGTGCATCTGCCGCTCTCCTGGGACGATCCGGCCTGTCAGAAGGCCATCGAAAAATATATGACCACCGTGCGGCAGGATGCGCCGTGGTGCCCGAGTAATCTGGAATTTATCCGCCGTATAAACGATCTGCCGGATGAGCAGGCTGTCTGGAACACGGTCTTTGAAGCCAGCTATCTGGTGATGGGGCTGGGCGATGTCTACCTCGGCGCGCCGGTCGCCACGCCGCTGGATCCCCGTCATCGGCTGGTGACGACAAAATATAATCCGGCCCGCACCTGGACGGCGGAAAATTCGGTTGGCATCGGCGGTGCCTATCTGTGTGTGTATGGCATGGAGGGGCCAGGCGGCTATCAGTTTGTCGGCCGCACGCTGCAGATGTGGAACCGGTATCATGAAGTCGCCGATTTTGGCGGTAAACCCTGGCTGCTGCGCTTTTTCGATCAGATCCGTTTTTATCCGGTTTCAGCCAGTGAGCTGTTGCAGATTCGCCGCGATTTTCCCCTCGGTCGCTATCCGCTGCGCATTGAGCACAGCACGCTGCGGCTGGCGGAATATCAGGATTTCCTCGCCCGTGAAGCGCAGAGCATCGGTCGGTTTCGCCATCACCAGCAAGCCGCGTTCCATGCGGAACGTGACCGCTGGATCGCCAGCGGACAGGCCCATTTTGACAGTCAGGAAAGTGTGGCCGATGAAGGCGGCGATGCGCCGCTGCAGCCAGGCGAGCAGGGGGTTGAAAGCCCGGTTTCCGGCAATTTATGGGAGGTGCAGGCGACGGCGAGCAGCCGGGTGAAGGAAGGGGATACACTGGTGGTGCTGGAGTCGATGAAGATGGAGATCCCGCTTCTGGCGCCGTGCGACGGCATTGTTCAGCAGGTCAGCGTGCAGCCAGGCAGCGCTGTACGTGCAGGGCAACGCGTGGCGGTGATTGTTGAGGATAATGCGGAAGGATGATGACACCTGGTCACCTGGTGGCGCAGTGATAATCTGACCCTGCGCCCGCTGAGGGTTCCAGACTGGCGGGCGCAGGCGAGTCCGATCACGGCGACGGGCTATTCGCAGCTCGCGCCCAGTTGGCTTAACCAGCTGATCATCGCCTCACTGCCTGGCTGGCTAAGGGTGCGTTGCGGCCAGACAAGGTAATAGGGTTTGCTCAGCGGCAGGCAAAGATCATCCACTACCACCAGATCGCCCCGCGCCAGTTCCGCCGCGATAAGGCGTCGCTGCCCCAGCAGCACACCAGCTCCCGCGACAGCCGCATCAATCGCCAGCGAGGTCAGATTAAAGCTGAACGCGGGCTGCGGCAGAGGTTCGTCCATGCCTTTAGCCTGAAACCAGCTTCGCCAGTCCGGCAGAAAACGGCCTTCATTACCCCAGTCGAGGTGGATCAGCGGCGCCTGGCTTAAGATCGTTTCCGGCGTAAAGCGATGTAACAGAGCAGGACTGGCCACCGGCAGTACGTCATCATGAAACAACTTCAGCTTATCTGACTGCGGGTAACGATCCTCACCAAAGCAGATCACAAAATCGGCGGGCATCGCGGTGAAATCGACCTGAGAATGCGTACCGTGTAACGAGAGATCGATATTCGGGCAATGGTCGCGCCAGCTCGCCAGCTGGGGCAACAGCCATTTGGACGCCAGCGCCGGCAATGTGTAAACCGTGAGTTTTGGCGCGCTGGCCGCATGGCGGATGTTTTGCTGACCGAGATGCAGAATATCAAACGCCTCAGTAACATAGCGCAGATACTCTTTTCCGGTTTCGGTCAGCATCACGCCGCTCTGCGTACGTAAAAAAAGGGCGCTGCCGAGTTGCTCCTCCAACTGGCGAATCTGCTGACTGACTGCCGCCGGGGTTAAGGCCAGTTGAGCGGCCGCTTTTGCCAGGCTGCCCAGTTCGGCAGCCACTTTAAATGACTGTATGACGCTGATCTTTGGCAACCTTGGCAACCTTGGTAATTGGGCAGGCATTAACACTTCCTTATCAGGGCATTAAGTTTTTATCGTTACGCAGCGTTGCAGGCGACCGGTAGAGTAACATCACACCTGCTCATCATGAGAATTGTTGCTATGTCTGGTTCCCTTGTCCGTCTCGATCTTCATCCACTGGCCGATCATGGCTGGCGTCAACGTTGTCGTGAGCAGTTAAACCAGTCCGGCGCGCTGGTACTGCGTCAGTTTTTAAAACCACACGCTTTAGAGGCGATCATCGAAGAGGGCAATGCACAACGTCACCAGGCTTATCACACCCGCAGCATGCACAATGTCTATCTGATGAAACCTGATGACGCTTTCAGTGCTGAGCATCCGCGTAACAGGGATGTGATCAGCACCAAAGGCTGCATCACTGATGATGTTATCGCTGCTGACTCGCCGCTGCGTCAGCTTTATAATGATGAGTTGTTCAAACATTTCCTGTGCGATGTACTGGGTGAAAAAGCGCTCTATCCCTATGCTGACCCGCTTTCCTCGATCAACCTACACTATGCATCACACGGTCAGGAGCTGGGCTGGCACTTCGACAACTCCTCATTTGCCATCACCTTACTGGTACAGAAACCGCTGGCGGGCGGCGTGTTTCAGTATGTGAAAGATCTGCGGGATGCTGATGCCGGTGAGATGAACTTTGCCGGTGTCGACGCAGTGCTGGAAGAACGCCAGACCGTTGACGCGCTGGAGATAGATGCCGGGGATCTGGTGCTGTTTCGTGGCCGTAATTCCCTGCACCGTGTGACCCCAACTGAAGGCGAGGTCACCCGGATGCTGGCCGTGCTGGCTTACAATACGCAGCCGGATATTGCGTTGTCAGAAACCGCGCGTATGACCTTTTACGGCAGACTATGACATCATGGCGTGTCTGCAAGGGCACGCCAGCCGCGCAGAAAGATTTGCTGCGTGCGGAAAGCCACCAATGCACGCCAGTCCGCATCTTCTGGCCAGAACCCCTCGACCAGTTGCTGCTTTATCACCTGGCCGCCCTCACTGGCAGGATCGCCATAGAGGTGCAGCCAGTGATCTTCACGCACCCGCTGATGCATATCCTGACCCTCGTAAGTCCCGCATTCCACCACCAGAGGCAAAATCCGGGTGTCAGCCAGCGACGTCAGCAGATAGTGCGACAGATAGCCGGTTGCCGTTGCTGTAATTCCAGTTACACTGTCACGTCCGGCACCAGTAAACAATAAGGTCAGCCACTTACCGTAAATGACTTTGCCCCAGTCATGCGCCGGATAACGCTGCTCCGCAATAGAGAGCAGCATCGGATGCCCCCATGCGCCAGCCCCGGTATGAAGGTCAAAGCTGATGATGGTTTTCGCTACAGAGAGATGCTGGTCAACGATTGCCGCCATCGTAAGGTGTGACCAGCAGGGCTTCTCACCGCCGAAAAAAAAGCCGTCAGCAAAACTATACTGTCCGGCTTCTGTGACACGTTTAACCGCCTGCCAGCCTGCGCCCTCGAGTGCGTCGGCCAGTTGCCGATCGGCGCTTGCACGGTCGCCATGATAAATACCGTGCCACTGTGCATAATCCGGGTTAGCAGGAGGTGGCTGACTGAAATCGATAAAGTTACGGTTCAGATCAATATTGTCTTCGTTCACGCGCCGTAAATGCGCCGCGCCCCATGGATTGAGCAGATGAATCAGCAACAGGGCGGTATCAGCGGGCAATGCTTTTTCATCCAGCGTCTCGAGCCAGGCTATCTGACAATCGGAACCATAATAGCCCTCAACGCCGTGAGTGCCGGAAACGACCAGCATCAGACGTGATGCGCTGGCCGGTCCTATCCGTGCCACGTCTGTATACAGGGCTTCTCCCAGAGGACCAGGCAGAGGATGCGGATACGAGGTCGTCTCAGCACCTTTGCTCTGCGCCGCTGCCATAAACCGCGCGCGCTGAACGTGGTATTCGGGCAATGCCATAGTCTTCATATTCCTGCGATTCTTCACGTTGAGCGGCTCAGGGATAAACACTGAATTTAAAATATTTTTTGGTGAGCTGGTCATAAGTCCCGTTTTTATGCATCTCCGCCAGTGCCGCATTAATCATCTTCAGGTTTGCCTCATCTCCTTTGCGTAGCGCGATACCCACGCCATCACCAAAAATCACTTTATCCACCAGGGTCCCTTTGATGGCGTACGGCTTGCCTTCGGCTGAGGTCAGGAATCCCTGTTCAGCAGAGACCGCATTGGCCAGGCTGCCATCAAGACGCCCGGCGACCAGATCCGGATAAACTTCCATCTGGTTAGGATAGGAGATGACTTTAACGCCCTCCGGCTCCCATTTGGTTTTGGCATAGGTTTCCTGGATGGTGCCCTGTGCCACACCGATCGTCTTACCGCGCAATGAGGCAACATCGGTCGTCAGCGTGCTGGCAGCCGGTGCCAGTAAAGCACTGGGCGTGTTGTACAACATATCGCTGAAAGCCACCTGCTGACGACGCTTATCGGTCATCGACATCGCTGACAGGATGGCATCAAATTTCTTCGCCTTAAGGGCAGGGATGCTGCTATCAAAACCCATTTGCACCCACTGGCACTTCACCTTTGCCTGAACGCAGATGGCATTGCCCAGATCAACATCAAAGCCCTGCAATGATCCATCAGCCGCCTTGAATTCAAACGGTGGGAACGTAGGGTCAACGCCAAAGCGCAGGGTCTGCTGCGCCAGTGCCGCGTGACTAACTGTTGTGAGCGAAAACAGTAATGCGAGGGATAAGCTCTTTTTCATGTTTTAATTCCCGGATGCAAATGAATTTAATCGCGACATTCAAATTTAATAACATGCGACCTGTTTTCCTGCCAGCGAATAAACCGCAATCATCCAGATTAAAATCTTATGTTATTAAGATACTGTGCGAATTATTTATACGGCGTTAATTTTTACTTAATACTGTGCATCAAATGACTGAGCCACACCAGGGTGTGGCGCAGGTCCGGGCCTGAAGCCGCAGGCGCTGGCGCTAGGGATGGGATAACAAGACAAGCCCCAGCGCCAGTTTTTAGATTATCGCGCGGCAGTGATTTATCATGACAGGGAATTAAGGAATGCGCCTGCGTTAAACTGAATTGTCATTAGCCAGACAGTAAATATTTACCTTCCCGCCCTGCATAAAATAAAGTTTATGGGATTTAAATCAGTTGAGATAAATTAACGGTTAGCCCATCAGAATAATGTCATGGATGCGCTTATTTTCTGCTGGAGTGCGCCAAACGTTCATGCAGGAAATCTATAAACGCGCGTACTTTTTCTGGCACATGACGCGTATTAGGGTAGAGCGCGTAAATTCCCTGACGGGGGAATTGATGATCGGGCAGTAGCCGTACTAATCCACCTTTTTCAATCTCATCCTGTACCAGCCAGGCGGGCAGAATCGCCACGCCAGCACCGGCTAAAGCAAAAGCGAGTAAAGAAGAGGCACTGTCAGCTGTGATCATGGCAGGCTGAAATGCGCTCATCAGCACAGACTCACCTTCGGGCGTGGTCACCTGCCAGCTGAGTGGCGTCGATAAACGGCTATGCGCAATCCATTTTGCTGACGCGAGATGTGAAAGATCCCGGATAGACGCTTCATTCAGGCTGTTGAGATAACAAGGTGCAGCGACCGGCAGGATATCAAACTGATCGATAAGGCGGGCGTGATGACTGGAATCGGCAAGATGCCCAAGTCGTATCGCCACATCGAAGCGGCCGGCAATCAGGTCGTCATTTTTTGATGAAGAGACGTGATGTATGCGTAACTGCGGGTGTTGGGCTGCAAAGTCAGCAAGGGCAGTGACGATCACACGAGCGCCATATTCCAGAGTGGTTGTGATCCGGAGTGTCCCGCTTAATCCAGCGTGATCACTTCTCACATCCTCTAATACGCTTTCCGCATCCTGAAGAAGCTGAAGGCAACGATGATAAAATCTTTCACCCGTATCCGTGGCTGAAACGCGTCTGGTGCTCCTGATAAGGAGCGAGACACCCAGCTCCTCTTCGAGATGTTTAATATTGAAACTCACAACGGCTTTAGTTAACCCGAGTGTCTGAGCTGCACCTGTAAAACTGCCTGCCTCGACAACTGCGACAAAGATCCCCAGCCGTTGCATATTGATCATCGTGAACTCCGTTAACGACATCTCATTGTCAAAATATCTTTGACAGTGTAACAACAGAAAGTGAATTTATCCCGATAATTTAAGCACCTATACTGCGCGCCTTACGCTGATCTGTCTGGGAAAAAAATGAGCTATCGTGTGCGCGTAGCCAGTGTCTATTTGCTGGGATTTTTTATTGATCTGGTCAACATGTTTATCGCCAATGTTGCTTATCCTGAGATTGGCAGACATTTTGATGCCCCCGTTAACCAGCTGGCATGGATCAGTAATGGCTACATCTTAGGCCTGACGCTGGTCATACCGCTCAGTAGCTGGCTGGTACGGCGCATGGGCGCAAAACGTCTGTTCATGCTCTCACTTCTTATTTTCATTGCGGGCACCTGTGGTGTGGGGGCATCAGCGTCAGTTTCTCAGCTCATCGCCTTCCGATGGATACAGGGCATCGGCGGCGGACTGTTGATCCCCATCGGTCAGACGATGACCTATGCGTTATACAGAAGCAATGAACGTGCGAAGTTATCGTCAGTCGTGATGTTAATTGCATTGCTGGCACCCGCCTTGTCGCCAGCTGTTGGTGGAATAGTGGTTGAGAGCCTTAGCTGGCGCTGGGTTTTTCTTGTGAGCCTGCCGCTCGCGGTTGCGGCATTGCTGCTGGCGGGATGCTGGCTCAAAGCAGACAAACCGGTGAACTCATCTGAACCGCTGGACCTGGTAGGTTTAGTCAGTGGTTGTACCGCGCTCACGCTGATCCTTCTCGGGCTGACTTACCTGGGCGATGCTGACAGGCTTTATCAGGGGGCGATGATGCTGCTTGCTGGCGTCCTTACTCTGGCGGGCTATGTGTGGGACGCACTTCGAAAAAGCCATCCACTCATTAACCTGCATCTGATAAAGGATCCGCTCTTACAAACAGCAATGCTGATCTATCAGTTTATACCAGGCGTGTTCACCGGCGTCAGTATGATCACTATGCTATACCTGCAAAATCAATTGGGTATGCATGCCGGCTTTGTTGGCGCGCTCATGCTGCCATGGTCTCTGGCTTCCTTTGCGGCAATTAGTCTGACAGGTAAGACGTTCAACCTCTGGGGACCACGCCCGCTATTTATCACCGGCTGTCTGTTTCAGGCGCTGGGTATTGGCCTGCTGGCGCTGACTGTCCAGACATCGGACACCTTAGTCTTTGCACTTGCTTTCGCCTTGATGGGATTTGGCGGCAGCCTGTGCAGCAGCACGGCTCAGAGTTCTGCTTTTATTCACATCACCGACAGCGAACTTGCTGATGCCAGCGCACTCTGGAATATCAATCGCCAGCTCAGTTTTTGTCTCGGCGTTACGCTGGTCAGCCTGCTGTTCAATCTGATTGCGAATAGCGGCATGCCTGAAGAACACGCTTATCACCTCTGTTTTGTTATAGCGGCATTCAGCGCTGTGATTCCGCTTCTGTGCTGTTTACGCATTTCAAATCAGAAGGTTATTTCTATGCTTAAAAGGGACCAAAAATGAACCGTTATTTTAAGGAAGTACTGGACGCCCACGAATTGATTCGCAACTGGCTGGGTAACAAAGAAGCACATGATGAGGTTTGTGAGGAACTTTTAGCGCGTTTTAGTCCTGCATATTCCATGGTGACACCGGGCGGTGCCTTACTGGATTTCACGACACTAAATGGGTTTTTCCGCACTCAGCGCGGTGCACGTCCGGGTTTAGCGATTGATATCTGCGACATGCAGATGGTTGCTGAGAGTGAAGGAAATGCCACTGTGGTATATAAGGAGTTGCAGCAGCTTCCGGGTCAGGAGGCCACGCTGCGGTTTTCTACGGTTGTGTTCGAGGTAAATAATGCTGGCAAGGTTTTGTGGCGACATCTGCACGAGACTTCATTGCCGCAGTGATAGAGGCTGTCGATTCGCAGTGTGTCAGGGCGCGACGGGCTGAGAGCAACAGCGTGCAGGCTGAACCGCGTTTCTTAAACCAGCGATGATTGCCGCTGTCTATCCTGAACCGATCGCCGTGAGAGATACAGCGGTGGTGAGGCGACGGCTTTATTGATCGCGAAAATCCCGCACCAGAGGCCGTCATACAGGGGCTTCAGCAGGTTGTCTGAAGTCCACGGATAAGGTTAGCTTAGAGCTTTAGCCTTTATCTTAGCGCTTTGACTTAAGTGCGTATAATCTATCTTATGTTAAATAACATATCACACATGTACCTCACTACGCTTTACCACCTTCGGCCTGCCGCCGATATTTTTGCGAAAGGCGATCAAATACCTCTTCCGCGTTTTTGCTTTCGCCGCTGTTTATACCTGCGCTGACCGCTGTTTGCAGAGCATCAAGTTTCATCTGCTGCTCCCGTTCTTCCAGAGCCCTGAGGCCCGCACGGATCACTTCACTGATGTTGTTATATCGCCCGCTTTCAATCTGTTCGCGGATGAACGCTTCGAAATAAGGACTAAGTACTACGCTGGTTGGCATGATTCCTCTCCCGCTGAGTTACTATCAGTTATTAACTGTTAGTATTTCAGAGTTACTCTTTTCCATCAACTTTCGGCTTAAAACCCTCCCACAGCTATGCCGAATATTTACCTGTGATGTCCAATGCTACGATGTTATCGCATCGCCAGTATCCATCGCAGGTCTGCGCTATTCTCCCGCATCGGTATTGTCATCTCGTGACGGTACAATTAACAACGCCCTATGTCGATTACTGCCATTATCAGTTATGGCAAAACATAACTGACTGACCAGTTAAGTAAAAACCCCAACAATTTAGCTGGGGTTATGAAGGGTCGTTACTCTTTCGCTATCGGCGTCTCGCTTACATCAATCTTCGTGTCACCCTGAATGCCCTTAATGCGTTTCTCAACGTCATTAACCTGCTCGCTGCTGTGCAGCAAGGTGTACGTCAGATCAAATGTTGTGCTCGCACCCGGTTGCAGTTGCTTCACACGTTTTTGTTCACGTTCAATGGTGACCGGATAGGCGTAACTGGTACCAGGTTCGATGCCGGTCACGTAGCCCTGTTTCAGGGTGTCGGTATTTTTCCATAAGGTCAGCATCGGGAGCTGACGCGTATCGAACTGAATGGATGCGCCGCTGTTGCCCGCTTTATTTATCACCGCAGCGACGGTCTGATGATTGCTGTCTGAAAGCGGCTTGATGTTGAACACCATCTCATCGAAGTCTTTGGTCGGACCTTTATAGGTCTGCCACTCTTTTAACCCGGCTTTCGCGTAGTCATTGAATGGGCTGATGCCGGACATCGGCGCCAGGAAGCGTGCGCCCTCTTCCAGAATCGGTTTGCCGAAGTTGCTGTGATAGATGATCTGGTAATCGTGCGGATAGTCGGCGTGGTTGGTTAACACATCATGCAGGCTGAAACTGTTGCTGCCTGGCACGTAACGCAGCTCGGTCATGGTCTGCAAATCAGCTTTCTTAAAGGTGCTCTCTTTAATCAGGCCGCGAATACGAATTTCGTGTGGTGCCGCATCTGCCACTTCAACTTCCAGCTGAGAAACCGGCGTATTCCCCGCTTTACCGTGCAGCGTATAGATTCGGCCTTCATCGGTGACCGGATGACCGGTCCATTCGTAGCCGCAACGCACCATCATCTCGTTGAAACCATCCAGCCAGCCCAGACCGTTGCGGCTCTCAAGATTGATGTAGGCAGGATTGACGACCTCTTTAACTGGTGAATCCCAGCCCATGCGGGTGCCAAAGCCTTCAACACGCAGTAAGTTCATGCCACGTGTCGGGCTTAGCGTAATCGTCAGGCCATCCTCACTGCGGATCGTCAGAATTTTACTGCCTTCCTGCTTGCCGCCATGCAGGACTTTCTGCTCGATGCTGAACGGTTTGCCCTGAAACTTCAGCTCACTGCTGGAAATCTTCCAGTTTCCTTGCTCAGTGCCCTGTTCAGCACTCGTCAGCACCCAGGTTTTCGCCGCTGCAGAGCCTGAAACCAGCACTGCCAGTACCGTTAACGCCAGTTTAATCTTCATAAGTCATCCCATTGGCTGAATCGTTTTTTCATTCCGTAAGGGAAATTTACTTAATGGGACTGAAGATAAACGTGATGATGCTCACCTGTTGAGAAAAGGCAGTGAGTTAGCCCTATTATTGTGGGCCAAATCACAGTGATTACGGCCAGAGAGGAATAACTACAGCGAACCAGGTGAAATTTGCTGACATTAGCTTTATACGATTCAGCTCAAAATGAGGGATCTGATAAAGGACGGCTGGTGAAGCACCATAAAAAAAACACGAAAAAAATTCCTCAACCGCGCAACTTTTTCCATTTTTGAACGAACCTGTTATCAGGGACGTCAGACAACTCCGTCTGTTCGTCAATGGAGAGAGTAAAGCCAATGAAAAACACCCTGAAAAACCTGGCCGTCGCAACGCTGCTGGCACTGAGTGTTCCGGCAACATCTGCTTTTGCAGCGTTACAGGTCGGTGAAAAAGCGCCGGACTTTAAACTGGAAGCCGCGCTTGCCGGTAAATCGACCACCTTCTCATTGCAACAGGCGCTGCAGAAAGGCCCGGTTGTTCTCTACTTCTTCCCTGCTGCTTTCAGTGCAGGCTGTACGCTGGAAGCACACGATTTTGCTGAAGCGACCGATGAATTTAAAAAGCAGGGTGCGACCGTCATTGGCGTGACCGCGGGCAATACCGATCAGATTGCGAAATTCTCGCAGCTTGAATGCCGTGACAAATTTACCGTCGCAGCCGATCCCGGTGCCAAAGTGGCGGCAGAATATAAGAGCACTATGGAGATGAAAGGTCAGAAGCTTTCAGACCGTACCTCTTACGTGATTGCGCCCGATGGCAAAATCCTGCTGAGCTTCACCGATAAAAATCCTGATACGCATATCCAGAAAGCGATGGATGCCGTTAAAAAATACCGCCAGGCCAATCCGGCATAACTTCATCTTCAGAGCAGGTACATCATGCTGACTGCGATTGCAGCCGCCTTCCTGGGCGGCATTATTCTGAACCTCATGCCCTGCGTGTTTCCGGTGATCTCGCTGAAAGCACTGAGCCTGATCCGGCATCACGAATCACCTTCCCACGCCAGAGCCGAAGGCCTGGCCTTTTTGCTGGGCGTAGTCGTGACGATGGTCGCTCTGACCGCAGTTCTGTTGCTGGCCAGGGCGGGCGGTGCATCGGTGGGCTGGGGATTCCAGCTGCAATCGCCGCTGGTCATCGCCGCGCTGATTCTGGTGATGCTTGGGTCGGCACTGAACCTGCTCGGTCTGTTTGAAGTAGGATTATCGGTACAGCGGGTTGGCGAAGTGGGAGGCGATCGCGGTGGTCTGGTCGGTTCAGCTCTGACTGGCGCGCTGGCCATCATTGTCGCCACTCCCTGCAGCGCGCCCTTTATGGCCAGCGCGGTAGGCTATGCGCTTACCCAGCCTCCGCTAATCAGTCTGGTGATCTTTATTTCACTGGCGCTGGGCTTTGCTGCGCCCTTCACCCTCATCTCATTCTTCCCGGTGCTGGCGCGAATTTTGCCAAAACCGGGTGCCTGGATGATCACCTTAAAGCAGGGGCTGGCGTTTCCCATGCTGGGCGCGGTGGGCTGGCTGATCTGGGTACTTGAACGTCAGGCGGGATCGGCGGCGCTGGCTGCCATTCTGGCCTGCTGTTTACTGTTTAGTTTCGCCGCCTGGCTGTATGGCATGGCGCAGAAACGCCGTATGATGGGACAGCGTCATTGGGTGCTGCATGTGGCGACCGCATTCTTCCTGGCGCTGGTCGTAGTGCCGTTACTGAACCTGAACAGGTTTGCCGAAGCTCCGGCTGAAACGGCAACCGCCTCACAGGCTGCCGCCGCTGTGGCCTGGTCGCCACAGAACGTTGATGCCATCAAAGGTCAGGGCAAACCAATACTGGTGAACTTTACCGCATCATGGTGTATTACCTGCCAGGTTAACGATCGTACTTCGCTTTCGACGCAGGCGGTAAAAGCGGCGATGGCGCGAACCAACACCATTTATATGGTCGCGGATTCCACCAAATACAATCCCGATGTTGAACAGGCGCTGAGCGATTTCGGACGCGGTGGATTACCGCTCTACGTGGTCTATCCGGCTGACGGCGGTAAACCTGAGGTACTGCCGCAGGTGCTGACGCCTGGCATTGTGATTTCAGCGCTGAATCAGGCAACAGAAAAAGGAAATAAATCCTGAGATTACTGATGAAACGATTGCCTGGCGCGTGGCCAGGGCGCGGCGACAGCATGCTGAACTGCTGATGATCGATGCCAGAAACTGATCAACGCGCACAGCAGTGGCCAGCATTAATGGCCCGGGCGCAGGCGGGTGACAGAGCTGCCTATAACCAGTTACTGAAAGCGATGGTTCCTGCCATCCGGGCATTGGTATGCAAAAAAATCCGTGATGAGGGACTGGTTGAGGATGTCATTCAGGAGACATTGCTGGCGATCCATCGGGTGCGGCATACCTACGATCCGCAGCGTCCGATACTCCCCTGGGTTGCTGCCATCGCCTCTGCCCGGGCCATAGATGCGCTGCGCCATCGCGGCCGTCGCCAGGAAGTACAGGATGAGGAAGAGCTGCAACGGCAACCCGCTGCAAGTGCAGAGTCCTCAGCCGATACGGATATCCTCTCCGGTTATCTGGATAACCTTCCGCTGCGCCAGCGAGAGATCGTCGAATCCGTGCATCTGCGCGAGCAGAGCCTGGCGCAGGCAGCAGCTGAAACCAATCAGTCGCTCTCTGCGGTTAAATCTCTGTTGCATCGCGCAATGGTCAACCTTCGTAAATATGGACGGGGTCATCATGAGAAATCATGACCAGTTAATTAATCAGCTCAGCGCGTCTGCCCAGCCGGTGCAGCGCGTCTGGCCCACCGCCTGGCGCGTCGCGGGCTGGATTGCGCTTGCCCTGCCCTGTGGCGCGCTGACCAGCTGGGCATTTCACAGCCGTTTCACTGACTGGTCGCAGCCTGGCGCGTTTTTCGCGCTGGTTGCCCTGCTGCTGTCACTCATCATCGCGGGCAGCACGCTGGCGGCAGCCTTTACGCTGAGTATTGCAGGCAGAAAACCGATCAGCCTGCGCTGGCCGCTGCTGATGGCGATGATGTGGCTGGTGCTGAATCTGATCAATATGTCATCTTCAGCACCGCCATCGGGCGCGAACCGGTTGGGTGAAGGGATGCACTGCTATCTGTTTATGCTGTCGGCCAGTGTCCCGATGATGCTGATGTCCGTGTTCGCCCTGCAGCGCACCCGATCCCTCTATCCCGCGCGCAGTCTGGCGCTGAGCGGCTGCGGCAGTGCGTTTACCTCATCGATGCTGCTGTCGTTGTGCCACGATACCCATCTGCACGCCATCGATTTTTCTATGCATCTGGCTGCGGGCATCACCATCGTGGCGCTGACGGTGCTGGCAGGCCGCCGCTGGGTCAGGCTGGGAGAGTAATGGCACGCCGCTTCCGTTCCTCCTGAAGATGACTCCGCGCCCCGTTCAATGAAATTCTGTCAGGAGCGCGGATTGGGTAATTTTATGCATTCTCCCCCGCGCGGCTACGGCCCAGATCCAGGGTCAGAGAGACCGCACCGACAACCAGCATTAGCGCCATAATCAGTGAAAACGAGAAAGCGAGATGTGTGTAATGCGCCACGTAGCCAATCACGGCTGGCCCGCTCAGGACCCCCAGATAGCCCAGAGTAGTAATGGCAGGCACGGCGACCGCCTGCGGCATCACCGTCTGACGTCCGGCGGCGGAGAACATTACCGGCACGATATTGGCGCAGCCTGCGCCGACCAGGGTGTAGCCCAGCAACGCCATCGGCCAGGAGGCGATAAAGGTCACCATCGCCATGCCAGCGGCGGCAATCAGTGCGCCGCCCAGCACAACCGGTAAACGTCCCAGCGATGAGATAATCCGATCCCCGGTCAGACGCGCCACGGTCATCGCAATGGCAAAGCAGGTATAGCCCAGTCCGCCCAGTGATGCCGGAATGGCCCGGACGTCGGTCAGATAGACAGCACTCCAGTCCAGCACGGTGCCTTCGGTCAGGAAGACGGCAAAGCAGATGATGCCGATAATCAGTACGCTGCCGCGCGGAACAGCAAACACCGGGCCTTCAGCGGGGTTCGCGTAGGTCAGTAAGCCCGATGCGCTGACCAGCGTCATGATAATCACCGCCGCGACCGCCAGCAAACAGCCGGTCAGCACGCTAAATCCCATCGCCAGCAGCAGCGTCATAAAGCCCGCGCCGGCAATGCCGCCCACGCTATACATGCCGTGAAAGCCTGACATGACTGGCTTTGCCGCCTGCTTCTCCACCAGGATCGCCTGGATGTTCATGGCGCAGTCGGTTACTCCGATGCCGACGCCAAAAACCAGCAACGCCAGCGCCAGCAACAGCGGGTTGCTCAGCACCGATAGCCATGGCGTACTGATGATGACCAGCGCGACAGCGACCAGAATCACCCGGCGGCAGCCAAAGCGGCTGGTCAGCCAGCCCGTCACCGGCATCGCAATCAGCGCGCCGACGCCAAGACAAAGCAGCAAGGTGCCGAGTTGCGCCTCATTAACGACGGTATTGCCGCGGGCGAAGGGCACAATCACCGCCCAGGTCGCGGTGATAAATCCGGCTATAAAAAAGATGATGCGTGTTGCCAGCGTGGAAGAGACGTTATTAGCCATTGCATTCCTTTGAGGGATGTCAGGTAGAGCTGACAGGACCGAGAGATCGCTATTGACTCCCTGCCCGGCAGTGAACGATCATGCTCACTATAGCTCGATTGTGAATATTTTGAGGTTTATATGCTCGATTATGCAGCTTTCCCGCAGCAGCGACAAGCGCTGATTCGTGAGATATTGCAGGACAAAGGACGGGTGGTCTGCGCTGACCTGGCACGGCAATTGGCCGTGTCAGAGCACACTATCCGCCGCGATCTCCATGAACTCAGTAAAGAGGGTTTATGTAAAAAGGTCTATGGCGGTGCGGTGTTACAGCTTCAGGAGGCGGGCAGCTTTGTCAGCCGGAAAGCTCACGATCACGCAGCAAAAGCCCTGATCGCGCAGCGCTGTGCCAGCCTGGTGAAAGCCAATAGCTGCATCTTTATTGATGCCGGTACAACCAATCTGGCGCTGGCACAGACGCTATCACCAGATTTGAATATCACCGTCGTCACCAATGCACCCGATATTGCTGCGCTACTGATCAACCATCCTGCTGCGGAGGTGATTATGCTGGGCGGGCAGATACAGAAGAGCACCGGCGGCGCGGTCGGGCAAACCGCGATCAACCAGATCCAGGGGATTCTGTTTGATCAGGCGTTTATTGGCGGCTGTGCCATGAGCCCGGAGGCCGGTCTGACCGGTTTTAACTATGCGGATTGCGAATTCAAGAAAGTCGCTATGGCGCAAAGCAATCAGGTCATTGTCGGGCTGACAGCGGATAAAATCCCCGCAGTAGCGCGATTCAGCGTGGCGAAATGCCGTGAAATCTCAACGCTCGTCGTGGAAGAGAAGCTCGATAAAGAACTGCTTGAGGCGTTTGAAGCGGAAGAGATGACGCTTATCACGGTCTGATATGGGCGCAATCTTCAAAAGCGGGTTGCAGTCAAAATAAACAAGCTCGCACTGCCACATTCATCGGAATGCGGGGCTTAACCTGTTCATGAATATGATTAAGTACCGCAGGGGTAACTCCAAACCCGTTGTATCCAGCATTATGCGTTTAATTTAAGAGGCAGGTCTGGCGGATAAGTGAATTGTGTCTGTAAAGGGCTTTTCATTTTCGACGGGCGCAGTCAGTCGCGCCCGTTATTTAATTCCTCACTGATAATTAGCTTGCTGCATCCCGCAGCGCCTGCTTCATAAAGACGACGGAGCTCTCCAGCGCCTGCACCGCTTCTGGCTGCAACGTGGAGAAGAAATGCCAGGCGTGGAACATACCCGGCCAGACTTCCAGATTTACACGAACGCGGTTATCACCCAGATGAGTTGCCAGACGCATCGCGTCGCTTAGCATCAGTTCGTTTTCGCCAATCTGAACCAGCACCGGCGGCAGACCCGTTACATCGGCAAACACCGGTGATGCCATTGGGTGATTAGGCAACGCATCGCCCAGGAAGGTGCGTGCCAGGAAATCCAGGCCAGCCTTGGTGTTCAGAGGATCAAGGCCTTCCCGGTTGGTCATGGAGACGCCCGTGTGCTCAAGGTTAGCCCATGGGGAAATGGAAACACCGCCGGCTGGAAGTGGCAGGCCTTTATTACGTGCAGCTACCATAACGGTAACCACCATCGCGCCGCCCGCTGACTCTCCCGCAAGTACGATTTTGCTGGCGTCAAATCCCTGCTCAATTAACCACTCATACGCACGAACGGTATCGGTGACGGGCGCAGGGAAAGGATACTCCGGTGCCAGTCGGTAATCAGGCATGTAAACCCGTGCGCCCAGCATGCTGGCATAGTTGCCACCAATACCGTGATAGCCCGCAGATTCACCGACAATGTATGCCCCACCGTGGATGTACATCACGATGGCATCAGTTTCAAGGTTGTCGGGGGTTACCAGCGTTCCCGGCACGCCTCCCATATCGACCTCAGTAAAGCCAACACCTGCAGGTGCAGGATTTTTCGCCAGCATACGGGTATAGGCGCCACGCACTTCACTCATTGGCGTTAATTTGTCTGCACCGGTAAGAATTGGCCCCAGACCGGCCAGGCTTTCTGACCATTCTTTTACGGCTTGCCTGGTTTGTTGATTCAGCATTTTTATTCCTGTTTGTATTTGCGATAAAAAATAACAGGAAACTATATTATATAAACATTTAGGGAATGTGCTTCCCATATCAGGGTACGTTAAAGCCCATATCAAAAGAGATAAATAAAGAATGGAAATCAACAGCATTGGGGATATTGCCGCATTCGTCGCGGCTGTAAAAGCCGGGAGTTACACCCACGCAGCGGGTTCCCTCGGGCTCACACGTTCTGCCATTGGCAAGAGTATTGTCAGGCTCGAAACACGTATGGGGGTTCGTCTCCTTAACCGTACTACCCGAAGCCTGAGTCTGACCGATGAAGGAAGGGTCATGTTCGATCGATGCCGACAGATACTGGATGACCTGGAAGAGGTTGATGCCGCCATGGCGATGCGCAGAGATAAGCCAACGGGGACTCTCCGGCTGAGTGCACCACTCTCTTTTGGGCAGCGCCATATCCTTCCCATTCTGGATATTTATCTGAAAAAGTGGCCGGAACTTCGTGCGGAGGTCTCCTTTAGCGACAGGTTTGTTGATCTTATTGAAGAAGGCTATGATATTGCCATCCGCATCGGTGAACCTCGAGATGACTCCCGCATTCTTACCAGAACAATTGCTTCGCAGCACATTGTTACTTGTGCCTCGCCCGAATATTTGTCCTCACGGGGTGTTCCGGAAACACCCGCAGGCTTAACCAGGCATGACACTATTTTTCTTCTGAGTGCGGAAAAGAGACGTAGCTGGCGGTTTACAACTCCAGAAGGCACTTTTGTGTATGATGGGCCCGGGCGGCTAAACCTCGACAGTTCGGAAGCCATGCGGGCATCAGCAATTTCCGGATTTGGTATAGTCCATCTACCGACCTATTTGCTTGGAGAAGATTTGCGTAGCGGGAAATTGATACCCGTGCTTGAGGCGTACCCCTTCCCTCCGGAACCTGTTCGGATCATTTATCCCAGTAAACGACATTTATCCCCGCGAATTCGCTCCTTTATCGACTTGCTTGTTGAAAGCTGGGATCAAGGGTTACCCTGGGAATAATGCTCTGATGATAATCTTATTATTTTAATCTCATCCGGCAGCACAGGATCGGGAGATTACTTCAGGTTAAATTTATGCGGTATGCATTTTTTCTCATCCGGTCCGTAATTTCCTTTGGTTTCTTACCGTGAAATAAACTGATAATAAAATAGACGCACTTAAAATACAGCACAGTATAAGATAGGCATTTAGGGCTGTTTCCTGGGGAAAATGATCCATCATCATGCTCAGTGAAAATGGCAGCCAGTTACCCACGTAACCCACAATGTAAAGCAGGTTTATCAGATGATGTCGCTGACTCTGCCTGGCGACCACATTAACGATAGTGGCAGCCCCGACAAGTATTGCCCCATAGGCAAACCCTTCCAGCATAATGGATATGAAGAGAAGAGACGGGGCGATTGTGTGCACACTGCAGAGGGCCAGAAAAACGGCAACAAACTGGGCAATAATCCCGATTTTTAGTGACGAATAGTGGTGCTTTTTCCTCATCACTATCTGGGTGATACCTGCAACCAGCAGAAATGCCGACAGTGAATAGCTTACCAGCTGCACGCTGGTGACATTGAAATAGGTGCGAGCGAGAGTTGGCCCCTGGGACATAAACGTAGACGCCATCGCCCAGGAAAGAAATATGGCCATGCAGCAGACGATAACGTCCCGGAAAGAGAGTCCCCTGTAACTTTGAGCAACAACACTTTTCCGTTCAATGGTTACTGGGGTGCTGTCCCTGTTGATCATCAGGCGACTGCTCCAGATCCCAAACATTGAGATTACAACCAGAATAAAAAGAATTACGTAGGGAGTCTTAAGTGCATAAAAACTACGATGTACGATTTCCCCCGTGATTAAAGGACCAATAGCCTGTCCAAGGATTAATGAGGCAGAAGCGGTTAATGCAGCACTATTACTGACTTCTGTATCAAATAATTTAATCAGCGAGCGGTTGATATAGGCCATTAAAATACCTGAGCCAAGACCGGTAACAAAACGGCCAAGGATAAGTATCATAAATTTATCTGCAAACATCATTAATAGTGACGACAGTAAAACGCAGGCCAGACCTGCATAGAGAGGTCTTGTATACCGGTTAGTCATGATATTAACCCTGGCAGTAAATATCAGCGCTAAAAGAACACCTGCCGCATAAACACCAAATACCGCCATTATTTGAGAAGCACTGAAGCTATATAAACTGATGTACACGGGATAGAGAGGAGTAGGAAGACTGCTGCTCAGCATGCCGGTAAAGAAAGTCAGGGCCAGTGCGATCGCTGCCCGTGATGTTTGTCTGTCTGACATAGTAATTTCTTCTGTTTTGGAAAATGGATTCGTTCTGTGGAAATCCATAAAACAGTATCATGTTCCGTTAGCGAGGGGATTCGAGCAGCAGGAATACCCATTGTGACGTAGTTTCACAGCAGCAATTCAAATTGGACATAGGGAACAAGTGGAGGTGAGCTGACTGGAAATTCAAACACTCCAGGGATGAAGCGCTATCTGTTTTTCAATGAATTCAATAAAACAGCGGATGCGTGGGCTCAGATGCTGCCTTTTCGCGTAAATTATATAGAGCGGCTCTCTGACAGGAGACTGGAATGCCTTCAAAAGCGGTACTAATCTTCCTTCTCTGATATCCTGGTTTATGTGGAAGTCAGCCAGCCGGACGATACCTTCTCCTTTAATAGCCAGATCGCGCAGCAAATCACCCTGCGACAACGAGGCAACCGGTTTTACCGGGACTATCATGCTTTGGCTGCCTTTGGTAAATAACCACTGGTTCCAGTGGCTTTCAAAATTAAAGTGAAAACAGCGATGATCCATCAGTTCACGTGGATGGGAGGGTATGCCGTACCTGCTGAGGTAGGCTGGCGAGGCGCAGGTAATCCACTGGCTCTCACCGATACGACGTGCTATACGGGAAGAACTCGCAAGTACACCACCATAAATGGCCAGATCCAGCCCTTTATCAAAGTCATCCCGGTAAACCGGCCCCGTTTCAATATCAACGTTGAGGTCAGGGTAAGCTTCAATAAACTCGGGCAACCATGGAAGGATATGATAACGGGCAAAGGTGGTCATGGTACGGATTTTCAGCTGCCCGCTGATGCGTGATGGCATATCTTCAGCCAGTGAATCAGCCTCCGTCATTGCGTCAACGACTGCTCTGGCACTTTTAAGATAAACGTGTCCCTCTTCGGTCAGCGTTAACGTTCTCGTCCCGCGATAGAAGAGTCTTACCTGTAATCTCGTCTCCAGTCGGCTGATAAGTTTACTCATCGCTGAAGGCGTTAATCCGTTTGCCCGGGCGGCAGAAGAAAAGTTGCCGTATTCATACGCCCATATGAATGCAAGCAACTGATTATAATTATCCATATTGTCCCCGGTTATTGATGTAAAGATGTCTGGACTTTCCGATATAACCATCGTTCATTTAGAACTCAGCCTTTTCTCCAGCAACCTGATAGTTATGCCTTTTTTATAACATGTATCTCAAGCATTTGTGAAAGCGCAGGGAACTTTGGCGCACGTCTTTGCCTTGGATGTGCTGGACATGCTGATTATGGATATCTCTCGTTCTGCGAAAAATATCGATCAGAAATAGCTGCTCATGACGCTGCAGGAGCCGGGACGTGCTGCGCTATTACTTGATGAGAACACCAACGAGACAACTCTGCGGCAGGCTATTTTTCGCCGTATACCAGTAGCGAAACGGGCTGAACCGGTCCGCAAGGTAAAACCTCTTTCCAGATCAGACGAGTGAAACTTTCACTCTGAATAGTCGACAAATGCGTCCCCGATGCTGCCAAATCCCAGGCTTTGGCGTAGGCTGAAAGCTGGCTGGTTTCACTACACAGGAGATCACGATGCAAAATGAAATGACAGCACAATGCCACTGTGGCGCGGTGGCGTACCGGGTGACGCTGAAGGATGGATTTAATACGGTGCGCCGCTGCAACTGCTCGTTTTGCCGGATGCGCGGCGCGGTGGTGGTCTTTGCGACAAAAGTGGAGCTGACCCGCGGTGAAGCGCAGCTCACCGAATATCGATTCAACAGCAAAGAGGTGGGCCACTACTTCTGTTCCGTTTGCGGCATTTACACCTTTCATCAGAGCCGCTCACAGCCCGATCAGTTCGGGGTGAATGTCGCCTGCCTTGAGGGGGTTTCGCCGTTTGATTTTACCGATGTCCCGGTCTCCGATGGGATCAATCATCCAAAAGATGGCGGCGCGGGCGGTGTAGCCGGTCATCTGATCTACACCCCCACGCAATCCTGAACGATCGCAGGCTGAACTACTCCCGTGTGGGCTTACCACTGAAGCGGGTAATCGGCTTCTGCTCTTCACGGTCGATCTGTTGTGAGAAGACTTCAAGCGCCGCGAAGATGGGGCGCAGTCCGCGCCACAGATCCTCATCATTGAGTAACCGGATAATGCCGCGGATGCCCGGCGCGGCTTTATCCTGACGGGCCTCATCGCGCGCTGGTTTAACGGCCATCGCGGCATCGCGAACGGCCAACAGCAGATGATTAAACCGTTCTGGCGGCACGCTGCCCAGCGTCATCATCAGTAGCGAGAGATTCTGCAGCGCGTTCTGCGTACCCGGCTGATTAAGGCCCGAAACCAGGATTTTCCCCACCTCGCTATTTGATTTAACCAGGTCGTTCGCCAGCCGCAGAAAACCGTGCTGGTGAAGATTTTCGATTAGCTCATCCATCGCCTCCCGGGCGGTCGGCTCAGTGCGTGTTGGCGGGACCTGATATTTCATCCGTTCTGCCATTAGAATTTCTCCGGTTTTTCGACATGTTCAGGCGGTTCCCGATAGCCTGCCTGCTGCCATTTTTGCTCTATCGGCAGGTGATCCAGCGGCGTACGACTGCCGTGACGGAAATTGTGTAGTGGCACCGGATTAGGCTGCGACCGGCGATCGACACGCTTCATATTTACGGCAATCTCTTTATAAGCCGGTGTGTTGACGTCGGGATCGTGATGTTCGCCAGTCAGGGCGTTGACGCCATCTTTGCCATGATGAATCGGCATAAACAGCACGTTGCCTGCCACACGCTCAGTGATCACGACAGGCACATCCAGCGATCCGCGCCGCGAGGTAATGCGTACCCACTCTCCTTCGTTCAGCGCGCGCTCGGCGGCCAGCTCCGGTGAGATCTCAACAAAGGCATTGGGCGACAGCGACATCATGCGGCCACCCTGCCCGGTCTGATTCATCGACTGGAAATGCTCCAGCATCCGGCCATTATTCAGCAGCAGATTATACTGTGAATCCTCCTGCTCGGCGGGCGGCTGCCAGTTCAGCGGATAGAGTCGCGCTTTGCCATCCGGGAAATTAAACCGTTCCGTGTAGAGTCGCGGCGTGCTTTCGCCTGCAGCGCTGACGGGCCAGAGCTGGGACTGCCAGCCGACCAGTTGCTCATAGCTGACACCCGCGAAAATCTCTGCGATGCCTGCCGCTTCCGCCATAATCGCGCCTGGGTTCGGGTAATGCCACGGATGACCGAGACGGGCGGCGAGATCGGTAAAGATCTCCCAGTCGGGCCGACAATCACCCAGCGGCTTCATGGCGGGTGAAAAGTGCTGGATCCGCCGCTCGGTGTTCACAAACGTGCCCTCTTTCTCCACGCTGGGCGCACCGGGCAGCACCACATCGGCAAATTCGGCAGTGCGTGACATGAAAATGTCCTGTACGACCATAAATTCCAGCTTGCTGAAGGCGGCATGCACCGAAGTGGCATCGGCATCCGCAAACGCCGTCTCTTCACCGGTGATATACATCGCGCGAATTTTGCCTTCACCGGCCTGCTGCACCATTTTGAAATTATCAGCACCAGGCTGATCGGAAAGCGCTTCAGGTGAGACGCCCCAGGCACGCGCCCATTTTTCGCGCACCGCTGGGTCAGTGACTTTTTCATAGCCGGGATAGAGATTACTGAGGCAGCCAAAGTCGCTGGCGCCCTGTACGTTGTTGTGTCCGCGCATCGGATAACCGCCGGTGCCAGGCCGGCCATAGTTGCCGGTGACCAGCAGCAGGTTCGACAGCGCCGTACTGGTGTCTGCCCCGTGGCTGTGCTGGGTAATTCCCATCGCCCACAACACACAGGCGCTGCCCGCCTGGCCGATCATTTCCGCTGCTTCAATCAGTTCTGATTCACTCAGTCCACATGTCTCACTGGCAAAGACCAGCGTAAAGGGAGCGAGTGACGCGCGGTACTCATCAACCTGGTTGACCCGCTGGGCCAGAAAAGCCTCATCCGCATAACCGTGATCGAACATATATTTTGCCATCGCCGAGGCCCAGACCAGGTCAGTACCCGGTCGGATGCGCAGATAGCAGTCAGCACGTTCCGCCATTTCATGACGGCGCGGATCAACGACCAGCAGTTTCTGACCGCGATGTTTGTGGCTCTGTTTGATGTGTGAAGCAATCACCGGATGGTTCTCGGCCAGGTTGCTGCCGACCAACACGATCAAATCGGTCTGCTGCAGATCCTCAATCGTCCCGGCATCTCCGCCGTAGCCCACCGTGCGGAACAGTCCTTCTGTGGCCGGGTTCTGACAATAACGCGAGGAGTTATCAACGTTGTTGGTGCCAAAAATTAAACGGGCGATTTTTTGGGCCAGATAGGCTTCTTCATTGCTGGCCTTGCTGGAGCCGATAAAGCCAATCGCATCGCCTCCATAATTCTGAGCGATACCCTGTAATCCTTCGGCAACCCGCTGTAGTGCTTCATCCCAGCTGGCAGGCCGGAAGTGGCCATTCTCGCGGATCAACGGCGTAGTCAGGCGCTCCGGGCTGTTGACGAAGTCCCAGCCGAATTTACCTTTAACGCAGGTCGAGATGCCGTTGGCCGGCGCTTCGGCAACCGGCTGAACTTTCAGGATGTGGCGGTCACGGGTCCAGATTTCAAAGCTACAGCCCACGCCGCAATAGGTGCAAACAGTTTTGGTGCGGTTGATCTCAGACTGGCGCAGCGCCACATCGATTTTCGAAACGCCGGTAATCGGCTCCATGCCGATGCTGTTTTCCAGCGTTTTAACAAAGTCGATCAGCGGACGCTTCAGCCCTTCATCCATCGCGGTAAAGGGGCCTGCGTCTGGCTGCATGGTTTTTTCGAGCAGCGCATTGCATGGGCAAACTGTGACGCAATGTCCGCAGCTGACGCAGCTGGAACCGGCGATTTCCGTTCCGCCATCCCAGAGCACGCGAGGATGTGCCTGGGTGTAGTCAATCGAAAGTGTTTCGTTGACCTCGACATTCTGACACGCTTCGACACAGCGACCGCATAAGATGCACTGGTCAGGATCGTAGGTGTAAAACGGATTGGAATGATCTTTTGCGTAGGGCTTGGGCTCATGAGGATAGTACTGAATCGGAATGTGCATATCTGCCACGGCATTATGCAGCGTGCAGTCGCCGGTGTTGTGCTCACAGACGGTACAGTAAAGCTCATGACGATTGAGCAGCCGATCCATTCCCTCCTGCTGCGCGGCCTTAAGCGCACTGCCTTCACTCTGCACCTCCAGCCCCTCTTCAGTGCGGAGCGTGCAGCCGCGAACCCGCTCGCCGTTGGCATCTACCCAGCAGACATCACAACTTTGCAGCGGCGGCAACGCCGGGTGGTAACAGACATGAGGTAGTTTTTTCCCTTGAGCATCCAGAAAATCGATTAGCGGTTGATCAGCTAACCCTTTTAACCGTTCACCATTGTAGATAATGGTGCAGTAATTTTGACTCATATAAGCCTCATGACGACATTGCGACGAGCTACCGAATGGAAAATCTCCCTCTATTTAAAGGGTTGCTTCACAAGCTTAGTGAGGATTAACAGCCACGCCATGAATACCGCTACGCTTATCAAGGTTACTCGCTGACAGTTAAGGCTTTTTTAAATGTAATGACTTCTTACCGGCTAAAAACGGGTCAGTTTTTGCCCGGCTGATCGTCAGAATCTGGCAGAGTGGCTTCGCGTTGATAAGCATTGGCCGCACAATGGTAAAGTTGAGGGTTAATAACAAAACATAACGTATGTTGTAACTATATAATCAACTATCTTATTTCGCTATAAGACGCAGGGTAAAGATCGATACGCTTATCAATCCGTCGTTTTGCCCTCAGGCAAATTAATTATCAGGTCCGCCACGAGTTAACAGACTACTCCCGAATTAATTACGTACCGCCACTAACTTATTCCGGTACATATCAGGCTGAAACGATTTAATCTGGATAACGGATTTATGGATTATTTTAGCTATTAAACGGGACTATTCTCCTGACCGTGAGTGAGCGAACAATTTATGGCATAGCTATGTCGATTAAATGACAGTTAACAGCATTGATGGTCAGAATAAAGGCACACTTCACCGAGGCTGGCGCTCACATTTTAGTCATACCTATCAGCCATTTATCTTAATTTTAACAAGCTGATAATTATAAGATGATAATGATAACTGTTATGGTAATATCCTGTTAACCCTGCCCGACGCTTTCTTATCAGGGCCTCTTTACGCGTCATGCTTAATTAAATTATCAGTAAATACCTGGCTGAAACGAGGTCCCTATGAATCCCATCGTTTATATCGTTGACGACGACGCTGCTGTGACTGCTGCACTGCGTAATCTGCTCACCGCCGACGATTACACGGTTATCTCTTTTTCTTCGGCTGATGATTTCCTGGCTCACACTTTTACTCCCCTTCCCTGTTGCCTGATTCTGGATATTAATCTGCCGGGTGCAGATGGATTTGATGTCGCACAGGCACTGATCGATCGTGGCTACGCCATCCCCACTATCTTCTTAACCGGCTTCGGGACGATTCCGGTCACGGTGCGGGCGATGAAAACCGGCGCTTATGAGTTTCTGACTAAACCTGTCGATCCCGATCGTATTTTGCAGGCTGTCTCAGAAGCCTTACAGATCGCCGGGCAGAATATGGCCTCTTCCGAGGAGCGAAGGGAGATACTGGAGCGACATCAGACCCTGACGCCGCGTGAAAGCGAGGTCATGCTGCTGGCCATTAGCGGCCTGCTGAATAAGCAGATCGCCGCCGAAATGGGCGTCAGTGAGATCACGGCTAAAGTTCACAAGCGGCGGGTGATGGAGAAGATGAAGGCGCGGTCGCTCACCGATCTGGTGCGGGCGGCAGAGCGGCTCAATATTGATCATACCCGACGCCGCTAAGGCCAGGCAGACACCTGGCCTCAATACGATTATCCCAGTGGCAGAGTGAACCAGAAACGGCTGCCGCCTTCCGCCCGGTTCTCTGCGCCTAATTCACCACAATGCTTTTTGATAATCCCTTTGCTGATGGTTAATCCCATGCCCATGCCACTTTTCTTCGTGGTGTAGAACGACTCAAAAATTCGTTCACGCACGCCATCCGGCAAGCCGCAACCACTGTCCAGCACCTCAAAACGCAGCGTGTCCGGCGTCGGGTTCTCTGACGTCAGCCGCAAAAGCGCCGCGCGTGGTAAATCGTCGGACATGGCATCGATGGCATTGATTACCAGATTCAGCAGCACCTGCTGAATCTGAACGCGGTCGCAATAGATATCCGCCTTTCCGGCCCTCAGTTTCAGCTCCAGCGAAATTCCGCGTCGCTCCAGCTCCACTCTGGAGAGCGCCAGGATATCGCGGGCGATCAGATGCAGGTTTTCCGAGGCAAAGCTCGATTCATGATTGCGGGTCAGCGCCTGCAGGCCACGAATTATCTCTCCGGCACGTTTTCCCTCTTTGATAATTTCATCCAGACTGCTGCTGGCATTCTCCAGCATCACCGGTTCACGCTTTAACCAGCGCAGGCTGGCACCGGCATTGGCCACGATCGACATCAGTGGCTGGTTAATTTCGTGCGCGATTGAGGCAGTCAGTTGCCCGACTGTGGTGGCGCGCGTTACACGGGCCAGATCCGCCTGTGCCATGCGCGCGGCATCTTCTGCCTGGCGCTGCGAAGTGATATCGGAAATGGTGCCGAAGTACTCTTTCACCTCGGGGAAATTTTCTACCGGCTCTCCGATGCCTTTGATATAACGGCATTCCCCATCCGGCCTGAGCACACGGAACTCAGCCTGCATACTGCGTCCCTGACTGACGCTGTGGGTTACCAGTTCGCTGATGCACTCATAATCATCGGGATGAACGCGGGTCAGAAAGTCTGCCATCGACAACCCTTTTTGATGGGCTGGCAGGCCCAGAATACGGCCATACTCTTCAGACACCATCATCATGTCCTCTGCCACTTCCCAGCGCCAGGTGCCGGTATGACTGATCTTCTCGCCGAGCATCAGTGAGGTTTTGCTGGCGCGTAGCTGCTTCTCAACCCGTCGCCGATGGTTGTTCTCCTCCAGCAGTTCAGCGTAGAGGCGCGCCGTCTCCAGCGAAACCGCCGCCTGAGCACTCAACGTTTTCACGATGTGGGAGTGTTCAGCCGTGAACGCATCGGGCATCAGGCGATTCTCCAGATAGAGCACCCCAACCATATTGGCCTGCCTGAACATCGGAACACATAACACCGCAGCGCCCGAGGCCACCAGGTAAGGATCCTGACTGAACGGACTGAACTCTTCCGGCTTGCCAGTACGTATCTCCTGACCGGTACGGATCACCGCGGCCAGTACCGATAGCGGCAGGTCAGTTGCGACGGGGCGCTCTTTGACAATCTGCACCCGCACGCCATCAGCCGTGCTTTCTGCCCAGGCCTGCGTTTCCGGAAGCGTACCATCCAGAATCCGGATAAGCCGACAGCGCTGGGCACCGGCCCGCTCCAGCAGGATGCGCATCAGGGTATGAATCAACCGATCAAGGTTGATCTCCTCCGTCAGGGCGCGCACGGCGGTCAGCACACTCTCAAGGTCGTAGAACGAGGCATCCTGCGTAAAGGGAATGGTCGCCACCGCACTGTTTTGCATCGGCGTGGTCAGATGCGGATAGTGCTGCTCAAGCTGGCGTACCATCGCCAGCGCGCCCCAGCTCTCCCAGCTTCTCATCGACGCTTTAACGTAGGCATCGGCGGCGGTATCTAGCTGTAATGCTTTGCAGTAGCGGCCAGCCAGCTGATTCGCCAGCGCATGAATGTGCAGATATCCCCCCTGGCGGGAGAGACAGATCGCATTTTCATACTGCTTGAGCGCCTCACCCGTGTTGCCCTCAAGACGCGCACATTCTGCCCTGAGCAGGGCATATTTATCAGCAAAGAGTCCGGGATTGAGGTCGGCCCAGCCCGCAAATTTGTCCAGATCGCAGCGCAGCGTGTTGCTGTCAGCCGCACCGGGCTGCAGGCTCAGCGATAGTGCACTGTAAAAATGCATATCCATCAGGTAGATGTAAGCGGGCACTGCGCTGGTCAGCGGACGAATTTCTGCAAAACAGCGCAGCGCCTCCCGGTATTCTGCCGCAAAGAAATGCGCCATTCCCCGATACAATCCCGCCCAGAACAGCACCATCGCTTTTGGGCCAGAGATCACACCCGGCTCGCTTCCCGCCACCATCGGCAAAGCGCCATCGCGATCGCCTGCCCTGAACCCGTTGCTGTTCCGCAGTTGCATCACCAGCTGCTTCTGCATGACCAGCACGTTCTCAACATCGGGATAAAAGGTTTTGCGGGTAAAAGCGAGTCCGCGCTCAATGGAGGTCATGACCGACTCCAGGTGATCGCCGCGTGTCAGCGTGTTCATGATCTGATGACGCAACGAGAGGCAGGCAAAGGATCGGTCACCGTGCATCACCGCGACGCGAAAACTTTCACGGGCACTCTCTACGGCCACATCCAGCGGCTGCGTCCAGATCCCCAGTTGATCCAGAGGCAGCAGCGTGCGGGCTTTATAGCGGGTAAAGTCATGCTGCTCCACCAGCTCACGGGCCACCCGGCCGCAGGCATAGCCAAAATGCCAGGCCTGATAACGTTCGCTGATTAGCACGCTGAACCAGGCGAGACCAAACGCAGAGGCACCGGTCACGCCGTGATCCAGCGTCATCTCCAGCATCCGGCAGACCAGCAACAGATGCAGCTGCGGGTAGTCGTAGGCGGAGACAAAGATGGTGCTGGCCATCAGGTTCAGCACCGACTCAGTTTCCTGATCGGTGTTGCGTGGCAGGTGGGAAAAAGCCGCTTGCGGGGAATCGCCGATCCGCGCCCTGATCGCCTGCCAGGCGGCGTCAATCTCCGCGTCGTCCGGATCACGCCTGAGATGCACACCAAAGACAGCCAGCCAGGCGAGCGCAGTTTCCAGCGCCAGATGGTTGTCGGACTGGCGCATATGAATTTCAGCAGAGAGACAGGCTGCCATCGATTTTTCACTGAGCGTGCCTGGCTCACTCAGCAGTCGGGTACAAAGCTTTTGCGCGGTCGTGAGATTACCGTGCAGAAATTCGCACTCCGCCTCATCGATGCCCAGCATAAAGTCATTGCCGGTCACCATCCGCTGGCTGAGTTGCTGGGCGCTGCGCAGATAGCGCAGCGCCGAGAGATAATCCCCGGCACGTTTTGCTCCCTGCGCAGCATGTAAACAGAGGGGATAATAGCGTTCACGATCTGCGACACTAAGCGGCAGTTCAGCAATCATGCCGATGTGATAAGCCGCGCGGAATAGCGTCTCACTGTGATCGGCATTCGCCACCGCGGCCGACAGCCATGCCGCCGCCTGTTGATGAAGAGAGTGTTGCTGCCGGAGGTCGAGCAGTAAAAACGCTGCGTTATGCACGCGGTCGTGGGTAAAGGCGTAGTTCCCGCCAGTCAGGGTTATAAAACGGCCGCTGACGGCAGGCTCAAGCTGCTGCTGAATCCGCGATACGGACGTGGCGTTAATATGACTTAACAGCGACAGTTCACCGCTGGCCCCCAGACAGGCCAGCGAACCCAGCAGCTGGCGTGTTGCCTCCGGCATCCGCGCCAGCTGATTTAATACCAGCGTCGCCACATTGTCGGTGTACTGACGCGCAATCAGCGCCTGGCTGTCGTAATGCCACTTCAGCGGGTTCTGACGATAGACAATCACCCCATCATCCACCGCCTGAAGGAAGAACTCCTGCATCGAGAGCGGATTACCACCGGTTTTCTCAAAGATAATCTGTGCCAGCTCACGATTGCCACCGGGACGGGTATGCAGCATTCCCGCCAGCCAGCGGGTGATGCTTTTAACACTGAGCGGCTGCGGCGTCAGCGCCACGACACGTGCCGCTGATGCTCTGAGGCGCAGCAGAAACCCGGCAATCATCGGACAGGGCATCGACTCACCCTCCCGGAAGGCGAGCACCAGCATAAAAGGCAGATGCTCATTACGGGTAATCAGATTTTCCAGCAGTTGCAGCGTGGCATTGTCTGCCCAGTGAACATCATCAATCAGCATCACCAGCGGACGGCCCGGCGTGGCAAAGGCCTGGATAAGTGCAGACGCCATCTGATTAAACTGCTCGCGGGCGTCCGGAGCATGGCGCACCACCGGCTGCACTGTCCGGATATTCAGCAGCTGTTTTAGTTCAGGCACCAGTTCAATGGCTAAATCGGTATAGCCTCCCAGCAAGCGCAACAGGCGAACCCGCCATTTGCTTAGCTCCAGGGCTGACAATCCCAGCAGATAAAGCGTGACCGTGCGAAACGCTGAGGCGACTGCGGCATAAGGTGCGGCAGGCGAATGTTGATCGGCCTTGCTGGCGGCCAGCAGAATCTGTCGGTGCTGCAGGGTTTTCAGGGCGGAAGCGATAATGGCGGACTTACCCGAGCCGGGCGCACCGCTCAGCATCACCAGGCTCTGCGTGCCGGTACGGTTGACCGCATCCAGCGTCGTCAGCAGCACGCGAGCCTGCGGATGTTGCGTGAAGAGTGTCTCGGGCCGGAAACTGGTGCTGAACCGCTCCTGCAGACCGGGCGTGAACGGCGCAATGGTGTTTTCTGCGGTCAGCGTCGCCTGACAGCGGCGTAAATCAGCCATCAGCCCCTGCACGGTCTGATACCCGTCAGCAGGTGACTTGGCCAGCAGACGCAGCAGAATCACAGAGAGCATCGGCGGCACATCCTCTCTGACCTGTCCGGCTGGCCGGGGTGCGCTGGCGATGTGATGATGAATCCACTCCGCCTCCCCCGCATCCGGTGAGCCAAACGGCAACTTACCGGTGAGATATTCATACAGCACGACCCCCAGACTGTAGAGATCGCTGAGGCTGCTGACCGGATGCGGCGTGCGGCCGGTATGTTCAGGTGACATATAGGCCAGCGTACCGCCTGAGACGCGCAGGCTGTTTTTTTCCGCCGACTGCGCCGCCAGCGAGGCGAGACCAAACCCGCCCAGCCGGAACCGGCCCTCGTCGCTGATAAAAAAATGGCCCGGCTTGATATCCCCATGCACGATGCCCTGATGATGCGCCTGGCCGAGCGTGTAGCAAAGCTGCAATGCAACCTGCAGGAAGTCAGCGATTTTATCGGGAGGGGTCGCGAGGTTATTCGCCAGGCTGCGAAACGGAAACGTGGGGTAGATCAGCGCATAGCGGTTGAGGTAACGGGTGGTGCCCGTCGCGGTGATGGCCCAGCGGGGCGAAAGATAAGCGGCCAGCGCGCGCTCATTTTTCAACCGCTGCGTCGCCTGAAACGTGACGTCGTCACTCTGTCCGGTGGCGATTATCAGTGACTCACCTGAGTGACGGCGCGCCAGCATCCAGAGCAGACAGCCATCCTGCGCCAGCGGCGTCAGCGTGTCGAAATCTTCAATCGCGATCCCTGCGTCGTCACTCTCCTGAAAATTAACTGAAAGCATGCTCATCAGCGCACCTTTCCCTGAGATAACTCGCAACGGATCAGTGTCAGCAGCGTATCAACATCAATCGGCTTTCGCAAAAAAGTCACGGCACCCAAGGCAATGGCATACCACAGGGTGGTCTCTTCCAGATCTGCCGAGATAAAAATCACCGGTGGCAGACCTGCCCGCTGTTTCAAAATAGTGAACAGCTCAAAGCCGGACATGCCCTTGAGTCCGACATCGATGATCAGCATGCCCACCTCTGAAAGTGCATCGTCATCGCTCAGCAGCGCCTCACCTGACTCAAATAGTCGGGTCGAATAGCCGTCTGAATGCAACAGATTGCTTAGTCCACTGCGGACCGCGCGTTCATCGTCCACAATGACAATACGCTGTGACAGCGCCATGCAGTTATCCTCTGAAACGCCTCATCGTACGGCACGCGAGGACTTAAGGGTGGTTATCGCCATCGGGTGGCGGTGTCCCACTGATTTTTGGCACACACTCATGGCGAAACCACTTCAGCGTCACCGGCTGACGGCGGAACAGACGCGTACCCAGCGGAATCAACTGCTCACCCACCAGCATGCCAAACAGCCCCACTAAAGCAATAACCGGCGGTGCCGGAGAGTTCACGTTGATCAGGGCATAGATTACCCCGGCAAGCAGCCCCACCGTGAGAGAAATAATGTAGGATTTCAACATGTTCAGCTTACCCGCGAAACAGGTGTAACAAACGGCGCATCCGATCGCTGCAGGGTGGTCGTATGCTCTGCGGGCAAGACTGCGTGCACCAGCGCCCCACCCAGCAACATCCCCAGCAACCCCACCAGCGCAATCGCGGGCGGAGCCGGTGAACGCACCTTTAGCAGGCCGTAAAGCAGGCCAATCAATACCCCTGCAGCCAGAGAAAGCAGTAAAGGATTCATAACCAGACTCCTGTTATGCCTGCTGACCGGCAGACGTAAGCCGATCAGCAGGACGCCCCTTAGCGGACCGGTGCGTGAACCGGTGCCAGGGTACGGTGTTCACTTTTTTGACGTGACGGCGCTTTGTGTACCATGGTGTAGGCATAATCCACACCAATGCCATAGGCACCTGAATGCTCTTTGGCGATGTTCATCACCGCATCGTAAGTGTCCCGGTTGGCCCAGTCACGCTGCCACTCCAGCATCACCTGCTGCCAGGTGACCGGTACCACACCCGCCTGAATCATGCGCTGCATCGCGTAGTCGTGCGCTTCTTTGGTGGTGCCGCCTGACGCATCCGCCACCATATAGATCTCATAATCCCCTTCCAGCATTGCGCACAGCGCAAAGCTGTTGTTACACACTTCCGTCCAGAGACCGGACACCACCACTTTTTTCTTGCCGTTCGCGGCCAGCGCATCACGCACTTTCTGGTCATCCCAGGAGTTCATTGAGCTGCGCTCCAGAATGTCCTGACCCGGAAACACATCCAGCAGTTCAGGATAGGTGTGGCCCGAGAAGCTTTCGGTTTCGACGGTGGTAATGATGGTGGGGATATTGAAGACTTTCGCCGCCTTCGCCAGCGCAACGGTGTTGTTTTTCAGCACCTGGCGGTCAATCGACTGCACGCCAAAGGCCATCTGCGGCTGCTGGTCGATGAAAATAATCTGGCTGTTATGTGGCGTGAGGACTTCAAGCTTAGCGTTGGACATGCGTTCACCCATAGAGGTTATGTAACGGAATTTTCGCCAATTGGCACGGAGCAAAAGGACGGTCAGTGCAGGTTTAACGTCCTGCTGCTGGCTGTCTGGTCGCAGTGTAGGGCGACGGGCGAAGGCAAACTATTATCTCTGCGTATAACTATACGAAGGTATAGGTATCCCTCTGTATAACTAGACGACGCATTAACCCGCTCACCATAATCCGGCTTATTCGTGCCCTGTTATCTGCGGCACTTCCTGTCCCGCACTACGTCGGACAACCCCGTTGAGGAGGATCTATGGTTACGCTGGGTAAAGCAGAATTGATACTGACCCATGGCAAATTTCATACTGTTGACCGCAGCAATCCGGTGGCAGAAGCGGTTGCGATTCGTGATGGCAAATTCGTTGCGGTAGGCACACTGGCAGAGGCGATGGAGTATCACTGCGACGGCACCAAAGTGATCGATCTTAAAGGTCACACCGCCGTGCCGGGCCTGAACGATTCCCACCTGCACCTGATACGTGGTGGTCTGAACTACAACCTTGAGCTGCGCTGGGAAGGGGTGCCGTCGGTTGCCGATGCGCTGCGAATGCTCAAAGAGCAGGCGCTGCGCACGCCGTCACCGCAGTGGGTGCGTGTAGTAGGCGGCTGGACCGAGTTCCAGTTTGCCGAGCGACGGATGCCGACGCTGGATGAGATCAACGAAGCGGCCCCCGACACGCCAGTTTTCGTGCTGCATCTTTATGACCGCGCCCTGCTCAACCGCGCAGCGCTGAAAGTCGTCGGCTACACCAAAGAGACACCGAACCCGCCGGGTGGCGAAATCCAGCGCGACAGCAACGGCAATCCCACCGGCCTGCTGATCGCCCGCCCCAATGCGATGATCCTCTACGCCACCCTGGCCAAAGGACCGAAACTGCCGCTGGAACAGCAGATCAACTCGACCCGTCAGTTTATGCGCGAGCTGAATCGACTGGGTCTGACCAGCGCCATTGATGCGGGCGGCGGCTTCCAGAACTATCCCGAAGATTACGAAGTGATCGCTGAACTGCATCAGAAAAAGCAGATGACGCTGCGTATCGCCTACAACCTCTTCACTCAGCGTCCGGGTCATGAACTGGAAGATTTTGAGAAGTGGACGGACATGCTGACGCCAGGCCAGGGCAGCGACTATTTCCGTCACAACGGCGCAGGCGAAATGCTGGTGTTCTCGGCCGCCGACTTCGAAGATTTTCTGGAGCCACGTCCGGACTTAGCGCCTGGCATGGAGGATGAACTGGAGCGCGTGGTGCGTCATCTGGTGGAACATCGCTGGCCTTTCCGTCTGCATGCAACCTATGACGAGTCGATCAGCCGGATGCTGGATGTCTTTGAGAAGGTCAACCGCGATATCCCGTTTAATGGTCTGCACTGGTTCTTTGACCACGCGGAAACCGTCACTCAGCGCAATATCGATCGTATCAAAGAGCTGGGCGGTGGCATTGCGGTGCAGCATCGCATGGCATTCCAGGGCGAATACTTTGCTGAGCGCTACGGTATTGAAGCCACCCGCCATACTCCACCGGTTCAGAAAATGCTGGAAACCGGCGTCCCGGTCGGACTCGGCACCGATGCAACCCGCGTCGCCAGTTATAACCCCTGGACCGCACTCTACTGGCTGGTTTCCGGTCGCACCGTGGGTGGCATGCAGATGTATGACGTCAATGCCCGCCTTGACCGTGAAACGGCTCTGATGCTCTGGACGCAGGGCAGCGCCTGGTTCTCCAGCGAACAAAATAAAAAAGGTCGGATTCAGGTAGGTCTTCTGGCGGATCTGGCCGTGCTGAGCAAAGATTTCTTCAGCGTGCCGGAAGAGGAAATTAAAGGCATTGAGTCAGTGCTGACGGTGGTGGATGGCAATATTGTCTATGCCGCCGGATCGTTCAGCGCGGATGCGCCGCCCGCTATTCCGGTTCTGCCTGAGTGGTCACCAGTGGTGAATGTGCCAGGTCACTATCGCAGCGCTCCGCCGGTTGCGCAGAGCCGTGCGGGTACGATGCCCACCGTGCACCACTGTAGTGGCCCCTGCGGTGTTCATCGCCACTCCCATGAGATCGCCCGTGGTTCCAGCGTTCCGGTTGCCGAAGATAACGCCTTCTGGGGCGCGCTCGGCTGCAGCTGCTTCGCGTTTTAATCATGAATAACGCTATCACTCAATCGCCCCGCATCAACGCGGGGCTGTTCTTCCTGCGCCTGACCGGCAGCCTGCTGCTGTTAAAGGTGCATGGACTGCCGAAAATTCTGCATTTCAGCGAAGAACTGACGCGTATAGAAGACCCGTTTGGTCTGGGACCGATGATGAGCCTGCTGCCAGCGATAGTGGCAGAAGTCATCTGCCCGATCTTTATTATTCTCGGCTGGGGTACCCGGATTGCCTGCCTGCCGAGCATCGCGGTGCTGCTGGTCGCGATGCTGGTGGTACACCCTGGCTGGTCACTGGCGGAAGGCCAGTTCGGCTGGCTGCTGCTGATTATCTTTACCACGCTGGCGCTGACCGGGCCTGGCGGCTGGCGAATCGGCGCGGTGAAACATCAGGGGGTTCGTCATGGCGCAGGTTAATGATATCCACCAGCTGGAGCAGGAGCAGCCTGAGGTCCAGGCCGCTGGCGAGATTTCGCCGTTACAGCCGCTACGCAGGCCGGTGTTCCGCATGCTGTGGATCGCCACCGTCGTCTCCAACATCGGTTCATGGATGAACGATGTGGGTGTGAACTGGAGCATGCTGACGCTGAGTGCCGATCCGCTGGCCGTGGCGCTGGTGCAGGCGGCCAGCAGTTTGCCGATGTTCCTGTTCGCGCTGCCCTCAGGCGTGATGGCGGATATCGTTGACCGCCGCAAATATCTGCTGTTTTCCCAGCTATGGACCTTTATCGCCGCCTGTGGGCTGACGGTACTCGCCTGGACCGGCCATGTCACTCCCGAGGTGCTGCTGGTGGCAGCCTTCTTGCTGAGCGCCGGTGCCGCCATGAGTTCACCGCCCTTTCAGGCGGTAGTGCCGGATCTGGTGTCGAAACCTGAGCTGGGCGCGGCCATTGCCCTTAACTCACTCGGTATTAATATCAGTCGTGCCGTCGGCCCGGCGCTGGGTGGCCTGATCCTCTCGTTCACTGGTCCCTGGATGGTCTTCCTGCTGAATGCGCTATCAGTGCTGGGCGTCACCTGGGTGCTCTGGCGCTGGAAGGCGGAGCCGAGCGTGCAGCGCCTCCCGCCCGAACACTTGTTTCCGGCGGTGCGTGCCGGACTGCGCTACGTTCACGCGGCACCGGTGTTGCGTAATGTGCTGGTGCGAACCTTTGCCTTCTTCCTGTTTGGCAGCGCGGGCTGGGCATTACTGCCGCTGGTGGCACGTCGTGAACTCGGCCTTGGCCCTGGCGGCTACGGCATCATGCTGGCCTGTATCGGTGTTGGCGCGATTACCGGCGCGGTGCTGCTGCCGCGCCTGCGTCGTCACCTGAGCTCCGATCGCCTGATGGTACTCGCCAGTCTTGTTTTCGCCCTGACCATGCTGGCGCTGGCTTTTGTACGCCACTTCTGGCTACTGAATGCGTTTGAATTTTTTACCGGATTTGCCTGGATTGCCGTGCTCTCGACGCTGAATCTCGGCGCACAGCGCAGCGCCGCGAAATGGGTAAAAGCCCGCGCGCTGGCGGTCTATCTGACGGTGTTCTTCGGCTCCATGACCGCTGGCAGCGCACTCTGGGGACAGCTCGCCTCGCACTTCAGCATTCCGCTGTCGCTCTGCATCGCCGCACTGGGCATGGTGCTGGCCAGCAGCACCGTCTGGCGCTGGCGTCTCGACCAGGATCCCGACCTTAATCTCGATATGATTGGTGATGGCGTCAACGCGCCCGCACTGGATATTCGTCATGAACGCGGCCCGGTGATGGTGAATTACGAATACCGGATTACTATTGATGATGCACATGCCTTTACCGTCTGCATGCAGGATATGCGGCGGGTCAGGCGTCGCGGTGGCGCCATCAACTGGTCACTGTATGAAGATATTCTGCAGCCCGGCATTTTCGTTGAGACGTTTGTCGTCGGCTCCTGGGTTGAGCATCTGCGTCAGAAAGAGCGCTACACCATCAACGACAAAAAGATAGAGCGACGGGTTTTCGCTTTTCATCAGGGTGAACATTCACCCGAGGTTCGCTATCTGGTGGCGCCAGCGTGACTGGCACACCATCTTTTCATCCATCACGTCATACAGAGGGCAATACCATGAGCACCTTTAAAACGACCGACGGCACACAGATCTACTTTAAAGACTGGGGCACCGGTAAGCCGGTTCTGTTCAGCCACGGCTGGCCGCTGGATGCCGATATGTGGGACAGCCAGATGAACTTCCTGGCGGAGCACGGTTATCGGGTTATCGCCTTTGACCGTCGTGGATTTGGTCGTTCTGATCAGCCCTGGACCGGTAATAACTACGATACCTTTGCTTCTGACATCAACGATTTGATCACCCATCTTGACCTGCAGAATGTGACGCTGGTGGGTTTCTCAATGGGTGGCGGCGACGTCACGCGCTATATCGGCAGCTATGGCAGCGATCGCGTCGCGGCACTGGTGCTTCTCGGTGCCGTCACGCCAATCTTTGGCAAAACGGCAGACTACCCGCAGGGTGTCGATATGTCGGTGTTTGAAGGGATTCGTGATGGCCTGCTTAAGGATCGCGCGCAGTTTATCAAAGAGTTCGCTACGCCGTTTTATGGTACCAATGCCGGACAGACCGTTTCTGATGGCGTCATGACGCAGACGCTGAACATCGCGCTGCTCGCTTCGCTGAAGAGCACCGTTGATTGCGTCACCGCTTTTGCTGAGACCGATTTCCGTGCTGATGTAGCGAAAGTGAATGTGCCGACGCTGGTGATTCATGGCAGCAACGACCAGATCGTTCCGTTTGAATCCACCGGCAAAGTGGCGGCGGAGATGATAGAAGGTGCTGAACTCAAGGTTTATGACAATGCGCCGCACGGTTTTGCGGTGACGCATCAGGATCAACTGAATCAGGATCTGCTGGCGTTTCTTAACGCGCAGTGATGCAAAAAAAACTGCGCGGTGACAGCCGCGCAGTTTTCATTTTAACGGGTTGGATGATTCACTTCGTTGGGACGCAGATCGAATAACAACACCTCCGCTCCTTCACCGTGACTGAACGACAGCGTTTTCTCATTGCGAACCCGCGCACCGTCTCCGGCACTAAATTGCAGGCCATTTACCCTGACACTGCCGTGCGCCACATGAATATACGCATAGCGGTCGTCCGGCAGAGTGATTGTCTGCTGCTCATCCCCCTGGAACAGTCCCGCATAGATGCGAATATCCTGGCGCACCCGCAATGCCCCGTTTTCACCTTCCGGCGAAATAATCAGTCGCAGATTACCGCGTTTATCCGCTTCGCTGACGGAGACCTGCTGGTAGCCTGGCGGGCTATTTTTCTCTGCCGGCACCACCCAGATTTGCAGAAAGTGAACACCCTCGGTGCCCGAGTGGTTGAACTCACTGTGAGTCACACCGCTACCGGCACTCATCAGCTGCACATCCCCGGGAACAATCACAGAGCCGGTGCCCATGGAGTCTTTATGCTCCAGCGCGCCCTCCAGGACATAGGAGATAATCTCCATGTTGCTGTGAGGATGGGCGCCAAAACCGCGACCTTTGGCTACCCGATCATCATTGATCACCAGCAGATCTGAAAAGCCCGCCTGCTTTGGATCCCAGTAGTTTGCAAAAGAGAAGGTGTGACGTGAATTCAGCCAGCCGTGATCGCCCACGCCGCGTTGCTCTGACAATCTTTGCTCAATCATATTCTGCCCCTTCGTTGATTCGGGAAGTGCGAATGCCCTTCGATGGAAACAGCATATAAGTAAACCAGGTAGTCACACAATGGCGTGAACTGGCAATGACTGTCGCGTTTTAGTAGACAATAAAGACGAGGTTATAGCGGGGCCAGGTTTTGCGGATTAATCCTTCAGCTACTGGCTCGCATCACCAGCTCTCCCTGCATGATCACACATTGTGGCGGAGAGTCTGGCCGGATGATTTTTTGCAGCACCAGCTCACAGGCACGACGGCCAATCTCCCTGGAGGGCTGAGCCAGAGTCGTCAGCGGCGGCGATACCATGTCGGCCAGTTCACTGCCGTCAAAACCCACCACGGCAATCTCCTGAGGTATCCGCAGACCCGCCTGCTGTATCGCCGCCATGGCACCCGCTGCCAGCGTATCTGAAACCGCAAACACGGCGTCCGGTCGTGTCTCGCCCACCAGCAGCTGATTCATCGCGGCTTTACCGGCGCTGAAGCTTAACTCACTGGCGTAAGCGATGGCCTGCCATGCGAGTTGTTGCTCTTTGAGTTGATGTGCGTAGCCCTGCTGACGCAGGCGGGCATATCGGTAGCGGAGGTCGTGATTAATCAGCGCAATGCGCTGACGTCCCTGTCCGGCCAGATAGTGCACCACTGACTGCGCAGCGACGTCATCATCAATCCCGACGCAGGAGATCTGGCCATTATCATCATGTTCGGCGCACTGAACCCAGGGTGCCGTGCCTATCAGCTGGCTCAGCTCCGGCAGCTTGCTGAATGCATCCATGGTGATAATGCCATCCACCATCTTGCCGGAGAGCAGTTGCAGGCTGGATCGCGAACGGGCAATATCGGCGCCCGAGTTACACAACAGGATGCGATAGCCATTTCTCTCCGCCTGCTCCTCAATGCCTTTGACCACCTCTGCGCAGAATGGGTTAGAGATATCGGAAACCAGTACCAGAATCATCGAGCTGCGCGCCGTACGCAGCTGGCGCGCCAGCAGGTTAGGCTGATAGTTGCTCTCTTCGATTGCCTCAAGGACTTTCTGCCGGTTAGCCGGTTTTACGCTGTCGCTGTTATTCAACACACGGGAAACGGTGGCAACCGAAACACCCGCCATCCGGGCGATTTTCTGAATAGACATAGCGATCCCTCTTTTTTAAAACTCACCCACAGAAAACCTTTGAATCCATGCCGCCTCAGACGTCGCGATCCAGACCCAGCTGATGGCGCACCGAAGGGGCGTTCTCTGATAAAGCAAAATCATCAAAAGCGCGGTCAGCCACCGGGATAATATGCCGGCGGATAAATTCCGCCCCTTCACGCGCCCCGGTCTCGCCATCCTTCAGACAGCACTCCCACTCCAGCACCGCCCAGCCGTCATAGTCGTACTGGGCAAGTTTGCTGAAAATGCGGCTGAAGTCGATCTGGCCATCGCCCGGCGAGCGGAAGCGTCCGGCGCGCGCCAGCCACGGCTGATAACCGCCATACACTCCGCTGCGTCCATTTAACTGGTACTCCGCATCCTTAACGTGAAAAGCTTTGATACGCGGATGATAGAGGTCCATGAACTGCAGATAGTCGATGTGTTGCAGAAGAAGATGGCTGGGATCGAACAGGATATTGCAGCGCGGGTGGTGATTCACTTGCGTCAGAAATCGCTCAAACGTGACACCGTCATGCAGGTCTTCGCCGGGATGAATCTCATAGCAGAGGTCCACACCGTGATGGTCAAAGCTGTCCAGCACCGGCAGCCAGCGGCGCGCCAGCTCAGCAAACGCCTCATTAAACAGCGCTTCATGGTGCGGCGGCCAGGGATAAAACCAGGGCCAGGCGAGCGAGCCGGAAAAAGTGGCATGTGCGCGCAGGCCGAGTTTTTCAGAAGCAGCAGCCGCACGCTTTAGCGTAGCGATGGCCCAGTCGGTGCGCCGGGCGGGATCGCCTCGCAGCGCGGCAGGCGCAAAATTATCAAAAGCGAGATCGTATGCGGGGTTCACGGCAACCAGTTGCCCTTCCAGATGCGTTGAAAGCTCACTGATCTCCAGCCCGAAACCGGCCAGTATTCCCCGCACCTCGTCGCAGTAAGTCTGGCTGACCGCTGCCTGCTTAAGGTCGAAAATAGCGGGCTGGTGGCAGGGGATCTGCAGTGCCCGGTATCCCAGCCCGGCGGCCCACTCCGCAAGCCCCGTCAGCGAGTTGAAAGGCGGCTGGGTGGTAATGAATTGAGACAAGAAGATGCCGGGTCCCTTAACTGTTTTCATCTGTGACTCCTGAGTTCAGTTACCGCTTAATCACGGTATTTGAATGAGAAGAAGAAAATAATCGCAATCACCGCAGCCGCCACGGCAGGGATCCACCAGAATATCGCCCAGCTCTCTGCGCTGGCGTTACCCGCCACCAGCTGATTGTAGAGCGCACCTGAGATTTGCGATCCCAGCAGCATGCCGATGCCGTAGGTGAACATCACCACCATGCTCTGCGCCTGCCCCTTGACCTTTTCACCGGCGATCCGATCGGTGTAGATGAATCCCACCACAAAGAAGAAGTCATAGCAGACGCCATGCAGCAGAATGCCCAGATAAATCAGCGTGCGCGTCTCATCACTCATGCCCAGCGCAAACAGTACATAGCGGACAAACCACGCTGTCATCCCAATCAGCAGCATGACTTTCACGCCAAGACGGCGGAACAGCAGTGGAATGATCAGCATGAAAACAATTTCAGACATCTGACCCAGTGACATCAGGGTGCTGACTTCCCGGATACCGGCATCCGCCAGCCAGGAGGCGGTAAAAGCGTAGTAGGTGCCGAGCGGAATAGAGATCAGGGTGGCACATACAGCGAAGACCAGGAAATGACGCAGTCGCAGCAGTGCGAAGGCATCGGCGCAGAAGAGATCGCGGACTTTTAACGGCAATCCTTTGGCTGGTGCCGGCGTATGTGGCAGCGTCAGGCTGTAGATCGCCAGCAGTACCGAACAGAGCGCCGCCAGCTGGAACACTGCCACGCTGTCAGCAATGCCGGTTACGCCGATAAAGATCCCCGCCACGATCCAGCCGATGGTGCCGAAGACTCTGACAATGGGAAAGCTTTTCTCGCTGCTGGCGAGGCTGTGAAACGCGATGTTATTTGAAAGCGCCAGCGTCGGCATAAAGCAGAGCGTATAGCCAAACAACAGTGCGATCAGCTGCGCCCCGTTCTCCGCGATTAGCGCCTGGGGCACGAACCAGAGAATCGCTGCGCCCGCCAGGTTCATCACCGCCATTACTTTCTGTGAGGGAAAAAAGCGATCCACCAGCATGCCGAGCACAAACGGCGAGAGAATTGAGGCGATGGGCCCGGCCGAAAACGCATCCCCAATCAGCAACGGCATGTTGTGACGGGTCATTACCAGCCCCAGCGTCACAGACCAGCTGCCCCAGATAAAGAACTGCATAAACATCATCAGAGAGAGGCGCGGCACCAGCAGCTTATGCTGCATCTGCTGGCCTGCTCTCTCCTGCACTGTTGCAATCATGGGAACCTCACGAATAAGTAATCGATTACATTCTGATTGCTCACAACGTAAACGAATGCAGCCGACTGTTCCTTCGCCGCGATCACAAATTATTAACTCTGCGTTATCACTCTGGAAATAACAAGGCGATGCCGGACGGGCCGATCAACGACTGGCATTAACTACCCGCGCTTTACGGAAGCGGTAACGCTCATACAGCACCGAGTAAAGGCCGCCTGCCACCACCAGAATCGCACCCATCACCGTGGTGGAGGTTGGCAGATTGCCGAGCAGCAGATAACCCACCGCCACTGACCAGATTAAGGTGGTGTAGTCGAACGGGGCCAGCAAGGACGCTTCAGCATAGCGCAGGCTCAGAGTCATCAGAATCTGAGTAATACCGCCCAGCAGCCCACATCCCACCAGTAACGCCAGCTGATTGCCATGCGGCACTTTCCAGCCGCCTGGCAGCGTGACCAGCGACGTTAAGGCCGTGGTGATAGCGAACCAGAAAGCGATGGCGCCCGGCTTCTCTTTGCCGTTAAGAAAGCGGATCTGCACCAGCGCACAGGCCGTACAGAAGGCCGCCATCAACGCCAGCAGAATACCCGCCGATGCAGAAAGGGAAAATGTTGCCTGGCGCGTCAGTGTGAGATGCCCGGAGAACATCACCAGAATGCCACTGAAACCGGTAAAGACCGCGACCCAGCGATGGTGACGCACTTTTTCGCGCAGAAATAGCGCCGCCAGCAGCACGGTAAACAGCGGCGCGGCATAGTTGATAGCCGTGGCGTCGGTCAGAGAAATGTAGAGCAGCGACAGATAACTGAAATAGAGTCCACCGGTTCCGGCCAGCCCGCGCACAAAATGCCCCCGAATATTGCGGGTGCGAATGCCGTCCAGCACGCTGCCCTGCAAGCGCAGCCAGATTAACAGCGGCACCAGTGCCAGCAGCGAGCGAAAAAATATTACTTCGCCGACCGGTATCGCCCCATCGAGTTCTTTTACACAGGCCAGCATCAGCGTGCTACTTAATGCAGCGGTGATCTTCATCGCTATGCCAGCGGAAGCGTTCATACGGTTTTTGTTCTCTCAAAGGGAAAATAAGCAGGGGAATCAGCACACTCCTTATCCATATTGTCATAATGTCGTACACCAATCTGCCGCGATTACTCTGCAGACGGCATTTTATCTTTTTTTGCCGCAGCATCACGGCATGAAGAGGCATGTAGTCCCGTTTCCCGGCTGGTACACTCTGCCTTCTGCCCTGCTTTATGGGCCTCTTCTCTTAAGGAACGGGAGTCACCGATGTCCACGCTGCGTTTACTGTTATCTGCATCCAACGATCCCTGGTTTAACCTGGCGGTAGAAGAGTGCATTTTCCGCCAGATGCCGGCCACCCAGCGGGTGCTGTTTTTGTGGCGTAATGCGGAGACGGTGGTGATAGGGCGGGCACAGAATCCGTGGAAAGAGTGCAACACCCGACGCATGGCCGAAGATGGCATCCGGCTGGCGCGTCGCAGCAGCGGCGGTGGCGCGGTATTTCACGATCTCGGCAATTGCTGTTTTACCTTTATGGCCGGCAAGCCGGAGTATGATAAAAGCGTCTCGACTGAGATCATCCTGCGCGCACTGGCTTCGCTTGGCGTACCCGCGGAGGCCTCTGGCCGTAACGACTTAGTGGTGAACACCGCTGACGGACTGCGCAAAATATCCGGTTCAGCCTACCGTGAAACGCCGGATCGCGGTTTCCATCACGGCACTATTCTGATGGATGCCGACCTCTCTCGCCTGGCGGATTACCTTAATCCGGATGTGAAGAAATTGCAGGCGAAGGGGATTACCTCAGTGCGCGCCAGAGTGACCAATCTGGCGGAGTTAACGCCGGGTATCAGCTATCAGGCGATCTGCTCCGCGGTGACGGACGCATTTTTCAACTATTACGGTGAGCGCTGTGAGCCAGAGAGGATCTCTCCCGACGCCCTGCCCGATCTGCCGGGTTTCAGAGAGCAGTTCGCAAAGCAGAGTAGCTGGGAGTGGAATTTCGGTCAGGCACCCGATTTCTCGCATCTGCTGGACCAGCGTTTTGTCTGGGGTGGTGTGGAGATTCATTTCGATGTAGAACGCGGCGTGATCAGCCGCTGTCAGATTTTCAGCGACAGCCTCAACCCTGCGCCGCTGGAAGCGCTGGCGCAGCGGTTGCAGGGTGTGACCTATCGGCCCGATGCCCTTGAACCGGTGCTGAATCAGCTTATTGCGGATTTTCCGGAGCAACGCGCGGAGCTGACAGAATTGCAGCAGTGGCTGGTCGCCAGCGTGCGCTGAACATTTTTTTACTGGCCTGCGCCGATATCTGGCGCGGGCAAAAAACATCGCGTAAGCATCAGGCAAATCATAAACGCAAAAAACCCGCACAAGGCGGGTTTTAATTAATTATCAATATCAGGCTTATCTGCTGAGGCTATTGCCATCACGCGTTGATAAGCACTATTGATAATTAAGGCTTACATAGGGACAACGTTTGCCGCTGAAGGACCTTTAGCGCCGTTTTCAATAGTGAATTCGACCTGCTGACCTTCGTCCAGAGTTTTATAATCGTTGCTCTGAATTGCAGAGAAATGTACGAATACATCTTTGCTGCCATCCTGAGGAGAGATAAAACCGAAACCTTTACCAGCGTCAAACCATTTTACTAAACCAGTCATTTTATTAGACATCGATAATTCCTTAATTTATGAGCCACAAAGTGGCGAAGATGGCCTGTCTTTCAGAAGGTAACTTACCAGGCTTTTAGGAGGAGACTCATGAATAAGGGTATCTTGTGATATCGCTTGCACTGAGGACTGCTTTACTAAAACTGCTTTGATAAGGTCTGTGTTCCAAACCGATGACGCTATTAAGCCACGCCTCGCCGACATTAGCAAACATTATTTTAATTTACTTTTAACATCCAGACGTCCGGAGCGCCCTTGTTGATTTTCCGAGCATTTTGAAATATCAGGGCTGACAGAATGATAATTTTCGCTGAACGGTCAGAGAGTCAATAATAGTGCGGTTAATCATTGCTGAAAAATTATACGGCGGCCATGTAGCGATAAAGCGCAGCGTAAACAGTATCGCTGCGCCCTGCTTTATAGAACTCAGGCCAGTTGAGTCTGCTGACGGGCAGCATGTCGCGCCGTGAGCACAAACACCATCAGACCGGCCACGCCCAGCGCAACACCCACCCACGCTGTTGAGATCCAGCCATAGCCAAGCGACACCGTCAGGCCCCCAAGATAAGCGCCCATCGCATTGGCAATGTTCAGCGCCGAGTGATTCATCGCAGCCGCCAGGGTTTGCGACTCATTGGCGACATCCATCAGGCGAATCTGCAATGACGGCAGCAACACTGAGCAGGTGCCGATCAGGAATGTGGCCAGCAGGCCGGTTGCCACATGCTGAACCAGCACCGGGAAGGCCAGCATCACCAGCACGTTCCATAACAGCGTCCAGCCAATAATATTCAGCACCGGACCATCAGCCAGACGGCCACCCACCAGATTACCGATGATCATTCCCAGCCCAAACGCCACCATCGCCCAGGGGATCAGCGAGGGGGAGATGCCAGCAATGTTAATCAGCGTCGGCGCGATATAACTGAAGATGGCGAACATCCCGCCAAATCCTACCGCCCCCACCAGCAGGGTCAGCAGCACCTGCGCGTTTTTCAGCGCGCCCAGTTCCCGCAGCGGATGCGCATCCACATCGCCAGGCGTGTAAGGAACATAGCGGCCAATCAGCAGGCAGGTTAGCAGTCCAATTGCGCCCACAAAGGTGAACACCACGTGCCAGCTAAATAATTGACCTATCCAGGAGCCCAGCGGCACACCAATCAGGGTCGCCACCGTCAGTCCCAGCATCAGTGACGCCAGCGCGCGGCCACGACGTTCAATCGGCACCAGCGAGGCGGCTACCAGCGACGCCACACCAAAGTAGGCGCCGTGAGGCAGGCCGGTCAGAAAACGCGCCACGAGCAGGCCGTGATAGCTGTCGGCCATCGCGCTGGCAACATTCCCGATGCTGAACAGCGCCATCAGGATCAGCAGCAGCGATTTACGCGCCATTCGCGCCGCCAGCACCGCAATAAACGGCGCACCGACCACCACGCCCAGTGCGTAACTGGCGATGGCGTTGCCCGCCTGCGGCTCGGTAATCGCCAGGGAGCGTGAAACATCTGGCAGCAGGCCCATCATGATGAACTCACCGGTACCGATGCCAAAGCCGCCCAGCGCGAGGGCCAGTAATGCCCAGCGGACAAAACCGGCATCGTCGGTTTTATGATTTTTTCTTAACAAAATTGATTCCCAATGGCCAGAACTGAAAAAACTGAAGTGAGCCGGAGAGAGAAAGCAGCGCGTGTTCCCGTCCGGGTGAAGCGGGCAGACTATAAAAAGTCAGGCTACGCTTAGCAACCCATTTATGTGATCTGGCGCACAGTGAAGGCTGCGGGAACGTGGGCATTTATCCGTGCCACTCTGGCGCATAGCGACCTGTTTAAGATCACAATCCGGAAAGCTACGCAGGCCTGAGTCGTGAATCTCTGTTTAACTGACCTCTCAGCGCTTCTTTTGCATAACAGGAATCAGCAGATGACGACCAGAGTTATCCTTCTTACCGGTGCCAGCGGGCGAATCGGGCGCACTTTCTTTGCGGCCAGCCAGAACAACTACCGTTTTATCCTGACCGATTTACGTGAGCCGGATTACGCGATACCCGCACCCCATCGTTTTATTGTGGCGGATCTGTCACAACCTGGTGCAGCGGAGAAATTACTGGCTGAAGAGCCTGTTGATACCGTCATCCACCTCGCCGGTATCCCGGATGCGCAGGCCAGTTTCGACGATCTGCTGCCCGCCAATATTCTCTCTACGACCTGGATACTCAAGGCAGCAGCTGAGCACCGCTGTCGTCGTCTGGTCTTTGCCAGCAGTGCGCAGACCATTGAGGGCTACCCGGCGGATGTGCAGATACATCCTGGCATGGCTATCTCTCCCGCGAATCTGTATGGCGTCACCAAATGTTATGGTGAAGCACTTTGCGCCTTCTATGCCAGCCAGCACGGGTTGAGCTGTGTGGCGCTGAGAATCGGGGCGTTTGAACCTGCACTGGATAACAGCCTGCATAATGCGAGGGATTACAGCGCATGGCTGAGTCCGGAAGATGCCGTCAGATTGCTGACTGGCGCTGTCGAGGCAGAGAAGATCACCTTCTTTATTGGCTACGGCATTTCCGATAACCGCTTTAAGCGCTTTGATCTGACACAGACGCGAGAAGTGCTGGGCTATACGCCGTCTGATAACGCATTCAGGGCATTTGCGCCAGGTGAACTGGATTATTAGCCCCTCCCTGAGCCGTGATCGCTTTCGGTCCCGAGTCGGCTCGTTATTCTTCACCTCCGTTGCCGCCGGTCCCTCCGGCGGCTGCTTGAGCCCTCAACTGAGACAACGCCCAAAAGAAGGCAGCGCATGAATCGGCCAAATCAGTGCGTGCCGGTATTTACCCGGCGACCTATGTCTTTCAACTGGGAATATTTTTCCAGCAGCTGTGGGCCATCATCCAGGCTCATGGCAAACATCCACATATAGGTCATCACCGAATAGATGTGACCCACATTGGTCCCGCCACGGTTCGACATTACCGCAATGGTGACAGCAAATAGCAGTGCCGCCACGCTACCGATGGCCAGATAACCCCAGGCTTCCCGATCGGAGAGACGGAGCACACCGCTCCGGCGCATATTATCCGGCAGATTTCATCTGTCGGTGTCACCATCTGCCGTAGGGATAGGTTTTCTCTTTGATAAAATCCTTTATGTCCTGATCATAACCATCCGGAATGCTGTAGTTAAAGTCAATGCGCGAAGGCACGTCT
>NZ_JALNPO010000003.1:0-470126 GCF_024520895.1 Pantoea sp. Fr-CA_6 | reverse complement strand
ACCCGGTTATTCCATATCTGAGTTGTATCCGGATCCCCTGGAGTGCTGTCCAGCGTTCTGTAAGTGGATACAACTTTTTCGTTGTCGATAATCAGCGCTTTTGTCACAACCGCCGGTAAGGCCCGGGGAGTGAAAAATGCAAAATCAACTTCACCGTAGGGCATTTCGCCGGTGTCTTCCGGCGCCTGTGCCTCTCCAGCCCGGCAGCCGCTGACCATCACCAACATCAGCAGGGGAAAAAGTGTTTTCAGCCTCATACCTTCTTCCCGTCCATGCTGTAGACAGAGCGTTTCCACTGCTCATCCGGCCGGTTGATAAAGCCAATCAGCTCAGAGGGTGATGCGCCCCCGTGAATCAGACCGTCCGTATTGACCACGATGGCATTCCAGTTGGCCGAACAGTGAATATACTTCTCCGCAATCACGTCCAGCTCATCCTGACTGAACGCCTGTGGCGTCTGACCGCTGCGTGCTGCCTTACCCATCACCAGCGCTTTGTCACACAGGGGAGACAGTTCATCAGAAAGAGTCATGTTCGGATTAGCCGGGTCGACAGAGTCAAACACCACCCCGGCTTCCCGTGCGGCCTCAAGCATCACCCGCAACGCCACGCGTGACCAGTCGTTTCTGACGGTCCTTCCGCGCATGGTCAGCGCCGCAAAGCTGCGCTTCTGCATCTGGCCGTACCGGTCCGGGGGGAGCCGGGCGTCATGCCAGGTTTCTGCCGATATTTCATTTGTCCGCAGCAGCGGGGCCAGACAGGGCGATTTATCCAGGGTCTGCAACTGTGCTACTGCCTGCCGGTAAGCCTGCGTCTTCTCACCGGGCTGGCTGTACGGCACCGTCTCCGTTGCCGGGCGGGTCAGGAAAAGGTCTTCTCGTGTGACCGGCAGATAACCGCCGCCGATATCGGAATGCACGCCGGGCAGCGCCAATTCCGGCCAGGCCGGTTTAACGCTGTTTAGCGCAAAGTTAAAGCGGCACTCGTTCGCGGCGGTGATGTGAAAGACCTTCTCCGCCACACCGGGACGCAGGGTGAGTTTCACGTTCCCGGTATCCGCACTGTGCGGGTTCAGGCCATTAACCGGCGTACCTATCGCAGCAACGGTATCAAAGATGCCGATGAAGCGGGTCTTTCCTGAAGGAGAACCATTGAAAGTGATGCCCGTCATGGCCTGGCGGATGGCGCTGATAATGGCCGGGTCTTCTGACTGGATGCGGTTGGCAAAATGACGGGCTGCGGCTGCTCCGCGACTAAAGCCAAAGATGTCAAACTGAAGACAATTTATAACAATCTCACAGCCTGATTTGCTTCGTATATCCTCTGCAGCGTCTGAAATAGCTTTCACTAACTGAGATACGGCGTGGTTGGTTTTAGCAGCAACCCCTGTGTCGGATATACCAAATCCCTGGCCCAGCTTGTTGTCGGGTTTACCGGCTTCGGTACCAATACCATCAATGTAGATGCCTACCTGAACATCTGAATCTTTACCGGATATGGTTTGTTTATACAGTGTGCTCAGCCAGTGAATATTGGTGTAGTACCCGGTATAGCTGGTTGCGCCTGTACCCGACACGCCAAAATTTTCACGGGCGCATTTTGCCAGAATGGACTCGGCTTCCGGATCGTTCAGGTTGTAATGACCTGCGGTATAGGCCTTCAGCATGTTCTGCGTGTTAACGGCATTGTTGCCGGTACCGTCGAAGAACACGCCTATCGTCAGCGTGATCTCCCGTTTCTTTTTCTTTGCCGCCTGAGCATGTTGTTCCGGCTCCGGAGCGACTACCGGTGCCATCCGGGCTTTTGCCGCCGAAAGCTGCGGTATCGTACCAGGGGCAATCAGAAAATTGGTTCCCTGCGGGCATCCGCAACGGATCTCTGAGCCATCCACCGCCACAGCGGCGCTGTTTGAGTGCCGGTGATCGCCACTCACAATGATCCCTACTTCCCCGCACTTTGGGCAGGGGGTGGTTTTGTCACCGATATAGAGTTTCAGCAACCCCATGACCGACATACCGGGGCGGGTCGCGATACACTGCGCCCCTGTGGAAGTCTTATCCCCGTGCAGACCGACGTTTTTACCGTGAATGATACAGCCTCTTCGGGTCATCGGCTCAGCCCTCTGCCGGTAAAAAATCAGCATCCATCGGCAGACCTTTCAGCTCATTCAGCGTACATCCCGCCTGCGGGGTGCTGATAATCACATCACCGTTACTCAGCCGGCTGCCGACCAGCGCGATACTTTTACCGCCTTTCTGGAATTTCGCACCGCTGCCGGTGACAATCCGGGCGGTGGTGCCGTCAGGATAAACCACCTCATCACCTTCCAGCGCAACGCTGACCTTCTGTCCGTCCTCAGGCGCTATTTCAGAGCCGTTCCAGGCTGCACATACCACCCCGCCGCGGTGTGTCAGCGCCCCGTCAACCGCGATCCGGTAAATCGCCACCACCGGATGTTCAAGCAGAAATGCCTCCTGCTCTTCAACTGTCTGACGGGCACCTTCAGGCATCCCGGCCTTTTTCTCCGTCGAAAATGGCGGACGCGCCAGTAAGGCAGCTAATTCCGGGGTCAGTACGTTGGTATATTGCGGTTCCATGTCAAATCCCTTTTTTTCCTGTGATAAACGCGTCAGCAAAAGCTATGCGACGGCAGGCATCTCCCATAATGAGATACTGCAGGTTTACACAGGAATGATGGATATAAATTGAGCACAATCAATACAGCACGAGACATTAGTCATTAAAAGAATATAAGCCGGTCTATGTCCCGTCTGATAAAGCTTTAGGGCATTTTCGCTATGTGAACTGGATTATTAACCCGCCCCTGACGCAGCGATGGCTTCTAGTCCGGCAATGGCTGTGTATTCCTCCCATTTGTTGCCGCTGGCCTGTCCGGCGGCTGCTTCAGCTCTCTACAGAGTCAGCATCCTTAACAAAGCAGTGGCTGCTTAATCTGTTCGAAAGTCATCTGCCGAGCGCACCGGATGCAACCTGGCAACTTTATGCTTCATTCTGGCAGATGGCTGCGCATCACGAAGCCTATGCCGCGCTGGCAGAACAGATGACGGCAGCGTGGCAGGCGCTGGTGGAGGAGATAATTCGTGACGGCGTCACAGATGGAACGCTGCGTTGTGCCGATATACCGCGCACCGCCCGGCAAATCAGTGCGATGCTTAACGGCTATGCCGATTTGCTGACCATCAATCCGTCGGAGAAAAAGGCAAGCGAAGGGATGGCTGACTTAAGGCAGTTTATTGATCATCTCCTGTCGTAACGTGGATCTGACGCGTTATAAAGGCTTTAACAACGCCAGATTTTAATTAAATGTTAATAAAAGGTTTATTATTTTAATTGGTCTGCGCTTTTTACCCGCTATAAATGCAGCTTCTTCAGTCAAACTGACTTATGCTTTTTCCATCTGAAAAGGCCCCTTTTTGATAGCGTTTTGCCCCGGAAACAGCTATTTACACAGATTATTATCATTGACTTAGCACGCCCCGCGCCGGGTAAGCTGGTGTTTTTACGCCACTTATTAACTACGGACTAGCGAAGCGGCAATAATGTATACGTTCACAAACTCACCAAATGATTGATTCCTATAGCAAAGAATCTGTTATCTGCCGATAAAATTAAACATTGAGTCGGACCTTAAAAACACCTATATTGGCCGCGCTTAAAACACATACCCCAATTTAAATACATTTATTCAACTGCGACGCTACGCCCGTCCCGGTTGTAGGAGAGATATGATGACGGATAAAGTCCGTATTGATAGTTTGAATGCACAGAACTTAAACGCAACCAATGAAACCTATTTAGCCCGTCAGGCTGAATTTGAATCAAACGTTCGAAGTTATCCTCGCAAATTGCCGTTCGCGATTGCGAAAGCACAGGGTGTCTGGATCACAGACGTCGAGAATAATCAGTATCTCGACTGTCTTGCAGGTGCCGGAACGCTGGCATTGGGTCATAACCATCCAGACGTTCTGCAGAGCATTCAAAATGTCATTACCAGCGGCTTGCCGTTACATACTCTTGATTTAACCACGCCGTTAAAAGATGCGTTCTCTGAGTACCTGCTCTCGTTATTACCGGGTCAGGGCAAAGAGTACTGCCTGCAGTTTACCGGCCCGTCGGGCGCGGATGCCGTTGAAGCGGCGCTGAAACTGGCGAAAAAACACACCGGTCGTTCCGGCATCATCAGCTTCTCTGGTGCGTATCACGGCATGACCCACGGCGCGCTGTCTGTTACCGGCAACCTGTCACCGAAAGAAGCCGTCGACGGCTTGATGCCGGAAGTGCAGTTCATGCCTTATCCGCACCTCTACCGCTGCCCGCTGGGCATTGGCGGTGAAGCGGGCGTGAAAGCGCTGACCTACTACTTCGAAAACCTGATCAACGACGTTGAGAGCGGCGTTCGCAAACCGGCAGCCGTCATTCTGGAAGCGGTTCAGGGCGAAGGCGGTGTTAACCCGGCTCCGGCTGAGTGGCTGCAGCGCATCCGTAAAGTGACCAAAGAGCATGGCATTCTGCTGATCATCGACGAAGTGCAGGCGGGTATTGCCCGTACCGGTAAATTCTTCGCCTTTGAGCACGCCGGTATTGAGCCGGACATCATCGTGATGTCAAAAGCGGTCGGCGGCGGTCTGCCACTGGCGGTACTGGGCATTAAGAAAGAGTTCGACGCCTGGTCTCCTGGCCACCACACCGGCACCTTCCGTGGCAACCAGCTCGCAATGGCGACCGGCCTGACTACGCTGAAACTGCTGAAAGATAACAACATCGCTGACAAAGTTGCTGCACAGGGCGAATGGCTGAAAGGCAAACTGGGCGAGCTGCAGCAGCGCTACCCGGTAATCGGCAACGTGCGTGGTCTGGGACTGATGATCGGCATTGAGCTGGTGAAACCTGACGAAGCCGCTGATCACATGGGCAGCTTCCCGGCAGACGGCGAGCTCTCCGCGCTGGTACAGAAAAAATGTTTTGAGAACGGCCTGATTCTGGAGCGTGGCGGACGCCACGGCAGCGTATTACGTCTGCTGCCTTCCCTGCTGATCACAGATGCAGAACTGGACGTGTTTATGGATAAATTTGAAAACGCCCTGCTGTCAGCTGGCGTGAAACCAGTTTGAGTGGAGTGAATGCAATGTCCCGGTTAAACCCGATTCTGGCGGCCTCAGCACAAAGTACCGAGGCCTACCAGCAGGCGATTGCCCAGAGTAGCGCGGCCGTCGTGAAGTGGCTGGAACAACCTGAGATGTATCAGGGAAAAACCGTCGCAGAGCTGCGCGAGCGCATTAAGCTGGACTTCAATCCTCAGGGCCTGGGCAACCAGGCCGCGATTGAACGCGCCATTGAGTACTTCCTCAAAGACAGCCTGTCGGTTCATCACCCGCAGTGCGTGGCGCATCTGCACTGCCCGAGCCTGGTTATCAGCCAGGCGGCGGAAGTGCTGATTAACGCCACCAACCAGAGTATGGATTCGTGGGACCAGGCACCTTCAGCCACTCTGATTGAGATGAAGCTGATTGAGTGGCTGCGTTCCCAGGTCGGTTATCAGTCCGGCGACGCGGGTGTCTTCACCAGCGGCGGCACCCAGAGCAACCTGATGGGTCTGATGCTGGCGCGTGATGCCTGGTTTGCCCGCCAGGGTCATTCTGTTCAGCAGGATGGTTTAACCGGCGATCTGAAGAAGATTAAAGTCTTCTGTTCAGAGAATGCGCACTTCTCGGTTCAGAAGAACATGGCGCTGCTGGGTCTGGGCTATCAATCCGTAACGCAGGTGAAATGCGATCGCTTTGCCCGCATGGATATGGATGACCTGCGCCACAAGCTGGCAGCCTCCAAAGCCAACGGTGAAAACATTCTGGCGATTGTTGCCACGGCGGGTACTACCGATGCCGGTGCGATCGATCCCCTGCGTGAAATCGCGGCGCTGGCGGCCGAAGAGAACATCTGGGTGCATGTCGATGCGGCCTGGGGCGGCGCGCTGTTGCTCTCAGAAAAGTATCGTGACTATCTGGATGGCATTGAGCTGGTCGATTCCATTACCCTGGACTTCCACAAGCAGTTCTTCCAGACCATCAGCTGTGGTGCTTTCCTGCTGAAGGAAGCGCGCCACTATGAGCTGATGCGCTACCAGGCGGCCTATCTGAACTCTGAGTTTGATGAAGCGCAGGGTGTGCCGAATCTGGTATCCAAATCCCTTCAGACCACCCGCCGTTTTGATGCACTGAAACTGTGGATGGGTCTGGAAGCACTGGGTCAGAAACAGTATGCCGAAATCATCGATCACGGTGTGACACTGGCGCAGCAGGTTGCACAGTACGTTGATGAGCAGCCTGCGCTGGAGCTGGTGATGAAACCGCAGCTGGCCAGCGTACTGTTCCGCTATCGTCCGGCGCATCTGGCGCACTTCAGCAGTGCGGATATTGCGTTGCTGAATCAGCGCATCGGTGATGCCCTGCTGGAATCGGGCCGCGCCAACGTTGGTGTGACCGAGTTCGATGGCGTGACCTGCCTGAAGATGACCCTGCTGAATCCGACAGTGACGCTGGAAGATATCAAAGTGTTGCTGACATTGGTGGAAACCACGGCACAGCAGCTGGTGTAAATACTGGAAATAGTGGCGTTAAGGTCACTATCAGAGGCGCCTCAGGGCGCCTTTTCTTTTTCTGTGTTTATCCCTTTCATTCATCGGTGAGGCTACAGTGCCTGTGCGCTGGTTTGCCGGACACCTCTGCCTCTGACCCTTTTGTGTAGCCCCTATCCGATCTTGTATTGACTCACCCATTCGGCACAAAAATCCAGATACGCGAGTGTGATGGCTGAAGGATGTTTGTGCCGGACATAGACCAGATGTAAGGGCATCGAGTGAGTCGGATAATCGGACAACAACCGCACCAGCTTCCCGCTCTCCACATCAGGTTTCACTAAAAAATCAAACAACAGCGATACCCCGGCACCGCTCAGTGCATAGTGGCGCAGGCCCTGCGTGTTGTTCGAGGAAAAAAACGGCTCAAATTTTACCTTCTCGTCTCCGGATACCCACTCAAAGGAACCACTGTTAAGCCCTTCCCAGCTGGCTATCGGACACGTCGCCAGCGCCGCCAGCGTCTGCGGATGTCCAAAGCGTTCAGCCAGTTCAGGCGTGGCAACAAACCATGCCTCGACATTCATAACCGGTTTGGCAATCACATCTTCGGTATGCAACTCGCCCAGCCTGAGTGCCACGTCAATGCCATCTTCAAACAGATCCACCACTCTTTCCCCTGAGTGGCAAAACACTTTGATATCAGGATAGCGTTGCTGAAACGCATGCAGCAATTCCCACCAGATGGTGAAGTCAGGCGGCACCGATATTCGCAGCTTGCCCGCCAGTTTGTGCGCAGACCTGACCGTTTTGGTGGCCTCTTCCAGCAATTCAAGGCCAGGTCGCGATTGCTCAAAGAACTGTTGTCCTTTATAGGTCGGCCTGACCCCTTTCTTTGATCGCTCCAGCAACTGTACACCTAGTGCCTGCTCCAGCTCGTTCACTTTCCGCACCAGCGTAGAGATGGGGATAGTTGTTCTCTCACTTGCCGCTGAAAAGCTGCCTGCCTGAACGACTGCAATAAAGAGTTTTGTCGCGTTGAGATCCATTATCTTTCCATATCTGGCAAACATGTACCCAATTCTGACCATTTACTTCTTATTTTCAACTATTAAACTCCCTGTTTTGGCTAAGAGAATAAAAATAAAACGGCCCGTAAAAAATTCTTATTTCTAACGAATAAGTCTGGCTACACCGTATCCGGATAAGGAAAAAGCGATGAAAAACCGTGTGACAGAAATTCTGAATATTCGCTATCCCATTATTCAGGCACCCATGTACTTTCTGACCAATGCAACGTTTGTTGCCGCAGTATCAAACGCAGGCGGATTAGGCATAATTGGCCCCAACGCCGGGCAGGATACATTGCCGGACTCTCGTTTCATGGCGCTGGAGCGCATGCGTGAGCAAATCAGAAAAACCAAACAGCTGACCGATAAACCTTTTGGGGCAACCCTGATCAATGGGCCGGATATGAGTTTCTGGCGGCCAACAGCTGAAATGTTTGTTGAAGAGAAGGTAGAGGTCGTTTTAGTTAATGAAGTGCTTGATGCCGAAATATTCGATTTTCTGAAACAACATCGCATCAAAATCCTTTATCGCGCGCTGACGCCTGACGTTGCCAATTCACAACAGGCCGAAAAACTTGGCGCCGATATCATTGTCGCCACGGGATTTGATGAAGGCGGCACCGTGCCATCACGCATTATCGGAACGTTCAGCATCGTGCCTATGATCGCTGACAGTGTGAAAATTCCGGTGCTGGCGGCAGGCGGCATTGGGGATGTGCGTGGCGTGCGTGCAGCCATGGCGTTAGGTGCAGAAGGCGTCTGGATAGGCAGCCTGTTTTTAACCGCGCAGGAGAACCCGGCGGATGAGAAGGTTAAACAGCTGATTGTTTCATCGAGTGCAGAAGATCTGCTACTTTTTCGCACCCTGCCCGCTTATTACCGGACATTGCCAACGCCGCTCAGCCCCAGGCTGGCAGAACTTGATGCGCACGGCGCTGACCGTGAAACCCTGTTCACTGCAATGAATGGCTACCACTCTTTATGGCAGGCGATGCGACTGGGCAATCTTGACAAAGGCGTTGTTTCGACAGGCACCGGCATCTCGATGATCAAATCGGTGCGAACCGTTGCAGCCATCGTCGCCGATCTGGCACAAGATTTCATCACTCAGCCGGAGAAACAGAAATCTGACGACACCGTTCTCAGTCTGTAATCTGTTTAAAGTTAGGGATGACTGCCGCCACCAGCGGGATCCGGTTGTCGGATGAGTCCCGACCGGGTCCAGCGTGCTGCCCGCAGTGTTCAACTGTGGGCCGTTATTCAGCTTTTCCTCTTCACAGCCTGAAGCCATACAGGTTCAACCCTTTTCAGTCAAACAGACACAAGATAAATTAACAGCTTTTATTCCCTCATTTAGATTTCGTTTATTTAAGAATTTGCATGACGCCTTTATTTCAGCAGAGTCAGGAAAACCGCATCGCGATCAATATATAAAGATTTTACTTCAGCCATAATTAATCAACACTCACGTTAAGTCACTGATAAAATTGAGTAACATATTACAGATAAGAATAGTTTAATTTCACAGGAATTAACGCTTATGCTCCTGCGTAAAATAGTTATCATTCTTCTCGGTATGATTATGGCTGCTGTCATCATTATTGCCGACAACCATGCTCATAAAGTTAATTGCCGCGATCAGGTTTTCAGTTTGCCATCATCGCAAAGTGAATGACCTTGTCTGAATCCTTCTCTCCAGCATCCTCTTTGGCTTCAGACCTGTTGGCGGTGTTGATGACGCGAGAAGGTCAGTGACGTTGATCCGGCTGAATCGCTTACGGAATAAAACCCTGTTACATCGGCCTGAACAGAGCGGCACGTTACGCCAGTGATATTACAGCTGCATTTCTGATAAGCAGGCTGGTTTGTTGCCCTTCCCGGCAGACCTGTCAGTAAAAAAGGCTGCATAACACTTATGCAGCCTGAATTTCCCGCTCAGCTTGCTTGCCGACACTTAGCGCGACGGTGGCTCATCCAGTAGCCGCAGATGATCATCTTTGTTCAGGGTCATCAACGCAACAATACTGACCAGCGCAGTCACCATCACATACCAGGCGGGGATATCGGGATTACCGGTCTGTTTAATCAACCCGGTGATGATCAATCCGGCACAGCCGGAAAACACCGCGTTAGAAAGCGAATAGGCCAGACCCAGTCCGGTATAACGCACCCGCGTCGGGAACATCTCTGCCAGCATCGCAGGTCCCGGTCCGGCCAGCAACCCGACCACTCCGCCCGCGATAAACACCACCAGCGCTTTCAGCAGCAGCCCGGTGCTCTCTGCCTGAAGTATGTTAAGCAGCGGCAGAGAGAGCACCAGCAGCAATACCGCCGCCGTCACCATCACCGCACGGCGGCCAATCCTGTCACTCAGCATCCCGGCCGGGATGATGGTGGCAGCAAAGCCCAGGTTCGATATCACCGCAATCAGCAACGCCTGGTTAAAACCGGTGTGCAGCGATGCCTGCAGGTACGTCGGCATAATCACCAGCCAGGTGTAACCGGCCGCCGACCAGATCATCAGCCGACAGATACCGAGCAGGATCGTTTTAAGCGTATCGCCAAGGCTGGCGTCAACTTTTGCAACGGGTTTTGCCTGCTGCTGAATAAACGCCGGGGTCTCCTCCATCTGAACCCGCAGCCAGAGCGCGATAACACCCAGCGGCAGGGCAATGAAGAACGGGATGCGCCAGCCCCAGCTCAGCATCTGCTCCGGCGACAGCAGCAGCGAGAGCAGCGCTACGATGCCCGCGCCTGCCAGCAATCCCAGCGCCACAGTAAAAGATTGCCACGATCCATAAAGGCCCCGCTTACCGCGCGGTGCAAACTCGGTCATCAGTGATACCGCCCCGCCATACTCACCCCCCGCGAACAGGCCCTGCAGAATACGCAGACCGGTCACGATCAGTGGCGCCAGGATGCCCAGCTGGGCGTAGGTGGGCACCAGGCCGATAGCCGCCGTCGCCAGCGTCATCATGATCAACACAAATATCAGCGTGGGTTTGCGCCCGATGCGATCACCCATCCGGCCGAAAATGATTGCACCGAGTGGACGGAAGAAAAAGGCGATGGCGAATGACGCATAGGTCAGCAGAAGCCCGGTCAGCGCTGACTCCCCTTCCAGCCGGAAAAAGTTCTGCGCTATCACGGTGGCAAGAAAGCCATAGACGGCAAACTCATACCATTCAATGAAATTACCTACCGAACCGGCAATCAGAGCACGTTTACGGCTGGCGGAGCTGAGCAGATTATCGACGGGCACAGACATGGCAGGGGATCCTTTTTGAGCATCATCAGTCGCTTATGATTAGCACAATCGCCGCACGCCTGCGCACTCTTCTGCCTGTCACGTTAACTCAGACACATAAATCTGCGCTTAACGCGCCACGGCATGCCCTTTTTCACCTTCACGCCTTGCACAACGGCTTTACGATTGTCAGGATGTGCGGCATTGAATGAATCAGGCGGATAGATGATGAACGCACAAACCTCAAAAGATCCTCTGCATGGCGTAACGCTGGAGATGCAGATAAACAGTTTAGTCGCGCAGTATGGCTGGGCGGAGCTGGGAAAACGGATCAACATTAACTGCTTTAAAAGCGATCCGAGTGTTAAATCAAGCCTGAAGTTTTTGCGGCGCACGCCCTGGGCGCGGGCTGAAGTCGAAGCGCTTTATCTCGCCTCGTTAAAAGAGAAACCGGCCTACCGCGAAGCACCGTCTGAAGAGGCGGATCAAGCACCCGCAGAAGATCCCTGGGGCAACTGGCGCGGTAACCAGCCGGAGTAACGGGCAGACAACGCGGCAATAAAAAAGCCCGCGCAGGATAACCTGTGCGGGCTTTTTTTACGTCAGGTCGCTGTTACAGCGCCATGTCGTGCTTCGCTGAAGGCGCTGCCTGCTCAGGCTGTGCTGCTGGCGCCTCGGCTGCTTTGCCATCCATGTTGATAACCGGCGGTGTGGTCAGCTGCAGAGTCGCAGCGGTGTCATTCCATACCTGCTGCAGCATCGGCACGTTGTCATTCAGTTTCTGACCGTAGCCTGGGATCATCTTGTGGATCTTAGCCTGCCATTCCGCTGACTTAAACTCTTCCGGGAACAGTTTCTGCATCACGCTTAACGCGATAGGCGCAGCGGTCGATGCACCAGGAGAAGCACCCAGCAGTGCCGCCACGGTTTTCTGCTGATCGGTCACAATTTCTGTACCCAGTTTCAGCACGCCACCTTTGTCAGCATCTTTCTTGATGATCTGTACGCGCTGGCCGGCCTGAATCAGTTTCCAGTCCTCTTTCTTCGCGTCCGGGTAGTACTCTTTCAGCGCTTCGAAGCGATCTTCTTCTGTCAGCATCACCTGGCCAACCAGGTATTTCACCAGGTCGAAGTTATCCATACCCACGTCGGTCATTGGCACGATGTTATGGGTAGTGGTGGTGCTCAGCAGGTCAAACAGTGAACCATTTTTCAGGAACTTGGTTGAGAAGGTCGCGAACGGTCCAAACAGCACGACGCGTTTGCCATCCAGATAACGGGTATCCAGATGCGGAACGGACATCGGTGGTGCACCGGTAGACGCCTGACCGTAGACTTTCGCCAGGTGACGAGCGGCAATCGCCTTGTTTTCCGTTACCAGGAATGAACCGCCGACCGGGAAGCCTGCATAGTTTTCCGCTTCCGGGATGCCGGTTTTCTGCAGTAATTTCAGCGCGCCGCCGCCAGCACCAATAAAGACATATTTCGCGTCAACCGCACGCTCGTTGCCATTTTTGGCATCTTTAATGGTGACGTGCCACGAGTTATCACCGTTACGTTTGAAATCGGTGACTTCAGACGAGGTTTCCAGACGGAAGTTGTCATTCTTCTTCAGGCTGCCGATTAGCTGACGGGTAATTTCACCGTAGTTTACGTCGGTGCCAACTGGCGTCCAGGTTGCGGCCACTTTCTGCTGAGGATCACGACCTTCCATCACCAGCGGTGCCCACTGCTCGATCTGCTTGTGATCGGTAGAGAACTTCATGCCCTGGAACAGCGCGGTTTTCTGTAACGCCGCATAGCGTTTAGTCAGGAAGTCGACGTTGTCGCCCCAGACGAAGCTCATGTGTGGCGTTGAGTTGATGAAAGAGCGCGGATCGTGCATCACACCCTCTTTGACCTGCGAACTCCAGAACTGGCGTGAAACCATGAAGGCTTCGTTAATTTCCAGCGCTTTCGTCACGTCGATCGAGCCGTCTTTACGCTCTGGCGTATAGTTCAGCTCCATATTGGCTGAGTGACCGGTACCGGCGTTGTTCCAGCCGTTAGAGGATTCCAGTGCCACACCATCCAGCTTCTCAACCATGATCTGTTTCCAGCCAGGCTGCAGCTCTTCCAGCATGGTGCCCATTGAGGCGCTCATGATGCCACCACCAATTAACAGGACGTCGGTTTTTTCTGGTGAAGTTTCAGCATGCAGTGCTGAAGAAACTAACAAGGCCGCGAGGGAAAGAGTGGGGATAGCTTTCTTTGAATTCATCATTTTAATCTACAGCTCAGACGGTATTGGTTAAAAAAAGTCCTTAAAGTTTAAAATAATGTTATTTGTGAGTTAATGTGAAAATAGTTATAAAATTAAAAATAGCAATTTAGCCTTAATTTAATTACAAAAGGCTTACCGAATTGCTCACATATTTTAACCACACATTAAGGGTGTCCTTTGAATTATACAATCCCCTAACACAAATATTGTTCTCCGGCGATTGCCCGCGCGCAGACCGCTAAAACTGTACTGATGCGGTCAGTTAGCGTATGTTTCCGGGCGATCTCCCACCCGTGCTGAACGCCAATGACAAGCCAACCACAGAACCGACATGCCGTGACTAAACGACCCATGAAACTCAGTACCCTGACCACCCTGATGATGACTGCAGTTATCGTCACCGTGCTGCTCGCTGTCCATCTGCTCTATTTTGTGCAGATCGATAACTTTGCTCAGTCGCATCTTAAAGATAAGGCGATGGCAGTGGCACGCACTCTGGCAGACAGCCCTGAAGTGCAGCGTGGGTTACTGTTACCGGACGGCAGCAGCCAGATTCAGCCACTGGCTGAAGCCGCGCGCAAACGCAACGGCCTGCTGTTTGTGGTGGTGACGGATATGCGTGGCATTCGCTTTTCACACCCAAACGCGGCGGTGATTGGCAAACATTTTGTCGGCAACGATATCTATCCGGCCCTCAGCGGGCGGGAAAATGTGGCGGTAAATCACGGCGTGCTGGTAGAGGCACTGCGCGTATTTACCCCGGTCTATAACGCAGAGCATCAGCAGATTGGCGTGGTGGCGATCGGCATCGCGCTGAATGATGTGGCGGCGCAGATTGCCAAAAGCCGCTGGAACATCGTCTGGACTGTCTTATTTGGCGGTCTGGTTGGTCTGCTGGGGATTCTTATTCTGGTCAGGCGCCTGAAGAGCATATTACTCGGGCTGGAGCCGCACGAAATTTCCAGCCTGTTCGAGCAGCGTCAGGCGATCCTCAATTCTATTAAAGAGGGTGTGATTGCGGTCGACGATGAGTCGCGCGTCAGCCTGATTAACCACGCGGCGCAGCAGCTGCTGCATGAGACCACCCGCAAGATGCCATTAAGCGGCGATCTGATTGCTGAGGAGAGCGTGATGCACCGCCATCAGCAGGATGCGCTGCATGCGGGCAAAGCCTGGCACGATCAGGAGCTGACGCTGGGTAATCGCATCCTGATCAGCAATACCGTGCCGGTTCGCAGTCGTGACCGCATTATCGGCGCGGTGACCACCTTCAGGGACAAGACCGAAATCAGCCAGCTGATGCAGCGTCTGGACGGCATGGTAAACTATGTAGACGCGTTACGTGAACGTTCCCATGAGTTCATGAACAAGCTGCATGTCATTCTGGGCCTGCTGCATATGAAAAACTATGCGCAGATGGAAGAGTACATCCTGAAAACCGCCAACGCCTATCAGACGGAGATTGGTTCGCTGCTGCAAAAGATCAAATCGCCCATCATTGCGGGTTTCCTGCTCAGCAAAATCAACCGGGTGACCGATGAAGGCCATCAGCTGATTATCGATGAGGCGAGTTTTCTGCCCGACTGCGGCAGCGAGGAGCAGAGCGCGGTACTGATTACGGTGCTGGGCAATTTAATTGAAAATGCGCTTGAGGCGCTGGATCCGGAAACCGAAGGGGAAATCCACCTCATGCTGCATTATCAGAATGGCTGGTTAGCCTGTGAAGTGAGTGATGACGGACCCGGGATCGACGGTACGCAGCTCAGCGCCATTTTTGAGCGTGGCGTCTCGTCAAAAGGCGAAGATCGCGGTGTCGGATTGTTTCTGGTTAAGCAGCAGACCGAAAGCCTGGGCGGCAGTGTCAGTGTCGAGTCGGAACCGGGTGTATTCACCCAATTCTTAGTACAACTTCCGTGGGAGAGAGGAATGATTACCCAATGATCAATGTGTTAGTTGTCGATGATGACGCCATGGTAGCCGAGCTGAATCGCTGTTATATCGGGCAGATCCCAGGCTTTACCTGCTGCGGCACCGCCTCAACCTTACAGCAGGCCAAAGAGCGGCTGGCGCAGGCCGAACCTCAGGTTGATCTGATCCTGCTGGATATCTATATGCAGCAGGAGAACGGTCTCGACCTGTTGCCGGAACTGCGCAGCGCAGGACGTCCGGTTGACGTGATTATTATCTCGTCAGCAGCAGATGCCGCCACCATCAAAACCTCACTCAACTACGGTGTGGTGGATTATCTGATCAAGCCTTTCCAGTTTGCCCGCTTTGAAGAGGCGCTGACTGGCTGGCGACAGAAAAAATCGCTGATGGATAATCATCAGTTCTATCAGCAGTCGGACGTTGATCAGTTGTTGCATGGCAATCCGCCGGGGGCCAGCGAGCAGAAGCGACTGCCGAAAGGATTAACACCGCAGACGCTGCGCACGCTGTGTCTGTGGATCGACGCCCATCCGGGTACCGAGTTCTCCACCGACGAACTGGCAACCGAGGTGAATATCTCTCGCGTCTCCTGCCGCAAGTATCTGATCTGGCTGGCGCAGATTAATATTCTGTTCACCAGCATTCATTATGGGGTCACGGGCCGTCCGGTTTATCGCTATCGCCTGCAGCCGGAGTATCACACTTTACTCAAACAATATTGTCAGTGAACCAGCCGGTAATCGGTGTCCAGTAACTGAAAAGAAAAGTGACGTTGTGACGAGCAGATCACCTGCCTGTCACGGGTCACAAATATCGCTTCAATGCCCGGTTGCTCCGCCAGGCAGGCAATGCCCTGTTCAACGCCGAGGCCGTAAAGCAGCGTGGTGTAGATGTCGCCATCCAGTGAACGGTCAGAGATCACGGTGACGCTCAGCAGGTCGTTATCCAGCGGATAACCGCTTCGCGGGTCGAGGATGTGGTGATAACAGACGCCATCCAGCTCGAAATAACGCTCATAGATACCGGATGTCACCACCGAGCGATTATTCACCCCGATCACCCCGATCAGCTCATCGGCCTCACCAAATGGTTTTTTCAGGCCGATTGCCCAGCCCGCCTCTTCTGGCGGCGCACCCACCGTCTGCACATTTCCGCCCAGATTAATCAGCGCACTGCTGACCTGCTGCTGGCGCAAGAATGCCTGCACAACATCGGCGATATAGCCCTTGGCGATGGCGCCCAGATCAATCTCCATCCCCGGCCGGGCCAGCATGACACTGCGGCTTGCGTTATCAAGAATAACGTCATGCGGATTCGTCAGCGCTATGCGCGCCTGAAGTTCTGTCTCTGATGGAACATGGTGGCCCTGAAAGCCGATTTTCCAGCACTTCACCAGCGGGCCGATAGCCAGATTAAACAGGCTGTCGGGCAGCAGGCTCACCGCATGCGCGCAGGCGATCAGGTCAAACACCGGCTGACTGACGACCACCGGATGCTGCCCTGCCGCGTGATTAATCGCCATCACCTCAGACGCCGCACGGTTAACCGTGAAGCGATTCTCCTGCTGTTTAATCAGGCGGAAGACCTGTCCGGCCAGGGTCTGATTATCGTCGAAGAGTTTGAGCAGGATGGGTGAACCCATTAAGACAGCGGAGTAAGCATAGACACGCGCATCAGTTAACATAGGCGACTCTGCTTTAAAGAGAAAAGAACGGCATCCGCAGAGCGCGGATGCCGGAGACGACCCTTAACGTCGGGCGTAAGCGGCGGCGTTACCACCGGCCAGAATGCCGAAGATAATGATATCGGCGACTGCGTTACCGCCGATGCGGTTCGCGCCGTGAATGCCGCCAACCACTTCGCCACAGGCCCAGGCGCCGTTAATCACCTGTTTCTGGCTGTCCAGCACCGCGGTGGTGGTGTCGATGGTGACGCCGCCCATGGTGTGGTGTACGCCCGGTGCAACACGAATCGCGTAGAACGGCGCTTCACTCAGAGGATGACGCAGCGCGGTCTGGCGACCGAAGTCTTCATCTTTCTGCATGATAACGAAGTTGTTGTAACGGGCCAGCGTGGCTTCCAGCGTATGATGCTCACTCATGTTGAGCTTCACCGCCAGTTCCGCCACGGTTGGCGCGCTGACCACAAAGCCTTTGGCGATATATTCGTCAGCCGCTTTGTTATTCATCCGCACCTGCTCGTCAAACACAATCCAGGCACTCTTCTCTGGCAAGGCGATAATCTGCGCCGAGACTTTATCGCGGGTTTCCATTTCGTTGTAGAAGCGCTCACCCGCCTGACTGACCAGGATAGCACCGCCGCCACGAATGGATTCGGAGACCAGATAAGAGGTGGTCTGTTCAACCGTTGGATGAATCTGGATTTCGCCCATATCCACGGTACCGGCACCAATTTTTTCCAGCATGGCAATACCGCTGCCGGTGGCGCCTTTGTGGTTGGTGGTGACAAAGCCATCGAGTTCAGGGCGATATTTCACTACCAGTTCACGGTTCGCACTGAATCCGCCGGTCGCCACAATCACGCTTTTCGCGTTCAGGATACGGCTGTCGTTGTACTCATCGACCACTCTCACACCCGCTACTGCGCCGTTCTCATAAAGGATTTCTGAGACTGAGGTTTCAAGCAGGACTTCGATGTTGCGGCTGTTGATGTTTTTAACCAGACCGCTGATCAGGAAGCCACCCACCGCTGAACGATCCGCCGGACGGTGGGTACGATCGATGCTCATCCCGCCGGTAATGGTGATGTCGTTAAGCTCAATGCCGTGATTCGCCAGCCACTCAATCGCCTCCGGCGCCAGCTCTACAAACTCACGCAGCAGCACCGGATTATTTTTAAACTGACCGCCTTTCAGCGTCTCCTCGTAGAACAGCTCTTTGCTGTCTTCGATGCCTTTGAGTTTCTGGAAACGGGTTTCCGCGGCGTTCATGCCCACTGAGGCTTTAATGGTGTTACCGCCAATGGTCGGCATCTTCTCGATGATGACCACGCGCGCTCCTTCATCGTGCGCCTGAATCGCCGCCGCAAGGCCGGCACCGCCGCTGCCCACAATCACCACATCGTAATTCTGCGGTGCGTTAGGGTTGCCGCCCTCTTCAATCACATGCTCTTTGCTGGAGGTGGTCAGCGCGCGTGAAACCGCTTTTTTCAGCGCCTCACTCTGGGTCGTCGCACCGGTAATCGCATCGACGTGTGGGCTGTTGGCCACCAGGATGCGGCTACGCAGGCTTTCAAAGGTAGTAGTGAAGTCCACATCCAGGGTGTCATCCGGCACCAGCGAGATGTCAGTGATACGGTCAGTATCCAGCGTGACGTTGATTTTCAGTTTCAGCGCTTCGGCTTCGACTTTTTCCTGATAGACGCCCGCTTTGTATTTACGGCCCGATTCACTCATGTCGCGGATCATCGCATCGACCAGGGAGAAGCGCCACAGCGGTTCCGGGATCTGCAGCTCTTCACGTTTGTTGCTGTCGATGTAGAGATCGAGGTGTTCGTTATTGATGATGCGGTCAGCCCAGTTCGGATAAGCGATACAGGCTTTACCAATCGCCACCAGATCGTAGCCTTTCTCCAGCGCCAGCTCGGCATCGGCTTTATTGACGACGCCGCCAACGCCAATCACCGGCACTTTTGCCAGCACAGGCGAACGCATCGCGACGAACTTCTCAATCAGCGGCGTCGGATCCTGGGTATCAACAATTGACGGACGCAGCAGCTGACCTACCGAGAAATGGACGTAATCGAGTCCACGCGCCGCCAGTTTTTCCAGCAGATAGAGCGTGTCGTCAAAGCGAATGCCGGGCACTTCGATCTCTTCCGGCGAGAAGCGATAGCCGATGATGAAAGAGTTATGGGCGAAGCGCTCAGCCATCTTGTGGGTGATTTCCAGCACTTCCAGCGGGAAGCGTGCGCGGTTATCGCGGCTGCCGCCCCACTTGTCATCGCGCTGGTTAGAGTTCGGCGAATAGAACTGCTGAATCAGGTAGGTGTTAGCACCATGAATTTCGACGCCATCGAAACCGGCCTTGATAGCGCGGTTCACCGCATCACCAAATTTGGTGATCATGGTTTCGACTTCTTCGGCGCTCAGCGCCAGGGGTTTGGTTGCCCCTTCACGCGGTGCCGCGATGGCGCTTGGCGCAACCGGCGTTTTGCCACCAATCAGCTCCGGTTCCACCATACGGCCGCCGTGATAGATCTGCAAAATGGCTGTAGAGCCTTCAGATTTAATCGCGTCCGCTATGCGTTTCAGACCAGGGATTTTGTTGTCGCTGTCGATAGCAATGGCACCCGGAAATGCCGGGCCACGGTTGTCAATGAAGCAGCATTCAACGATCACGGTTCCGATGCTGCCTGCACGTGCGCGATAGTACTCAACCAGCTCACTGGTGACCGTACCGTCATAAAAGCCGGTACAGGTGGTCATCGGTGCCATTACCAGTCGGTTTTTCAACACAGCGCCATTAGGCAGGGTCAGTGGATTAAGGATGGGGGTGAGAGATTTCATTGCGATAAACTCCAAGATTTAAAAGTCTGGAAATTTTTTAGCGGACGCAAATTATCGCTTAATTAAGTGGTCCGATGTCATGAGACTAATATACCCTTTTCTTTGCTTTCATAAGCGATAAATTTACTTTTTTAACTTTTAAATGATTTAGAGTTTTTATTTGCCGAATGCATAAAGTGAAGTTATATTAATTGTTAACCATGGGTAACCAAAAATCAACCATTCGTTTACATAAAAAATAAATCGTTTATCATCATGCAGTTAAAGCAAGGCATTCAGTTTGCGTGAGCTGGTTATTTGTCGACCAGCTTCACAGAACTGTCAAAATGTCGATGCCGTAAATATAAATAAAAAATAAATGTTAAAAATGGGGAATAATGAATTAATTTCTTTGATCTGGATCAAAATCTATATTTGCAAAAATCGCATCATATTTACATGGATTTAAAAATGCAGCTCAATAGCTAAGCAGTCGATTAAAAAATCAGTGCATCGCGGTTTATTCACACTATTAAGAATAAGAAAGAAAGTCATCAGTGAAGGTCCGGGGCGCAAATCGCATTCTTCTTAACTTGCAGATAAAATACTATGAAACCACTCTCAGCTGTAACTGAACCCCCAAAAGTCGCACCTGCGGCGCCGGGTAAAAAGAAAGCTATCATGCTTGCTCTGCCGGTGCTCGTTGCCGTGTTGCTGTTGCTGGTGCCCACACCAGCCGGACTCGAACCCTACGCCTGGCACTTCTTCGCCATCTTCGTCGGCGTGATTGTCGGATTGATCTTTGAACCCCTGCCAGGCGCGGTGATCGGCCTGACCGGCGTGGTAGTCATCGCGCTGTTCAGCCAGTTTCTGCTCTTCAGCCCGGCTGAACTGGCTAACCCGAAATTCAAAGTCGCCAGTGAGTCGTTCAAATGGGCGGTAAGTGGGTTCGGCAACTCCACGGTCTGGCTGATCTTCGGTGCCTTTATGTTCGCCGCAGGTTATGACAAAACGCAGTTTGGTCGCCGCCTGGCCCTGATTCTGGTGAAGTATCTGGGTCGCCGCAGTCTGACGCTGGGTTATGCCATTACCTTTGCTGACCTGCTTCTTGCGCCCTTTACGCCGTCAAACACCGCGCGCAGTGGCGGTACCATCTACCCGATTATTGCCAACCTGCCGCCGCTTTACGGCTCTAAACCTAACGACCCGAGCGCCCGTAAAATCGGTTCCTATCTGATGTGGGTAGCGATTACCGCGGCCTGTATTACCAGCTCAATGTTCCTCTCTGCGCTGGCACCCAACCTGCTGGCACTGGCACTGGTAAAAAGCATCGTCGGTTTTGATATCTCATGGGGCATGTGGTTCCTGGCCTTCCTGCCGCTGGGTGTGCTGCTGATTCTGACCATGCCGCTGCTGGCTTACTGGTTCTACCCACCTGAAGTTAAAATCAATGATGAAGTGCCGAAATGGGCCATCGCTGAACTGGAAAAACTGGGCAGACTGACCCGCAATGAAATCCTGCTGCTGGTGTTTGTAGTCTGTGCACTGCTGATGTGGATTTTCGCCACCTCGTGGATCGAACCTGCCATGGCGGCGCTGTTGGTGGTCGTTCTGATGTTGTGGACCGGCGTACTGACCTGGAATGACATCACCAGTAATAAACCGGCCTGGAACACCTTTGCCTGGTTCGCCACCCTGGTGGCACTGGCCGATGGTCTGGCCCGCGTTGGCTTTATTACCTGGTTAGGTAAAGAGGGTGGCATGCTGCTGCAGGGTTATGACCCACAGGTTTCGGCCGTGGTGCTGTTAATCGCCTTCTTCCTGCTGCACTACCTGTTTGCCAGTACCACCGCACACACCACCGCGCTGTTACCGGCCATGCTGACCATTGCAGCCTCCATTCCGGGCATCAATATGCCGGTCTTCTGCCTGATGTTATGTACCTCTCTGGGTGTGATGGGCATCATCACGCCATACGGTACTGGTCCAAGCCCGATTTACTACGGCAGCGGTTATCTGCCTACCAAAGACTACTGGCGTCTGGGAACCATCTTCGGTGCCATCTTCTTAGGCTCCATGATGCTGATTGCCTATCCGTGGATGGTGTGGTTGTTCTGACGGATACAACATGCAGATCAACGCGTTATAAGATACCATTCCTGCACTTCCCCACCGCACCCGCGGTGGGGAAGCATAATAAACAATTAATTCGCCTATGATGTTGCGCCCCGCAGCCTGTCCGCGGAGGTTCAGCCGGTCATTAAGTGAGAAAAAATGTCGAACAAGCCTTTTGTCTATCAGAACCCTTTCCCGCTGTCCCACGAAGATACCGAATACTATCTGCTGAGTCGTGAGCATGTCTCCGTCTCCGAGTTTGAAGGTCAGGAAATCCTTAAAGTCGATCCGCAGGCGCTGACGTTACTCAGCCAGCAGGCGTTCCACGACGCCTCTTTTATGCTGCGTCCGGCCCACCAGCAGCAGGTCGCCTCCATCCTTGATGACCCGGAAGCCAGCGACAATGATAAATATGTCGCCCTGCAGTTTTTAAGGAACTCTGAAATTGCCGCCAAAGGCGTGCTGCCAACCTGTCAGGATACCGGCACCGCGATCATCATGGGCAAAAAGGGCCAGCGCGTCTGGACCGGCGGCGGTGATGAAGCTGCGCTGTCACAGGGTATCTACAACACCTATATCGAAGATAACCTGCGCTATTCGCAGAATGCAGCCCTGGATATGTATAAAGAGGTGAATACCGGCACTAACCTGCCAGCGCAGATCGACCTCTACAGCGTGGATGGCGATGAGTACAAGTTCCTCTGTATCGCCAAAGGTGGCGGTTCCGCCAATAAAACCTATCTCTATCAGGAAACCAAAGCGCTGCTGAGTCCGGGCAAGCTGAAAAATTACCTGGTGGATAAGATGCGTACCCTCGGCACCGCAGCCTGTCCGCCCTACCATATTGCGTTTGTCATCGGCGGCACCTCGGCAGAAAGCACCCTGAAAACCGTGAAGCTCGCCTCAACTCACTATTACGACGGGCTGCCCACTGAAGGCAACGAGCACGGTCAGGCGTTCCGCGACGTTCAGCTGGAGCAGGAACTGCTGGAAGCGGCGCAGCAGCTCGGTCTGGGTGCGCAGTTTGGCGGCAAATATTTTGCACATGATATCCGCGTGGTGCGTCTGCCACGTCACGGCGCCTCCTGCCCGATCGGCATGGGCGTCTCCTGCTCGGCTGACCGTAACATCAAAGCGAAGATTAACCGTGAAGGTATCTGGATTGAGAAACTGGAAGCCAACCCAGGCCGCCTGATCCCGGAAGCACTGCGTCAGCAGGGCGAAGGTGAAGCGTTGCAGGTTGATCTCAACCGCCCAATGGAAGAGATTCTGGCGCAACTGTCCGCTTATCCGGTTTCAACCCGCCTGTCACTGACCGGCACTATTATCGTGGCGCGCGATATTGCACATGCAAAACTCAAAGAGCGCATCGATAACGGCGAAGGATTACCACAGTACATCAAAGATCATCCGGTCTATTACGCTGGCCCGGCGAAGACGCCTGAAGGTTATGCTTCTGGTTCACTCGGCCCGACCACTGCCGGTCGTATGGATTCCTACGTGGATCTGCTTCAGGCACACGGCGGAAGTAAGATCATGCTGGCCAAGGGCAATCGCAGCCAGCAGGTGACGGATGCCTGTCATAAACATGGCGGCTTCTATCTCGGCAGCATTGGTGGACCGGCAGCGGTGCTGGCGCAGCAGAGCATTAAAAGTCTGGAATGCGTGGAGTATCCCGAGCTGGGAATGGAAGCGATCTGGAAAATCGAGGTGGAGAACTTCCCTGCCTTTATCCTGGTCGATGACAAAGGTAACGACTTCTTCCAGCACATTGAGCGCGCGCACTGCGCGAAATGCGTTAAGTAACGAAAAAGACCTTTAATCGAACTGCCTCCGAAAGGCAGGACGCAGGAGATTTTAAAAATCTCCCCGGCTAATCAGTTTAAGGTTGGCCGGGGAACTCAACATAAATTCGCAACTCTTTTATCTGACAACTTTTCCCGGGATGGCTAACCCCCCTTCAGAACTCACGGGAAAGTGTCAAATATCCGTTGAATCGGACAGAGCACTCATCGTTATTTAGTATGCTGGAGACAATATATACATTTTTTGCGCCTTTGAGGTTGGTATAGGTGTATTTAACCGTCAGGTTCATTGCGCCGTTATTGTGGTAAATATCGAAGTAATCTTTGAGCAAGAGACCTTTACCTGTTTTAGCGTCTTTCTGCGCAAACTGATGCGCTAACGCATCGGAAACGAGGGAAAGATTTAGCACTTCAACTATTGTTTTATCTCGCTCAATCCCATTAACACCTTCTTTGGTTATAGCAGATAAGAGCATCTCCTCGGCATAATGACCCCGAGCGGCGCATTCACTGCCAGGTGTATCTGCTGTGTAACCAGCGAACGGTAACAGGGCCAGGGCCAGACTCAGCACATAATGATTAATCACCGCACCACCTCCAGAATTGCGCCGTAATCTTTACTAACCAGTAAGCGTGTTGATGGTCCCATAATTATGCAGCCAGCAGAGGCAAAACCTCTGATGCCGTGGCGTTTGTCTCCGTGCATCCTGAATGTACCCATATCACGATCATAAGCGTTGACGCTGAGCGGAACCAGGGTAATTGTGAGTGGGCCTTTGCTGGTTCCGGCACTGCCGATTCTCCAGGTTCCTCGCGGGATTGGACCCATACCACGAACCTGCTCGCGGTCAGGATTATTTTTGTTTGTAAGAATACCAGAGTAGCCTGTTTCAATTAACTTGCCATCGCGATATAACTCACCCGTACTTTGTTTATAAATCCATTTAGCCATTGTGATTTCCTTATGCTGTTTTCTGCTCTTCCAGGCTATCGGTGTGTTTAATATTGCCGTCTGTATAATGCCAGTCTATTTGTTCATAACGCAGCCCGACATGCTCTACGTGACCGTGCCTTTCAAAATCCGGGTCTTTGGTATCGAACATAACCGTCACGACGTGACAAACCTTCACATTCTCGAGTTTCGTTACGAAATACTCCTCTTCCTGACCGTTGTAATTGATGCGGTAGAAGCTGAACACTGCTTTTGCTAGCGTTTCCCCTGTTGTTAGCGCTTTATACAATTGCGGCGATGCGCTATCAATAGTTTTTTCAAAAGTATAAGCCTCATGTTGCCGCGCGCCTGTCACTGCACCTGTTGTGTCGTCCGTTGGAATAAATAAATTATGCTGCATCCCAGTTACCTCAATGCTTCCTTCGCGTTCAGTGACATCGACAGAGCCTTTTATTAATTTCCCTTCTTCATCGTAAAGCCACAGATATACTGGTATAGCCATTTAACACACTCCTTTGTCATATGAAGAGTGATAGTATCCTCCGCCTGCGCTCCCATTATGAAATGCTGAATGACATTTAATTAATGGCAATCAATAAAAACGCATATATTCCTCCATTTTCGGTCTGCTCACGCATCCTATCTTTGCCCTCAGGACACCCTCTTTTATTGTAATCTGAACTTAACCGGGCTGAAGCTAATGAGACGCAGACTGATGCGTTCAGAGTTATAGTGGGGAGCCCAGTGTCTATGACCTTCCTCTGCATAACTAATACTATCTGACTCCTCCAGAATGAAGTCCAGGGATTAAAGCGTGACGAAAAAGCTTTCAGCTATAGCGTTATTAAAGCAGTTTCACTTACACGAAGGAATCTGCACCACATATGCTGACCGAAGCTTTTAATGATAAGTTGTCATCTGGATCTGCAACCGCAGATTGATATGAAGCACAGGTGAATCAGCCGCTGATAGCCGCGTAAATGCCTTGACTGACATTTATTAACTCGCGCCGTGGCGGGAATTTCTGAACGACTTTCGGACATGACTTCAGTACTGAAGAGGTAAATTATCGGAGAGAGTTAACGCTTTTCGCCGCTAACATAAAATTCAGCTACCTCATTGCCCTCTTTTGATTAACGCTGCCACCGGTGCAGTCACGCTGTAAAATGCCTACGACCGGCCATTTCCATGAGCGATATTTTCAGACGGGATAACTACATGGCATATCATCGGCGTTCAGCCTTCAATTTGGCATTTGGCTGTTTTCAGATAAATAATTGATGAGTAACGGCGTGGGATTAACAGTCTAATAATGAGCAGAGATTCGGCGACCAACAACCTTGCGCCAACGACATGACGGGCAGCAGCTTCACGGTAGCCATCCCTCTTATTCCTGGTAATGTCTGACTACCGTAAAACGTTATTCAGGAAAAGAGCCTGGACTCTTCCCTGAACTGCATCTGAATAAGTTGAGTTTCCAACTTTTTGAGGCAGTTTTTTAGCCTCGCTGCAGCCGCTGCAACGCCACATCAATCTGCACATCACCTTTGGTGAGTTCGATGATCTGATACTTAATCGCCGGATTTTCAATCAGGCCGACCAGTGTCGCCGCCACATCTTCGCGCGGGATCTCACCATACGGAATCGCCAGATCGGCATGAACCCGGCCGGTACCGGCTTCATCGGTCAGCGTACCCGGTCGCAGGATCACCCACTCCAGCTTACTCGCTACCAGCTCCGCATCCGCCAGACGCTTCACCCGCATGTAATTCTCAAATCCCTCTGAGGGAGTTTTACCGCGGCCCGCATCCGGGAAAGCGGAAACCAGCATAAAGCGTGATACCCCCGCCTGCTCTGCTGCGGCAACCGCCAGCTTCAGCCCTTCTCCGTCAATGGCATTGGTCAGCTCGATCCCGGCACCGCCCGCACCCGCCGTGAAGACAGCCACATCGTGACCGGTCATCAGATCTGCCAGTGCCGTCACGCTCAGCTGCTGAATATCGCCAGCCACCGGTTTAGCACCTGCGGACTGCAGCGTCTCTGCCTGTTCCGGTTTGCGGTGCAGCGCCGTCACTGTATGGCCTTTACTGCTCAGCTGACGAGTCAGCTTTTGGCCCACTTTGCCCGCTGCGCCGATAATGAAACATGTCGCCATAGGATCCAATCCTCTATTTACTGATTGAGTGCCAGAGTATAGCTATCAGTCAGAAACAAAACAGGCGCCTGATGCGGCGCCTGCTGGGTTATTGCGGGATCACTTTTTCCGCTTTCAGCTTATCAAACAGCTGAATAAAGGAGTCGAGCGTGCTGCGATAGCCGGTGAAGCCCGCTTTGCGGCTCTTACTCATATCGGTAAAGGCTTCCATCGGACGTCCCAGGTCGGCATCGGTATGCCACCAGGAAGCCAGTCTGGTGACATCCGATTCACGCAACTGATGCTGATCTGCAATCGTCTGCCATGCACTGGCGGCTTCCTGCATGCGATCTTCCAGCGGCATCATCTGCGCCGGGTATTCTGCTGCTTCAATGCCGAAATAGTCAGCCAGTTTTGGCCACATCCAGTTCCAGCGGAACACATCGCCGTTTACCGCATTGAAATCCTGATTAGCGGCATTAGGTGAGGTCGCCGCCCAGTGCAGCTGCTCAGCCAGCAGGCCCGCATCGGTCATATCAACGACACCGTTCCACTGCTCAGGTGAGCCAGGGAAGATAAACGGCCAGCCTTTCTCTTTACACAGCGTTGCGTAGACCGCCAGTGTCTGACCCATATTCATCGCATTGCCCACGGCATAACCGATGATGGTGTGCGGGCGATGCACACTCCAGCGGTAGTCATACTTCTCTGCACCAGCGAACACTTCATCTTCCTGCGCGTAGTAGAAGTTATCGACCGGCTGACGGCCCTGCTCTTCACGGAACGGCGTGACTGGCACAGCGCCTTTGCCGTAAGCTTCAAACGGCCCCAGGTAGTGCTTCAGTCCGGTTACCAGCGCCACGTGCGAACCCTGTAAGCGGTCGCCGAGTGCTTCAATCACATTTCGCACCATGCCGCCGTTAACGCGGATATTCTCTTTTTCATTTTCCTGACGCGCCCAGACGCTAAAGAACAGCGCATCCGGTTTCACTGTTTTCAGCGCGTCCCGGACGGCATCCGCATCGGTCAGATCGGCCGTCAGGCTGGTGACACCTTCAGGTACCGCGCCACGTCCGCGTGACAGACCGCTGACCTGCCAGCCTTCTTTCTGTAATTTATCTGCCAGTCCGCGACCAATAACGCCACTGATGCCCACAATCAAAGCATGCTTTTTCATTTGATTTCTCCTCGTTTTGCGTAATGCTAAGCCTAATAGAGAATTCAGTTCTTATCTCTGGCATTTATTCACAGCATTCTCAACCTGAGTTCATTAATCGATGCACGATCATCGCCTCAAAGATATTCTGCCGTTTGTTGCCAGCGTAGAGTGTGGCAGTTTTACCGCCGCTGCGGAGCGTCTGCACGTGACCGGATCGGCGATCAGTAAAAGCGTCAGCCGCCTGGAGACGCGATTAGGCTCGCGACTGCTGGAGCGCACCACACGGAGCCTGCACCTCACCGACGCGGGCAGCGCCTATTACCAGACCTGCCTGCGTATTCTGGAGGATCTGGCCGAAGCCGAAGCGGTGCTGGCGGCACAGCGAACCATTCCTTCCGGTCGCCTGCGCCTGGCGGTGCCCACCACCTATGGCCGCCTCAATGTGATGCCGCTGCTGATGCCCTTTTGTCAGCAACACCCGGAACTGGCTCTGAGCCTGAGTTTCTCTGACCGCTTTGTTGACCTGTTTGAAGAGGGCGTGGATGTGGCGGTACGGATCGGCGGCGCGCCCGACCTGCCTGCTTCGCTGGGCTGGCGTAATATGGGCCGCGAGCAGATGCAGTTCTGTGCCTCACCCGCTTATCTGGCACGCGAGGGACGACCTGAAGATGAGGCGGCGCTGCTGAACCACCGCGCCATCCTTTATGAGCGTGTAGATGGCAGCACCAAACCCTGGCTGTTCACCACCGAAGATGGTCAGCCGCACTGGCGCGAGGTGCCGTACCGGCTGGCACTGGGCGACGTTGATGCCCAGCTGCAGGCTGTCATCGCCGGGCTGGGCGTGGCACAAATGCCCTCGTGGCTGATTCAGCATGCCGTGAAACAGGGCGACCTGGAGATAATTTTGCCGCAGTTGCAGCCCGAGGGGCTGACGCTGAGCGTGGTGTGGCCACGCCGTAAACAGTTCCTGCCTAAGGTCGATGCACTGTTATCGGCGCTCACCGCGCTGGAAATCCGCTAACCCGCCCTGCTATCTGTTTATCGCGGTTGGGATGTTTCATCCTGACTGCGATCATTTAATCTTTCTACACGCTGATTTCCCCCTGTTCTTCCCTGCCTGAACCGCCGGTAACTTATCGATCCCCCCTATAACCCGCTTAAATTTAATGTTTTTATTTTCGCCTTGATGGAATCCCATCAAAATAAAAATGGCGGAAGGGTTGAGCTCACATAATGAAAACTAAGTTTCAAATATAATTTAACCCGAAATAAAAATATCAGTAGGGTGATGTCTTCTTCATGTTCTGACGTTTTGTCTTTGCCGTTATTACCAGGAGTATTCATGGAAAAAGAACTTTATATCTCGTCGAACCCGGCATCCGGTCCAAATAGCACCACCCGCACCGAGCCTTTTGTGAAGATTATTGCGCTGGTCGCCACCCTGGGTGGATTGCTGTTTGGTTATGACACCGGTGTGGTCTCAGGCGCGTTGCTGTTTATGCGCGGCGATCTGCATCTCACCCCATTTACTACCGGGCTGGTCACCAGTTCCCTGCTGTTTGGTGCAGCCTTCGGCGCGCTGGCAGCCGGTCATCTGGCGGATGGCCTCGGCAGACGACGCATTATCATTGCGCTGGCGCTTATCTTCGCTTTTGGCGCTGTCGGCTCGGCGCTGGCGCCTGATGTCACCTGGATGATCGCTTCTCGCCTATTCCTGGGCTTTGCCGTGGGGGGTGCTGCCGCGACCGTGCCGGTCTACATCGCAGAAATCGCACCCGCCAATAAACGTGGCCAGCTGGTCACCCTGCAGGAGCTGATGATCGTCAGCGGTCAGCTGCTGGCGTACATCTCCAACGCCACCTTTAACGATATCTGGGGCGGCGAAAATACCTGGCGCTGGATGCTGGCGCTGTCGATTGTCCCCGCTGTTCTGCTCTGGATCGGCATGATTTTTATGCCTGAAACCCCGCGCTGGCACGTAATGAAAGGCCGCAGTCAGGCAGCGCGCGAGGTCCTGGAAAAAACCCGTGCCGCCGAAGATGTCGAGTGGGAGCTGGAAGAGATTGAGGAAACCATTGAAGAGAACCGTCAGCGTGGCAAAGGCCGCCTGCGCGATCTCGCCACACCCTGGCTGATGAAAATCTTCCTGCTGGGCGTGGGTATTGCCGCCATCCAGCAGCTGACCGGGGTGAATACCATTATGTATTACGCCCCCACCATGCTGACCGCCGCCGGACTGAGCAACGATGCCGCGCTGTTCGCCACCATCGCCAATGGCGTGATTTCAGTGGTGATGACGCTGGCGGGCATCTGGTTAATCGGCAAAGTGGGACGCCGTCCGCTGGTGTTAATCGGACAGATGGGCTGCACCTGCTGCCTGTTCTTTATCGGGCTGGTCTGCTGGCTGATGCCGGAATACCTCAACGGCACGGTCAACCTGGTGCGGGCTTATCTGGTGCTGGCGGGGATGCTGATGTTTCTCTGCTTCCAGCAGGGCGCATTGTCACCCGTTACCTGGCTGCTGCTGTCGGAAATCTTCCCCGCCCGGATGCGTGGCATCTGTATGGGTGGCGCTGTCTTCTCACTGTGGATCGCCAACTTCGCCATCTCCATGGCCTTCCCGCTGTTATTAGCCGCATTTGGTCTGGCCGGAGCCTTCTTTATATTCGCGGCTATCGGCATCGGCGGTTCTGTTTTTGTTGTGAAGTTTATTCCCGAGACCCGGGGAAGAAGTCTTGAGCAGGTCGAGCACTATTTCTATGCGCTTTATAACGGCAACGGCAAAAAATAGTGCCTGAAACGTCTGTATTGAATAATCTACGGCCCGCGTCATTACGCTGACTACCCGATTGCTATTAACACTGTACCCCTACATTCAAGGAAATTGTTATGAGCCTGAATATTCCCAACGCGCGCTTTTGCATCAACCGTAAAATTGCGCCCAGCCTCACCCTTCCGCAGTTTTTTAAACTGGTCAGCCAGCTCGGTATCCATAATGTCGAACTGCGTAATGATATGCCCAGCGGCCGCGTCACCGACGATCTCAGCGGCGACGAGGTAAAAGCCCTGGCGCGTGAGTCAGGCATCCGGATTGTGACCATCAATGCGCTTTATCCCTTTAATCAGCTGAATGAAGAGGTGCTGCAACGCACCCGCCAGCTGTTAAGTGATGCGCAGGCGGTCGGCGCTGAATCGCTGGTGCTCTGCCCGCTTAATGATGGCACGCCGATTAGCGCTGCCGACACCGTAAGCGCGCTGAAAACCCTGGCCCCGCTGTTCGCTGAGGCAGGTATTCAGGGGCTGGTGGAACCGCTGGGCTTTCCGCAAAGCTCGCTGCGTTCAGCGACTCAGGCTCAGACGCTGATCCATGAAGCGGGTGTGCCATTCAGATTGCTGATCGATACCTTCCATCATCATCTGTTTGAAGATGCGGAACAGAACTTCGAACAGGAGATCGATATTCAGCAGATCGGTCTGGTTCACCTTTCTGGCGTCACCGACCCGCGCCCGGTTAATCAGCTAACCGACGAAGAGCGCATCATGCTCAGCGCGGAAGACCGCTTGCGCAGTAAGCAGCAGGTCGAGCGACTGGAGAAGATGGGTTACACCGGCCTTTACGCCTTTGAGCCGTTCTCCTCAGTGATGAACAGCTGGCAGGAAGCGGACATTGCCCGCGAAATTCGCGACAGCATCCAGCTGTTAAACCACTCAGCTTAAGGAATTATCATGACTATTAATATTGGCGTCATCGGCACCGGCGCAATCGGTCGCGAACACATCCGCCGTTGCAGCACCGTGTTACAGAATGCGCGCGTGGTGGCGCTTAACGATATCAACCGTGAAAACTGCCAGCAAATCGTCAATGAGCTGACGCCGGAAGCGCGCATTTATGACAATGCGATTGATCTGATTAACGATCCGCAGGTCAATGCCGTGCTGGTCACCTCCTGGGGCCCGACGCATGAAGCCTTTGTGCTGGCCTGCATTGAGGCGGGTAAAGCGGTGTTCTGCGAAAAACCGCTGGCGGTTACCGCGCAGGGCTGCATGAACATTGTGGAAGCAGAAATTAAGGCAGGACGTCAGCTGGTGCAGGTCGGGTTTATGCGCCCTTATGACAGCGGCTATCGTGCACTAAAAGCGGTGATCGACAGCGGCGAAATTGGCGAGCCTTTGATGCTGCACTGTGCGCACCGTAACCCGGAAGTGGGCGACAGCTACACCACCGACATGGCGATCACCGACACCCTGATCCACGAACTCGATGTGCTGCGCTGGCTGCTGGATGATGATTATGCCAGCGTGCAGGTAATCTTCCCGCGTAAAACCCGTAAGGCGTCGTCACATCTGCGCGATCCGCAAATCGTGCTGCTTGAGACCACCAAAGGGGCGCGCATTGATGTCGAAATCTTCGTGAACTGTGAATATGGTTACGATATTCAGTGTGAAGTGGTGGGTGAAAGCGGCATTGCTCGTCTGCCGGAGCCGGTCTCTGTGCAGCTTCGCAGCGCGGCTAAGCTTTCCACCACCATTCTGACTGACTGGAAAAAGCGTTTTATCGATGCGTATGACGTGGAGTTGCAGGCATTTATCAACAACGTCATCAGCGGTGAGATGACCGGTCCCTCCGCCTGGGATGGTTACGCCGCCGCGGTGGCCGCTGATGCCTGCGTCGCGGCCCAGACTTCCGGTGAGATTGTGCCGGTCAGTATGCCAGCAAGACCGGCATTTTATCGCTGATAGCAACACTGCACGGCGGGTTCCGCCGTGCATTTTTCCCTCCGTTTCACCTTTTCCAGCGGCTTTTCACGCATCATCGGTAACCGGATAAAGCCGCCAGGCAGGACATTGAGTCATACCGGCCTGAGCGCGCAGCACTGCCCACTGTTAACTCATTATCACGGCGCAGTAATCACAATTGCCACACGCCGATTTTGCGCGCGTCCCTGCGCGCTAATGTTGCTGGTAACGGGTGCACTCATGCCTAATCCACGTGTGATAATATTTTCGCGCGGTATAGCAGCCCCTTCCGCCCACTGTGCCGCGACTGCGTTAGCTCTTTTTAGCGACAGCTGTTGGTTATAATCTGGTTTGCCGTAATTATCGGTGTGCCCGTCAATTCGCACATGCTTAATACCGGTCGACGCCAGGTTTTTTGCCATCCCCTGAATATTTCTTTTGCTGGAGGGTGTAAGTTCTGATTCGTTTACACCAAACAGGATCTTATCTGATAAGCCTAATCCCCAGCCTTCCCTATTTTGAGTGAATCCCGCACGCTGCATCGCTGCGATCTGCGCCTCATTAAAACGTTCTTTAGACTGACAACCGACCAGCGCCAAAATAAGCAGCATCAGGGAAATATTTTTTTTCATCTTTAAGCCTTATTTGTTCGCTTATTTTTATACATATTCATGTCAGCGCGTTCGAGAATAGACTCAACCGTATCGCCGTGTTGTGACCAGGCGTAGCCAATGGTAACCGAGGTATTTATCGGCGTACCTTCTGCAAGGATGATTTTTTCCATGATGAGGTCATGGATGTCCTGCATGAGTTGCTGTAATTGCTCCTCACTGACCTGACTGCTTACCAGCATGGCAAATTCATCCCCACCTAACCGGGCGACTAGATCCTGTTCAGATGCCAGTGATAACAGCCGTGCTGCTATCGCTTTTAATACCTCATCCCCGGCGGCATGGCCCCAGTTATCATTGATACTTTTAAAGCGGTCGCCATCAAGAAAGAGTAAGGCAAAACGCTCCTCAGCATATTGCTGGTCGAGAAGCCGGGAAAGGTGAGCAGCAAACGCGCTGCGGTTTGCAAGACCGGTTAACGGGTCCTCCAGCGCTTTGGCTGCCAGCGAGCGATTATCACGCATAAGCGAAGCCTTCAGCGATTGCATTTCCCTCAGCAACGAATTCAGATCATCTGAAAATAGCTGAAACTCACTCGTCGTGCTCTCCGGTATACGCAAGGAAAAATCACCGGAATGAATCACATAGTGAATCGAACTGGTAATGTTGCGCAGTGTAGCGAGCATACCCCGATGCAGAAATTCACTCAGCAAAAGGGAGATAATCAGGACACATAGCATACCGCTGGTCAGAATCATGAAGGAGTATCGAATGAAACTCACCGCGCCGGTCACGGTGCCTTCCAGCGTTAATGTACCGACAGCAACGTCAGAGTGAATGATACTAACGTTAAGCGGTTTAAGATAAATCCATTCACGTAATAACCGCGAATACCAGCCCGTCTGCTCCTGCTGAGCATGCCAGTTGACCAGAACAATGTGATCTTTAGTGACCAGTTTCGCAGATGCGTACATCCCTTCATTGCCGAGCCGTGCAATTTTATTGTGCGCATCGTAACTGTCGGAAAAAACGGTCGCAGCGGTTAGCGTGGTGCTGAGGGTTGCGCCGATTAATTCAAGGTTTCGCTTCTCGTAATTTTTAATGAATAGCAGCGACGTCGAAGAGAGCAACAGCCAGCACAACAGTAATATCACCGCAGCGTTGATGGTGCTTATTTTTCGCAGTTTATTGCGTATCGATGATTTGTCATTTCTTAATTTATCGAATTTCATTTTATTCGCTTCTCTCGCGGGACAGCAAAAGCACGTCCGGACTCACCCTGACACCGCTTCTGGCAAGCGAATCAAGGTTAACGGAAAAAAGCGTGTGGCCCGGATGAAAAATCAGGCAAAACGCGGCGCCCCGCGTGCAATCCGCATTGTTCTCCGCGAGGGTAAGGACGGCTCTGCCCTTAAACTGCTGAATCAGGTCCACCTGCTGTTGTGACGTCTGATCGCCGAAATAGACGGCGTCGCATCTGTGCGACGGCAGGTCGCCTGCGCTGGCAAGATAAACAACGGTGAATGTGGCTGCCGCAGAGGAGGCATTGTCCGGCAAGGAGAGATGCCGGGCTGAAGAAAAAATACATAATTGAGGCGGTTGTTTTAAGCCCGTCCACTGGGTGAAGCTGATAATACCACTGACGATATCATTGGCTTTGCCATCTTTTATTTCGGCACTGGCAATATGAGGAATAAGCAGCAGCAAAATAAGTCCCGTATAAACGAGTTTGCAGATGTGGCGTATGAAAAGCAGCACATCGACGTCATGATGAATTTGATATTTATCGATCATACTGCGTTCCCAAAAATTCTACGCATGGCAGGACGCCTTAATAAGCGCGGAAATATTAGCATAGCGGTGATTAAATTTGTACTTCTGGTTTGGTTCGCCACATACCCTGTTGGTGTACTTTTATCTGGCGTAAGGATCACTGTGCTATCAGTCAAAATAAGGTTTTAAAATTTCTTCGGTCCAGTGCATAAAGGCTCTGACACGCCGCGACAGATTTCGTCGGTGCGCGACAACAAAAGAGGCACTGAGCGGCTCAGGACACAGATCGGTAAGGACTTCAACCAGCGCACCGCGCTCAATATAGGGCGCCAGCGTGGAGTAACCGCCCTGAATCAAGCCCAGCCCGGCCAGTCCCGCCTCATGATAGGCCGGTACGCTATTTACCCTTATGGCGCCGGGTAACATCAGCAATTGATAGCCGTCATCCGCCGGATACTCCCAGCCATCTGGCTTCGAACCAAAGCTCCGCTGGTAATGGACCATCTGGTGTCCCTGACTGAGAAGGTCATCAATCGTCTGCGGTATCCCAAAGCGCGCCAGATAGCTGGGACTGGCGGCATTAATCATGCGTAGTTTCCCCAGCGGGCGAGCAATAAGCGTGTCATCAACGATTGGCCCCAGACGGATGACACAATCAAATCCTTCATGAACTAAATCAACGCGCCGATCGGTACTTGAAAGCTCGATCTCCAGTTCAGGGTGTGCCTCCAGCAACTGAGGCAGCGCGGGGATCACCACGCATTGTGCCAGCACGGCAGGCATATCAACGCGTATTCTGCCCCGCAATGACATCCCCTCGTGAGAGAACATGGACTGTAATTCTTCGGCTTCCGATAACAGATCGCGGGCGCGTGAGTAAAAAGCCCGTCCATCTTCCGTTAACTGCACTGTTCGCGTGGTGCGATGCAGAAGTGTCGCGCCTGTCTCCCTTTCGAGTTCGCGCACCACTAGTGAGGCGCGTCCTTTCTGAATACCCAGGCTTTCAGCTGCCTGAGTAAAACTCTTCATTTCCGCCACGCGTGCAAAAATAATCAGCACCTCAAGGTTTTTCATTCATTGTTCCCCTTCAGAGTAACAGTGCGTTATTTCTTACGTTATTTATCACCATATTGATGGGTAATAGACTGCTTTCACACCGCGGATATTGCAGAACGCGATCTGAACGTTATGAGGGTGAATCGTCTCTCTGAAAGGCTTAACGCCGTTGCGAACTGCCATGCAGATTTGTGTACATAAGCACTGGCTCAGATCCCCGCATCATTCAGATCACTGTCGGTTCCGCGACAAACATTGCTCAGGGTATCGGGAAGCACTCAGTGAAAAGGTGGTTACTCACCACTCAATCCGTTGACCCGAAGGAAGATTTGAAAACTAAGCTCCCATTCCGGATTTGGTTAACGCCAGTCGCGCTGCCTTACGCTGGATTTCACCCCCCTGTCAGGAAGGAAAAGAAAAATGAACAAAGGTTATTTAATCGCTCACGTGACCGTATCGGACCCTGTCGCATACGCTGACTATGCCAGAGCTGCAGGCGAAGCCATGCAGGCGTTTAATCCGAAGATCGTTGCCTGGTCAGGGCAGTATGAAAATCTGGAGGGAGAGGCGCATGAACGGCATGTGGTATTTGAGTTCGAATCTTTTGCCGAAGCCAAAGGTTTTTATGAAAGCCCTGCGTATCAGGCTGCCAGGCTGTTGCGTGCAGGGGCTGCGCACGGGACGTTTGTGCTGGTTGAAGGGGCCAGCCTTTAAACACTTCACCGTCATGTGCCGATGCAGACTCCAGCGAACCTGGGGCCCGCAGGATGTCACCAGTATGCTCAGTGGTGCCGGGATTTACCCGAGAAAGTGACAAGGTATATTCTGGTAATTGACGCTACCTGACCACCGTGCCGGTTAGGTAGCGTGTAACAGGCAAGGGGGTGGCTGTGTCTGACTTTATGACTTCCGCAGATCGCTTCCATCCCCTTCTGCTTTCATTAAAGCAGCACGGATGAGGTTTTTCTTACAGACGCTCACTTTCGGGGCAGGCGCAGGCCAAAGATAGTGTGCCCGTTCTCATACCGGTAGTAAGCACTTCCGCCATGTAAAGCGGCGATTGCGCGCACCAGCGACAGTCCCAGCCCGCTTCCGGCCGTATGACGGACGTTATCGCCCCGCCAGAAGCGTTCAAATAATTTTTCAGGCTCCTCCAGCGCTTCGCCCGCGTTCGACACTTCAATCTCTACGTAGTCAGCGTGATGACACGTGCTGACCTGAATCGTCCCTTTTTTCGGCGAATAACGAATGGCGTTGATCAACAGGTTACTCATCGCACGCTGGAATAGCATTTTATCCGCGGTGAGGCTGCCTGCGGCGCTCAGCGCAATGACCTTCTCCTGCTCTTCCGCAACCGGTTCAAGAAAGTCGATCAGCGATTCCAGCGCATTCTGCAGCAGGAAGTCCTGTTTATTGAGTCTGATATTGTGGTGCGTGGCGCGAGCCAGGAAGAGAATGTTTTCAGTGAGACGCGACAGACTCTCAAGCTCTTCAATGTTGCCTTCGAGCAGCGTCTGATATTCAGCGGCTGAGCGTTCATGACCCAGCGCGACCTGATTCTGGCCCAGTAACACATTAATGGGCGTGCGGATTTCGTGGGCCAGATCGTCGGCAAACTGGGTCAGACGGATAAAGTCCGTGGATAAGCGCTGACGCATAGCGTTAAGCGCATTGCCAATCGGTAGCAGCTCCTGCGGGATAGCCTGAAGCGGCACGGGCTGATTTAACCGGTCACTGGCCGTTTCTGCCACGATCTTACTTAACCGGCCGATCGCCCTTAGCCCTCTGCGAATCAACAGCGGACTGACTGCGGCGCACAGCAATATGGCCGCCAGTGAAACCAGAATGCTTTGCTGGCGATAACGCTCCAGCATCAGTGCTCGCTCCCGCGCGACCCGGGCAAGCGTAATAGTTACCGGCCCGAGCGAGGAGTTTGCCTGCAGGCTTAACGCCGACGCTTCCGTCTTGTCCGCATTGATCCAGCGGTGCAGCTGTTTCTCACTGGGTGGCGTACTGACCGGCGTGGGCGAGATCGCGGGCAACGTTATCCCGGTATGATTAATACTGACGTTTTGCTCATGCTGCGAGCGGATGCTGAGAATGTCCTGATGGATATCGACCATCCGATTGAAGTAGAGCGGCAGCGAGCTGGGATGGGCACCATCTTCAAGCAGTTGTCTTAACTGCGCCGCCCGATTAATCAGCGTTTGATCGTCCCGCCAGACCAGTTCACTGCGTAACGCTTTATACAGAATCAGGCTGATGCCGCCACAGGCCATCGCCATGATCAGCGTAAAAATCCCCGTCAGCCGCAGCGTCAGAGAAGGGCTAGTCACCCTCGCCTCCTTTTTCTGACAGGCAATATCCCATGCCCCTTACCGTAGTGATGAGCTTTTTAGGAAAGGGGTCGTCGACTTTACGGCGCAGGCGGCGGATAGCAACATCGACGATATTGGTTTCACTGTCGAAATTAACGCCCCATATTTCGCTGGCCAGCAGCGTCCGCGGCAGAATCTCACCGTGACGGCTGGCGAGCAGCCATAACAGCATGAACTCTTTGCGCGTCAGTGCAAGAGTGACACCGTCACGCAGAACCTGAAAGCGCGCTGAGTCCAGCACCAGATCGCCCACCCGTAGTACGCTACTGTGCGGCTGCTGCTGCCGGAGCTGATTTCTTACCCGAGCAAGCAACTCCGCAAAAGAGAACGGCTTAACCAGGTAATCATTGGCCCCCAGTTCCAGCCCTTTCACCCGATCATCCACCGAGTCTCGGGCAGTCAGGCAAATTACCGGAATCTGACTGGCGGTACGCAGGGTTTTCAGCACCTGCCACCCATCCATCCCCGGCAGCATAATATCCAGTATCAACAGGCTGTAGGGATGTGACAGCCCCAGATGCAGGCCATCCCGGCCGTCTGCGGCGTAATCCACGATATAGCCCGCTTCTTCCAGCCCCTTACGCACCCAGGCGCTAGCCTTCTGATTATCTTCGATCAGTAATAGTTTCATCGGCGCAGTTTGCCATGAAATTTATGACCGCCCCAGCGTTTCAGCGCCAGATGACAATATGGTCATCTTTCTGACAGGCAGAACGAACAACCGTACAGGTATAACAGCGGGGTGATTAACACCGGAGTATTAAAAAATGAAAAAGAGTCTCACTGCCCTGGCCCTCTCCACGCTGCTTGCCGTCCCCGCGGTCACCTTCGCGGCCAGTAAAAATCCGCTGAGCGTTCACGTGCTGAACCAGCAGACCGGGCTGCCGGCCTCAGAGGTTAAGGTAATGCTAGAGCAGAAACAGGGAGAAAGCTGGAAAGTACTGAATACCGCCAATACTAATCAGCAGGGTCGGATTGATGCCCTTTGGCCAGCAAAGCCCTTTGAGGCGGGAGACTATCGGGTGATTTTTAAAACCGGTCACTATTTTGCGGCACATCAACAGCAGAGTTTCTTCCCCGAAATCCCGGTGGAGTTCCATATCACCAATACCACTACCACCTATCACATTCCGTTGCTGCTGAGCCAGTACGGTTATTCCACCTATCGCGGGAGCTGAAATAAATGAAACGTTTACTGCTGGCATTGATGCTGACTACCGGACCTGCCGTGGCGCTCGCTGCTGAGCCAGCCTCCGTCTATGACATGACGCAGGCGCTGAGTAATCAGCTGGCAACGGAGGCTTTGTCCGCCTGCCACAATATGAATCGTCAAGGCGTAGTCGCCGTGGTGGATCGGGGTGGAAACCTGGTCACGCTGATGCGGGATGACAACGTGGGTCCCCACAACACCCAGGCGGCATGGCGTAAAGCGTTTACTGCGCTCTCCACCAAAACGCCGACCAGACAACTGACCATAAAGGCGCAATCCTCACCGGAAAGCGTCAACCTGAATACGGTTAATGAGCTATTGCTGCTTGGCGGCGGCGTGCCGGTGCAATATCGCGGCCAGTGGATCGGCGCTATCGGCATGGCGGGCACCGGCGGCGCGGAATCCGACGATCAATGTGGGACCGAAGCGATTAACAAAGTGCTGGGTAACAGCAAGCAACCGTAATCATGATGAACGCGCGGCGGGTATATTCCTGCCAGACACGGGGAATAAACTGTTCCCCGTGTTGTTTAAATAAGTCGCCGCAAGAACGGCTGCTTTGTGCCAGAAGCGGACTCAGAGTAAAGCTGTTCATCAAATCCTTATTCGATTCGTTCCACATTTGGATGACGCTCGGTTGCGGCTTCATGAAAAATATCACTCAGCCAGACAGCAATCTCGCCTTCTGTCATATCATCTGGAATAGCGACGTCATAGAGCCGGGAAAACTTTCTTTCCGTCAGATCAGCACGAAATACCAGCCACCGATTATTCTCACGTTGAACGCCAATATGCCGCCCAAAAACGTTATATACCAACATATGCAACCTCCAAGCATGCTAATGAGTCTCTGAATTAATGATATATACGTCTGGGCAGGTCAATGAGAAAATCGTAGATATATGAATAGCCAGCGTCCGCTTCTCGCTCATAGCGGCCCTTCCAGAGCGCAGGTCTTCTGCGTGCAAATGCGGAACTCGATGAGAGATGAAGAAGATCAACTATCACGTTGCTTTTCTAACCGGATGAAAGTGCCATCCAGATTTGCTTTATTACCCCAGCCGAGTTGCATGTAAAATTTTGCCGCACGGCTGTTTTCATCGGTTTCCAGCCAGGCAATTTCGTGATGTCTGAATAACTCCTGTTCCGCAAGCATAGTGAGTCTGCGACCTATACCTCTGCTTTCGTATTCAGGAAGAACAAAAAGACCATAAAGGCAGCCTTTATCCTTTAAAATCATTGAAAAACCGATAATTTCGTCATTATCACAGGCAACCCATGCACAATGGTCGTTTTTGATCATATCGCCCACGACGCTTTCGGTGATCCCCATTCTTCGCATTTCTTCGCGGCTCAGATGATTCTCCGTAACAGATGTTCGGACTGAGAAAATTCCATCAACATCAGAAAGTTGTGCTGGCCTTATACCTATACTCATAAGACTTACTCCATGTATGACAAAGCTAAATCCTGATGATAATGAATTCAGATCCTCTTAGGAGCCACAGAACTGTCAATGAGATGCCTGCTATTTATTTTCCGCTCCTCGCTCAAAACGCATTTAACCAGCTTCAGCAGTTAACCCGCCCCTTTGCCATCACACTCAGCCAGCAGGCCCGGAACGCTGTACGGTCCGGGGATCTTAAGATGCTCGATTGAGGTGTCCTGACATCTTAAAATGTCACTGAAATGGTCAGTTTTGCGTTCCTTCAGCTGATGGCGAGACCCTGACCCGGAATGCAATAACCAGCGCGGCAGTGAGCATGATACAGGCAGCTGTAATGAATACCCCCGTTACCCCGTTGAGGCCATATATCAGGCCACCTATTGCTGCACCCGCGGCAATGGAGGATTGAACGACGGCGACCACCATACCCCCTGCGCTCTCGGCCTCATCGGGAAGAGTCCGGGCGACCCAACCTGACCACGCCACCGGTATGCCACCAAATGCCAGCCCCCACAGCATGACCAGCGCAGTAAGCCCGGCGATTGATAACGGCAGAGTGATCATACCCAGTGCCGCTGATCCCACCAGAGCAGGCATAATAATCAGCGTAAAACGCAGGCTGCGTTCCATCAGCCACCCTGCCGACAGTGTCCCGATAAAGTTAGCAACGCCAAACACCAGAAGTATTAATGCCAGCCCTTTTGCGTCTATGTGTGCGAGTCCTTCCAGCGCAGGCCGTATATAGGTAAACAGCGCATACTGGCCGGTGTGTGCAAGCACGCACCCCAGCATGCCCACGCTCACGCCCGGCCTCTGGAGCAGAGAAAATACGGATGCCGTCCTGGTCCTGACTACCGGCGGCATTCCGGGCAGCGTCAGCCACTGAAAAATGAAAGAGAGTGCGCCAACCGCAGCAGCGGCAATAAACGCGCTACGCCAGCCAGACATCTCGCCCAGATAACTTCCCAGCGGTACGGCAACAACAGTACCTACCGCGATTCCACTAAAAATGATCGACAGCGCCCGCGGTACCAGCCTCTCCGGCACAAGCCTCATCGCAACCGCCGCTGCCATACTCCAGAATCCACCCAGCGCAATACCCAGCAGGATGCGCATTGCCAGCAGCATGATAATACCTGAAGAGAGCGCCACGAGCAGATTTGAGAAGATCATAAGGGCGGTAAAGCTCAACAACACGACGCGCCGGTCCAGCGCACGCGTTAATCGCGGTATCAGTAATCCGGCAAATAACGCAATCACCGCCGTCACTGTTACGGCCTGTCCTGCAAGAGATTCTGACACACCCAAATCCCGTGCAATAGGCGTTAATAAGCTGGCAGGCAGGTACTCTGCGGTGAGCAGGCCAAAAACACCCATGGTTAACGAAAAAACCGCAAGCCAGGCTGGCTGGATTTTCTCATCTCTTTGCACTCTTTCTTTGTGAACCCTGATAGAAGTTTCATCCGTCATTTCTAAGTCTCCTGGAAAGTCGTTTCAGGAGAAGAAGTCTATTCAGGCGCAGCTGGATGATCTATGCTCTAAAACCCTCACTTTTTTACCCAAAACCCGAAAAGGCATATGACTTCATCCTTCGCTCTGTCATCAGAACTCATCAGCGAGCTGCTTTCCGGTCTACGGCTATACGGCGTGCGATATCAGCGTATCCAGACGGGAGATACGTTTGGCCTGAACTTCGCAAGCAGGCCCGGTCATGCTTATCTGCACTACGTCGCTGTAGGGGAGATGGTGCTTCATAGTGCAAACGGTGAGGTTCTTACGCTTTCAGCCGGAGAGGCTGTATTTCTTCCTCACGGCGAACGGCATCAGCTTTTGTCGGCAACAGCCGCCGACGTGCTGGATATCGACAATATCGAAACGGCACCACTGGATGAAAAAGTGAGTGGGATTGATACCTGCCCGAGTACTCAGGAAACGCCAGGCGCTGTTCTGTTTTTTGGTTGTATGAAAATTGATCTGGGAAGCATGCAGCGGCTGGCGGACGTGCTGCCTGAAATTATGCATGCCGATGCGAAGGGAATTCAGTGGCCGGGACTTATGCATATACTTGATGCGATGAAGCGTGAGATATGCTCCGGACGCGTGGGCTATGCAGGTATTCTCGCCAGGCTTGCCGATGTGGCTGGAGCGATGTTTATCAGAGGATGGGTGGAAGATGGTTGCGGCAATAGCCCTGGCCTGGCTGCAGCACTGCGCGATCCGCGTCTGGCTCAGGCCATCCTGGCGATTCATCGCGAACCGGGCCGGGACTGGAGCGTGGCAGAACTCGCCGCCGAATCGCATATATCCCGCTCCGCATTCGCCGAAAGGTTTCAGACCACCATCGGCGTCCCACCGCTACGGTATGCAACAGAAGTAAAGATGCATCTCGCTGTCCGCTGGCTGTCGTCAGAAAACATCACCGTCGACACCGCATCGCAACGGTTGGGATACTCCTCTCAGGCTGCTTTCAGCCGGGCTTTTAAGCGTGTAACGGGCAAGTCTCCAGGCGCGGTTCGTTTGCTTAGCTAATGGGGTTTTATCCCTGGCGGGGATAGCAGTAATCGCAACGTAGCCTGACTTCCTTTGTGCTCCAGCAAAGGCAGCATTAAATAAATAAATCACATTAAAAACAGTGTCCGTTTCTGGCATATAGCGGTCATCAGCCCGATGACAGTCCACTTTGTGACAGGAGCAGACGTCAGTTCCAATTAATATAGTCAGCGCAATGCCTTTGAGAAACAGATAGCTTCTGTCCTGCCTATATATGGGCCGTAATTCTCAATAGGGACATAACCATTTTTCATGTAGAAATTTACAGCACGATAGTTGATGTGGCGGGTTTCCAGCCTAACTTCGATATATCCCATCTCTTTTGCTGATTTTTCAAGGAAAGTGAGTAAAGCACCACCAATCCCTGACTCACTTCGGTCTGAAAACATTCTTTTAAGCTCGGCTATATTTTGGGTAAATGGCCGTATAGCACCGCATCCCACAGCTTTGCCTTGAGAATTCTTTGCTAATGCCCATAAAGCTTTGTCATCACCCATTGCTTGGGTGGTGAAATTGCTTTTGCCGTTATCACCAGTAATAGCGGCAAGTTCTGCTGATAGCATTTCGATTAAACGATGGGATTCTGAAGAGAATGGATCTGATTTTTCTACTTTTATCATGGTGATACCCTGCAGGATGAGTGTGACCAACATAAAGCATCCTGCTAAGAAAAGCATCAGCTCAAAACGGGTAAAGGGATATCACTTATTCAAACCATCCCTGGGGTCATGGCTGCTCCTCACTCATAGCGGACATAAATCTGAACTTAGTCTGGCCCGCCTCATTGCTGTTGCCAGAAATTAATACAAAGGTAATACAGCTTGAACGTTAAACTGGAAGGCATACGGACATGATAGCAGTTTAAATTGCTCATCGGCCGAATAGGTGACAGCAATTTGTCGAAGCATTTTAATCATAACATGGCTGCAAAGATATGAGGTTCACAATCAAGATAATATAGTAAACAGGGACTTTTAAAACACAATTAATTTAAAAGCCATCCTATACTAATGCTTAAAGCATCAGCTGAAAAAATATTAGTTTTTTTTGCAGTTTCTCATTTTATAAAAGAAGCCGGAATGCGCATTTTCGATGATAAAACGATCATCGTAGTTTGGACGTCTTACGAAGGTTATTCCGTTAACAGTAGCCTGCTGTTTAATACCACCCATGACACTTTCAAGCGCTGGGGATGCTACCTCATTACCCAGCATTTTCACTTTGTAGTTACTTCCATTGTCTTCAACGACAGCAGCTTTTGGCAAAAGCTGCGTCTCTGTATGAGAGCTGGTTATCCGGACATCACATAAATATGTCCCCAAGCCTAAACCTTCAGCTGCGGAACATAAACCGGAAAAACACAAAGCAATCATACAATAAACAAATTTATTCATATCTGTCTTCCAGGACTTTGGATCGTTAAAAAATCGTTATCGGCAAAATATTTTGTGACTTGAGGAATTGGTGATGTCATACGTGTATAGAGCTGATTTATGGATATTAATTTTTGTTGTGGGTAAGGTTGGATGAGCCGGGTGCTATGTTGGATGCAATGGTAACAGTCAGTCATTAAGAACGGAACGTCCGCTCCTTGCTCATTACGGACGTTCACCGCCTGTATCTTCTTTCTATGTTGCGATCATTAATATCCTGGCCTGATAAGAACGGCTTTCAGATCTAATGCAACATAACATCCGTGACCAGCATGCCGCGATTCAACCCGTTCCCCTGCAGAAGAGGCTGGGGTTATGTCACAGGAGTCGGCTGAGGCCGGGCGGGAACTGGATCGTTGGGTGGTGCCGGATAAGCTGCCATCACTCAGGCTGACACTATGCGATATCTTTTAAGGAAGATCGGGATTTACTGGTGCCGGTAAAAACGACTGATATGACTTCATCGGCTTTGCAGTTCAGGCCTGGCAACTCGGTGTCTCAGCATTGCCTTGCTGTCTGCTTAGTTTGCGTTTATGAGGTCGCCGGGGTAATCCACCTCCGGCAGACCACGTTAACGGCATAGGGATAACTATTTAGCTCCACTCATTCCGGGAGAACCATCATGTCCTCCCTCATTCCCGCCGCTACCACCCTGCCCGCCGACGCCGCCAGGACCCGCATCGCCTCCGTTTCCGCCATTACCTGATCCGTCACCATTACCGCCGTTCCCTCCATTTCCTCCGTTTTCACCACCATTACCGCCGTCGCCGCCATTTCCGTTGCTGCCAGAACCAGCATTCCCTCCGTCTCCCCCGTTTCCGTCACCGCCACCGTCACCACCGTCGCCACCGTCGCCGTCTGCCCATGCCGCAGTGCTGAATATTCCGGCCGCCAGAGAAGAGGTTACCGTGAGTACGACCATGAAAGGTCTCAGTAATGCTGAGGTGAGAATAATGAGATATACAGCTTTCATGAGAAGGTTTTTCATATCATCCTCTGCGCTATGACTTATATGCCGCCGCCGCTATCACCGCCATCACCACCATCACCACCATCACCACCATCACCACCGGATGAGTTGTTCCCGCTTCCTCCGTTGCCACCATCCCCTCCATCGGCTCCGTTAGTGCCGCCATTTCCGCCATCTCCGCCATTTGAGTTGGAGCCTGTACCAGCATTACCGCCGTTACCGCCATCCCCTCCGTTTTCGCCCGGACCACCGTCCCCGCCGTTTCCACCATCAGAAATCAGTGATAAGGAATCAGGAAAAGGAATCGGGGAGGCCGGAGAGGCATAACCGCAGTGTGTAAAAATCACCAGTATCAGAGTGGAGCACCTTAGTAGGGTACGGTATCGTTTACAGATGTTCTGACTGGTCATTGTTACCTCCATCACCGCCAGCACCTCCGGGCGCATTGTCAGTTGAACCACCATCACCCCCGTTGCCACCATTGGCGCTACCCTGTCCATTTTTATGATGTTTGTGGTGTTTATGGTAGGGTTCAGTCGCGGCGCCTGCCCCATTTCCCCCATTTCCGCCGTTACCACCTGTAGCAGAACCGTTACCGCCGTTACCTCCGTTCAGACAGCCTGTACCGGGCACGCCGTCTTTACCACTTTCTCCATCAGGCGAACTGCCGTTCCCATCTTGTCCGTTCAGGCTCTCACAGGCAGACAGCTGAATAGTGTCCTGCGGGAGTGTCTGACTGAATACCGGCAGGGAAAGGAGCAGCCCTGCAGATAGTGGAAAAAAAATCAGCGTGTTGTGTAGCTTTGACATAGAAGTTTCATCCTTTAATTAATGGCCGCCTTCATGAGGCGACCATTTTTAGTTAGATTCTGCAGCCTGATTACGCACCGCCGCCATCACCACCACCACCATCGCCACCGCTGTCACCACCATCACCGCCGCCGTCACCGTCTCCGGAACCATTACCGTTAGCGGAGCCGTTGCCAGTGCCGTTATCATTACCGCTGCCATTCCCGTTACCGCTGGCGCTGTTATTTCCTCCATCGCCGCCAGGGCCACCAGGAGAATTAGAACCAGAACCCCCGTTGCCGCCGTCACCTCCATTAGCATCGCCGACAAGTAAGAAGGTCTGTGGGGAGTGATTCGTAAACGGTTGGTTATGTAACGGTGCAGCGACTGCAAGTCGCGCCGCAGAGAGGACAAAAACAGCCAAAGCAAGCGTTAATTTTTTATGTCTCATAATCCATCCTTAAAGATAATAAATACATGAGATAATCGCTGGCCCACCCCATAGCTAATGAGCTATTTCATTAAAAGTAAATTATCTAAAAAATAAAAACTATGGAGTGTAATGAAACGTTTTTCGTTGTTTTATAATGTTTTCGTTTAATTTTAAAAAAAATTTTCGGGGATGCTATTTTTTAACTAACTAGTTAATAGCTAATGACATTAAAGGCTAATAATTACCCTGCTAACAATTTACTCTTTTCATGAAATAATACATATTGCATTTTTATTAAGGCACTTTTTTCATAAGCAGGGAATGACAATCCTGAACTCAAAAAAAAGCAAAAGCATATATCATTTTCTATAATTCATCTGACTTTTAAGAGGTATGGTAAGGGGACACTGTTTAACCACTCAGAATTAATTTTCCTGAACCTCAGAAATCCGTAATTTCAGGAAGCACTACCCTAACTGCTGCAGGCGGGACCTCGCGGGGCTGAATAAAGGTGAAGCCCGTAACGCGCTGATGCATGCGATATTTATGCACCGGCTGGAAGAAATCAGGGCCCGAAATCCGGCAAATCAGAGCTGCATGTTGCGCAGTAAAGTAACTGCCCCGCTTCCCATTGATAAAGACCGCCTGTTTCGATGGTGTGCTGACATGCGGCAGAGCGGGCTGAAGCCCGCCCCTGTAAACGCCTGTCGTCAGACATATCCCATCATTTTCAGCAGCGACTGCACCTGATTCATCGCTTCGCTGCGATGGGTGACGCCCAGCTTCTGATAGAGATTGCGGATATGGGTTTTGATGGTGGTGGAGGCCACCGCCAGCTCACCGGCGATTTGATCGTTGCTGTAGCCAGAATAGATTAATCCCAGCACCTGCCATTCACGCTGCGTCAGCGGACTGGTTCGGATCAGCTCCGGCACGTCAGGATGGTTAAGCAACCGGCTGACAAAGCCTTCATCGAAATGGGCGAATTTGTGACGGTGATATTTGTTGATCTCCAGCAGGATGCGCCGGGCACGGTGGCTGTCCAGTTCATTCAGGGTATTCAGCTGAATCAATTGCCGCAACTGCTGCGCCATCATCTCGCCTTCAATCACAAAATGGCTGATAAAACCGGTGCTGCGCGCCAGTTTCAGCGCCTCAATCAGGACACGCTGCGCCTCCGCTTTGCGGTCGGTCTGCCAGTAGATCTGATTCAGCAGCAACAGATTGCGGTTTAAATCGCTCATCAGGCGCAGGGCACGGGCATTCTCATTCAGCTCCTCCAGCACCACTTCCGCCTGGCTCACATCACCCAGCAGGATCTGCGCGCGGGCGATGTTCCGCCATTGTCCCTGCAGAAAATGGTTATTGGCAAAGGCAGGTTTAGGCGTCTGCCGCATCCAGTCACGGGCGTTCTGGCTGTCGCCGGTCAACTGCCAGTAAATGACCCGGACTTTGTCGGCATTGGCTATCCAGTCGCTGTGCCAGTTGCCATTGTTCAGCAGGTTTTCCAGCCGGTTCAGGTAGCTGCGGGCGTTATCCAGATTGCCGCGTGCCAGTGAGCACTGCACCAGCAATCCCAGACACTGAATCTGCTGCTGCGGCTGGAAACCGTTCAATACTTTGATGCCTTCCCGGGCCGCCTGCTCCGCCTCTTCCAGCCGTCCCCAGGCCCACAGCAACTGAGCGCGAATGCGCAGCAGAAACTCATGCAGCGGGAACTGCGCCAGATGCTGTTCATCGACCAGCACAAAGGCGCGGCTCTGGATCTCATAGGCTGCCTGCAAAAAGCCCTGAGCAAACAGAATCTCGCTCTGCTGAATCAGGCTCCAGAGGGCGTAGTGCCACACTTCATCGCGCCGCGCCATCTGTTCGGTCTGCCGCATCAGCTTGAGTGAATCATCCAGCTCGCCTTTGCAGTGCATCACTTCACCATGCACTGAGGTTGCCACAATGCGGCTGTAGTGACGGCTCGCTGGCAGAGTATCGAGCGCCACTTTCGCCAGCCGCTCCGCTTCATCTGTATTGCCATCGTTAATCGCCACCTGGGCGCGCAATGCATTAAATTCACCGCGCAGTGCTGCGTCGATCTCGCAGCGGCTGGCCTGTTCAAAACGCGCCAGCAGACTGTCGACTTCGGAGAAGCGATGCTGACTCTGCATCAGCCACGCCTGCAGCAGTACCAGCATTGGATTTTCCAGCATCATCTCCCACGGCAGTGCTTTCAGGGAGTTCTCCAGCAGCGGCAACTCGCTCTGATTAAACAGCGTCCAGGCGTGCTTCAGCAGCACGTCCCGCAGCATAGTGGCGTCGCCAGAGGCGAGCGCATGATGAATCGCCTCGCCGGGAAAGCCCTGCGCCATCCAGCTCTCTGCCGCAGCCCGATGCAGCGCGGGCAGCTCCGCCGCCAGTTCCCACTGGCAGCGCTGACGCAGGAAGTTACCAAACAGCGGATGGTAGCTGAACCAGCAGCCGGAATCGTCCATGCGCTGCAGAAACAGACCCTGACGCTCAATCTCTTCCAGCCGCATCTGGCCGTTCTCTTCGCGGGTGACACAGGCGATCAGTTCATCGTTCATTGAACGCAGCAGCGCGGTTTTCAGTAAGAAATGACGGGTAGGCAGATCGACGTTATCCAGGACTTCTTCAACAAGATAATCGGAGAGGTGGCTGGCATTAATGCCAGAGAGACGCCGGGCGGAATGCTGAGCCGAACTGGCCCCCTGTCGCGCCGACAGTACGATCAGTTGCAGCGCCGTAGCCCAGCCCGCTACATCATCACAGAGTCGGCTGCTCTCTTCGCTTTCCAGCGGGGCCGCCAGTCTGCAGTCAAAAAACTGTCGCGCCTCCTGGTGGGTAAAAGCCAGCTGCTGGCTGCCCAGCTCAATCAGTTGCTCACGCACCCGCAGGTTGGCGATACCGAGTTGCGGCAGGTTACGTGACATCAAAATCAGCGTCAGATTTTCAGGCTGATGGCGCAGGAAAAAGCGCATCGCGTCGTGGATCACCGGATTGGTGATCAGATGGTAGTCATCAACGATCAGCCACAGCGGCTGCTGCCACTCCACCAGCTCGATAAAGAGCTGAGAAAACAGCGCATTGAGATTCACATACTGCCGCTTCTGCGCCAGCAGTTCACTGCGCGGACAGCCACCGTGGGTGGCCTGTTGCAGTGCAGCGATCAGGTAATCGGCAAAGCGCTCCGGCTGATTATCGCCCTCATCTAAAGAAACCCACCCCAGATCGCTTTTCCCTGCCGCCCACTGCGACACCAGTGTGGTTTTACCATAGCCCGCCGGACTGGTGACCAGCACCAGCCGATAGTTACCGGCAGCGGTGAGCTTTTGCAGCAATCTCTCCCGAATCACAGTGCCTTCAAGACGCACCGGGCGGCTGAGTTTAGCGGGTATTAACATGGGCGCGCGTTTCTCCATTTGTCGAGCGCATCATTATTTTACGCTTCGTAATTATTCCTTACACAGGTTCAGCATTTCGTCAGATGAATGCAAGCAAACCCATTAATTAAACTTTACAAAAGCGTGCGCAATCACACTCCTTCAACGATTTCGGATTAGCCTCATCCTCTCCACCCTCCCCATCCTCCTCCGCTAATTCTTTGCAGGAGGATGAGCGAGGGTTTCCGCGCGGGCAAACTGTCGCCACATTGATCCATTTTCCGTTTTCACAGGACATCAACCATGACACAGCCCGATTTCAACCCGATTCAGTTCAATGCTGCCTTGACCCGTCAGTGGCAGCGTTTTGGCCTGCGCGATGCGCAGGAGATGACCACGACACAGTGGTGGCAGGCACTCAGCGGTGCGCTGGCCGATATGCTGGTCGCGCAGCCTGCTCCCCCGGCCCCGACAGAACTGCGCCATGTTAACTATCTGTCGATGGAGTTTTTGATCGGTCGCCTGACCGGCAACAACCTGCTGAACCTGGGATGGTATGACCCGGTCAACGAGGCCCTGGCCGCCTGGGAGATCTCACTCACTGACGTGCTGGAAACCGAAACGGATCCGGCGCTGGGTAATGGCGGCCTGGGTCGCCTGGCAGCCTGTTTCCTGGATTCCATGGCGAATGTGGGTCAGCCCGCTACGGGCTACGGTCTGAACTATCAGTACGGTCTGTTCCGCCAGCGCTTCGAACAGGGCGCGCAGATTGAAGGCCCGGATGACTGGCAGCGCGACCGCTATCCGTGGTTTAACCACAACGCCGCGCTTAACGTGCGGGTCGGGCTGGGCGGTAAAGTGGTGACGGTTGCGGGTCAGCCACAGTGGCAACCGGCGTTTGAACTGCTCGGCGAAGCCTGGGATCTGCCGGTGGTGGGTTATCAGAATGGTATCAGCCAGCCACTGCGTCTATGGCAGGCGAAACATGCCCAGCCGTTTAACCTCAGTCGCTTTAACGACGGCGACTTTCTGCGCGCTGAACAACAGGGTATTGATGCTGAAAAACTGACTAAAGTGCTCTACCCCAATGACAATCATCAGAACGGTAAAAAACTGCGTCTGATGCAGCAATATTTTCAGTGCGCCTGTGCGCTGGCTGACATTCTGCGTCGCCATCATCGGGCCGGCCGCAGCATCGAAACCCTGGCCGATCATGAAGTGATCCAGCTTAATGACACCCATCCGACGCTGGCCATCCCGGAGCTGATGCGTCTGCTGCTGGATGAGCATCAGCTGAGCTGGGATCGCGCCTGGCAGATCACACAGCACACTTTTGCCTACACCAATCACACCCTGATGCCGGAAGCGCTGGAGTGCTGGGATGTGCGTCTGGTGCGCAGCCTGCTGCCGCGCCATATGATGATCATCAATACCCTGAACGCGCAGCTAAAAACGGCTGTCACCGCGCGCTGGCCGGACGATGAAGCGAAGTGGGCCAGACTGGCGCTGGTGCATAATAACCAGCTGCGGATGGCAAACCTCTGCGTCACCAGCGGGTTCGCGGTCAACGGTGTGGCGGCGCTGCACTCGAAACTGGTGGTGCAGGATCTCTTCCCGGAATATCACCAGATGTGGCCGGAGAAATTCCACAACGTGACCAACGGCATTACGCCGCGCCGCTGGATCAATCAGTGCAACCCGGCGCTTAGTGCGCTGATCACCCGGACATTGCAAAAACCCTGGCTGAACGATCTCGATGCCTTGCAGGGGCTGGAAGCCTTTGCGGATGACGCCGCCTTCTGCGCGGAATATCGCGCCATCAAGCAGCAGAACAAAGTCGCGCTGGCGCACTGGGTGAAACAGCGGACCGGCATTGAGATTGACCCTACCGCGCTGTTTGACGTACAGATCAAACGACTGCATGAGTACAAACGCCAGCATCTGAGCCTGCTGCACATCATTGCGCTGTGGCAGACGCTGGTCACCGATCCGCAGGCTAACCGGACGCCGCGCGTGGTGCTGTTTGGTGCCAAAGCCGCGCCCGGCTATGCACTGGCGAAAAACATCATCTATGCCATCAACAAAGTGGCCGAGGTGATCAATCAGGATCCCCGCATCGGTGACCGGCTGAAAGTCGTGTTTATTCCCGATTACAACGTCTCCGTCGCCGAGCGGCTGATTCCCGCCGCCGACCTTTCTGAGCAGATCTCCACCGCCGGTAAAGAAGCGTCCGGCACCGGAAATATGAAACTGGCGCTGAACGGCGCACTGACCATCGGCACACTGGATGGAGCGAACGTCGAGATCGCTGAGCAGGTTGGCAGCGAGAACATCTTTATCTTCGGGCATACCGTGGAACAGGTGGTGGCTTTAAAAGCAGACGGTTATGCCCCAGCGCAGTGGCGCAAGAAAGATCCGCAGCTCAATCAGGTCTTACTGGCGCTGGAAGATGGCACCTTCAGCCAGGGCGACTGCCACGCCTTTGATGCGATGTTGCAGAGTCTCGGCCCGGAAGGCGGTGATCCTTATCTGGTACTGGCTGACTTCCAGCCCTACCTTGACGCACAGGCGCAGGTAGAAGCGCTGTGGAGCGATCAGGAGGCCTGGACACGTGCCACCATCCTCAATACCGCACGCTGTGGCATGTTCAGCTCCGATCGCGCTATCCGCGATTACCAGCAGCGCATCTGGCAAGCGAAACGCTAAGGAACGCCATGAAAACAGATCCGGTTATGGACGATTTCTCCCGGGCGGGCATCGCCGCTGAGTATATCAATGCTCACGGCAAGCCACAGGCGATCCCGACCCTGACCCGCCAGCGTTTGCTGGCGGTGATGCAGCCTTCCCATCCGCTGAGCACGCCGCTGCCACCGGTGGTGATTTTTCGCAGCGGCGATCTTCTGAGCGTGTCGCCACAGCTCGCTGACGATGCCCACTGGCATCTCACCAGTGAAGCGGGTGAAATCAGCTCAGGTCGCTGCCAGCCCGCTCAGCCGCTGCATCTGCCGCCGCTGCCTGAAGGCTATCATGAGCTGACGCTGCAACAGGGTGCGCAGCAGTGGTCGTGCCGGATAATAATTGCCCCGGCCCGCTGTTATGAACCCCCGGCCCTGCTGGCAGGTGAGTCATTATGGGGCGCCTGCGTGCAGCTCTATACCCTGCGCTCGGCGGAGAACTGGGGAATAGGCGACTTTGGCGATCTGCGTCGGATGCTGCCGGAGGTCGCTGCACGCGGCGGCGCGTTTATCGGTCTTAACCCTATCCATGCGCTGTTTCCCTCCAGCCCGGAGAGTGCCAGCCCTTACAGCCCCTCGTCCCGGCGCTGGCTTAATGTGCTCTACATCGACGTGGGCGCAGTCGCTGATTTCCGGCAGAGCGCTGCCGCTCAGGCCTGGTGGCATCGTCCGGAAACAGAACAGGCGCTGGAGCAGGCTCGCGCAGCAGAATGGGTCGATTATGCGGCGGTGACCCGGCTGAAAATTGACGCGCTGAGGCTGGCGTGGCCGCAGTTTACTCAGCGTGACGCCAGCGATCCCGAGGTGCAGGCGTTTAATAGATTTATACGTGAAGGAGGCGAGAGTCTTCAGCATCAGGCGCTGTTTGATGCGCTGCACGCCGATCAGATAGCGCAGGATAGTGAGCGCTGGGGCTGGCCGGTGTGGCCGGAGGCGTTGCAGGATCCCGGCAGTCCGGCCGTGCAGGCCTTCCTGCAACAGCACGCCGATCAGGTGCGCTTCTGGCTCTGGCTGCAGTGGCTGGCCGCGAAGCAGTTTGCCGACAGCTGGGACATCTGCCAGCAGCAGCAGATGCCGATTGGCCTTTACCGCGATCTGGCGGTGGGTGTTGCGCAGGGTGGCGCAGAGACCTGGAGCGAGCGCGATCTCTACTGCATGGATGCCAGCATCGGTGCGCCGCCCGATATTCTCGGCCCGCGCGGCCAGGACTGGGGATTGCCGCCCATGGATCCGCAGGTGATGCGTCAGCGCGCCTGGGAGCCATGGATCGCCCTGCTGCGCGCCAACATGCGCCACTGCGGCGCACTGCGCATTGACCATGTGATGGCGCTAATGCGGCTGTGGTGGATTCCGGCCGGTGAGCGTGCCATGCACGGTGCCTACGTGCACTATCCCATCGACGATCTGCTGGCGATTCTGGCGCTGGAAAGTCAGCGTCATCGCTGCATGGTAATTGGTGAAGATCTCGGTACCGTGCCGGAAGCGATTGTCGATAAGCTGCGCGATGGCGGGGTCTACTCCTATAAGGTGCTCTATTTTGAGCAGGAGTCAGGCCAGCGTTTTCGTCCGCCCGCCGAATGGCCACGGCAGGCAATGGCGGTCGCGACCACTCACGATCTTCCGACGCTGCGTGGCTGGTGGCAGAGCGATGATTTGACCACCGGCGCACAACTCGGCCTCTATCCCGACAAGGTGGTGCTGGCCGGGCTGTATCAGGATCGGCTGCGGGCGAAGCAGGCGCTGCTGCAGAGTCTGCATCGCGTTGGTGCCCTGCCGAAACGTGCCGGACGCGATGCACGTCGCACCGGCATGAGCAAGGCATTAAACCGGGCGATGCAGCGCTATCTGGCTGACAGTCACAGCGCCCTGCTGGGACTGCAACCGGAGGACTGGCTGGATATGGCGGCGCCGGTCAATATTCCGGGCACCAGCGATGAATATCCGAACTGGCGACGCAAGCTCAGCGCCACGCTGGAAACGCTGTTCAGCGATCCTGCCACTGACACGCTGTTGCGTGATCTGACGGCACGCCGGAAGCGACTACTGCGCGATTGAAGGTTAACGCGCGACTCAGATTCGTCTCTGACGCAGCCTGTTTTACATAATTTTCAGTTATTACAGCGTGCGGGCCGCCAACGGCTCACACGCTGCTACTGTAATCAGCGCCTCTCAACAGTGATAAGATCACCCTGAGCACGAGCGTCTGAAAAAAGCACACCGGATTCTGTTCAGGATTTAATGAACTTAAGAATTTGTATTCGCCCAATCCTGAGATTGCTTTAACAGCAATGCCCAGTCGTCAGGTGGATAGCCGTTATGCAACATTCCTGAAAATACTTTATAGGCGTCACGCTTACTGCCATAAGCACATTTGGTCTCAGCGTCATTCATCCATGCGAGGATGATGGTTTTATGTTGCTCGCTGAATCTAAAGAACAAACGATACTGCATCAAAAACTTTGCACGGAACCAATGCTTATTTTGTTCTCCCAGCGTATCGCCCTGGCGAAACTTTGCCTGATGTGGATCGGCGCAAATCTCACTATTGATAACTTTAAACACAGCGGCTAAAAGCTTAGTCGTTGCTTTTCGCTGGTAACTTTCAGGATATTTAGCCCTGAGTAACTCCACTTCATTGGTCAGCGCAATCAGCTGCGATTCAAAACAGGGATGAACATAAACGTGCCTTCCATTTATAACCGTGCTGTCTTCCATACTTAATTACTCATCGTCCATGAGTGGAGCATCCAAATCAACGTCCATACCTTCGGTCAACGATGTAATGCGAGTTAATAATCCTCGATCCAGCATTTTAATATTTGCAGCCGTGTTGCGCCTGTCAGCAGGAAGAAAACTCAGAAAGCTCGCCTTCACTGGAGCATCATCAGCCACCGTTTCCTGACGGGTAATAAGGACTTTGCCGCCCTGCAGAACAGCGTATTCGATATTCTCACCAGGTTGCAGATTCATCGCATCACGAACTGCGGCAGGGATGGTGGTCTGTCCGCGGGCTGTCAGTTTTGATGAAGCACGCAGAGAGATGTTTGCCTGAGTCAGAGTTCCCATCGTGGATTCTCACTATTATTAACCAGGATAAGTCAGCAGTGATGCAGTTACATTGGCAATGCAAATGCATTGATCGCGATAAGAGCGAATGTTTTGTTACTAAGTCTTCATTAAAAGTTTCTGATTACGCTTTTCCGTATCGACTGAAAAATTGGCACCCTGTTTTATTTCCTGCCAGACATCAAACTCTTCGCGACTGATAAGCACAGCAGCAAAACCGCCCCGCCGGGTGATAATCACAGGCTCACCCGCCATCACGATATCCATGATTTCAGCAAGATATTTTCGGGCCTGTGTTGTCGTGTAACTTCGCATATAGCCTCCAGAAAAGTCATCCCTGAAACAGCTTAGTTAGCCTATATTCATCAAACGCTATTGCCCACAGCATGACTTACGCAATGCGTAAAACTACGCAAAAAAATCATGCAATCAGGATCTCTGCAACAAAAAAAGGTGCGCCGCAGCGCACCAGATGGAACAACATCAGTATTGTCGGGGCAGCTTCACCCCTTGCCTTTAACACTACTGATAAAGGTCTGCCGGGCAGAGGTGGAACCCAGCCGCTCGGCTTCATCCAGCAGTTTCAGCGCCTTATCGATATTACCGCTGTTCACCGCCTGTCTGATCTTCTGGTTAAAGTAACTCTCGGTGTCGCTCATGATCGGTTCCGCACGGGCTTTTGGCGCGGGCGCTGCGGCGGGTGCAGGCGCCGGTGCTGCGCTGTACGCTGCCGCAGGTGCGGTATTGCCGACGGTCACCGCGCTCGGGCCGGATGAACCAAACAGCGGCCCGACCAGAATGGATGAACCGGAGCTGGTCTGCATCTTCAGCTTGATTGTCCCTTCCCGGCTGTGGCGGGCGACGGGATCGGGGATATCCGGTACCGCATGACCGGTGCCCTGGGCGTAGGCCTTGGCCGGGTCAAGCAGCGTGGTGGTTTGTGTCAGATCGCTGTCGGTGGTGAACACCAGCAGGTAGATTTTTTGCTGACCCAGCGCCGGGGTTAATTTCATCACCCCTTCCAGCCGATCTGCCGCCATCACGCCCGGCTTCTGATAGGTAAAGTAGCGGCTGGGAAACCAGGCCGCAGGACGCAGGTTTTCATCCAGCACCAGCACGTTCGGTGCGAAAACCTGACCGTTCGCCACTTCACTGCTCAGCGTCAGCGTCAGTTCGCCGATATTGGCGGGCAGACTGTAGGCCGCGACCGGACCGGCAATGTGTGGCGCATTCAGCGTCTGTCCGCTGTTAGCGAGTTTTGTGGTCTGTGTCTGAGAAGCAGCCAGCGGTTGCCAGCTCAGGCGTTGCAGTGTTTCGGGTGCCACGACCGGTGCGGACGAGAGATCCTGCGGCACCAGATTGACATCCGCCAGGGCGGGAAGCACGTGTCCTGTCAGTAACGCGGCACTCAGGCAGAGTGCAGCCAGTTTTTTCATTTTCATTATGTCTACCTTATTGCAGGTCGCGGCGTGAACCAGGCAATGGCACACCGCGACCAAAGAGATCCATCAGGCGCAGGCGCGCCTGTCAGAAAAGGTGCTGGCTTACCACCAGATTTCCATCTGCGCGCCGAAGGTCACTTCATCGTCTTTACCACGGCTGTTGGTCAGGATGCCGTTGCCGCTGGTGTCCGCAGAGGCGAAGGTGGTGAGATCGCCTGAGTTATCTTTGTTGTAACCCCATTTTTCATCCCATTTGGCGTAGGTCGCGAACAGACGCAAAGCCGGACGTGACCAGATGCTGTCGCCCGCCTGCCACTGCTGCGCCAGCGTCACTTTGTACTGTCCGTTGCGTTCGTTAGCCTGCTGCGATTTGACGTTGTCGTAGCCCAGTTCCAGCAACGTGCTCATAATCGGCGTCCATTTGTACATCGGGCGCACACCCACGGTGTACCACTCGGTGCCGCGGTTGTTGTCCAGATCGATGTTCTGGTACATAGCGACGTACATCAGATCCCAGCGTTCCGCCAGCGAGATCGCACCGTGGTCGAGGATGCGATACATGTCACCATTGTTGTTGAGGCTGGTGCCCTGCGGCACGCCTTTGCCCTGAGAGGTCAGCGCATCGGTGGCATACTGCAGTACGAATTTGTTATAGCCCTTCAGCATGCTCTGGGTATGTTCAGCAGTGAACATCCAGCCATCTTTAGAGGCACCCTCTTCCAGACGGTAGTCGTCACGGGCATTAGCGCGACCGTAGTCGACACCCAGCTCCAGCACGCCGTTGGTGTTGGTTTCCAGACCGGCCAGACGCACATCAAACACGTCGTTGGCAGTGCTGGTGGCGAAGTCACGGATACGATCGCTGGAGAAGGTGTAAGAGCCGCCCGCTTCAGATGAACGGGTTGCGGCGAAAGAGAGTTTACCGAAGCCGAGATCGACATCTTCCAGACCGGCACCCGGACCCGAGATATCCCAGTAGTAGAAGTCGATCATATGGACGTCATGACGCTGATAGAAACGCTTACCGGCCCAGATGGTAGATCCTGGCAGCGCGTCGATCAGGTTTTTACCTTTTACGTTGGCTTCACGGAAGGCGGGCGATGTGGCTTCCCAGTCATTCTGCTGTGCCACGGAGTAAGCCACGTTGGTGTCGAAATAGAAGCTTTTGTCGCCCTCTTTCCACACTTCCTGGCCTAATTTCAATTCGGCATAGGTTTCACATTCGTTGCCCAGACGGTATTTACTTTGGGCGCCGGTGGCCTGGAAACATTGCTGTTCACCACCGCTGCCGGTCCAGCCAATGCCGGAACGGGCGTAACCGGTAAAATCAACCGCCATCGTCGGGGCGGAGAGGGTTCCCACCGCGACGGCAACGGCGATGGGAAGTTTGCGCAGAGTTAACATTTTCTATCTCCTGAGGTCATTGCTTTTATTGTTTTTGGCAGGGCTATACACCCGGCTCCTGATACAGCCTGCGGCACGCGCTCCCGTCCTCGCGGAACAGGTGACAACGCTCGGGCGGCAGGCCAATACCGAGGATGGCGCCCTCTTTTACCAGCACGACGTCCTCCTGGCGGTAAACCAGGTTCTGACGGATAGCGGGAATCTCGATGTGGATCTGTGTTTCATGCCCCAGCTGTTCCACCACCTGCACTTCCCCTTCCAGGGTGACGTCGGCGATATCGCTGGAGAGCAGATGTTCCGGGCGAATACCCAGTGACATGTTGCTGCCGACCTGCACACCGGCGCTGTCAACCGGCAGCCAGACCAGCTGCTGATTTGGCAGCCGCACCTGAACCTGATCGATGGCGGTGGCGGTCACTTTGACCGGCAGGAAATTCATTTTTGGTGAGCCGATAAATCCGGCGACAAAGCGGTTGGCGGGATAGTGGTACAGCTCAAGCGGCTTACCGACCTGCGCAATGCGTCCGGCGTCCAGCACCACGATTTTGTCGGCCAGCGTCATCGCTTCGATCTGATCGTGGGTCACGTAAATCATGGTGCGTTTGAGGCGCTTATGCAGACGGGAGATCTCAATGCGCATCTGAACGCGCAGCGCCGCGTCAAGGTTCGACAGTGGTTCATCCAGCAGGAAGACGCGCGGTTCCGCCACCAGCGTGCGGCCAATCGCCACGCGCTGACGCTGCCCGCCAGAGAGGGCTTTAGGACGGCGATCGAGCAGATGCGCCAGTTGCAGAATCTCCGCCACCTGATTAACCCGCTGCTGGATCTCCGCTTTTTTCACCCCGGCCAGTTTGAGGCCAAAAGACATGTTCTCCGCCACCGACAGATGGGGATAGAGCGCATAGGACTGAAACACCATGCCGATGCCGCGTTCGGCGGGTGGCACTTCATTCATGCGCCGGTCGCCGATTAACAGCTCGCCGCTGGTGATGGTCTCCAGTCCGGCAATCATGCGCAGCAGCGTCGATTTGCCACAGCCTGATGGGCCGACGAAAACAACAAATTCCCCTTCACGAATAGTGAGATCGATATCTTTCGACACCACCGTATCGCCCCAGGCTTTCGTGACATTGCGTAACACAACGCTCGCCATGATCCCTTCCCTCTTAGCTGCATAGTCGTGTCTGCCCAGCGGCAGACGGGTTCCGGGGCTCACTATGCGAGAGGAAACAGACGGTAACATCCTCCACCGCACTGCATTCCGCTGGGGGAGGAGGCGGGAGGAGGAGAAACGCGGGCTGACGCCGCGGCCCGCACGCTGCCGCACTTTTTTGTGATCGCTCACGCAGACCCGCAGGAATTTTTGCCGCGTAAGCGCCCGCTTAAAGGGCTTTTTGCCAGCGCGATCACAGCGGCAGGCCGAGGGGCGTAGAGCAGAGGAGGATGAGAAGCCCTGGCGGATAAGCACAATGATGCCGGTAAAGCATTCACCACTTCCGCTAACAGGATGGATTTATGACGATGAAAACCGGAGCAAGAATTCTGGCCCTTTCTGCCCTCTCTGCCGTGCTCTTTTCGGCCAGCGCGATGGCAAAAATTGAGGAAGGTAAACTGGTCATCTGGATCAACGGTGACAAGGGCTACAACGGCCTTGCCGAAGTGGGTAAGAAATTTGAGCAGGAGACCGGCATCAAAGTTACGGTCGAACATCCTGACAAAATGGAAGAGAAGTATCCGCAGGTCGCGGCGACCGGCGATGGCCCGGATATTATCTTCTGGGCACATGACCGTTTCGGCGGCTATGCGCAATCCGGCCTGCTGGCTGAGATCACGCCGGATGCCAGCTTCCGCGAGAAGCTTTTCCCGTTCACCTGGGACGCGGTGCGCTTCGACGGCAAGCTGATTGGCTACCCGATTTCCGTTGAGTCGCTGTCACTGATCTACAACAAGAAACTGCTGCCGAACCCGCCAAAAACCTGGGAAGAGATCGCCGGTCTCGACAAGCAACTGCGTGCCAAAGGCAAAAGCGCCATCATGTTTAACCTGCAGGAACCCTACTTCACCTGGCCGCTGCTGGCCGCAGGCGGTGCTTACGCCTTTAAGCTCACCGACGGACATTATGACGTGAAGGATGTCGGCGTCGATAACGCCGGTGCTAAAGCGGGCATGCAGTTCCTGGTCGATCAGGTTAAAGCCAAAACCCTGAATGCGGACACCGATTATTCGATTGCTGAGGCCGCCTTTAACAAAGGCGAAACCGCCATGACCATTAATGGTCCGTGGGCGTGGGGCAACCTCGACAAGAGCGGCATTGACTATGGCGTCACCGAATTGCCAACCCTGAACGGTAAACCGTCGAAAGCTTTTGTCGGCGTGCTGAGTGCCGGGATCAACGCCGCCAGTCCTAACAAAGAGCTGGCGAAAGAGTTCCTGGAGAATTATCTGCTGACTGACACCGGTCTGGATGCGGTCAACAAAGATAAGCCGCTGGGTGCCGTGGCGCTGAAATCTTTCCAGCAGACGCTGGAAAAAGATTCGCGTATCGCCGCCACCATGAACAACGCCCGTCAGGGTGACATCATGCCGAATATCCCGCAGATGGCGGCATTCTGGTATGCGATGCGCACCGCTACCCTGAACGCGCTGGGCGGTCGTCAGAGCGTCGACGCCGCACTGAAAGATGCTCAGGCCCGTCTGAAGAAGTAATTCTCCCCTTGCAGCCGGGGCAACCCGGCTTGAGTGACCGTTAAGGAAAACCGCATCATGTCAGGAAAACCGAAAACGCGCAGTGTGCTGTTGAAAAGCGTTCTCATCGGGATCTGCTGTCTGCTGGTCGGCTATCTGCTGGTGCTGATGTACGCGCAGGGTGAATATCTGTTTGCGCTGCTGACGCTGATCCTCAGTGCGACCGGACTGTGGATTTTTGCTAACCGTCGCGCCTATGCGTGGCGTTATGTCTATCCCGGCGTAGCGGGAATGGCGCTGTTTGTACTGTTCCCTCTCGCCTGCACGATTGCCATTGCCTTTACCAACTACAGCAGCAGCAACCAGCTCACCTTTGAACGGGCGCAGCAGGTTTTGCTGGGCCGCACCTTCCAGTCGGGTGAAGCAGTCAGTTTTTCTCTGTTCCCGGCCGGCGAGCGCTGGCAGCTGGTGCTGAATGATGGCAAAAACTATGTTTCACCGCCGTTTCAGTTTGGCGCTGAACAGACCCTGAAAATGGCCCCTGCTGCTGCACCTTCAGGTGAACGGGCGAACTTCAGAGCGATCACGACCCATCGTCAGGCACTGAGCCAGATCCGGGCGGAACTGCCGGATGGTCGTCAGTTGCGGATGAGTTCACTGCGCCAGTTCTCCGGCACCCAGCCGCTCTATCGGATGGGTGTGCAGGATGAGCTGATCAACCAGCAGAGTAACGCGCGCTATCGTGCTAATCCGCAGACTGGTTTCTACCAGGCGATTAACGCCGACGGCAGTTGGGCGAACGAAACCCTGAGTCCCGGCTTTACCGTGAATACCGGCTGGAAAAACTTCGTGCGGGTGTTTACTGACGAAGGGATTCAGAAGCCGTTCCTGGCGATATTTGGCTGGACGCTACTCTTCTCGCTGATCACCGTGGTGCTGACCGTCGCGGTGGGCATGGTGCTGGCGTGTCTGGTGCAGTGGGAGGCGTTGCGCGGCAAAGCGGTCTATCGGGTAATGCTGATTCTGCCCTATGCCGTGCCGGCGTTTATCTCGATCCTGATTTTCAAGGGGTTGTTCAACCAGAGCTTTGGTGAAATCAACGTGATGCTCAGCGCGCTGTTTGGCGTGAAGCCGGCCTGGTTCAGCGACCCGACGCTGGCGCGCACCATGCTGATTATCGTCAATACCTGGCTCGGCTACCCCTACATGATGATCCTCTGCATGGGCCTGCTGAAGGCGATTCCGGACGATCTCTATGAAGCCTCGGCGATGGACGGTGCGGGACCGCTGCAGAACTTCTTCCTGATTACTCTGCCGCTGCTGCTGAAACCACTGATGCCGCTGATGATCGCCAGCTTTGCCTTTAACTTTAATAACTTTGTGCTGGTGCAGTTACTCACCAACGGCGGGCCGGATCGCCTCGGCACCACCACGCCAGCCGGTTACACCGATTTGCTGGTGAACTACACCTGGCGTATCGCCTTTGAAGGCGGCGGCGGGCAGGACTTTGGGCTGGCCGCCGCTATCGCCACGCTGATCTTCCTGCTGGTGGGTGCGCTGGCGGTGATTAACCTGAAAGCCTCGCGGATGAAATTCGACTAAGCGCCTGGCCCGACTGGCGTCATGGTTGCAGGCAGTCCGGACGCGAAGAGCGTGGAACAACCGGAACCTGGGAGGTGAGGATTGTGAGCACTGCCCGGGTTCAGACTGACAAATAAAATAGCCTGAGGGACCAGGCTCTGAGGAGTTGTTATGGCTATGGTACAACCGAAATCGCAACGGCTGCGTCTGTTCACCACGCATCTGCTGCTGCTGTTATTTATCGCGGCGATTCTCTTTCCCCTGCTGATGGTGATTGCGATTTCGCTGCGTGCCGGGAACTTCGCCACCGGCAGCCTGATCCCGGAGCAGATCTCGTGGGAGCACTGGCGGCTGGCGCTGGGTTTCAGCGTGGAACATGCGGATGGCCGGGTGACACCGCCGCCCTTCCCGGTGCTGCTCTGGTTATGGAACTCGATCAAGATTGCGGCAATCAGTGCGCTGGGCATCGTGGCGCTCTCTACCACCTGCGCCTATGCCTTTGCCCGTATGCGCTTTACCGGCCGTGCCAGCCTGCTGAAAGGGATGCTGATATTCCAGATGTTCCCGGCGGTGCTGTCGCTGGTGGCGCTCTATGCCCTGTTTGATCGTCTCGGCCAGTATCTGCCCTTTATCGGGCTGAATACCCACGGTGGGGTGATCTTCGCCTATCTGGGCGGTATCGCGCTGCATGTCTGGACCATCAAAGGCTATTTCGAGACTATCGACGGGTCACTGGAAGAGGCGGCCGCGCTGGATGGCGCAACGCCGTGGCAGGCGTTCCGGCTGGTGCTGCTGCCGCTGTCGGTGCCGATTCTGGCGGTGGTGTTTATTCTGGCGTTTATCGCCGCGGTGACTGAAGTGCCGGTCGCCTCGCTGCTGCTGCGCGATGTGAACAGCTACACCCTGGCGGTCGGGATGCAGCAGTACCTCAATCCGCAGAATTATCTGTGGGGCGATTTCGCCGCTGCGGCGGTGCTCTCCGCGATTCCGATCACCCTGGTTTTCCTGCTGGCGCAGCGCTGGCTGGTGAGCGGTTTAACCGCGGGCGGGGTGAAAGGCTAAAACGATCATCATTGTACGTTGCCACTACTTACACAACGCCTGTTGTGGTTGAAGGATTCGGCGGCCTGCGGGCCGCCTTTTTTATGCTAATGCTAATCCGATTCAGTTGCACGGCTGCCTGCCACCAGCGCCACGACCATGGCAGTGATCGCCTGCTCTCCTTCCCGTTTGCTGACATCGCCGCGTGCCACCGCACCTGCGATGGCATCCGCGCCCCCCAGCAAGCCCCACATGCCTGCTTCCGGAATACCGCTGCTGCCTGCCAGAGGGACAAACCAGCGCTGACAGCGGGCGATAAAGTCGAGCTGATAGTGGCGTTTGACGGCAGCCAGTTCCGGTGAGGTGCTGAGCGCTGACAGCAACTCCGGAATCTCACGCCCTTCCGTCATCACACAATCCACATAACAGGCCGCAAGCACTTTCGCTTTTTGTTGCATCACCATCGGCGCGGCATTCATCGCCGCTTCCATCTTTTCGGTCTGGCGACGATCAAAATCGTCATACAACGCCGCCAGCAATCCATGACGGGTGGTGAAGTGGTCATAAACCACCGGTTTACTGACCCCCGCCGCGTCGCCGACTCTGGCCAGCGTCAGTGCCTCGCTGCCTTCGGTTTGCATTATCTGCCACGCGACGTCTGACAACTGCCTGCGTCGTGCTTCGCGTGACAGCCGCTTACGGGGTGTTTTTTCAACGGTCATGCTTTTCCTGATGGGCGAACAGACGCTGGCCCAGTTGATGCGCCAGCTGATAGTGTGACTCAGGATAACCTTCATCGCCGCTAAGCAACAGTTCACTGGTCACCACCGGCGCACCGCAATAGTCAAAGATGCCGTGATCGATCTGATTCCGCATGCTGGCGAAATAGCCGCGCCGCAGAAAGGTTCGGGTGTCAGCCGCGCCAATCGCAACCAGATGCACCGGAAGATGACCAAGGCGTTTTACGATATGGCCATCCTGCTCATCAAAGGCCCAGCCCGCGATGAAGACGCGGTCTATCCAGCCTTTAAGCTGTGCCGGAAATGACCACCAGTAGACCGGATAGACCAGCACCAGCGCATCGGCACGATCCAGCCGCTGCTGTTCTGCCAGCACATCGGGCGGCGTCGGTGCCAGACCGTTGAAATGTCTGTGATCGCTGAGCGTAAAACGTGGATCAAACCCTTCTGCCGCCAGAGCGGCCTTTTCAGCCGTATGGTGGCCTGTCGCGATAATGCCCTGCGCCAGCTGGTCCGCCACGCGATGGGTGTGAGCGTCCTGATTGGGATGGGAAGTCACTATTAATGCATGCATCGTCGTCACCTTACCTGATTAGTCATTAAGCTACTAAAGGTAAGTTACCATTGGTAGGTTAGCAAGCGGCGACCGTTGATCGATTCGCTGACCGCACTTACTGTTTAAACGCAGAAGTCGCCAGCAAGGCCTGCTCTAGCAGATGCTGATCGAACGTAAAGGGAAGATGCGCCAGGCTGGCGGAGGGGAAATGGATCTGCTGCGCAATCTGTCTCATCCTGTCCGCGTTAATCGCCGCAGGCAGCGTCAGGGGCGAGTGGAAACGGCGCAGCAGCGCCAGCAGTTCAGGCTCCACCTGCTTACCCTGCTGCTCAATCCAGGATTGTACCAGCAAGCTAAAGCCGACCTTTTCACCATGCAGCCAGTGATGCAGCTCCGGCTGGTGAGTCAGGCGATCGTGGATGATATGGGCAAAACCGGGGGTCGCCATCGCATCCTGAATACTGTTAGCCAGCCCCGCCAGCACAATGTTGGCTTCAATCACTTTCTCCAGCGCCGGGGTGACCTGCTGCCTGATGTTATCGGCCACCGCCGTTTCGCCCCAGCGTTTCAGCACCGTTACCGCCTGCCAGGCGGCTGCGACTTTAAGATCCAGCGCCAGCTGGTGCGGCGTCTGTCGCTGATAAGGCTCAAATTCAAACCATTTGGCCAGCGCATCCACGATCCCGGCCCGCAGATAGCGTACCTCGCTGCGGGCGATAACCTCGCTGTCCACCAGAATCCGCTCCGGCATGGCATTAAGCGGCTGGCTGCGCAGATGGCCGCCGCGCTCATCATAGATAATCGCCAGCGGAGACCAGGCGGCACAGGTGGCGGCCAGCGTGGCAAAGTTAACCAGCCGGATATCCGGCAGCGCATCGTTGACCGCTTTGGCGCAGTCCAGAACCCGCCCGCCGCCGACTGCCAGAATCAGGGTAGCGCCGTGCGTCTGCACCTGCTGTTGCAGGGCAGCAATCGCCGCATCGGTACACTCACCGGTCAGGGTGTCGAGCTGCCAGCGGATCCCCGCCCGTTCCAGACTTATGCTCATGTCAGGATTCACCGCCTGCCAGGCGCGCGGCGAGGTGAAGATGTGAATATGCGAGGCAAGCGGCCGGATAATTTCTCCCACCCCGGCCCGCAGCCCTGGCCGTTGCAGATAGCCTTTCGGCGACATCACGCGAAACATGGTTGCTCCTTATCGACGATAAGCCAGCGAGCGTACCAGCCGGTCGCCGAGTTTCTGAATCAGCATCACAAGCGCCAGCAGCACCACAATGGTGGCCGCCATGATTTGGTTATCGAAACGCTGATAACCGTAGCGAATCGCCAGATCGCCCAGCCCGCCACCGCCAACAACGCCCGCCATCGCCGAGAAGCCAATCAACATCACAATCGTCAGGGTAACGCCCGCCACCAGCGCGGGAAGCGCTTCCGGCAGCAGCACACGGCTGACGATATGCCACAGGGTACCGCCCATTGATACCACCGCTTCTATGCGGCCGCGGTCGACCTCATCCAGCGCGTTCTCCACGATGCGGGCAAAGAAGGGAAATGCCCCCAGCGTAATCGGCACAATGGCGGCAGTGCTGCCCAGCGTGGTGCCGACCAGCAGACGGGTAAAGGGGATCAGCGCAATCAGCAGCACCACAAACGGCAAGGCGCGTCCGGTATTTACCAGCGTATTCAGCAGCAGTGAAATCGCGCGATTGGGCAGAATGCCTTTTGGCCGGGTCAGAAACAGCAGCACGCCTACCGGCAGCCCTATCGCGACCGTGAAAAGGGCCGCCAGCAACACCATATACAGTGTTTCGCCAGTGGCGTTCAGCAGCAGTTCCTGAAACCGCTCACTACTCATGCTACGCATCGGGTTAACGCCTCATGCTGATATTTTTCGATAAACGCCCGGTCTGCTTCGCCATCCTTCAGCAGCATTTTGCGCAGGCGTCCCTCTTCACGTCCCATGATCTGGCTCAGGCTGCCGCTCTCAACCAGCTGGCCATTCTCAAGCAGCGCCGCCCCGTCACAAATCCGCTTCACCACCGCCATTTCATGGGTGATCAATACAATGGTGATATTGAGCTGCTGCTGAATATCGGCCAGCAGATCGAGAATCGAAGTGGTGGTTTCGGGATCCAGCGCGCTGGTCGCCTCATCGCACAACAGATAACGGGGTCGGGCGGCCAGCGCGCGGGCGATGCCGACGCGCTGTTTCTGTCCACCGGAGAGCTGCGACGGCCAGGCCGCCGCAAAGGAGGCCAGCCCCACCAGTTTCAGCAGCGATGCGACCCGCTCGCGACGTTCAGCCGCAGGCACACCGGCAATCTCCAGCGCCAGATCGACGTTGTCCTGCACGTTGCGCGAATGCAGCAGATTGAAGTGCTGGAAGATCATCCCCATCTGCTGTCGCTGCTGACGCAGTTGCGCCAGGCTCATCGCAGCGAGATCCTGCCCGTCAATTTCAATCAGGCCGCTGGTGGGACTCTCCAGCCGATTGAGGCAGCGCAATAGTGTACTTTTTCCCGCTCCGCTCCGACCGAGGATGCCAAAGATGGTCCCCTCTTCGATGGTGAGTGAGATGTCGTCTAACGCTGGCGCAGATGCGCCAGGATACTGTTTGCTAAGATGATTGAGTTTAATCATGCTGCTGGTCCGCGACCGGAATCACTGAGCCCTGATAATTTTTACGGATAAACTCCGCTACCTGCGGCGAGCGCAGATCTTTCGCCAGCTGTAACACGCGGGGATCTTTCGCCAGTTCTGGCGTCGTTACAAGCAGGTTGGCGTAGGGATTATGTGCTGCAGACTCCAGTCCCAGCGCATCTTTCGCCGGGGTCAGACCGGCTTCCAGCGCGTAGTTGCCGTTGATAATTGCGGCATCCACATCATCCAGCGAGCGTGGCAGTTGCGGCGACTCAATCTCAACGATCTTAATTTTCTTCGGGTTTTCACTGATATCTTTTGGCGTCACCAGCGTCGAACCCGTTTCACCCTGCGCGTTGAGTTTGATCACCCCTTTGTCCTGCAACAGCCAGAGTGCGCGGCTCAGGTTAGTGGTGTTGTTCGGTACCGCAATGCTGGCCCCTTCAGGTAGCGCCGCTAAACTTTTCACTTTCCGCGAATAGATACCCAGCGGCTCGATGTGAACACTGGCGGCCACGGCAAAGGTTTTCCCCAGCGCCTTCTCCTGATCTTTCAGGTAAGGCAGATGCTGGAAGTAGTTGGCATCCACATCTCCGGCGGCCAGCAGCTCATTGGCATTCACGCCCCCGCTCAGCTCAACAATTTTGAGATCCAGTTTCGGATCCAGGGTTTTGACATACTCCAGGATTTCCGCATGTGGCAGCGGATCGGCCGCTACGCGCAGCGGCGCGGCCTGTAAACTCTGGGCAATCAGCAGTGAAAGACCGGCAAGGGCCAGAAAGCGCTTTTTAATCATCATCATTTATCTCTTATCGTTATCAGTGGGTGTTGTGTTCGGGGTAGAAACGCTGGGCAACTTCCGGATGCGAACGCAGCCGGCCTTTAAGGTAGTTCCAGCCCACTTCGCGCAGCAGCGGATTAAGCGGATCGCTGCTCGGTCCCTGTGCCAGTTCAGCCAGCTGAGGAGGCAGTTGATAGATCGGCACCACGGCGTCGAGTTGCGCGCCAAGGAAAAAGGCGATGGATAAGCGCTCGCTGCTCTGCGGTGGCGACACCACACGGTGCACCGTTGCGCGAAGATAACCGTTGGTTGCCAGCTCCAGCAGCTCGCCAATGTTCACCACAAACGCGCCCGGCAGTGGTGAGGCATCGATCCAGTTGTCCGGCGTCACTTCCACCTGTAAGCCCGGCTGATCGTCCTGCAGTAACATCGTCAGGAAGCCTGAATCTTTGTGCGCGCCAACACCCTGGCGTGATTCGCCCTCCGTGCGGCCCGGATAACGGATCAGTTTGATATGTTCGTTGGGATAGTCGCCATAGAGGTTATCGAAGGCGTTGCGCGGCAGATTCAGTGCCCCGGCAAAGGCGCGCAGCAGCTCCAGCGCCACCGCTGTCATCTGCTGCTGCCAGCGGGTGACCACCGTTTGCAGTTCAGGTAAAGCTTCAGGCCACTGATTCGGCCCCTGCATCCGTTGCCAGGTGGGTGAATCGGCGGTAACGGGCAGCGCTTCCCGTTCCGCACCAATATCAAACTGCTCGCGATAGTCAGGCTGGCTGCGGGTTATTTCAACCCCCGCCAGGTTATAGCCGCGAAAATGCGGCGAGTTCGCCATCGCCACTGCGGATTTATCCGCCTGTGGCAGGGCAAAAAATTTCCGCGCGACGTGCTGAACCTCATCTAATAATTCACGGTCGATGCCGTGATTGATTAAATAGAAGAAACCGACATCACGCGCGGCCTGGCTTAATTTTTCCAGGACCTGTTGCTGCTGCTGTTGATTACCTGACAATAATGCGAAATCAATTACCGGCAATTCTGCTGTGGTTAACGCGCTCATGATTGACACTCTGTTGGCATGGAATCGCTTTACACTGCCATTTCATTTATGCGTTAACTACCAACTAATCCTGCTATGTATATGCGACGGATGGGAATATCCCACCACGCCGCGGGCTTTAAACCCGCAGATTACTCTGCGCTCCACGCCACGAATGCCGGCGGTAACCATGCCGTAATCTCAGGCAAAGGCTGTTGATAAAGCGCAATCTCGACAAAACAGGTCTGCGCACTGCACCCCTGGCCGAGTCGTGAACTGCCGCTATCCTGGGTCAGCACATTGGGATTGCCGTGTTTATCCAGCGGCTGGCCCTCCTGCTGATCGAGCGGGTCATACCAGGCGCCGGTCGACATCTGTACGACACCCGGCAGGATATCCTGCGTCAGATGCACACCCGCCAGCAGCGCGCCGCGTCCGTTAAAGACTTTTACGATGCTGTTCTCCTCAATGCCGCGCGCAGCAGCATCTTCAGGATGCATCCAGAGTGGCTCACGCCCGGCAATTTTGGTGGCCCGGCTGACCCGTCCATGATCGTACTGACTATGCAACCGGGTCCGTGGCTGGCTGGAGAGCAGATGCAACGGCCACTGCTGCTTTTCCTGCTGTTGCGCCTGGTATTCCGGCGCATACCAGCAGGCAAATCCGGGCGCTTCGTCATACCCGAAATCGGCCACCTGCTGAGAAAAAAGCTCGATTTTCCCCGACGGCGTGCTAAGCGGGGCTGACTCCGGGTTATCACGAAACGCTTTTAGCAGGATCTGCGGCGCTTCTGGCGCGGGATACTCCACCACGCCCTGTGACCAGAACGCCTCAAATGGCGGCAGTTCGATGCCCTGCGCTGCCGCGCGTGGCCGGGAATCTTCGTAGAGTGACTGAAGCCACTGGCGCTCATCACGCCCCTGCGTAAAGGCGTCAGCAAAACCGAGCCGCTGCGACAGAGCGGCAAAAATTGCGTAATCCGATTTTGCAGCTGCAAACGGCGGCAGATGCTGCGGCATGGCGATGATAAAACCGTCGTTGCTGGCGCTGCCAATATCTTCACGCTCCAGCGACGTGGTCGCAGGCAGCACGATGTCGGCAAATTTTGCCTGCGCCGTCCAGAACTGCTCATGCACAATTACGGTGTCCGGCCGCTGCCAGGCGCGTATCAGCTTGTTGATATCCTGATGATGATGAAAGACATTGCCGCCCGCCCAGTAGACCAGCCGGATGTCGGGATAGACCCGCTGTTGCCCATCAAACTCATAGTGCCCTCCGGGATTGAGCAACATGTCGGCGATGCGTGCCACCGGAATCGTCTCCTGAACCGGATTATGACCGGCGGGCAGACGAGGCCCGGAAAACTGTCGCCGGGCGGCACCGGCCAGATTGGTTGAGGCGTAACCAAAGCCCAGCCCGCCGCCGGGCGTGCCTATCTGACCCAGCAGAGCGCTAGTCGCAACGGTGGCCCAGAAAGCCTGCTCGCCCTGCCGCGCCCGCTGCACTGACCACGCAATATTCACCATCGTTTTATGCGCCGCCATCTGCCGTGCCAACGCACGGATTTCCGCGGCCGCCAGCCCGGTCAGCGGAGCGGCCCATTCTGGCGTTTTAGCTATACCGTCGCGTTCACCCAGCAGGTAGGCGGCATAGTGGTCAAAGCCCACCGTGTAACGTTCTGTGAATGGCGCGTCATAGAGAGATTCAGTAATTAACACCTGCCCGATTGCCAGTAACAGCGCCGTATCGGAGCCGGGCTGTATCGCCAGCCACTCCGCATCCGCCACCCCAGCGAGATCGTTTCTGACCGGACTGATGTTGATAAACCGGGTGCCATTCTGCCGCAGCGTGGTTAACCAATGGGAAAGCGCATGGTCATTAGCCCCGCCGCCATTGACCTGCGCATTGCGCAGCGGCAAACCCCCGATAGCCACAAACAGTTCGCAATGCTCTGCCAGAACCGGCCAATGGGTATGGTGACGTTGTAACTCATCGAGGTTGCCGATGATGTGCGGCAGCGTGCGTTCACCGGCCGCAATGCTGTAGGTGTTGGTGCTGGCGATATAGCCGCCATAGTGGTTAAAGAAACGATGAAGCTGGCTCTGGGCATGATGGAAACGTCCGGCACTCGACCAGCCGTAAGAGCCGGCGTAGATCGCCTGATTGCCGTGCTCTGTTTTGACACGCCCCAGCTCCTCCGCCACCAGTTGCAACGCAACATCCCAACTCACTTCCACAAACGGCTCTTTGCCGCGCCCGTTGCGGGATGCGCTTCTGTTCTGGAGATAACCGAGCCTGACGGCCGGATTTTTGACCCGGGTTTCGCTTTGCACCGCGCCCGGTAACGACTGCCCGATCGCAGAGGGATTACGGTCCCACGCCACCGGCCTGACCGACGTCAGCGTGTCCCCTTCGGTGGTGACGTGATACGTGCCCCAGTGCATAACAGCTAAATCATTCTTTTTCATGGCTCACTCGCGTCGGATACGGCGCGAGAGACGCGTACCCAGGGTTTGCAGTAGCTGGACAATGACAATCAGCACCAGCGCAGTCGAAATCGTGGCAAAGGCATCAAAGCGCTGATAGCCGTAAGTAATGGCGAGGTCGCCAATGCCGCCGCCGCCCACCGTGCCCGCCATTGCCGTCGCACCCAGCAGGCCGATAGTGGCGGTGGTCAGGGCTAACACCAGCGACGAGGCGGCTTCCGGTATCATGAAATACCAGATGGTCTGCAGCGTGGTGGCACCCATCGCATTGGCTGACTCCAGAATGCCCTCATCCACCTCCAGCAGCGCATTCTCCACCAGCCGTGAAATATAGGGCGCGATAAATATCACCAGCGGCACAATGGCCCCCGCCGTACCGATGGTGGTGTTCACCAGCAGGCGCGTCAGCGGCAGAATAGTGATCAGCAGAATAATAAACGGCAGTGAACGGATGATATTCACGATCGGGTTCAGCAACTGATGTACCAGTCGATTCGGCTGTATCCCACCCGGACGGCAGATCACCAGGACAATGCCAAGCGGCAGACCCAGCAGCGAACCAAAGCCCAGCGACAACGCCACCATGATCAGCGTGTCCTGCATCGCCGTCAGGAACTGATCGCCGGTAACGGCGGTTTCAAAGAGTTCTGACATCACTGATTTTCACTCCGGTCGCGATGAGAAACTGGATGGCCGCCTCGCGTCGGGCGGGCTCGCCTTTGATCTGCACAATCATGAAACCCAGAATGGTACGCTGTACTTCCGTCATGCTGGCGAACAGGATATTCACTTCAACCTCATGTTCACGGATCAGGCGATTGATGATCGGCTGTTGTGCCGTGCTGCCGACAAACTCCAGCCGCAACACGTCGACAGCCGGATGCTGGCTTAACAGCGCAAGGGTTTGCTGTGGCAGGCGATCGTGGATAACGGACTGCACAAAGCTGGCGCTCACCGACTGTTGCGGTTCAGCAAACAGCGACAGGACATCGCCCTGTTCAACGATACGGCCCTGCTCCATCACCGCCATCCGGTTGCAGATCTTCTGGACCACCGACATCTCATGGGTGATCAGGACAATGGTGATGCCGTAACGCTGATTAATCTCCTGTAACAGCAGCAGAATCTGTACCGTGGTCTGGGGATCCAGCGCGGAGGTCGCCTCATCACACAACAGAATTGCGGGATTGGTTGCCAGCGCGCGGGCAATTCCGACGCGCTGTTTTTGACCGCCGGAGAGTTCATCCGGGTAGCTGTGAGCTTTGTCGCTGAGGTTAACAAACGCCAGCAGCTCCGCCACGCGGGTGGCGATAAAATCTTTATCCCGGCCCTGTAAAATCAGTGGGATGGCGACGTTGTGAAACACCGTTCTGGCATTGAGCAGATTGAAGTGCTGGAAGATCATGCCAATCTGCTTTTTGACCTGAATTAAGCGCTTTTTGCTGATCCCTTGTAACGCTTCACCCTGCACCTCAACCGAGCCGGTTGTGGGGGTCTCCAGGTGATTAATCAGGCGCAGCAGCGTACTTTTTCCGGCTCCACTGGTGCCGATGACGCCAAAGATGTCACCCTGGTTGATACGCAGATTAATCTCCTTCAGAGCCTGCACTTCTGCACCGTTACGCGCAAACGTTTTGCTGACATGGCGAAACGCAATGGCTACCTGACTCATTTGAAATAATCTGGCAGCAGATAGCCCGCATACTGCGCATTACCGGTGATATAGGTTTTAAATTCTGCTGAGTGGTAGCCGGCAATAATGTCACGGGCAAACTGAGCCTGCTTATTTTTACCGGCTACCGTCACCACGTTAATAAACTGGCTGGTTGCCGCTTCCAGTTTCAGTGCCGAATTGAGTTTCATGCCACTGGATACCGCGAAGTTGCCCTGAATGACTCCATAGTCAACATCGGGGAGTGCACGCACCTGCTGAGCGTTATCCATCTCTTTAAGCACGATTTTGTAGGGATTTTCCGTGATATTTTTCTGCGAAAAAGTGGCAGCATCGCTATCGGGGCTGATTTTGAGCCAGCCGATGCTCTGGAGTAACAGCGCCGCCCGGTACTCATTTGAGGGCTGATTGGGCACAGAGACCGTGCTGCCCGGCGCGGGTTGAGTCAGCGTTTTCACGCGCCCAGAGTAGAGCCCCATTGGCGGGGTCGGCACCTGCACAATCCCAACGTTATCAATGCCAAGCCGGTCATTAACCGACTTAAGATAGACGGGATGCTGCATGATATTGGCGTCAATCGTCCCGCGATGAACAGCATCATTAACCTGAATTCCATCACTGAAATCTTTATACTCCAGAGTATACCCCTGCCTGATTAATAAGGGCGCGACGCCTTTTTCAAATTGCTCTTTATAAGGCCCTGGATTAAATCCAATCCGTATTTTCTTCTGGTCGGCTGCCTGAGCGGCAGAAATAAAAAGGCTGGCGGTGGTCAGCGCCAGAATAATTCCCCGGGATGTGATCTGCATTGTTTGCCCTGATTCATTATTGTGAGAGCGATCGATTTAATCACAGCCATCGCGGAGAGGAACAGGCAAAACCCAGCCCCGACTTTGGCTTATTTATGCTAACGATAGTCACACGCTGGATATTCGAATCCCTGCAAAGAACAGCGTTATTTCTGCTAAAGATTTTAATGTCAGCTGTGTCATTCTTCCCCGCTTAACACTGTTTATTGCGGGAGAGATATGGCGGAGTTTGCAGCTTCAGAGATGGTCGCAGGGCTCGAAGAGAATCTCTTCAGCATGCTGGAAAAGCAGGCAGCACAACTGGATGATGCGCTGTTACCGCTGATCGATCTCTCTTCCGGCAGTCCGCGTCAGCCAACGCCGCCCGCGGTAATCGCTTCATTACAGGCTGCGGCAGCGAAACCGGAGAACCATGAGTATCCCTCGTTCTGGGGCAAACCCGCGCTGCGACGTGCTATCGCAGCCTTCTACCAGCGTCACTACGGCGTCACGCTCGATCCTGAAACTGAAGTGGCGCTGTTCCAGGGCGCGCACATTGGCGTCAATGGTTTTCCCCGCGCCCTGCTCAATCCGGGGCAGGTGTTGATCTCTACCGATCCCTGCTATCCGCTCTACCGCTCAGCGGCCCGTCAGGCAGGTGCCGATTTTTATGGCATTCCGCTGGAGGCGCGCAATGCTTTCCTGCCCGATTTCACCCTGGTGCCGGACGAGATCGCGGCGCGTGCCGGTCTGCTGCTGCTCAATTATCCCCATAATCCCACTGGCGCACTGGCGACAGCCGCGCTGTTCGCCGACGCGCTGGCCTTCGCCCGCCAGCATCATGTTCCGCTGATTCATGACTTCGCCTATGCCACGCTGGGCAGTGAGTCGGGCGAACAGCCGCTGAGTCTGCTGGCACAGCCCGATGGCAAAGCCTGGGGCGTGGAAATCTACACGCTGTCAAAAAGCGCACTCATGGCAGGCTGGCGGGTGGGATTTGCGGTGGGAAACGCCTCGATGATTGCAGCATTTAAAAAACTTCATACTCATAGCTACAGCACGGTGTATGGCGCGGTGCAGGATGCCGCCATCACCGCGTTGTCGCTGCCCGCTGAACAACTCAGCTTGCTGGCAGAGCATTACCATCAGCGGCGCAGAGTGATTTTAGCCAGGCTGGCAGCAATGCACTGGCCGGTTCGCGCCCGTCAGGGCACCTTTTTCCTCTGGCTGGCAGCGCCAGCTGGTTTTACCGGGGAGCAATTCGCCGCCCTGCTACTGGCCCGGTGTCATCTGCTGGTGGCACCGGGTAACGGGTTTGGCGCAGCGGGTCGTGATTATATTCGCATCAGCCTGACAACCGGGACGGAGCAATTACTGCAGGCGCTGGATCGCATCGATGAACTGAAACTGTTTAAGTAGCGCATCAGTACCGGGAAAATCAGTTCCAGATATAACCAGAGCACCAGCCGCAAGTTATTACCAAATGTTCAGACCCGTAAGCAGGCGTGAATAAGTTCACTATGCTGGGTTTGTCAGTAAATGCAGTTATTTCGGCTGAAAACTTGCAAAAACTTACAATCGTAGTCTAGAGTTTACCGGCTGCGGTTTCTGCCGCTTCACTTAAAAATTATTCGGCTTCTTATAGCTTTCATTTCCACGGTTTCTTCTGAACATTGTTTGCGGCTGCGAAAGCTATAAGACTCCTTCATTGATGCACCTGAGGAGAATATGGACACCAGAAACTCATCGTCTGAACACCCAAAGAAACATTTCTGGAACAGGAAGCCAAAAGAGCTGACTGTTGACGACATTACCGTAATCGACAACGACATGCTGAAGCGTGCAGTTGGCGCAGCTGCGTTAGGTAATGCGATGGAATGGTTCGACTTTGGCGTATACAGCTATCTCGCCGTGATCATCGGCAAAGTCTTCTTCCCGGATGCCAACAACGCGGTGCAGCTAATCGCCACCTTTGGTACGTTTGCCGCGGCCTTCCTGGTACGTCCGATTGGCGGCCTGGTATTTGGCCCGCTGGGTGACCGCATCGGACGGCAGAAAGTGCTGGCGATGACGATGATCATGATGTCGATTGGTACATTCTGTATCGGTCTGATCCCGGCTTACTCTTCGATAGGCATCATGGCACCGATTCTGCTGCTGGTGGCACGTCTGATCCAGGGCTTCTCAACCGGTGGTGAATATGGTGGCGCAGCGACCTTTATCGCGGAGTACTCTACCGATAAACGCCGGGGCTTTATGGGCAGCTTCCTGGAATTCGGCACCATCGGTGGTTACCTGCTGGGTGCCAGCCTGGTCACGGTGATGACCACCGTGATGTCGAATGAGGCGATGATGTCCTGGGGCTGGCGCGTGCCGTTCTTTATCGCCGCGCCGCTGGGCCTGTTTGGTCTCTATGTGCGACTGAAGCTGGAAGAGACTCCGGCTTTCCAGCAGCACATGGAAAAACAGGAAGCACTGGAGCAAAGCAAGCCGCGTCTGACGCTGATGCAGATGCTGAGCAAATACCGCGCACCGATGATGAAATGTATCGGTCTGGTGCTGCTGTTTAACGTCTCTAACTACATGCTGACCTCGTACATGCCGAGCTATCTGACCGGCGTGCTGGGTCTGCCAGAGTTAAGTGGCCTGCTGCTGGTGATGGTGGCGATGTTCGTGATGATGCCGCTGACGCTGCTGTGGGGTCGCTGGACTGACCGCATCGGTCGTCGTCCGGTGATTGCCTTTGGTGCGGTGGGTCTGATCCTGCTCGCCATCCCGAGCTTTATGCTGATCGGGTCCGGTAATATGTGGGCGGTATTTGGCGGCCTGATGATTCTGGGTGTACTGCACACCTGCTTCAGCGGCACTATGCCTTCGACGCTGCCTGCGCTGTTTACTACCGATATCCGTTACAGTGCGCTGGCCATCGGCTTCAACCTGTCGGTATCGCTGTTTGGGGGTACCACACCGCTGATTACCGCGTGGCTGGTGGATACCACTAAAAACAATATGATGCCAGCTTACTACATGATGGGCGCGGGCGTGATTGGCCTGCTCACCATTCTGACGGTACGTGAAACAGCCCGTCAACCGCTGACCGGTTCATCCCCTGCGGTAGCGACCAAAGCGGAAGCGCATCGCCTGATCGACAAGCTGCGCAAGCGGCACAAGCCATCAGCGACCACCGCGAAATAACTGTTCTGACACCCTGCTCTGCAGGGTGTTTTTTTATCTGACATCCGATCTGTTTACCCAGCTGATTTAACTGCCCTGAAACGCGCCACTTTCGCCCGATTGCCACACAGCGCCATGCTGCACCAGCGACGGCGATGCGCTTTGGTGCGATCGTAAAACCACAGTGTACAGGCGGGATGTTCACAGCCACGGACTCTGCTGAAATCCTCCTGCGCCAGCAACATTGCAGCCTGTTCCGCAACCTGTCCCAGCCGCTGCATCACACTCTGGCCCGCATAGACCCGCCTGATTTTTAAGGCACCCGGCTCCCCGGTCATTTGCAGATGGCTGGTCGCTTCACCCAGCCAGGCGTTCAGCGCCTGAATATCAACGCCCTCTCCCGCTTTGTGCTGCTGCACGTTATCACGAATGATCTGACGTAAGTGACGCGCTGCTTCCAACAGCGCACCCGGTTCATGCTGCGGAGCCGGGGCATCTGGTGCCAGTCCGGCCTGGTGTAGCCAGGCTTCAACATCCTGATCGGTTTGCCAGAAGTCGTGCGGCTGGCCTTCCACGATGGCCAGGGTATTGATGAAATCCAGCGCCGGATGATCAGCCAGAAACCACGGTCCCTGGGCGGTGTGTGATTGCGTTTCCGCCATGATATTGCCTCCCTTGTTAACTCTGCTGAGGCCACTGTAACCGACAAAGTACTATTTGAATAGTTACACCGCACCTTTTGTAACCATTATAAATTGATTTGACAGGTTACATTCTGGCTGCATAATGACTCTTAGTAACCCCATAAACATCATTTAACCAGTTACAGGAGTTCAGCATGCGTGATCAATCCATTTCGTATCGTTACCAGCAGGCCGATGGCGTCAATATTTTCTATCGCGAAGCGGGCGATCCTTCCCTGCCGGTACTGCTGCTGTTGCATGGCTTTCCCACCTCTTCACATCAGTTCCGCAATCTGATCCCGCTTCTGGCCGATAAATTTCATCTCATCGCACCCGATATGCCGGGCTTTGGCTTCACTGAAGTGCCTGCTGAGCGCAACTATTCCTGGACCTTCGACGCACTTGGCCAGACGCTGACCGCCTTTGTCGATGCACTGGGGCTGGAACGTTATGCGATGTATGTTTTCGACTATGGCGCACCTGCCGGTCTGCGACTGGCACTGGCTTACCCCGATCGCGTCAGCGGACTGATATCACAAAACGGTAACGCCTATCTGGAGGGATTAGGAGAGGCCTGGGCGCCGGTCCGCGCCTACTGGGACGATCCCAGCGAAGCAAATGGTCAGGTGATCCGTGACGCCATCCTGACGCTGGAAGGGGTGAAGTGGCAGTATCTGCATGGGGTGAGCGATCCGCAGCAGATCGCCCCGGAAACCTATACCCTGGATACTCTGCTGATGGAGCGCCCCGGTAACAAAGATATTCAGCAGGCCCTGTTTCTCAATTACGCCAGTAATCTGAAACGTTATCCGGAATTTCAGGCGTTCTTTCGCCAGCAGCAGGTGCCAACGCTGGTGATCTGGGGCAAGCACGATCCGTTCTTTATTCCACCGGGCGCAGTGGCCTGGCAGCGGGATAATCCACAGGCGGTGGTCGAGATGCTGGATAGCGGCCACTTCGCGCTGGAGACGCACACCCATCACATTGCGTCGCGCATCCGCGAGATGTTCAGTGGCGACTGACCCGCTGCGCGCAGAGGCAGGCTATTCAGCGCTGCCTCTGCATACGTGCAGGTCATTCATTGCTAAAGCGGCCAACGGTGCTGGCCGCGCCCAGCGCATGGCCTTTTAGCTGTGCAACCAGCTCTGCCTGGGTTAACCCCGCTTTCAACTGACCCACCGGCAAATCGGTGGCGATCAGCACAAAGTTATAGTGATGCAGCCCACTGCCTGCAGGCGGACAAGGACCATAATAGTGCAGCGTCCCTGGGGTATTTTTTCCGCCGGTGTAGTCCTTGCCCTTTGTCAGAGCCCCCTGCGCAAATGACGAGCGGCTGGCGGGAATGTTATAGGCCACCATGTGGGTAACGCCGAGCCCTTTGGCCCCGACCGGGTCGGTCATCAGAAGAGCCAGACTGCGGGTGCCCGCCGGAATCGCAGACCAGTTCAATTCGGGAGAGATATTCTCACCGGTACAGGAAGGATTACTTTTATTGGCACCGGCAAACTTTTTATCCAGTAGCGCATTATCGCTGAAGTCTTGTGATTGCAGCGTAAATACCGACGCCGCCAGCGTGGTCATTGGCAAAATGGCCAGCACCGTCGCGCAGAGTAATTTTTTCACCAGCCACTCCTTATCAGATTACTCAAGAGATTATGTTCCGTATGGATTGCGTCACAGCCTGATTACTATAACGGCTTTAACGCGATTGACCCGACTGACCGCCTGTTCAGGGGTAAGGAAACGGCAAATCTATGATCTCCGTCGCGCTGGCTGAGAGAGCTGGCGCGTTGCCCTGTGACGCATTACCCGATATAAGTTAACGCGTCTGGCTGAAGTTTCGCCTGAATCATCGTCACTGTCACCGATAAGTGGACACTATGCAGATTGAAGATCTTCGGATTTACGTTGCCGTAATGCATGCTGGCAACTTTACTGCAGCAGCTGAGCATCTGATGCTATCGAAACAGTATGTCAGCCGCCGCATGGCTGCGCTGGAGGCATCATTAGGGGTACGACTGCTGATCCGTAACACCCGTAAGCTGTCTGTAACGGATGCAGGTTTACTGTTCGCGCAACATGCTCAGCGCATTCTGGATGAGATTCAGGAAGCGCAACTGGCGGTGTCAGAGCAGCAGCAGGCGCTGCGCGGCACCTTCCGAATCAATCTGCCGATGTCCTTTGGCATGAGCCACCTCTCCCCCCTGATTGCCGAGTTTCTGAGCCACCATCCGTCATTGCAGTTTCATATTGAGCTGGCTGACCGCTATGCCGATGTGATTGGCGAAGGCGTTGATATGGCGATTCGCATCGGTACGCTGGCTGATTCCACGCTGATTGCCCGTCCGCTCGGCGAGCTGAAGCGGGTTATCTGCTGCAGCCCCCGCTATCTGGAACGGGCAGGCGTGCCGCAGCAGCCAGAAGCCTTGCAGCAACATGCCTGTCTGCGCTACGGACGTGAAGGTCAGAATGGCTGGGAACTGCAGGTCAATGGTAAACCCAAGTGGCTGGCGGTTCAGGGCCCGATGGTGAGTAACAATGGCGAGGTCCTGCGTGATGCCGCACTGGCAGGCTTAGGACTGGTATTGTTACCCGCCTTTATCGTTGAGACAGCCCTGCAACGCGGTGAGCTGGTGACCGTGCTGGACGACTATCTGCCGCCCGCACTCTCTCTGAATGCGGTTTACCCGCAGCACCGTCAGCGCAGCGAAGTAAACCGCCAGTTACTGGCCTTTCTCCAGGCGCGTTTAGCGTCGTGACAGGATTAAAGTTTTTTTAATGCCGCAAAGACCCTGGCGACAGCAACGGCACCCGGATCAGACACGCCGTTGAGGTTAGCACTGTTGAGATAAGATGATCGGCCCGCTTTTGCTTTCCCCATGCTGGCGGTTGCATCACTGCCCTGCTGTGCCGCATCAGCCGCCTCTGCCAGCGATTTACCCGCCACCAACGCCTCGATTGCCGGTTGCAGCGCATCAATCAGCGTGCGATCTCCTGGTTGTGCCCCGCCATACTGCTTCATCTTCTCCAGACCCTGTTGCAGGGCCGCGGGCAGCGCATCCCCTTTGGCCAGCTGCTGCGCAGCAGCGGTGAAAAAGATCGCCATCAGTACGCCGCTGGAGCCGCCCATCACCGTCGCCAGTCGCTCACCCGTCACCGCGAGCAGATCGGGCAAGGCATTTAACGGCAGCTGATTATCTGTACATTCGCGCTGGATCTGGCGTGCGCCAGCAGCAAAGGTCGAACCGGTATCGCCATCACCGACCTGCGCATCCAGTTTGTTCAGCTCGCTTTCGCTGGCGATCAGGGTTTCACAGATGCTGTTAACAAACGCAGCGACGGTCGGGTTATCTGAGGGTTGCGCCGGATGCGCTGTTGCCTCTTTTGTCGCGTTAACCGGCTGCAGCGGTGCGACTTTAACCGCCTGAACCCAGCCGGTGACCTCAACCGGCGCGCAAATCGCCTCCTCGAACAACGGCGTCAGCGTCATGGAGGTGACGGAAAAGCCCTTCATGTCCAGCGCGGTCATCAGCGGAGCCGGGCCAATCAGATAATCACTGCCCAGGCTTAGCGGCGACTCAATCAGGTCACGTGTGACCAGACTCATTTCCAGCGCGGACATGCCGCCAAGATTATTGATTAACAGCGCGCGTGGCTGATCGTTGTCCGGCATCACTTTCTCCAGCAGATGCTGCACAATCTGCTGACTGTTTTGCGTCTGCATGACGTCAACACCCGGTTCGCCGTGAATCCCCAGCCCCATTTCAACGCTGCCGTCTGGCACCCGCTGGCCGGTCTGTTCATCCGGCAGATGGCAGCTTGAGAGCGCAACGCCCATGGTGGCGATAGCACGACTGGCTGCCTCTGCTGCCTCGGTCACCGCCGTCAGGTCATCACCCCGCTCTGCGACGAAGCCCGCCACTTTATGCACCAGCAACGTGCCCGCGACGCCGCGTGGCTGAGGGTTATCGGGCAACGCAACATCATCACCGACAATCACCATATTGACGCTGAATCCCGCTTTGCGCGCTTTTTCTGCCGCCAGACCGAAGTTGAGGCGATCCCCGGTGTAGTTTTTCACAATCAGCAGACATCCCGCCTCACCGGTAATATTGATGATGGCGTTGTAAACCGCGTCAACGCTGGGGGAAGCAAAAACATCGCCACAGACGGCAGCCGTCAGCATCCCTTTGCCGATAAAGCCGACATGGGCCGGCTCATGGCCTGAACCACCACCGGAAATGAGCGCGACCTGCTGTTTTTGCCAGTCATTACGCATCACGATGCGAATGCGCGGATCGACCTGCAACCGGACCAGATTGCGCCACGGGCTGGCGTAAATCATGCCATCTAACGCGCTGTCGACGAGATCATCCTTTTTATTCATTACGAATCGGGTCATGTCTTCTTTCCTCATAGGCATGCGGGTTTGCTGATGACCCAGTGTTACATACCACTGACGACAGTGAGAAATCCATCAACAGATCTGTAGCCTGATTTCAGACATACCGCACGGAAACCAGCTGACACAGACGCAGTGATTTTTACTAATTGATTGATTTTTATCAAATGTCTTTACCTGAAAGTGAGAGGTTCTGCGCAGAACATGAACCGGGGATCACGGATGGTAAAAATTCATTTGTTAACAGAGGATGTTTTAATGACCCAACGTATGATTCTCAATGAAACCGCCTGGTTTGGTGCTGGTGCTTTGCGCCATTTGCCGGAAGAGGTACAACGTCGCGGGATGCGAAAAGCACTGATCGTCACTGACAAAGCGCTGGTCGCGGCGGGTGCGCTGAAGCGGGTGACCGATCTGCTGGCGCAACATCAGCTTGACTGGGCGGTGTATGATGAGGTGGTGCCGAATCCTACCATTCGGGTTGTGCAGCAGGGTGTTGCGGTGTTCAGAGAGTCAGGTGCCGACTACCTGATCGCCATTGGCGGCGGCTCACCACAGGATACCAGCAAGGCGATCGGCATTATTATTAATAACCCTGAGTTTGAAGATGTCCGCAGCCTGGAAGGCGTCAGCCCCACCCGTCATCCGTGCGTGCCGATCATCGCTATCCCGACCACGGCAGGCACCGCCGCAGAAGTGACGATTAATTACGTCATTACCGATGAAGAGAATCGCCGTAAGTTTGTCTGTGTCGATCCCCATGACATACCGAAAGTGGCGATCATTGATGCGGAGATGATGGCGAGCATGCCAGCGTCGCTGAAGGCTGCGACCGGTATTGATGCCCTTACTCATGCCATTGAAGGCTACATCACACGCGGAGCTTGGACCCTGACCGATATGCTGCACCTCAAAGCCATTGAGATTATCAGCCAGTCACTGCGCGAATCGGTGGCAGGAAATATTGAGGCAGTTGAGCAGATGGCGCTGGGACAATATGTGGCCGGTATGGGTTTCTCTAATGTCGGCCTTGGTCTGGTGCATGGCATGGCACACCCGCTGGGCGCCTTTTACAATGTCCCGCACGGCGTAGCCAATGCCATTTTGCTGCCGCAGGTGATGGCGTGGAATGCCTCAGGCACTGGCGAAAAATATCGCGACATTGCCCGCGCAATGGGTGTGAAACAGGTTGAGTCATTGTCGCTGGATCAGGCGCGGGAAGCGGCGGTCGCCGCGGTGCGTCAGCTCTGTCGCGATGTGGGTATTCCCCGCTCGCTGCGTGAAGTGGGCTTAAAAGAGGCGGATATCCCTGCACTGGCACAGGCCGCGCTGGATGATGTCTGCACCGGCGGCAACCCACGTACGCCGGACCTGGAGGACGTGATGGCGTTATACCGCCAGAGTTAAAGCGCATATCCTGTAGTGATGCAGTGCCGATAACAGGCCCGTCCTCGCTGGCGGGCTTTTTTTACGTCATGGCAACGCTTAATCCGGGAGCCTTCGCCAGAGGTTGTTCAGTCTGACTTACGGCATCAGCCAAGGTTTTAGCCGCGTTTATCCTGCCTGGTTTCAGCCTGAAATCGCCCGCTGTTACGGTGAAGTTCAGCGAGCGAACTAACTGCCCCTACCCATGATTTCTTTAGATGCTAAACCCTGATTCACTTGATCTGGATCACAAAAATCCGCATCATGCGCAGCGAAAACCTTAATGACGCTGCGGAGATATCAATGACACTGTACCAGGGTATGCTAATTTTCTATGCCGTTGTTGCATTGATCGCTACGCTGATCACGTTCTTCATCGCCAAAGATAAGCTGAGCATCAAACTGCTGAGCGCCTTTCTGGTGGGGGCCACCTGGCCGATGAGTTTTCCTGTCGCGCTGATGTTTGCTCTGTTTTAATTGACATTATCCCCTTAGATACCACACTCAGGTAAGACGTCCCTGACCTGCAAACCGCCGATCACCGACGTGGCCTTGTTCATGACGGTTAATAAGGAGCGGATATGCGCGTTATCAGTGTGATGATTCTGGTTTCTCTTCTCAGTGCCTGTAGTGCCCCATGGCACGCTGAAAAACCGGTTCCGGCGGCCGAAACCCGCCAGCAGACCTGCCAGCCAGGCTCCAATCCCAGCCAGAACGACTGCGGTCATTTCCCTGAACCTGAATTCCATTGATCCTGTTACAAGGCGATCTCTGCTGTGAGATCTCAATTGCGCTATTTCATCGCATAACAAGGCTTTACACGCTGCTAACCGGTCAGTAAAGTAGCGCCCAGACATCAATTCTGATGCGTAAGCGTTAACGTCAACCAACGCCCCCGCAGCACTGCTGCATGTGATGATCCCTGCCATGATGCCTGTACAACACCCAGCTAAACCTCTCGCTGCGTATTCCAGCGCCACATTTTTTTTGTTCGTCCTGCTGCTGACCGCGGCTAACCTTCGTGCGCCCATAACTGTCATCGGCCCGGTACTACAGGATATCCGCCAGACCTTTGGCCTGAGTGTCGGTGAAGCGGGTCTGTTTAACTTTATTCCACTGATGCTGTTTGCCCTGCTCGCCCCACTGGCCGCCTGGCTGGGAAATCGCGTCGGGCTCGAGCGAAGTTTATGGGGCGCGCTTTGCCTGATCACTGCCGGTTCGCTGTTGCGCTGGCTGCCTGCGGAAGCGGCGTTGTGGAGCGGAACGCTGCTGCTCAGCGCAGGCATTGCCGCCGCCAACGTGCTGCTGCCGCCACTGATTAAACGCGATTTCACCGCCCACACCGCTAAATATATTGGCCTTTATGCCGCCACCATGTCGATTACTGCCAGCCTGGCATCTGGCATTGCCGTTCCGCTGAGCCAGCTTTCAGCGGCTGGCTGGCGACTCTCGCTGGTTGTCTGGGCGCTGCCGGGACTGGTTGCGCTACTCGCCTGGCTGCCGCTGTTACGTCAACGGCGGTCAACCGTAGCGCCCGCAGATGCGACCGTTGCATATCGCCATCCGTGGCGAACGGCAGGCGGCTGGCAAATCGCACTGTTTATGGCGCTGCAATCGCTGGCGTTTTATACCCTGATTGACTGGTTTACGCTGTATGCCCAGGATAACGGCTTCAGTCAGGCTCACGCAGGCTGGCTGCTGTTCTGGTATCAGGCAATTGCGATCGTCGCTAACCTGGTCTGCATGGTGGCGCTGAAGCGGGTAAAAGATGCCCGGCTTACCGCGTTTATTGCTTCATCAGGCATCTTCCTCGGCATGCTGGGCCTATTGCTCAATCCGCAGTGGGCCGTCATCTGGCTGACACTGGCCGGACTGGGCGCAGGCGCATCACTGGTGCTCTGCCTCTCACTGTTTAATCTGCGAGCCACTCATCACCGTCAGGCGTCACAGCTGTCGGGCATGGCACAGTGTGTCGGATATGCGCTGGCGGCACTCGGCCCTTTGTTCTTTGGCGTGCTCCATGAGCAGAGCGGTAACTGGACGCTGCCCTTCAGCGTGCTGGCAATGCTGAGCCTGTTACAGATGCTGCTGGCTCCGCTGGCAGCGCAGTCAAAACCCATTAGCTGAAAATGCGGCGGAGCCGTTAACAATAAATGACTCGCGGATCGCGGATGCCTGGCATCACCGGTCGGCGGGAATCGACGGGAGAATGTGCGTGTCTGAACTGAATAATGCTCTGCTGCAGAAGATCCTGGATCAGGTGCGTCCGCTGATCTATCAGGGAAAGGTGGCTGACTATATTCCTGCGCTGGCGGATGTGGCTGCCGATCATCTGGCAATAGCGGTTTGCCTGCGTGATGGCACCCTCTTTCAGGCGGGCGATGCTGAGACGCGCTTTTCGATTCAGTCGATCTCCAAGGCGCTCTCTCTGACCATAGCACTGACCCGCTATGAGGACAGCGAAATCTGGCAGCGGGTCGGCAAAGAGCCTTCTGGCCAGCCATTTAATTCATTGGTTCAGCTGGAGCTGGAACAGGGCAAGCCGCGTAATCCGTTTATTAATGCCGGTGCGCTGGTGATTTGCGATCTGCTGGAAACCCGACTGACCGCCCCGCGTCAGCGAATGCTGGAAATTGTGCGCCAGCTGAGTCAGCAGTCCGATATCAATTATGATCGCCACGTTGCCCGCTCTGAGTTCGAACATTCGGCCCGCAACGCAGCGATCGCCTGGCTGATGAAGTCGTTTGGAAATTTCGACAACGATGTCACCAGCGTGATGCAGACCTATTTCCACTACTGTTCCTTGTCGATGAACTGCGTTGAGCTGGCCCGCACGTTTATCTATCTGGCGAATCAGGGCAAAACGCTGGATGGCAGCCAGATGATTACTCCACGTCAGGCGCGGCAGATTAACGCACTGATGATCACCAGCGGGATGTACGACGGCGCTGGCGAATTCGCGTGGAGAGTCGGGATGCCCGCAAAATCGGGCGTGGGTGGCGGGATTATTGCCATCATCCCAGGTGAGATGAGCATTGCCGTCTGGTCGCCTGGGCTGGATAGCGCGGGCAATTCTCTGGCCGGTACCGCTGTGCTGGAATTGCTGACCGAGAAGCTGGGGCGATCGATATTCTGAGTCTGAGCGCGCAAGTCACAGGCTCGCTGTGGTGAAATGCGGCGGGATTCCCATGATTTCGGGAAGCTGATTTTGCATTTTCCGTGTAGTCCGCTGGCGATTTGAGTCGTCAGCGATAATCAGAACTCAAAAAACTAATTAGTGCGAAATCTGCGCCAGATCGTCTTCATTCAGACCAGTCATCCGCATAACGGTATTGCGATCCATGCCACTCTTCAGCATGGTGTGGGCAATTCTGAGGCTTGCTCCACGACTACCTTCTGTCCGTCCCTGTTCAATACCCTGTTCAATGCCTTTCTCAAGCCCTATCTGCTCAAGCTGTTGTGCGATAGTCATAAGTGCGTTCTCGTGTTGGGGCACACGCTGTGCCAGCTCCCGTACAAAGGCTTTGGCGTCCGATGTTTCACCCGCCTGTACAATGTAGTGTACCAGCGTTATCACCTGTGATGAAGAGTGATAGCCAGCCTGCAAAATGGTTACCAGCCTGTCCATCATTTCAGCCAGATCACGCTGCCGGATATGCTTCTGCAACAGGGTCAGAGCCGCCATGCTGCGATGTTGCATGATCTCATCGTCAGGAATCACCGTGACATCGACCAGCGGAAAACTACGGCTGTAAAGCCTGTCCGCCAGCGCCGGGTCGTCGAACTCATCCAGCCACCGGGTCGAATAGGGATATGGAGTTCGTCTGCCAGTGTAAAACAGTACGGGAATTACCAGCGGCAACCGCTTATGGCCTGCTTCAAGATGGCGTTGCATGGCAGCCACGGCATAACGCATCAGCCGAAATGCCATATGTTTGTCTGGCACAGACTGATGCTCAATGAGTACATGGATATATCCATCGCCAGCGGTTGTTTTAAGACTGTAAAGCACGTCGCTAAAGTACTGACGGAGGTCATCCTCGACAAACGACCCCGGCTCCAGTTTCAGCGTGCTGAGATCACAGCATATGCGCAGCTCTGGCGGCAAATGCAGCTCCATGAAATCCCGGGCAATATCCGGCTGAGTCAGAAATTGCCGGAATGTGGCATCATGAGGCACAGGCGTGCTGTTCTTCTTTTTCACTGGCCAGAATCCTTTCTGTTCCTGAAGCGCTTACATTGGCTGATTCAGCCATTAAAAGGCGCTAATTCCTGTAGCGCACGAACGTTTAAAGTCCTGATGGAAATAACGAAATTAATACCCTGATGACTAAACCGCGTAAAACGCTTTTCCTGAAATCTACGAGGTTGCTCTGAATATCAACCCATGTCGGGCATTAAAAACTATTCCATCTGACTCAGCTCACCACATTAATTGGCTCGCCCTGAATAAAGGCCACGATATTGGTCATCACGCCAGCCACCAGATTCTCCACGCCGCTGCGACTTGCCCAGGCGATGTGCGGTGTCAGCAGCAGAGTTGGCAGATCCGCCAGCAGCGGATTATCCGGAGCGGGCGGCTCGCTGCTCAGCACATCCAGCGCCGCACCACCAATCAGCCCCTGCTTTAACGCGGCAGCAAGATCGGCTTCGTTAATCAGTCCGCCACGTGCCGTGTTTATCAGCAGCGCCTGTGGCTTCATTTTATCCAGCGCCTCGCGATCAATCATCTGGCGGGTGCTGTCACTCAGCGGGCAGTGCAGCGAAATGATGTCGCTGGTCGCCAGCATCTGCTCAAAGCTGATATAACCGTCACGCACCCTTTCACTGCCTTTTCGCTCGGCGTACTGCACCTGCATTCCCAGCGCCTGGGCCAGCCTGCCGACCGCCTGGCCGATGTCGCCTTTGCCCGCGATGCCCAGCGTGGCCCCGCCAATATCCCCTATCGGCTGATGATGCACACAAAAGTGCTTAGCCTGCGGCCAGTCGATGCGGGTATTGCTGGCATAAGCCATCAGCTGACGGCGCAGGGCAAAAATCGCGGCTATCACCGCCTCTGAAACGCTCTGAGTTGAATAGCCTGGAACATTACTGACCACGATGCCGCGTGCGCGGCAGGCATCAAGATCGATACAGTCATAGCCCGTCGCTGCGACACAGATAAAACGCAGTTCAGGCAGTTGTTGCAGTGTGTCAGCCCGCAACGGCACCTTATTGGTGATAGCGACCGTTGCGCCCGCCAGCGAAGACACAATGTCTTCAGCCGGAGTCTGCGCACGAATCTCCCAGTCAGCCTGCTGTTGACCGGTCGGCAGGGGTACCGGCAGCGTGTCACCATCCAGCATTACAATTTTCATTTTTTATTCCTTTATTGGGTTTGGTTAAACCGCAGGCGAATGATTAATGTTATTTGTATGTGCACCGCGAGTAACAACTAAGTTAAATGATGCAGAAATTAAAGTGAAAATGTTCAAAGAGTGCGAATTTTTTCGGAACAGATGCCACTTTATTTAACCCTTTTATTCCCTTCGCGTTACACTGCCGCCCTGAATTATGACCTCATACGACCGTTGAAATCATGCCGGGATCTTCACTCAGACAACGACTCACCGCCGGTATTGCGATACTGGCCGTGCTGCTGTTGTTTGTTGCACCGATGATCTCAAAGAATCTCGCTGAACATCATGCCAGGATGCAAGGCGCTTCGATCATGAGCGCAGAGATGCCGATGATGGATCATCACAGCGAGATGTCGATGGCGGATCACGGGATGATGATGGGCCCGGGCTTTGCCTGTGGCTACTGCGATCTGCTGGTGCATGTTCCGCTGATGCTCTGGGTTTTTATCCCGTTTATCTGGTGGATGTGCCTGATCAGCCGCGCCCCGCCGCCAGCGGCTATCAATCCACCCCAATGGCGACGGCTGTTGCGTCTTCATCGACCGCGCGCGCCACCCTTTATCGCGTCACACTCACTGCTTACTAATCCGATTGCGTGACAACGTCACCTGATCGTCTTTGTCTTTTGAAAAGTGTGGAATGCTATGTCCTCTTCTCAGGAAATGTCCCCTGCACCGCGCGGCACGGTGTTTAATCTCTTTCGCCGCCTGCATTTTTATATCGGCCTGTTTATTGCGCCGTTTATTTTTGTCGCGGCACTCACCGGCACGCTCTACGTTCTGACACCGCAACTGGAACAGGCTATCTACCATGATGCCCTGACCACCGACGCGCAGGGTGTGGCACAACCGCTGTCCGCCCAGATTGCCGCTGCGCGAGCCCGTGCCGGTGAATCAGCTCGCATTTACGCTGTGCGTCCGGCGCCCGGCCTGCAGGATACAACCCGCGTGCAGTTTGCCGAGCCGCAGCTTGGCCCATCGGAATCACGATCGCTGTTTATTGATCCCTACACCCTGCAGGTGAAAGGCGATATGACGGTGTATGGCACCAGCGGTGTGCTGCCGCTGCGCATGTGGCTGGATCAGCTGCATCGCGGCCTGTTGCTGGGTGATTTTGGCCGAAACTACAGTGAACTGGCAGCCTCCTGGCTGTGGGTCGCCGCGCTGGGTGGGATCGTCTTATGGTCCGGCACCCGGCCACCGCGCACCCGCAGTAAAGCACGGAGCGGCTTCGCGGCAACCCGTCACTGGCATGTCACGCTGGGGCTGCTGCTGGCAATCGGACTGGTGTTCTTTTCAGTAACCGGGCTGACCTGGTCACAGTGGGCGGGCAATAATATTGAAAAGATGCGCAGCGACTTTGGCTGGAAAACGCCGCAGGTTAATACCGCGCTAAACGGTAACGCGCCCGCTGAAGCCGCCGATCCCCATGCTGACCATCGCGGTGAGATGGAAGGGATGACGATGTCCGGAATGACCATGCCAGCGAAAACCGCTGCGCCTGTGATTCTCAATCAGCCGAATGCCAGCTGGGATCAGGCGCTGGCAGCGGCGCGTCAGGCCGGACTGCACGCAGCGAAACTGGAACTACGCCAGCCTAAGAACGCTGAACAGGCGTGGACGGTTTCGGAGATTGACCGCAGCTGGCCAAGCCAGGTCGATGCGGTTTCAATTAACCCGACTGATTTTAGCGTGGTCGACCGCGTTGAGTTCGCCAGCTTCCCGCTGGTGGCGAAACTGACCCGCTGGGGCGTGGATGCGCATATGGGCGTGCTGTTTGGCCTGCCTAATCAGCTGATTCTGGCGCTGTCTGGCTTTGGACTCTGCACAATGATTGTGCTGGGCTACCGCATGTGGTGGATTCGTCGCCCGGCTGTTCCGCAGCTCAACCCCTCGCAGACGCTGTTATCCGCCTGGCTGGCGCTGCCGCGCTATGCGCAGGGCACCAGTCTGATAGTGATGCTGGCGCTGGGATATGCCCTGCCCGTTATGGGTATCAGCCTGCTGGTGCTAGTGCTGCTGGATATTCAGCGCTGGCGCAGCGCACAGCGCGCCGCGGTCGTTCGCGTGGATGTCGCCCCGGACAAGCAGTCGCCGCTGGCCATCGTCCAGTCGCGTTTTGCCGGGAAGCGCAAAGAGATGCGCTATTTTCTGCGCAGCGTGACGGTGCTGGCGCTGATTGTCATTACGGTGATGGCGAATGCGATGATTGGCGGAGTGATTGATCAGTATCAGATCCCCTTCAGTCACTGGTCGCTGACCATGTATATCACCCAGGCGATGATGATCCTGCTCTACTCCACGGTCTTTACCGGGCTATTGTCGATTCCACTCTGGTATTTCTTCCTCGGTGAGAGCGACGAACAGGGCAAGTAAGCTGGCAAGACACCCTAAACTCTATTATTCAAAATAACTGACGAAGCCGGGCAAAACTCCCGGCTTCTCATTCTCCGCCTGAGGTCTATGATCGTTGTTATGAGTCACTTTATTTGAGAGCAAATCATGAACATTGTGCGAGCTAATCCTGAACAACTGTTTGAGTACGGTCCTTTTACCGTCCGGCGCCAGCGTCCTGGCGAGGCGTTAAGCCCGCTGGTCAGTGTTGATCTGATGTCGCTAAAACTCGATGCCCGGATTCCGATGCAGCAGCATCAGGATGAAGAAGTTTTCACCTACCTGTGGCGTGGTTCGATGCAGCATCAGGACAGTAATGGCGAACGTACCCAGCTCTCTGCAAAACGCGTGATGGTGGTGAACGCGGGTGATGGCGTTCAATACGAAGAGTCGGTGCCGTTATATGAAGCGGAGCTGTTGCAGGCGGTTATCCGGCCTGCACAGCAGGGCGGTGAAGCGATGACCCAGGTGCTGGAGCGCGATCAGGGCATTATGACCAATGGCTGGACCGAACTGGCCGGGCCGGAAGAGTCTGATGCGCCGCTGGAACTTCGCCAGGAAGTCTACATCTTCGACACACTGCTTGAGCGCAACCATACGCTGGACGTGCCGTCGATGCCGGGCTTTGTCGCTTATCTCACCGTGCTTGAAGGGATTATTCGCGTCGGCGATCAGCGATTGGGTCGAGGTGATGCCGTCAGCGGGCTGGATTCCAGCATTGAGATTGTGGGCGAGCGGGATGCCAATCTGGTCTGCTTCCTGGTAAAGCCCGATAATTTTGTATAAAAAAGCGCGGGAAATTCCCGCGCTCATCTCTTGCTTTAAGCAGATTAAAGCGTGCTACGTTGCTGCATCGCCTGAACCCGTTTATAGGCATGATCGAACTGACGTACATCATCGCGCAGCCAGTGGCGTTGCGTCAGCGGTGCATCATCCAGCGCCTGCGGCAGCGGCACACCCGCCAGCGATCCCCGGCAGCAAAAGGCGCGCGCTAGCGTTGGGGTGGCAATGCCGATATAACGGGCAAATTCAGGTAATGTCATCAATGCTGTACTCATTTCCCACCTCCTGTAAACACAATCTCCCCTGCATTTTCAGGCCAAATCCTGAATGCTTTTATTGATCTGAAACATAGATGTGGTACTAATCTTCTGCCTGCTAATGAGAGCGTTCACCGCGTCTGACGCAAACCGAGAAAGAAGTGAGGAACCCGTGCGCCATTATGGATTGATGATTGCCCTGCTGTTTTCCGGCTTTGCCACCGCTCACACCCTGACCCCTGGTCAGCCTGTACCACCTGTCTTCGTTGCCGATAAAGGCGAAATGGTGCTGAATCAGGGCGACATAAATTATCAGCGCTGGAACAGTCAGACTCTGACCGGAAAAGTGCGTCTGGTGATTCATGTGGCGGGTCGTCTCTCAGCGAAGGATCAGAGTGCACGATTAATCGAAGCCATTCAGCAGGCCAGCCTGCCGCGTGACCGTTTTCAGACCACCACCATCGTGAATACTGACGATGCGCTGCCTGGCAGTGCCATTTTTGTGGTGCGCAGCATCGCTTCCAGTAAAAAAGCGGCACCGTGGCAGCAATTCATTATCGACAGCAGTGGCGTAACCGCGCACAGCTGGCATCTTAAGCCGGAAAGCGCGTCCGTGGTGGTGATTGATCCGGCAGGCATTGTGCGCTTTGCTAAAGATGGCGCATTATCTGCGGAGGATGTCGCCAGCGTGATGAAACAGCTGCGCGCATTACTGGGTTAATTCACGCATAATGCTCGTCCGGCTATCGCCGCAAAACGCGGAAGGCTGCTGAATTCTCCGACATTTTTATTATCGTGAACTACTCTTAGTTGTAATGGATTAACCCGCCGTTCTTTGAAAACCTGCCAACTATGCTATGGCAGTCGGGGACGATTATTGAAGATGGCATCGAATCATTCGACCTGCTGTGACTTCCTCTGTAGATAAGGACAGCCATGATGACGGTCTGTGCAGAACAACACGTCAATTTCATACACAGCGATGCAGCCAGCCTGTTGAACGACATTGAGCAACGGCTTGATCAGCTTTTACCGGTTGAAAGCGAACGTGACTTAGTGGGCGCTGCCATGCGCGACGGTGCGCTGGCACCAGGAAAGCGTATCCGTCCACTGCTGTTGTTGCTGGCAGCGCGCGATCTGGGCTGCAACGCCACGCCTGCCGGCCTGCTCGATCTCGCCTGCGCGGTAGAGATGGTGCATGCCGCATCACTGATTCTGGATGACATGCCCTGCATGGATGATGCGCAACTGCGTCGCGGACGTCCGACCATTCATTGCCAGTATGGTGAACATGTCGCGATTCTGGCCGCGGTGGCCCTGCTGAGTAAGGCATTCGGCGTGGTTGCTGCGGCAGAAGGCTTAACGGCAACGGCCAGAGCCGACGCTGTGGCAGAATTATCCCACGCAGTCGGCATGCAGGGGCTGGTGCAGGGGCAGTTTAAGGATCTCTCCGAAGGTGACAAGCCACGCAGCGCTGACGCCATTCTGATGACCAATCACTATAAAACCAGCACCCTGTTCTGCGCCTCCATGCAGATGGCCTCTATCGTGGCTGAAGCCTCAGGTGAAGCCCGCGAACAGCTGCACCGTTTTTCGCTTAATCTTGGTCAGGCTTTCCAGCTACTGGACGATCTCACTGACGGCATGGCCGACACCGGTAAAGATGCCCATCAGGATGACGGGAAATCAACGCTGGTGAATCTGCTGGGACCACAGGCGGTTGAAACGCGACTGCGCGATCATCTGCGCTGCGCCAGCGAGCATCTGTTATCGGCCTGCCAGGACGGTTATGCCACACACCATTTTGTTCAGGCCTGGTTTGAGAAAAAACTCGCTGCCGTCAGTTAAGGATGCTGCATGAGCCACTTTGCGGTCATTGCACCGCCCTTCTATAGCCATGTGCAGGCGCTTCAGCACCTTAGCCAGGCCTTAATCGCACGCGGACACCAGATCACTTTCATCCAGCAGACGGACGTTAGCGCGCTACTCACCGATAGCCGTATCGGCTTTTTCCCGCTGGGTTTAGCCTCTCATCCGGCAGGCAGTCTGGCACACACCCTGCAACTGGCGGCGCATCCTCTCGGCCCCTCAATGCTGAAACTGATCAATGAGATGGCCCGCAGCACCGATATGCTCTGTCGTGAACTGCCCGTGGTGCTGAGCACGCTGGCGATTGATGGCGTGATCGTCGATCAGATGGAGCCTGCCGGTGCACTGGCGGCAGAAGCGCTGAACCTGCCTTATGTTTCGGTTGCCTGTGCGCTGCCACTTAACCGTGAAGCGGATTTCCCGCTGGCCGTGATGCCGTTTGACTATGCCAGAACCGATCAGGCGCGCGAACGCTATCGCACCAGTGAAAAAATCTATGACTGGCTGATGCGACGTCACGATCGGGTGATCGCCCGCAACGCTCATGCGATGGGATTAGCACCACGGGAAAAACTGCATCACTGTTTTTCACCGCTGGCGCAGATCAGCCAGCTGATTCCGGAACTGGATTTTCCCCGCCAGACGCTGCCCGATCATTTCCATTCGGTTGGCCCGCTGCGTACCACTGAACCGGCACCCGCCGCATCTCAGCCTCGCTACTTCCCGCATGGCGACAGACCGCGCATTTTTGCTTCACTCGGCACGCTGCAGGGACATCGCTACGGCCTGTTTAAAACCATCGTCCGCGCCTGCCAGGAGATCGATGCTCAGTTATTGCTGGCGCATTGCGGTCGGTTGTCACCTTTCCAGGCGGAGAAACTGGCGCAGGCCAGCCATGTTCAGGTGGTCGATTTTGCCGACCAGGCGGCTGCACTGGCGCAGGCCGATCTTGTCATTACGCACGGCGGCATGAATACGGTGCTGGATGGGATTAACCACCTGACGCCGCTGCTGACGATCCCGCTGGCCTTTGATCAGCCGGGTGTGGCTGCCAGAGTGGTCTGGCACGGTATCGGACGTCGCGCCTCACGCTTTACCACCAGCCACTCCATGGCACGTCAGCTCCAGACCTTACTGGCTGATGAAAGCTACGTTCAGCAGATGAAAACGCTGCGTAGCGCACTTCGTCAGGCGGGCGGAACCACCCTGGCGGCGGACATCGTCGAACAGGCGATGCTGACCCGCCAGCCGGTGCTCACCAGGAGACACTATGCCGCGGTATGATCTGATTCTGGTGGGTGCGGGACTGGCCAACGGGCTGATCGCCCTGCGCCTGAGACAGCAGCGGCCCTCCCTGCGCATTCTGCTGATTGACGCCGAACGTGAACCGGGTGCCAATCATACCTGGTCGTTTCATGCGGAAGATCTCACCGAAACGCAGCATCGCTGGATCGCTCCGCTGGTAGTACATCACTGGCCTGGCTATGAGGTCCGCTTTCCCCAACGCAGTCGCAGTCTGAACAGTGGCTATTTTTGCGTGACTGCGGAGCGCTTCGCGCAGGTCATCCGCGACAGGTTTGCGCCGGATCTGCTGCTGAATACCCGGGTTGCGAGCATCGCTTCACGCGCGGTTACGCTGGACGATGGCCGGGTGCTGGAGAGTGACGCAGTGATTGATGGCCGTGGCTACCAGCCCGATGCCGCGCTGCGCATGGGCTTCCAGTCGTTTGTCGGACAGGAGTGGCAGCTCAGCGAGCCACATGGCCTGACCGCGCCGATCATCATGGATGCCACGGTAGATCAGCAGGCAGGCTATCGCTTTGTCTACAGCCTGCCCTTTTCTGCAGACACCCTGCTGATTGAAGATACCCACTACATTGATAACGCCACGCTGGAAGGCGATCGCGCCCGTCAGAATATCCGCGACTATGCCGCGCAGCAGGGATGGCGATTAGACCGGCTGCTACGCGAAGAGCAAGGCGCGTTACCCATTACGCTGGCCGGCGACGTGGCCGCCTTCTGGCAGAAACACGATCTGCCCTGCAGCGGTTTGCGTGCCGGGTTATTCCATCCCACCACCGGCTATTCTCTGCCGCTGGCGGTCGCGCTGGCTGATCGGCTGGCGCAGATGCAGACGTTTACCTCTGAGACCCTGCACGCCACCATTCAGCAATTCGCCAGTCAGGCATGGCAGCAACAGCGCTTCTTCCGCATGCTAAACCGTATGCTGTTTCTGGCGGGTCCGGCTGACCAGCGCTGGCAGGTTATGCAACGTTTTTACGGCCTTCCCGAAGGTCTGATCGCCCGTTTTTATGCGGGAAAACTCACTTTGCCTGATCGGCTGCGCATCTTAAGCGGCAAGCCCCCGGTCCCCGTTCTGGCGGCGTTACAGGCTATTATGACTCCTCACCGTCAACAGGCGATGCAATGAATAGAACTACAGTAATTGGCGCAGGCTTTGGTGGTCTGGCTCTGGCAATTCGCCTTCAGGCGTCAGGCGTTCCCACCCGACTGCTGGAGCAGCGTGACAAGCCTGGCGGCCGGGCTTATGTCTATCAGGATCAGGGCTTCACGTTTGATGCCGGCCCCACGGTAATCACCGATCCCAGCGCCATTGAAGAGCTGTTCACCCTCGCGGGTAAAAAGCTCTCTGACTATGTCGAGCTGATGCCGGTGAAGCCGTTTTATCGCCTCTGCTGGGAGTCCGGCAAGGTGTTCAGTTATGACAACGATCAGCCCGCGCTGGAAGCGCAGATTGCCGCGTTTAATCCGCGTGACGTTGAAGGATATCGTCGCTTTCTGGCCTATTCCCGAGCGGTGTTTGCTGAAGGCTATCTGAAGCTTGGCACCGTGCCGTTTCTGTCATTCCGCGACATGCTGCGGGCCGCGCCTCAGCTGGCAAAACTTCAGGCATGGCGCAGCGTTTACAGCAAAGTGGCGAGCTACATTGAAGATGAGCATCTGCGTCAGGCCTTCTCTTTCCACTCACTGCTGGTGGGCGGAAATCCGTTTGCCACTTCCTCAATCTATACCCTGATTCATGCGCTGGAACGTGAATGGGGCGTCTGGTTCCCGCGCGGTGGCACGGGCGCGCTGGTGCAGGGCATGGTGAAACTGTTTGAAGATCTGGGCGGCGAAGTGGAGCTCAATGCCAGCGTTGCCCGGCTGGAGACCCAGGAAAACAGGATTACCGCGGTACACCTGAAAGATGGCCGGGTCTTCCCAACCCGCGCGGTTGCCTCCAACGCAGATGTGGTTCACACCTACCGCGAACTGCTGAGCCAGCACCCCGCTTCGCAGGCGCAGGGACGGTCACTGCAGAACAAACGCATGAGCAACTCGCTGTTTGTGATCTATTTTGGCCTGAATCATCATCACGATCAGCTGGCGCACCACACGGTCTGCTTTGGTCCGCGCTATCGTGAGTTGATTGATGAAATCTTTAACAAAGATGGCCTGGCAGAGGACTTCTCGCTCTATCTGCATGCGCCCTGCGTGACCGATCCCTCACTGGCACCGGAAGGCTGCGGCAGCTACTACGTGCTGGCGCCGGTACCGCACCTCGGCACCGCCGATATCGACTGGGCCGTTGAAGGTCCGCGCCTGTGCGATCGCATTTTCGACTATCTGGAACAGCATTACATGCCGGGCCTGCGTAGCCAGTTGGTCACGCATCGCATCTTCACGCCGTTTGATTTCCGCGATGAGCTGAATGCGTATCAGGGCTCGGCCTTCTCGGTGGAGCCGATCCTGACGCAAAGCGCCTGGTTCCGGCCTCACAACCGCGATAAAAATATTAATAATCTCTATCTGGTCGGTGCTGGTACCCATCCTGGCGCGGGTATTCCAGGGGTGATTGGCTCGGCCAAGGCTACCGCAGGATTGATGCTGGAGGATCTGGCTTGAATAGTCCGTCACTGCTTGATCATGCCGTAGACACCATGGAGGTGGGATCGAAAAGCTTTGCCACCGCGTCAAAACTGTTTGATGCCAAAACCCGACGCAGCGTGCTGATGCTCTACGCCTGGTGCCGTCACTGTGATGATGTGATTGACGATCAGGTACTGGGATTCAGCAACGATACGCCATCGCTGCAATCTGCCGAACAGCGCCTGGCGCAGCTGGAGATGAAAACGCGTCAGGCCTATGCCGGATCCCAGATGCATGAGCCCGCCTTTGCGGCCTTTCAGGAGGTGGCAATGGCACACGATATTCTGCCTGCTTACGCTTTTGATCATCTGGCGGGCTTTGCGATGGACGTGCATGAGACACGCTATCAGACGCTGGATGATACGCTGCGTTACTGTTACCACGTTGCGGGCGTGGTTGGCCTGATGATGGCGCAGATTATGGGCGTACGCGACAACGCCACGCTGGATCGCGCCTGCGATCTCGGTCTGGCGTTTCAGCTGACCAATATTGCGCGCGATATCGTTGAAGATGCTGAAGCGGGACGCTGCTATCTGCCCGCTGCGTGGCTGGCTGAAGAGGGGCTGACCCGAGAGAATCTCGCCGATCCGCAAAATCGCCAGGCATTAAGCCGCGTCGCCCGTCGGCTGGTGGAAACGGCGGAGCCCTATTATCGATCGGCGTCGGCTGGCCTGCCGGGTTTACCGCTGCGTTCAGCGTGGGCGATTGCTACCGCGCAGCAGGTCTATCGTAAAATCGGTATGAAGGTGGTTCAGGCGGGTTCACAGGCGTGGGAGCAACGCCAGTCCACCAGCACGCCAGAGAAACTGGCACTGCTGGTGGCGGCATCGGGTCAGGCGGTTACTTCCCGGGTGGCGCGTCACGCTCCACGCTCCGCTGATCTCTGGCAGCGCCCCGTTTAACGCCATGACGTTCTCGCAGCGTCGCCTGCAGTTTTGACAGCGGCGGCGCGTAAAGAAAGCCAAACGAGACACAGCCCTCTTTGCCTCGTACCGCATGATGCATGCGGTGCGCCATATAAAGCCTGCGTAAATAACCCCGGCGCGGAACATAGCGGAATGGCCAGCGCTGGTGCACCAGGCCATCATGCACAATAAAATAGAGCAGGCCGTAGAGCGTCATACCCGCGCCGATCCACTGCAAGGGCCAGACACCCGTGCTGCCCAGATAAATGAGCAAAATCGACAGAGCGGCGAACACTACGGCATAGAGGTCGTTAACCTCAAACCAGCCTTTATGCGGTTCATGATGTGACAGATGCCAGCCCCAACCCCAGCCATGCATTATGTATCTGTGCGCCAGTGCAGCCGTTATCTCCATTCCGATAACAGTGACCAGAACAATCAGGGCATTCCAAATCCACAACATAGTTTCTCCCGAACATGCATCCTGCAAAGTGGCGCAGAGGTTCAATTTTAACAGAGATTGGGGAAAACAGCGGGTCGGGTTGTGCCGGTTTTAACGATTGCTGCAGGAGATGGCCCGGATAATGATTGTGTCAGCGCTCAGGGTAGAAACATGTGGCGCATTCAGCATGCATCACACCGTTACCACCTGTAATGCACCGTCTGAACAACCTAGTTATAAACCAGGTTAAAGGTCACTGTGCTGTCCGCTTTGCCCGCCATAACCTGCCCGTCGGTCTGAATATATTGCGCGTTAAACGCCATCGACTTCGTCTGATTGGGTGAGGAGATCGTCGTCAGCACCGGCAGTTGATCGGTCGGCACATTCAGAGGGACCCGCTGGCCTTCAGGAACCTGCAGGCCCGACCCATAGGTCAGGGCAATGCCCACACCTGAAGCAGAGTTGCTCTGTGGCGTCAGGCTAAGGGCATCCTTATCACCCGCAGTAGTCATACCGAAGAAGCCCACTTTAACCGCTGCACTGTGTTCACACATCACCTGAATCTGAAAACCTTTTTCACTTCCCGCCCGGCTACCGATACCGCTAAACTCTGCCTTACTCACTTTTCCCATCTCCACATTAATCACGGACTGGGAGGTGACAACGGCACAGCTGCCATATTGCACGGTAAAGCTGGAGAGGAAGATCTGCGGCTTATCATTGATCGGCTGACTACTGGCTGCGCTATCCCCCACCTTTAAGCTGGCATTGCCAATATTCACCTCACCGACATTGGCCGGTTGATTGCCTGGATTAAGCGGCGATTGCTGGCCCGGGATTTTATAGAAAACCACATAGGACTGAAGTGTAATGTCATGTGCAGAATTCAACTGTGGGCTGGTCTGGGAATTACAGATCGAGCTGATTTTGCCCTTGCCGCTGGTATCAGAGAAGGTACCGGCACACCAGGAGGGTTCCCTGAAACCGATAGCGAATCCGATGCTGTCTACTCCCGGCACACGATATATTGGCGTATTATGACCGCCCGCAATATTCGTCTGTAAGCCGGACTCTTCGGCGTTAATCTCAAACCCCAGATCCTTGTAGTTATAGCCCTGCTCACCGCTGTTTTTATTACAGGTGAAGGCATTACTGCTTTGCAGAGGCATCTGCGCCGAGATGGGTGTGCCATCGGCTGCGCCCGGCACATAGTTGACGTTTTGCACCTGTACCACAACCTGACTGATACCCTGACAGGACTCCTGCCCCAGTGCCTGCAAACAAACCAGCGACGGGAGCATCAGTATGATCCCTGTCATTAATCGCTGAACTGATTTCATCTTAAATTCCTGTGGATTACTGACAAACCGCAGAGACCAGCCTGACCGGGTTAGAGCCAGTGGCGGCTGGCAGGCGGAACGGTGCGCGACAGCTTTTCTGCCCTCCCTCATCCTGCCAGTTCACTTCGATGAGGCCCTGAGCCGGTACACCGCTCAGATAAAGTTCCCCTTTTTCGGCCACGATGCCGCTGGTACTGCTCTCTTTACCCGCGGCGGCAAGTGCGACCTGGCCAGCCGCACCGAAGGGCGGAAAAGTGTCCTGCCAGGTAAGGGTGAACAACACCCTGTTACCTACGTGGGTGGCATAATCGGCCATCACAATCGCTCCACGCGTAGGGATAGCCTTTTGCCCATCCAGTTCGACGTCAACGTTGTCGGGCAGCGTATCCGTTTCCAGTTCGATAGCGTTTTCCTGGTAGGGCGAGAGTGAAGGCACAATCGCATAGCCGCGGCCATCAGTGACCACTTTGCTGCCGCTCTGGATGCCCACATCTGCCGTATCCGGTACCCGAACAATCGCGAAGGTATCGCCCAGCGGCTGGCTTAACGTAATGCCGTGTTCATGCGCGACGATCCCACCCGACAGGCCATAGTTAAACTGGCTGCTGTGCCGATCGTGACTGACCCCGACACTGACGCTGCCGCGACTGCCGCGATAGTCCAGCGAACCGTTGCTGTTCACGTTCTGTCCCTGACTGTCATGACCCTGTTGCAGGTTGTAGTGCAGGTTATCGTCCTGCAACGCGCTGCCCGACAGGCTGACCTGCTGAGACATATCGCCATCATTAGTGGCATTCATGCTGTAGCTGACGGAGCTGTCTGGCAGCAGTGCGCTGAAGGGGATGGAGACATTGAAAGAGACCGCGCGATCAGCTTTACGGGCACTGGTCGAGTCGGTGTAAAACCAGGCGACACCCCAGGAAATGGCTTTGTAATTGCTGTAGAAGCCCATATGTAATGTGCGATCTTCATTGTCTGATCGCCAGTAGCGCTGAACATACGCGGAGGCACTGAGGCTGCCATAATCACCGATACCCTGAGAGACTGAAATTTCTGAGCGACTGCGTTTATTTGCCCCATAGCTTGCCGGACTGGTCATCGCATTGGCCTCGCTGAAGGCGTAAAAACCGCTGGAAGAGTAGCGATAGCTTGCCATGCTGAAGGTCGTATTGGTGGAGGCGAAATTTTTCTGATATTGCACACGCACCGACTGACCACTCCGGCTTTGTCCTTCCGGCATACGGGTTTTTGCCAGAGTCATATCGGTTCCCAGCGAGCCAAAATCGCCCAGGCTTTTACCCAGGCCCGCCGCCACAGCGTGATAGTTTTGCGCGAGTTGCACGCCACCAAAGGCGGTAAAGTCATGCGGCAGTCCGTAGAACAGCGTGGATTGCACAAACTCAGGCGAACGCAGGTTGCTGCTGCCTGAGTAGTGATAACGACCGCCACTGACACTGTATTTCAGATGGCCCTGACGCAACATATAAGGCACGGCAGAGTAAGGCTGAGTGAAGGTGCGCACCGAGCCATCACTTTCATGAATGATAATCTCAAGGTCACCGCTCTGGGACGTGGGATAGAGATCTTTGATTTCGAACGCACCGGGTGCGACCACGGTTTCATAAATCACATAGCCGTGCTGGCTCACCGTTACCCGCGCATTGCTATGGGCGATGCCTTGGATCATCGGGGCGAAGCCGCGCTGGCTTTCCGGAAGCATGGTGTCATCAGACATGATCTGCATACCGCGAAACTGCACGCTGTCAAAAACATCGCCGGACGTATAGGTATCTCCTACCCGAAACTGGCTTTTCAGCGCCTTAAGATCCCGCTCCAGAAATGAGGTCTGAGACTGCCATTGACTGACCAGATCGTAGCGCCATGTGGACGTGTTACGCAGCCGCCATGCACCAAGATTGGCCCCGCTGCGCAGGCTGAGTAACGTCGAGTTCCAGCGGTCACTGTGATTGCGGCTACTGCTGCCAGACAAGGTATAGTTCACAAAAGCAGCCGACACCCCCTCATCCCAGCGTGCTGGATCGACATAATCGCGATCTTTCACCATCAGCGCGATCTGTGGAATTGAAAGGTTTAACTGCTGATGCGCGAAATCAAAGTGGGTCGATGCATCGGGAATGAAATCGCCTAACTCTTCGATGGCCTCATCTTTCTTCAGATTAGTGAGCGCGGAAAAACCGTTGACGTTCACCCCCATCGCGGCCAGCTCTGCCACCGTCAGTTGCGGAACCAGCCCGGCTTTGCCCTGTACGAAGCTGACATCGCGGCTATCAATAACTCTGTTGTTGAGCAACAGCGTGACATGATAAGTGCCGGGTTGCTGTCCGCCCTCACGAGCAAAATAGTGGAGATCGGTGGCGTGATGTTGATCGGATGAGAACTCCAGTGCCGCCGGGTCAAAATAGTCATCCGCACGAGCACCACGCAGCGGGCAGAACAAAATCAGCATTAACCAGGGAGAGGCGTAAAGCGGCTTTGCGTACCTTATCTTTCCTCTCTGAGCGTGCTGATTAACTTTCACTGATGATGGCCCCGGGTTTAAAACAAAATAAATTACAAATAACAACTAGCGCGTACGTTGTTCGGTAATGCCGCCATAGTCGTTGATTGCAGACCAGCTCACTGCGCCGGAAGCAGCGACGCGCCAGTGCCGATCTTCTCCAGGGCCAATCATGCCAGGATCCTGTATCTCGTGATGATTAACGCTGAGCGAATAAAATGAGACAAAGTAAGGCGTTGGGTTATGCGCAATCAGCTGATTGCCTTCATGGCGGAATGAGAGTTGCTGCCAGGCATCAGCCGGATTACCCGGCAAATCTTTTGGCCGATAAAAAAGCTTAAATTTCGATTTAATATTGACCTGAAGCTGGTTACTTTTATCGCGCGGCGTCGGTGAAATAGATTTCACATTCAGCCAGAATACCGATTCACGATCTTTCGGCAGGGGCATCCCCAGATAATTAATCCTTAACAGATTCTCTTTTTCCGCATCAAGCCGGAATAGCGGTGGCGTAACAATAAATGGTACCCGGGAATGATTATTTTTATCAAAGTTCTCTATCCAGGATTCAACCAGATACGGCGTATTTTTATCCTGATTGGTAACCGAAAGTGTTGCCTCCTTTTTGCCTTCCACAAAAATAATACGCGTCCCTCCCATTACCACACCCGCATGGGCAGCCATGCCCAGCATGCACGCAGAAAAGAGTGAAATAAGTCTTATTACCTTAAACATAGATATTTGTGCCATCGATATTTCGGAGGGGAAGCAGGGTTGCCCCTGCTATTAATCAGTTATAAATCATCACAAAGTTAGAGACTGAGTTGGCAGCACCGACAGCGATCGGCGCACCATCACTTTTATAATCGGCAAAGAAATTTAAGTCCGCAGAACCGCCCTCGTCAGCCGTTACCAGGCTGACCGCTTTGGAGACGGATCCGATAGCAATCGGCGTGCTTCGGTCAGCTTCATAAAGTTTAATTCCTACGCCGGTAGCGCCACCGCTGGTGACTTTCAGCAGGGAGTTGTCACCGCTATCTTTATCACCATCAAACAGCACAGCCACGGTTTTAACTGATGAAGGACAATCCTTAACAGAGATAGTGAATGGCGTTTCTGTAGTTTCGTTACGGCTTTCGAAATACGATTTCGCCCATTTACCTAAATCAACGCTCTGGTTTTTACTGGCGGTAGAAACGTCACAGGAAACATCGGTAATTTCGCCGGTAAATTTCACTTCACCACCGGCACCCTGTGTACCGGCTGCTGCTCCCGGATTAGGAGTAATCGGTGATGGGCCATCAGCAGGCGTTGCTAATGCTGATCCGGACACCATAAGGCCAGCCAGTGCCACGGGCAGAATATGTTTTCTGATATTCATCAAACCTGTCTCTTTTAATACATGCAAAGTGGCTGCAATGAGTCACCTGATGGATAAATATGCATTTACAGAAATGCGCCAACATAACAACCTGAGGTTTATTATGTTGCTGCTATATTAGCCTCTCTCGGCTATATAAAAATTAAACGAGACGTTCAGGTTCTTACACAGAAGAGATACATTGGTAGCCTTCCTTGATCTACATCACTTTAAGAAGGTAAAAGGATTATTTATTGAAAAACTATTTTTACTAAGACGGCACTTAACATAAACCTTAAATATATATTCATTCCAGAATGCGAATATATAAGTTGGCCGCCGTGAAAATTATGCAGTGCCGGAAATTCTCAGCGGTGATTAGCAGCGGCTCACCTCGGGTTTTACATCATCAGCCACACCAGGTTTTCGACTTGCGTGATTTTTACTGATGCCGCGAGCCAGTCAGCTCAAAGCAAATCGTGACCTATGGGAGTGCGAAAAGCGTGGCGTGCCGCGGTCATTAACTGACTGGCGGTGACGGTCGTGGGTAATCGCATCAGAATTTTGCTGGCCTGCCAGTAACAGAGCAGCATGACCTCATCCTCCTCTTTTTCAGCCAGTTCATGCAGGCGGGCGCGCAGTGATAACACATCAATGGTCTGCTGCTCGTCAAGCATGTCAGAGATCGTCTGATTGATGACGTGATGGAGAGTTTTCCAGGTGAGATCGGTATGCAAAATTAACCTCTTCTAACGCTTATCAGCTCCGGGCAAACAAACAGCAGTGAAGCAGCTTAAATGGCTGCATCCTGCAAAAGATTGCACACTGCTGACAACTATAGCTGTTCGTGGGCGGCTACGCCGTGCCAGCAGTTGAAAATGCCAAAGTTGGCAATTCTAACGACTAATGGACCTGCCTGTCGCGTATTACACGCGACTCATCAGCTGATTGCTGTTTTTTGTAACAATTACAGCTGATTCTTAACTGGCTGATGTCAGAGGGATTTGCCAGGGTAAACAGGTTTCCCGTGTGGTTAATGTTCAAGGAGTTGTCGATGAGTCAGCACGCTGATGTACTGGTATGGGGCCACGGCCCTGAAATCTTTGAAGTCTTTCTGGAACCCACGTGTCCTTTTTCGGTGCGCGCCTTCAATAAATTCGACGCGTTACTGGCGCACGTAGGTGAAGAGAACATCACCCTGAAGATCCGTCTGCAATCACAGCCGTGGCACCTCTATTCCGGGCTGATAGTGCGCTATATCCTTGCCGCCGCCTGCGAAAGCAAAGAGGCCGCGAAAAAGGTGATGCAGGCGGTAGCCGATCATCGTGAAGAGTTTGAGTTCACCGACCACTGTACCGGTCCGAACCGCGATGCCACGCCGAATCAGATCCTCGCCCGCCTGAAAGATTACAGCGGCGTGAATGCCAGCGCCGCGTTTGATCAGCCCGACCTGCAGAACGCCATTAAATGGCACTGCAAGTATGCCCGTCAGAACGGCATTCACGTTTCACCGACCTTTATGGTAAACGGTCTGGTACAGCCCGAAATCAGCAGCGGTGACGATATAGCGCACTGGGCAAGCTTTCTGATTCGTTAATATTAGTGCGCGGCTGTGCCCGGCCGCGCCAGACTGAGTCTCTCCTTTGCGACCCCACTCACGCTCAAACTCAATATCCTGATAATTAAGCCTGTTTTCCCATGTGGAGGCCGGGTAAGCTGTACCGCTATCAGCAGCAGACGGTGGGATTAAAGCCGCTGCTGTTGTTCATCTTAACGGCACCGCTGGCCTGCATGGCGATAACCTGACGTTACGCCGGGCCCGCACGCCTAATTCATTGAGGATTTGCTGATGACGATGACGCTGCAACAACTGCAGGACAAATATCCGGGTGCCTTCACAGATGCATTTGGTGACTCCCCGGAATTAGCCAGCGAGCTCGCAACGCTGATTATTGCCGGTAAGAAAGTAGCTACCTGCGGGTCGTTGCGGAGCTGGCAGGATCAGGAAGCATTGCCTCAACCGGGCGGTTACAGCATTGTTCTCAACGGCGAACAGCAGCCCGTCTGCGTGATCCGCACCACCGGCTTGTTCCTGACGCGCTTTGATCGCGTCACGCCAGAGATGGCGATGCTGGAGGGTGAAGGCGATCTGAGCCTCGACCACTGGCGTCAGGAACATCAGCGCTACTTCGAGCGCGCTGGCTATTTTCACAGCGAAATGGAGCTGATCTTCGAGACGTTCCAGCTGGTCGAGGTAGTCTAAACCGGCACGCTACAGGGTGTTTGCCGCCACCAGCGCAAGCCGCGCAATCCCCCGCGCGGCAAGGTTCTCAGCCGCCTGGGCTGCGCGCATGCCACTGGCACACACCAGAACCACACGCTGATTGACCGGCGGTTGCCAGGCCGCTATCTGCTGCGGCAGAATTCGCACCACCCGCTCGGCCACACTGACCGGTGCCTCTTCCAGGCTGCGCAACTCCACTATGCAATCATCCTCCATCAGCATGGCCCGATCGATAAAGGGCGTGCCGGGCGCGTCAGGTTCAGGTGCGTCATCAAAACGAAACTGCCTGATATGCCAGTCAACAAAGTCACAGTGGATCATGCAGCCGAGCGGCGATGGCGTCAGTTTTAACAATACGCTCAGCGCCATCTGCGCCTGCATTGCGCCCAGCGTCGCTACCGCCGGTCCCATTACGCCTGCCGTATTGCAGTTACCCGAGGCCGTGGGCAGCTGCGGGAACAGCGCGCGATAGCCAGGCGCACCGCCACAGAATCCGCCAACATAGCCCTTGCGTCCCAGCACCGAGGCGCAGATCAGCGGCAGGCCTGCCGGATAACAGGCGTCGGAGAGCTGATAAGTAATAGCGAAGTTATCCGCCGCGTCCACCACCAGATCGATCCCCTCCAGCGCCTGCGGCAGTTGACTGGCGCTTAGCGCGTGTGGATGCGCCTCAACGCGACAGTCAGGATTGCGCTGCGCCAGCGCACGCTGAGCGCAAAATACTTTCTGCTGACCCACATCGTCGACGCCAAACAGCGTCTGCCGGTGGAGGTTGTGCAGTTCAACCCGATCGCCATCGTAAAGACGGATAAATCCCACACCCGCGCCTGCCAGTAACGGCAGCAGCGTTGCACTAAGCCCGCCCGCCCCCACCACCAGCACCCTTGCCCTGCTCAGCCGCTGCTGCCCCGCTTCACCAATCTCAGGCAACATCGTCTGTCGCTGATAACGCTCCATCGCTGCTCCTTAACTGAATTGTGCCAGACCAAAAATAGGCGTAGAGGCAGACGCCATGTCGCGCTGCTCCATCAATCCCGCCTGAAACGCCTCGTGTCCGCCGTGGATCGCAGCAGCAAAGGCACCGGCCATGCGCACCGGATCGCGCGCTTTTGCCACCGCCGTGTTGAGCAGCACGCCATCGAAACCCATCTCCATCGCCTGAGCCGCCTGGCCAGGTGCGCCAATGCCCGCATCAATAATCAACGGCACATCTTTAAACCACGCACGCATAGCGCGCAGCCCCTCGATATTACGCAGCCCCTGGCCGGAGCCGATCGGCGCGCCCCAGGGCATCAGCACTTCACAGCCCGCTTCCAGCAATTTTTCGCCGACAATCAGATCTTCCGTAGTGTAGGGAAACACCTGGAACCCGTCAGCGCAGAGAATCCGTGCGGCCTCAACCAGGGCAAAAGGATCGGGCTGCAGCGTGTCGGCATGGCCAATCACCTCCAGCTTGATCCAAGGTGTGTCGAACAGTTCACGCGCCATCTGCGCCGTCGTCACCGCCTCTTTCACCGTGTGGCAGCCTGCCGTATTCGGCAGAATACGTTTGTTGAGCTGTTGCAGCAGCGTGCGGAAAGCGCCGCCTTCACTGCCTTCCCGCCGCAGGCTGACGGTAATAATCTCCGCGCCTGACGCGTTGATCGCCTGATGCAGAATGTCCGGTGACGGATAACCGGCCGTGCCGAGCAGAAATCGGGATTGCGGAGTAAATTGATAGAACATGGTTAACCTCCCTGCATCGGTGACAGGATTTCGAGCTGGTTGCCCGCCTCAAGTTGCTGGCTGGCATAGCGGCTACGCGGTACAAACTCCCCGTTCAGCGCGGTGGCGACGGTCCGCGGATCGATCTGCTGCTCCGCCATAAGCTCCGCCAGCGTCGTTGCGCCGGTTTCAATCGTGCGGCCATTCAGTTCAACGCGCATGAGTCATCTCCTGAGTCAGTTGCAACATAAGTTTTTCAGCCATGATCGGGGCCAGCAAAAAGCCGTGGCGGTAGAGGCCGTTAAGTGAGAAACGGCCATTTTCGTAGCGGACTTCCGGCAGGTTCTGCCGATAAGCAGGACGCAGACCGGTGCCACTCTCCACAATCCGCGCTTCAGCCAGCGCCGGATGCAGGCTGTAAGCGGCGCTGAGCAGTTCCATCATCGCCCGGGCGCTGATCGGGCTGCTGTCGTGGCTTTCGACCATGGTGGCACCCAGCATGAAGTGGCCCCCGTCACGCGGTACCAGATAGCAGGGAAAGCGTGGGTGCAGCAGCCGGACAGGACGGGAGAGTTGTACGTCGGATGTGTGCAGGATCACCATTTCGCCTCGCACGGCGCGCAGGGCTGGCTGCCGATCGGTGGCGTGGATGCCACGGCAGTCGATGATTTTGCCGCCGGGTTTAACGCTGTGAAAGGGGACGCCAGCCTGTTGCAGTTTGTCGCGCAGTTGCTGCAAGGCGCGGCGCGGATCGAGATGCGCCTCTGCGGCGAAAAACAGGCCGCGGGCAAAGCGGTTTTCCAGCGCGGGTTCGATGTCACCGGGAGAGACCCACTGATGCTGCTGCGTCATGCTGGCGAAGCGCGTCAGTTCACGGCTGTCACGCGGCGGAGCAACCACCAGCGTGCCCTGCTGTTCCACGCCATCAACGCGTTTCGCCCACCAGCTGGCCGCGTGCTGGCCCCATTCGATCACCTGTGGCGGTGCGCTTTCTGCTTCACACCAGGGCGCGAGCATGCCGCCCGCCCAGTGCGAGGCCGCAAGACAGTCAGGCTGAGTAATAACTTCGACCGTTTCTCCCCGCTCCAGCAGCAGCGTGGCGACACAAAGCCCGGCAACGCCGCTGCCGAGCACCGACCAGCGGCTCATGGTGTCCACCGGACAGGAAAAGAAAGATTCAGGATGAGATTTTTCAATTTGGCCTCGTTATCCGTTAACGAAGACCCGTGATACAGAGGGAAAAGGCAGGAACGTTGCGAATGCGCCCCTGCGGCAAGTATCTGATGAGATACCCGTCTTCCTACGCCAGTATCAACTGGGTCAGGTTCTAAGGGTCGCTAAGCCGCGCGGTGCGCTATTAGCCTCTCAGTCTCTCTGGCGAGACTCCCCTGACGGGTTTAGTTGTAAGTTAAGCAGACAGCTTCGTCAAGCAGACTGCATGGAACCGGGTCAGAACATCGGACTTAACCGGCAGAACCGAAATGCCAGTCAGTTGCGGTTGCCAGCGTCACAAAGGGGCCCGCCAGCGTCTGGTTGTGATGCGCAATAATCTTCTCCGCAGAGAGGTGGGGATTATCGACGGTGGTGTGCGCATCGGAAATCAGTACGACGTTAAAACCCAGCTCCGGGGCTGCCCGACAGGTAGTATCAACGCAGAACTCTGTTTTCATCCCCGCAATCACCAGTTGCTTAATGCCCTTTTGTCTCAGCTGAAGCTGCAGGCCAGTATCCCTGAAACAGCTGGGATATCTTTTGGTGAAGATGACATCACTCTGCGGGTTGACCTGCAATTCCGGGATCAGGCGCGTCAGCGGGCTTTGCTCGTTAAAAGGGGAATCATCCGGGCCGATATGGCGTGCGAAAAAGAGGGAGACGGCAGAAGCCCGGGCTTTAGTAATGAGAATTGAGGTATTCGACAAGATCGAATTTGCGGCAAAGGGAGCCTCGGGACCATTAAAAAGCCCCTGCTGCATGTCGATAATTAAAAGTGCACTTTCAGATGTAACCATGACCTGTCTCCATTCAGTTTTTAAGAACGGAGAACAGCTCCCCGTCCGGTTCGGCGGGGAGTGAGAATCAGTTGTGTCAGGTGCCTGTCACAGAGTCGCTCACGCCGCCGCCAGGGGCGGTGGTGGTGGTGACGGTGGTGAAAGACTGAACTGACATAAACATTTTCTGACCCTGAGTTAATGCGTTCGGTGAAGTCACCATCAGAAGGATGGCGCTGACATCTACATTACCCTGTAAGCCGTCGCTTTTAAAGCGCCTGCAGCGATTGGGTTACCGCATCGGTTATTTCACGAATGCGCGGTTCGGCGCGGCGATAGTAAGTCCATTTCCCGACTTTGCTGGCTTCAACCAGCCCCGCATTGTGAAGTGCTTTCAGGCATAACGAGGTGGCGGGCTGTGATAAGCCCGCCTTGTCCTGTATGAGGCTGGCACAGACGCCATACTGATCGAAGGGGTAGAGCTGGGTATAGCCCGCAAACGCTTCGTCAGGATTTTTAAGCCACTTCAGCACTGCCACTCTGGTCGGGTTGGACAGTAACTTCAGGGCATTTTCGGGGGACATGCCGCCTCACAGAATATCAGGATGGGTAAAATGGGTAGTCAGTATAGCCTTTCTCAGTGCCGCCATACAGGGAGGCGTGATCGACCTCATTCAGCGGATATCCTGATTTAATCCGCGCGGGCAGATCGGGATTAGCGATAAATGAGCGGCCAAAACCAAACAGATCGCCCCAGCCTTTTTCCAGCACATGCTGCGCTTTTTCAGCCGTGTAGCGACCCGAATAGATGATCGGAGAGCGGAATGTTTCCCGCAGCGCGACACGGAAGCTCTCTGGCATCTCCGGGCTGTTGTCCCAGTCGGCTTCAGCAATGGAGAGATAGCCAACTTCCAGCTCGTTCAGCAGTGCTGCTGCGCGGATGTAGGTCGCGTGTGGATCACTTTCAACCAGACCGAGATAGACACGCTCTTCGTCGGTACTGGTAAACAGAGGCGCAAATCTGACGCCAACTCGGTGGCTGCCAAATACCGAGCTGACCGCCTCAACGACTTCTCGCAGGAAGCGCAGACGATTCTCAGCAGATCCGCCATATTCATCCGTACGGAAGTTGGTGTGCTCAGAAATAAACTGGTTAATCAGATACCCGTTGGCGGAATGCAGTTCCACACCGTCGAAACCAGCCGCTTTGGCATTCTCCGCCGCGCGTCGGTAAAGCTCTACGATCTCTTTAACTTCCGATGTAGTCAGTGCGCGTGGCTCGCTGGGTGCGGTCAATATGCCGGCGCCAGGCCCGGTTTCAATAAATACCCGGACGTTATCGGCTGCGATGGCTGAAGGGGCAACGGGTGCCTGCTTGCCCGGCTGCAGTTCATTATGGGACACGCGGCCAACATGCCAGAGCTGGCAGAAAATCGTGGCCCCTTGCTGATGTACTGCCTCTGTAACCTTTTTCCAGCCGGCGATCTGCGCTTCGCTGTGGATCCCCGGCGTCCATGCATAGCCCTGCCCGCGAGGCTCAATCTGGGTGCCTTCGGTGATCATCAGCCCCGCGCTGGAACGCTGGCGGTAATACTCCACCATCATCTCGCCGGGAATGTTGCCCGGTTGTTCACTGCGGCAGCGCGTCAGCGGCGGCAGTACCATGCGGTTACGAAGCTGAAGGTCGCCCAGATTCAAGGGGGTAAAAAGTGACGGCATGACAAAAAGTCCTCTGATGTGTGAAGAGGCGACATTATATTTACACATTTAAATTTGTAAATGTGTAATCTGTGCTTTTTGTCCGGAGCGGTATCTGCGGTTTCTGGCAGAGGGTCACTTTCTGGGTGGAGTGCTGACAGCGCGTGGGATTAACAGTCTCTCAGCGCAGCGCCTGACTGCGTAACGCCAGGAGGAGATTCTGCAGACGCCGCTTTCAGGCAAATTGCTTCGCCGGGACGGAGGTGCTGCCTGCAGGATCATAAGAACATTAAGAAGCGTATTTTTCAGTGAACGCCTGCCACTGCTGGCGATAAACCTCCAGTTGACTGAGTGCGCCATCAATGGAGGGCTGTGCTTTGTTGTCAGGATTCGGCGTGGCACGAATCAAATCGGCAAAGGTGCTGAAGACAGAGTCCATATCACGGCCCGATTTCATGGCTTCCATCATCCCGGCCAGCTCCACCTGTGGCCGTGCGGTTGCGCTCTTAACCTGGCTGAGATAGTCACGTGCGCTCTCCTGCATGTCGCGTGTTCCATGACGTATGGCTAACGCCAGCGTATCCTGTGCTCCCAGCAACGTCTGACGTTCACGAATGGCGACTTTGACGCTTATCATCTCATCAGCAATCTCATTCGCCTGCTTCTGGTTATCGCCGGAGACATATTTTTCTATCAGTTTATGGAGCTTAGACTGCGTCAGGGTCAGCGCCATGGCTTCCGAGGTATCCGAATTATCGTACTGATTACGGCCCACCTGGCCTTCAGCCAGCACCTCATGGAGTGCAGCGGCAAACTCATCCATAGCGGTCTGCGTATTGGCAGCTGTCATACTCAGAAGTGGAGTAAAAGTTCTGGCGTCCCAGCTGGTGTAGGGATCGTTGAATAATGCATATCCAAGGTTAACGGACGGTCCCTGACCGGATGACTTTGTCTTTGCCAGTTCCTCTGAATTTTTAGCCTGCTGCTCTGCCGTAATGGGCTCAGCGACAGCCTGCACCAGGCGCGCTCTTGCCTCGGGTGAGATCACCACCACACTGGCAGGTAATTCTTTTCCGGTAATAGTTTCTTTAGTCGTGTTCTCAGCTCTGTTTGTTACGGTGAGCGTGGCTAAATATCCTCTTGCCACCTCTGTTGTCACGCCATTGATTAACCCCATAATGCCCTCTACGGTTTGATTGGTTGAACAATTTATCGGCAAAATGTAACCAATCTTTACCGAAATCTTATTGCTGCCTGGGTTAAGACGGCTCAGGGCAAGTCTGGCTATCATCGCCGCTGCGGCCTGACTTTGATCCAGAAAAGGTTCAGAATCCCCAGGCTGACCAGCCAACGGGTCCCGGCAGCGTTTCAGACTTTACGGAATGCACAGGAAAGTTTCAGAGCAGTACGCATTTATCCATTTCAGACAGGGTTAATTCAGAGGAGACGTTGTGAATAGTGCACTTCCATTAGAGGCGCTTGGGCCGCGCATTTGTATTATGGGTCCATCGAACAGCGGAAAATCGACCTTAGCTGAAGCCATTGCTCGCAAAACAGATCTACCAGCAGTTCATCTGGATCAGCTTCACCATATTCCGGACAGTCAATGGATGCCCAGAGCACCGGCAGAATTTCTCCGTTTGCATGCTGAGGCGGTGAGTCAGGAAAGATGGGTGATGGAGGGTAATTACACCAAATGCATTGAAGAACGATTCGCGCGTGCCACAGGCTTAATTCTGCTGGATGTAAAAGTGACAGTGGCACTGCTGCGGTACATTCGCAGATGTTACTCATCCACGCCGCGTATTGGCGGTCTGGGGAGGGGCAGAGAGCAGATGAACCTGGAGATGCTGAAATATATTCTCCGTACTGCCCCGCAGAATCGAAAGCGCCATAAAAAGCTTTACGACCAGGTCAGACTGCCAAAACTTCTGCTTCCTTCTCCCCGCGATGTTAAAGCCTGTTCTGACTACTGGGGATTACAGCTAACGAATAATATTCGATGAATGCAGGCTGCAGGAATAACGTCTGTTTTCCGTTAATGGGGTCGCTTTGACTCAGTGACTTTTTGAATAACAAAGAAGCACCACTGCCATCAATCAATAAGCTTTAAGCTCGTCAGAAGAGAGTCCAGCGATTCTACCGGCCCGGCATGATTTGTCTCGGAACGAATTGTGTCCCAGGGCATGGCGTCATCAGTACAATAATCACCTGTGCACTGCATATCAGCAGGCTCACTGAGTAAACCAACCGGAAGCCAGATATAAGGTCTGCCACGCAACGGGTTAGGCACTGTGGAGCCACAGCTGGCGCAAAAATCGTTGCGATAACCGGTGAGTTTGCGCCATGACGCGATCTGGCTCTCACCGGAAACCCAGCTGAAGTCACTCTCTTTTACGATCGTTGCCAGGTTATAGCCGGTTCCGCTCTGTTTTCTGCAAAGAGAACAGTGACAACGGTAATAACGCGTGGGGGTTACTGATATTTCGAAAGCAACGGTTTCACACAGACATGCGCCTTTCATTTCATCATCCTGTTCACTCAGATTCCTGGTTTGTCTGACTACTTGCCTGATCATAGTGGTGTTTAAGTAAGGGGCTGCTGAAGCGCTACCGCAACCTTGTTAATTTAATGCCGCTCCGGCTCAATGCATGATCTTTTGCGGATTTGAGCCAGAAGCGGATAACCCTCGTACACCTTCATCAGTACTAACTGCGGCTGAATACCAGTTTCAGCCCTGCCAGCGCAAAGCAGCAGGCTAATAGCGCATCGAGTCCGCGACGAATGCGACGGTAAAATGCGCCCATCACGGCGGTTGAGAACAGCAGAGCATAGCCGCCGAACACAACCACGCAAATCACCGCACAGCCGCAGATGATTATCGGCAGCGTGGCGGCGACCACATCCGGCTTCAGTGCAAACGACATAATGGCCACCCAGGTAAGAATCGCTTTGGGGTTGCCGATATGCATCAGTATCCCCTGACGGAACAGTCTGCCATACGCGACACGCTCATCGCTGGCTTTAAAATCGCTGGCCTCAGTGCGGCGTAACGCAGATTTGCCGGCTTTAAACGCCAGCCATAACAGATATAACCCTCCGCCAATTTTTAACACGATCAGCAACTGTGCGAAGGTTGCCAGCACGGTCAGCACACCGCAGGCGGCCAGCAGCGCCCAGAGCATCGAACCACTCACGACACCCGCAGCCAGCGCCAGTGCGGCACCCCTGCCCTTTTTCATTGCCGTTCCCATTATCGCCATATTACTTGGCCCGGGACTGGCTGTAGCGACAAAATAGGTGGTGAAGATCAGGATTAATTCGTGCGAAAGCGCCATGATGTCCTCTGCGATGGATTGTTATTAATCTGTTATATCGGCTGACGTGCAAATTTGCTATCTCCTGGTTCGCTGCGGCTTCGTTTCTCGCTTTAAACGATCTGCGCAATCAAACGTTTTCCAGACATAGCTTTCTTCTGCGGGGATCGGCATCCTGCCGGAAGTATCATCAAAGGATTCGCTATCAGGGACAACTCAGGGTCGTTTACGGTCATCCAGACGCAGCTGCAAAAATGTCAAATCCAGCCAGCGTCCAAACTTAGTTCCAACCTCCGTCATTCTGCCAGACTCAATAAATCCCAGTTTTTTATGCAGGGCTATGGATGCTGCATTTTCCGATTCAATCGCCGCCACCATAACGTGCTTCCCGGCTTCGCGAGCAAGCTGGATAAGCCCCTGCATCAGGGAGGCAGCCGCGCCTTTACCTCGTGCATCTTTATGAACATAAACCGAATGCTCAACCGTATGACGATATCCGTCCCAGGGACGCCAGTCACCATAAGAGGCATATCCCAGCACGGTATCATCTTTGTCTGTCGCCACAATCACAGGAAAACCGGCCTGCTGGCGGCTGTTTATCCACGTGATGCGGTTAGCCACATCAATACGATTTTCATTCCAGATCGCGGTGGTGTTAAGCACCGCGTCGTTATAAATCTCTGCGATGATTTCAGCATCGCTCTCTACAGCCGCACGGATAATCATGGTGGACACCCCTTTGCTCACTCACTAAAGTAGATGAATTGTTCACTATGATAGTTATCCATTATGTTAGATAAAAAGTCCAGCAAAGAAGACAGCCTGAACATCCGCATCGGTCAGAAGGTAAAAGAGGAAAGGGAAAAACGCGGCTGGTCACTTACCGAGCTGGCTGATAACTCAGGCGTTTCACGGGCGATGATCCATAAGATTGAGCGTGGGGAGAGCAGCCCGACGGCGGTTCTGTTAGCGCGCCTCTCAGGCTCGTTTGATATGACTATCTCACAGCTGCTTGCTCAGACCGAAGTGCAAACCGGGACGCTGGTCAGGCATGAAAATCAGCCGGTGTGGCAGGATCCGGAAACCGGCTATCTGCGTCGCCACGTTTCACCGGGCGAGATGCCGGTCGATCTGGTCAGTGTCGAACTGCCGGCAAATACCGCTGTGCCGATGCCGGCAATCTCCTATGTTTCAAGACGCCAGCTGATATGGGTAATTGAAGGGACACTGACTTTTGAAGCAGGTTCCAGCACCTATGAGATGGCTGCTGGCGATTGTCTGGAACTGGGCGATCCAGCTGATTGCGTGTTCAGAAATAAAACGACTCAGGGCTGTCGATATGCCGTTATCGTACTCCGGCCTGCCTGAGCAGGCAGACGGCATAAATCCCTGAGTAAATCGACCATTGGCAGAGGGATGATTGTCACTCAGTCCGGCTATCGATCGCTTTCAGAAATCAAATCGCCAGCCGGACTGAATCTGCTCAGGGAAAGATTATTTCCCCAGAATCTCTCTGCGGACAATCTCAGCGCCCGCACTTAACGCATGCAGTTTGCCATTGGCAACCTGACGCGGCAGTGGAATCATGCCGCAGTTGGTTGAAGGATAGAGATTTTCAGCATCCACAAACTGCAGCGCTTTGCGCAGCGTATTCGCCACTTCTTCAGGTGTCTCGATGGTATGGGTTGCCACATCGATGGCACCGACCATCACCTTCTTACCGCGAATCAGCTCGATCAGATCCATCGGAACCCGCGAGTTCTGACACTCCAGTGAGACAATATCGATAGCCGAACGCTGTAATTTTGGGAAGACCTCTTCGTACTGACGCCACTCTGTGCCCAGAGTTTTCTTCCAGTCGGTATTCGCTTTAATGCCGTAGCCGTAGCAGATATGAACCGCGGTTTCACACTTCAGACCTTCGATGGCGCGCTCTAACGCGGCGATGCCCCAGTCATTCACTTCGTCGAAAAAGACGTTAAACGCAGGTTCATCAAACTGAATAATATCCACGCCAGCGGCTTCTAATTCTTTGGCTTCCTGATTCAGAATCTTTGCGAATTCCCAGGCCAGTTTTTCGCGGCTTTTATAGTGATTGTCATAAAGGGTATCGATCATCGTCATCGGACCCGGCAACGCCCACTTAATAGGACGATCGGTCAGCTTACGCAGGATTTTCGCATCTTCAACAAATACGGGTTTCTGACGTGAGACTTCACCCACCACGGTCGGGACGCTCGCATCATAGCGATTACGGATTCGCACCACTTCACGCTTTTCAAAATCCACACCGCTGAGGTGTTCAATAAACGTCGTCACGAAGTGCTGACGGGTCTGCTCGCCATCACTGACGATATCAATACCGGCCCGAACCTGATCGTCCAGACACAGACGCAACGCATCTCTTTTGCCGTCGACTAACTCTTCATCCTGCAGTTTCCAGGGTGACCAGAGCACCTCTGGCTGCGCAATCCAGGAGGGTTTAGGCAAGCTGCCAGCAGTTGATGTCGGTAATAAGGTTTTCATAGCAGGTGACCTTCTATAATTAATTAATCAAAGAACGGATTCAGCAGACCATTGCGCGAGAAGTGTCTGATTCGGCTTAATAAAATGCGTCTCAGTAAACTTACCCTGTTCGACAGCAAGGCGGCTGCGTTCTTCGCGATCGTAAACAATCCGGGTTAACGAATAATCCTGATGCTGCAGCGTGGGTTGATAGCACTGTCCCGCAGCAGAATTCGCGTTGTAAATTTCAGGGCGATAGATCTTCTGGAAAGTTTCCATGGTGCTGATGGTGCTGATCAGCTCGAGATTGGTGTAATCGCTGAGCAGGTCACCGTGGAAATAGAAAGCCAGCGGCGCAACACTGCCCTGCGGCATGAAGAAACGCACTTTCAGACCCATTTTTCCGAAATAGAAGTCAGTCAGGGAAGGTTCATCCTGCTGATATTCAATGCCCAATACCGGATGCTGATTACCGGTGCGCACGTAGGTGTTTTTGCTCGATACACTCAGGCAGATAACCGGCGATTTACTGAAGTTCTCTTTATAGACCGCTGAGTTCACGAAACTTTTGAAAATATTGCCATGCAGCTGACCAAAATCATCCGGCAGGCTGAATTCAGTCTGACCTTTGTTATGTTCTGACAGAACAACGCTGAAATCATAATCACGCACATAGGAAGAGAAGTTATTGCCGACAATCCCCTCGGTGCGCTGACCGGTTTTATGATCCACGATATGCGTTTTTAAAATCTCAATCGCCGGGAACGATTCGTCGCTGCTTCCGGGACGAAGATTCAGCTCAGCAGAAATAATCTCAAGTTCAACTGAGTAGCGGTCGCCCTTTAGATTGTCCCAGTGCGCCAGAGAGTTGAAACGATTGTCGATCATCACCAGGGCGTTGTGCAGGTTTTCCTGACGTTTTTCGCCGCGCGCTAAATTAGCGAAGTTAGTCGTCGCCCGCGTATTTTTCGAAGGATTATAGTTTTCGTCGAAACGAATGCGCTTGAGGGTAAAGGCTAAGTTGTTCATCGCTATCGGGTATCCTGGTCGCTGATATGCGTTGTTGCTTTTAAGGGTTATCCAGCGTGGCTATCCCTTTACAACTATTCATATGACTCAAAGTTATTAACAATTCTTACTTTATGCCTCAACACCCGGTTGAAAAAAAGTGATTAAATTTCAACGAACATGAAGGAAATTCATGTTGGGGCAGTAAAGCGGGGAAATTTTCATGAGGCAGCGAGTCTTTTAACACCTGATGTAAAATCCGGGTGTAAAAAGCCTCGCACAAAGAGGGCTTAACAAGAGATGTCAGAGGTGGCGTGATGTTTCGCCTCAACTTAAGGCGCGGAGGCTTTCATGATCCCATAATCAGGCACGCCAGCGTGCTGTTAGTCATTTAGCAATACTCCATCGGTTCCCGCCCGCAAACCGTAAAACGCAGCATGGATGGGGCAACTGAAACGTTCCGGTCACAGCCAGGCAAGACGACTAAATTTTATAAACGTTATCACACATCACTTTATGTGCGCCTGATTTTACCGAAAGCCTGCACGCTGCCTCTTTCATCAGTTTTCCCATCTCACTGTCGCGCATCGACTGCGTCAGGCGTGAAGCCGGACCGGTTAATGCCAGCGCCGCGAGCAGTTTGTTACCTTCACCAAACACCGGTACGGAGAATGCCGCGATATGCGGATCGCGAATACCTGACGTGAACAACGGGAGTTCAGGTACAGAGTCAAACAGAGGTTCATTCAGCCCCCAGTAACGAAGCACCTGCCCGATGGCCGAATTATCCAGCGGCAGATAAGTGCCGGGCAGACGTGTTTCACGCAGTCCTTCAGAGGGCTCCGCTCTGAAAAGACAGAGTCGTTGACCGTTTTCAATCACATACCATGTGGCGCTTTCGCCTGTCGCAGTCGCCAGTGCGTGAAGTTCAGGCTGAACGATACTGGCCAGATGAAAGGATTGTTCATAGAGCTTGCCCAGATAAAGCAGTCTTGGCCCCAGGGTATAAACGCCATTGTCGCGACGAATGACATAGTTCATGCGCTCAAGTGAGTTCATCAGACGGTAAACTGTCGTTTTATGGTACCCAGAAAGCTGCGCCAGCGCGGTCAGCGTCAGTGATTCCTCACCAGGCCTGAAACAATCCAGCAGCGCCAGCGCTTTTTCTACGGCAATTACGCCTTCATTCCCCATCGGTACGTCCTCCTGTTTGCGACGGCAGGCAGTTTACCGCGCAATTTGTGATTCACATCGTATTTACATCACAAATGAATGCTTAACACTGGTGCGAACTCAATTAACATCGATATAGTAGTTTTATATTGTACAACTTAGTTGTGCCTGGTAAAACAAAGAGGATTAATCTATGCCCCATGCAGAGAATACCTTCATCAATCGCGACATTATCCGTATCGCACCAGAGCGCGTAAAACAGGCTGCTCAGTTTCAGGCGGCGATCCTTGCTGATGTTGCCGGACGACGCGGAACGCTGCACGGTCGCGTAAAACCGGTGTCCCCCACAATGAAAGTCGCCGGACCGGCTATCACTGTCGAGGTGAGACCGGGCGACAACCTGGCGATCCACGCCGCGCTGGCGATTGCCCAGCCGGGCGATGTCATTGTGGTCGATGGCAAAGGCGATATCAGCTGTGCATTAATCGGTGAGATAATGTCCACCCAGGCAGAAGCCTCCGGCATCGCCGGAATTATTATTGATGGTGCGGTGCGTGACGCCGATGCACTGAGCGCGAACGGCTTCCCGGTTTTCTCTGCGGGCCTGAATCCCTGCGGTCCGACCAAGTCCATTGCAGGACGCGTCAACTACCCTGTTTCTGTGGCGGGCGCAGCCATTCAGCCAGGCGATCTCGTCATCGGGGATATAGATGGCGTGGTGGTTCTGCCGCGTGAAGACGTTCCTGCGTTGCTCGAACTGGCCCAGAAAAAACTCGATTTCGAAACCAGCCGTATCGCAGCCATTCGTGATGGCGACCTTCGCGCGCCGTGGTTAGAGAAAGCCCTGCAAACCGCTGGCATGCTGGTCGATGGGGAGTCGCTCTGATGACAACCTCTTCTCCCGTGATCCTGGTAACGGGTAATGACCTGGCACCGCAGGCAGTAAACCTGCTTAGTGACTTCAGCATTGTTTATGCCGGCAAACAGCCCAGCGAAGATAGCCTGTTCCAGCTCTGCCAGCAGCATAATCCTGTGGCGATTATCGTCCGATACGGCAAAATCAACGCCCGCATTATGGATGCCGCGCCTGACCTGCGGGTTATTTCCAAACACGGCAGCGGCATTGACGTTATCGACCAAAAGGCGGCGGCTGAACGTCATATCAGTGTTCAGTCAGCCCCGGGGGCCAACGCAGCGGCCGTGGCCGAGCATACCTGGGCGTTAATTTTAGCCTGTGCAAAATCGGTGATACCGCTTGATCAGCGCATGCGCCAGGGACACTGGGACAAATCGACCCATAAGTCGGTGGAGCTGGAGGGCAGAACGCTGGGTCTGGTAGGGCTTGGTGCCATAGGCGGTCGTGTTGCCTGTATTGGCCGTGCTTTTGGCATGAAGGTGCTCGCTTATGATCCTTTTGCCAGAACCTTTCCCGATGAGTGTGAATCGACCTCACTTGACGATCTGCTGCAGCATGCAGATGTCATTTCGCTGCACTGCCCGTTAACCGAACAGACGCAACAGATGATTAACGCTGAGAAACTGGCTCTGTTTAAAAAAGGCGCCATTCTGGTGAACACAGCACGCGGTGGTCTCATTGATGAAGAAGCGCTGTTAGCGGCGCTGGATAATGGCACTGTCGCCTGGGCCGCACTGGACAGTTTTGCCACTGAACCCCTGACTGCGCCGCATATCTGGCAGAGTGTTGGAAATGTGATTCTGTCGCCACACATCGGCGGCGTCAGCGATAACTCCTACGTGAAGATGGGCACCGTCGCGGCCAGTAACATATTAAGCGTGCTGGCAGAACCACTAAAAAACGAAAGTCCGGTAGCCTGAACCGCCCTCTCCAGCCGATCAGACAGGTAACAGCGCTTTCTGGTCGGCTGGTTAATAGGTAAATCTGCTGCAATAGAGCGTAATGCTTACCTGCCAGGGTTTCCGACACGAATCTTATTCTGTTCTATGCCGTCCTGGCTTACTTCCTTCGCCCACATAAATGGGTTTATTACCCTTCAATCGTTAACGACTCTTCCCGCGTATTGAATGAGGTGGCTGCCTGCAGCGGTTTCTTTGAAGTGTTAATTGTAGGGCATGTGTTATGAAGGATATGTCCGCTATGAGCAAGGAGCGGATGACTAGTTTGCAGAAAGACGGGGGCAGGACTTATTGGGGTTATATCCACTGTTTTTTTGGATTATAACGCGATATCCGATGAGTTCAGCAAATGTCCTTCCGTTGATGTTTAAGTATAATGATAATGTTTATCAACAAAAGGATATTGTTATGTATGGGTTTATGATGATTCTGGCTGTTCTTGTACTCAATGCATGTACTACTTATTCACCTGTTAAAGTTGAACAACCCAAGCCCCTTCGACAAGATCGACCCGTTTACCCATACTATGCGGCTAAGAACCGGATAGAAGGTATGGTTAAGTTTAACTTTGACGTTGATGCAGAAGGCAGGGTAAGTCAGATGAGAATTATCGAGTCGACACCAGACCACTTGTTCGATGATGCTGTAATAACAGCCGTTTCAAAATGGCGTTTTGAAAAGGGCAAACCTGCCAGGAATCTTCCCATGACTGTAAAATTAAAAGTGCAAAAATAGATTTGATTTTAAGGCTGCATAAATGAAAATTAATGACTGTAATTGAGGAGGTTATTATGGCTGAATGTTGTTCTTTTAAATGTTAACATAAATTATTATCCGATGTCCGCTTCTGGCACAAAGCGGCCATGCATGAAGGCAAGGTTCGCTATGAGCGAGGTGCCGAATCCACAATTTTCCTTACGGTTGGTGTGAGCATCCCTGTTAATGAAAAGGATGCATCTGTATGCACTATCCATGGGATTTAGTATTAGCCTTAGATGAGAAAAGAAAATCAAAAAAACTGGCTGCATTTTTAGAATTGATACCATCTGTATTGTTTTGATTCAGGAAGTAATCCATTAACGTTTTGCCCCCCTTCTTACCAGACTGAGTATCATTTATGCCAGTGCCTTTATCCTGTACGACGTCATTGCCTTCTAACCTGAATCCATGCTTTTTACCAGTTTCGGTGACAGTAAATACACCATCTTTGTTGATGACATCAGGTTCTTCGATTTTCAGTGTGGCTTCGCTGGCAGTATTTATTATGTAGTTATTCTGCCCCTGGCTTACATAAGTTGCGAATTGAGATGACATGTGTTGGCCTTTCGATGTCACATCAGAACCGGTAGTGTTCATGATGGATTCCAGATAGTCAAAACTCGCGGTATGACTGAAAGAATATCCGGGGTCGAGTTCATATCTGAGAAAAGCAGGGTCGAGGCCAGAGCCTGAAAGGTTATCGCTACTCAGAATACGGGATGCCGTTGCAGCATCTTTATCTGTAAACGATACCGTTTTAACCCGACCACTCGCATCGTAAGTATTTCCTGTATTGTAACTACCCGATACGCTTCCAAACTTTCGGTAATTCCCTAAGTCGCGTGCTATGTCATCGACATATCGTAAGTCAGTGCCCTGAGCTTGTGCCTGACCATAAAGATCTGAAAGTGCACTGAGATCGCTCTTCGTCAGAAAATTAGTGGCATCCATGTCTTGGGTACTTTTGGTTAGCTGCGTCTGAATTTCAGGTAAGGTGCTTACCTTACCAAACAGACGAGACATCATAAGTCCTTGTCCACTTATCGTAGACTGGCCTGACGATACTGGCTGCGCTACCGTGGCGTTACTTTCTCTGACAGGTTGGGGGCTGGAGATTTTAGAGGTCTTAACTGATGCAGCTTGAGTTTGGCTGTAAATATTGCTTAATGTATTGATATTCATAGTTAAATTTCTCTCCATCCTGAATAAAGCTAAGTCCGTGATTTAAATCGATGGCTTTTTTCAAGTAACGGCAGAGCGACATAAAGCTTTAGAAAAATGATTTACTTAAAGTCTTCAGTTAAAGATTCAAGCTTTCTGTTCTTTACAGATGAAAGCAAAGAGGCCGCTTCTGGCACAAAGCGGATTAACTTCAGATTAATGCCTGCTATGAGCGAAAAGAGGAAAAAAGATGATGCCGCGCAACATATCTTCTTATCGGGATTGAAAGGTCATGATACTAGGCGTATCAAAAAGACGGCACTTTTGCCATTCTATTAGGAAATGGAATTATGGCGGACAGAAGACCACTCAATCCTGGCGTAGTTGTTCCTAAACCTGGCGGTGGTACCCAGCCCCGCGATCGTAACAATGATGGAAGAGTTCGAGAGAAGCGCTCGGATGCGGATAAACCACGCAAATAATGACTAGCCGCCTCTGGGCGGCTCTTTCTTATGATGATCCAGCCGTAAGCCGGATTCACCCTAATACTCAAGTGGGTTGTTGATAAGTCAGCGTCCGCTTATGGCACAAACCGGACATCGGCATCACGTAGTGTCCGCTAAGAGCGAGGAGCGGACGTTGTGTAAGATTAAAGCTGTAAGAAAATACAGACCTATAGGCCGATTCAGGCTGCAATTTATGTTTATATAAATATCAAGAATTAGTATTTAAGCTTTTTTAAGGGGGTACGTGCGCATTCGACCATCATCTCGACTGATCATTGTTTCGCCTGATAATCGCGTCCTGCTCTTTAGGTTCTGTCATAAAGATGGAGCTCTGAGAGGAAAAACATACTGGGCAACACCGGGTGGAGGGCTTGAAAAAAATGAATCTTTTGAGCAGGCCGCTATACGCGAATTATTTGAAGAAACGGGTTTGATAAGGACATTAACAGGACCACAGATAGCGTCCCAAAACTTCACAATGATGCTACCCAGTGGGGAGACTGTACTTGCTGAAGAGCGTTTCTTTATGATTGATGCAAATACAGTTGAGCTCGACCGCTCAGGGTGGAGTAGCAATGAACAGGAAGTCATACGCGATTATCATTGGTGGACAATTAAAGAGCTCATACACACCAATGAGACAATTTTTCCACGCGATTTAATCATTAACATACTTGAAAGGGAGTAAGCCGGACCTTCAACATTAACTGCAACATGATACCCTGAACGTCCGCTTATGGCACAAAGCGGACCATCGTCCAGGCTTATGCCTGCTATGAGCGAAGAGCGATTACTCACAGATCCGAGGCTTGATAATAAAGCACTCTCGATTTTAATAAGATTTTTATTCACCCATCCATAAGCCCTCTCTCGTTACAGGCGTCATATTTGAAGAGTTCCCCCTTCATTTTTCCCTGCCATCGGTTGATAAACTCTACCGTGTCGGTTTTTATAAGATGGGCATTGAGCGCGTCCTGATCCACCCATCGTTCTGATATAAGCAAACTTCCGGTCTGATAGTCCTCCACGGCAGCGTTATATGAAAGGTTTCCATCACGTTGTCGAACGGCATTTGCCAATAAGTTAAGTTCTCCCATAAATTGTTCCAGGACAGAAGGATCAATGTACATATAACCGGAAATGATAAGCATCTTATTTTTCCTTTAACTGACTGCTACTCGCCCTCAGAAAATGGCTGATCAGGGATGGGGTAATCAGAAGTTAGTCAGCACAATTTTGCCCTGGATGCTTCCTGACGAAGCACGTTGATGTGCGGCTGATGCCATGGCTAACGGATAGGTGCTGTCAATCACGACGTTGATAATGCCTTTTTCCAGTAAAAGCCCCGCTTCGGATAGCTGCAGACCACTTGAACGCACTTGCGTTGTTGACACAGTAATCCCTTTTTGAGCGGCCTCAGTCTGCCCAGTAAAACTCAAAGGATTCACCAGAAATAGTGCTCCGCCCTGTCTGATGCAGCTTAAAAAGCGCTCTATATGCTTTCCGCCAACAGCATCAATAACCAGATCGACGTTTTTCACTACATTCTCAGCGGCTACTTTGGTGTAGTCGATAAAATCATCTGCGCCCAGTTCGCGCATAAGCACTTCATGACGGGAAGAAGCGACGGCAATGACTCTCGCACCCTTCCACTTCGCGATCTGAACAGCAATGTGCCCTACGCCTCCTCCTGCACCGTTAACCATCACCGTCTGGCCTTCAAGCAGAACCGGTTTATGGTTGAAAGATTGAAACGGATTGGGCGCATCATGGCCGACGTCGACAAGAAATTGCCACGCGGTGAGCAGTGACATCGGGGCACCCGCTGCCTGGATATGGTCTATTCCCTGAGGTTTTAACGCCACCTCTGATGCAGGAATGCTTACATAGTCGGCATAAGCTCCACTACCGGCCATTACCCCATCAGGAAAACGCACCATTGAATAGACTTCATCTCCGGTGCTGAATGCGGAAACATTTTTGCCTACGGCTTCGATAACTCCTGAAACATCCGTTCCCAGGATTAAGGGAAAATGGGGTTCGGGCCGCCACTCAGGCGGAAGCGCCCGATAACCATCACGCAGATACAAGTCTGGTGGGTTCAGACTTGCGGCATGCACGCGCACAAGGACTTCGTCAGCCCCGATAGTTGGGCGGGGTGCATCTTCATACCTGAGATTCTCCGGGCCACCAAACGCATGTAGCTGTACTGCTTTCATCATTTCAGTCATGGCAATTTCACTCCAACACAGATTCAGGTGCCAGAATATGACCAATTGTGATGATTGATAATGGGGCTGGATTTCGCTTTAATATTGCCATGAAGGAACAAATAATCTTTGAAAGACTAACAGGTCTGATTGCATTCGCTCGTGCGGGATCGCTCGGCAGCTTTACCGCTGCCGCTCGCTCGCTGGCAGTATCCCCTTCCGCGATAAGTAAAAGTATCCAGAGACTGGAGCAGCGTCTTGGCATCACATTGTTCACCCGAACCACCCGTTCGCTGGTGCTGACTGCTGAGGGTCGTGAACTGCACGAGCGCACGCTGCAGTTATTACGCGATGCTGAGGAGCTTGAGCAGGTCGCCATGCGATCGCGAGAGGAGCCAGCGGGAACATTACGCATTGCGGCATCGTTTCCGATTGGTGTTCATGTGATCGCGCCTCTCCTTCCGCAATTCTGTGCACTTCATCCTAAAGTGACAATCGACTTAAAGCTGAGTGATCGCGTAATTAGCATTGTTGACGAGAGTATTGATATAGCCATCCGGATCGGCGACCTCGCAGATTCAAATCTTCTGTCGCGTCGTTTGTCGCCCTATCAGATAGGTTGTTATGCTTCGCCAGATTATTTGACCCGATGCCCGGAACCCGAACACCCCAATGATCTTATCGGGCATAAAACGGTTAATTTGCGATATCAAAATACGGGGCAGATTTTTCGCTGGCCGTTCCGGGTTGGCGAGCGGGAGATTGAAATTGTGCCATCATCTGCTGTCATCGTCGATGCAAGCGAGGCCGTTATCGCGGCTGTGGCGGCCGGTGCCGGAATAGGCATGGTGGCGAGTTTTATGGCTGCTTCCTGGGTTAAGCGCGGGGAATTAGTGCCCCTTCTCACTGATTTTTCAGTAGAGCGGCATAATATTTCTGCGGTATGGCATGCGAGCAGGCGTTCAAATCCTGCTGTACGCGCCTTTATTGATCTCATGCTTAACAGTTCTGAACGCTCTTAAACTGGGTATTGTCAGTAAATCCCCAAAGGTAAGTTCTTTCCGCATCTGACACATAACAGACATCAACAACCAGCAGACTGATTCAGGTAATGACAGGATGTGGAATGTTTATATGGCAGAGATAAAGCCGGAAGAACCCGCCTGCAGAGGCGCTGATAAGCGTCTGCAGGCGGGATTACTTTATTTACTGACTGACGAAGCGCTATTTTCAACGTCGATGGTTAACTCTTTTTTGCGGCCCATGACCAGCACGGCGATGCCGCCGATGCCACAGAGGATAGCCAGTGGCACCATGGCCAGCGTATGGCTGCCGGTCGCCTGATTGATAATGCCATAAACGTTGACCATCACCCCACCGCCGATCAGATTCGCCATCGCACCGATAGCCGCCAGACCCGCTGCAGCGGTAGTCGATGACATCCATCCCGATGCCAGCGCCCAGAAAGGTCCTTTCATTGAGTAGGCTCCGATTAATACCAGCGACAGGATCACTACACTGCCGGTCAGACTATTGGTGATAAAGGCTGACAGCAGGCCACCTGCAATTAAGAACAGCGTTAACGCGGTGTGCCAGCGACGCTCGCCGCTGCGGTCAGAACTTCTGCCCCAGATAATCATCAGAATGGAGGCCAGGCCGTAGGGAATCGCATTGACTAAACCGGTGGTGAAGTTATCCAGTCCAAACGATTTAAGCAGTTGCGGAGACCAGACGCTCAGCGTTGAGCCCGCCGCAGACGCACCTGCATAAATCAGCGCCATCACCCAGATATGTTTGTGACGCAGCAACTGCCACAAAGAGATATGACCTATCGCCTTCTTCTTCGCATTTTCGGCTTCGAGAGTGCTGTTCAGCCACGCTTTTTGTTCCTGATTTAACCAACTGGCATTAGTGGGACGATTGCTCAGTAAAAAGAAGGCTGCAATTCCCAGAATGACCGCCGGAATACCTTCCAGGATAAATAACCAGTGCCAGCCACGCATACCGTACCAGCCATCCAGTGACAAAATCAGACCAGAAATGGGCGATCCAATAAAGTTCGCCGCAGGAATGGCCACCATAAAGGTAGCAATCACGCGTGCACGGTACTTTCCGGGAATCCAGTAAGTCAGATAAAGAATGACGCCAGGGAAAAATCCAGCCTCAGCGGCACCCAGTAAAAAGCGCAATATATAGAGTGTATTGGCACTTTCAACAAAGGCGGTACAGACAGAGATGATACCCCACGACACCATGATGCGAGAGATCCAAATCTTTGCGCCAATTTTCTGCATGGCCAGATTGCTGGGCACTTCAAACAGGAAGTAACCGACAAAAAACAGACTACTCGCAAAACCAAATACCGCTTTCGACAATCCTAAATCTTCGTTCATCTGCAACGAAGCCATCCCAATGTTGCCGCGATCAATAATGGCAATCAGATAACAAACAATCAGGAAGGGCAAAATGCGCCAGACCACCTTCTTAACGGTCTGCTGCTCAATATCGGCAGAGAAAGTCGGGATGTGCTGTTTTTCAGACATGATGATCCTCACAATTTTGTCATCGCTTTAGGTGCAATCCGCAAAGCGCTTTGTTTTACTCTGTAAAACTGTAATGTACTGAGTAAAACCATTATCACGATAAAAATTCTTTCCCGCCGGAAGATGTAATGGGGTTGTGTTATTTGTCACAAAAAAGTATTCATCAACCTTAGTTTATGTGACGAGTATGTCGTTAACGGGTGGAGTTCAGCGATCTTTTTAATGAAGTGACGACAGGAGAACGGGAAAGAGTGAGAGGGAACAGAGTAATTTGTGCGCCGCTGTCGAGAAGTGAGGCCTTAGCACTTGTGTGAAGATATCAGCCAGCGTCTGAGAAGTTTGCAGCTGATGAAGCACTCGCCTGCCACTGTCGGACGGTCACATCATAAAATTCCCTGACCGATAACGGCGAGTTTCTCCTCACAGTATTCGATAACGTCATTATTCGCGGTGTTACGATGAAAAGAGAGGGATGCTATGAAATATAAAATTTCTGGCCTGAACGCCGGGCAATTTGCTCATCTTTTTGGACAGAGCGATGAATATCTGAGAAAACACCATGCAGTACGACAAACGGTAGAGTGCTATCCGGGTTATCCCGACAGAATATCATTATGCGATATCCCGGTCGGAGAAACTGCTCTCCTGATTAATCACATCTATCAGCCTGCAGCCACGCCATATTTTGGTACTCATGCAATCTATATATGGGAGGGATACACCCGGCAAGGCATTTACATCAATGAATTACCTGAAGTCCTGCTAAGCAGAACGCTGTCATTAAGGGCCTATGACGGAAAGCATTTTTTAAGAGAGGCAGATATAGCTGAGGGGAAAAATGCTGAAAAGCTCATCGGCCATTTTTTTGCCGATCCGCAGATTAGTTATATCCAGATACATAATGCGAAACGGGGATGCTATTCCTGCTGTGCAGAACGTTTTGAATGACGGTTTGTATTGAGAAGCCCTATCCGCAACAGGAAATTATTCGTCTCCAGGGTCGCTTTCGTATCATGACCCTGTTCTGAAGAGGGTACTAAGAATTATGTCAGTAATCCTGCCCTATCCAATATGGCAAAAGGAGTACCTGTTTCTGGAGTGTCAGACGTCATGAAGCGCGATGCCCTTTTTAATACTGGCAATAAAATTATCACGGATTATATCCTCGTGGTTCGCGTTCCAGGCAATGCCAACTTTCCAGCTTATTGACTCACCTATTAACGGAATAATAACCAGCTCCGGCGGTGCAATATGCATAACACTGTATGGCACAAGGGCAACACCCGTGCCCGCGATGACCAGCGCGACAATAGTTTGTATATCATCACTCAATTGAGTGGATGATATGAAAAGCGCGTTGTCATGAAGAAAGCGGTCAATTTGCGCATTTAAACCCCGTCCTCGCCCGGCATGAAGTCGCAACAGAGGGCGTTTCTTCAGCCAGTCATCAGCAGGCAATGACGGTGAACTTGCTGGCGCAATCAAAACCAATCGATCGGTAAACAATGGCAGGTAATCCAGCGCTACGGGAGGCGGAACTCTGACAAAACCGATCTGGAGCTCATCATTTTGCAAAAGTTCGTACTGCTGAAAGGAAGGAAGATCCGTCAATGACATCTCTATCCCCGGACACTCCCGACGAAATTCTGCCATACAGCGTGGTGCAAGATAAAAACTTGAGAGACCGAACCCCACGGCTAAATGCCCTTCAATCCCTTTTGAAACCCGCTCTGCATGATGCATAAATAATTGGGTTTGCCTGACCACTTTTTCAGCCTCTGGCAGCAGACGCCTGCCACCGCCCGTGAGTGTGGCTCCATGTCGCCCCCGCGTAAACAGTGACGTTTCCACCAGGGACTCAAGGAGATTAATCTGCTTGGTCAATGCAGGTTGCGAAATAAACAACGCCCGTGCCGCGTCGGCATAATTTCTTTTTTCAGCCAGCATCAAAAAGGCCTTAAGCAAGCGGATGTTCATTTTTACATTCCAAAAGGTTATCGAAACCGGAAATGTTTTGATTATACAGTTATCAGCAATGGTTATGTAATTCAGTTTCGATTACTACCGGAGAAGTACCATGAGCAACCATACATCCTTAAAAGTTGCCACCGTGCAATTTCAGCATCTGGCAAATAACAAAAATTATAATCTGCTGATAATGGAGAAATTTATTGAACAGGCAGCGATTGAGCAGGTGAAAATCCTCACATTCCCGGAAATGTGTATTACCGGCTACTGGCATGTACCCAAACTCACCTCGGCTGAGGTAACTGCTCTCGCCGAGCCGATCGAGGGGAGTCCTTCCCTTACATTGATTCGTTCCCTGGCGATGAAACATCAAATGCTGATTGGCGCCGGGCTTATCGAAAGAGCCGATGATGGCCGCCTCTATAATGCGTATGTTGCCTGTATGCCGGACGGCTCAATGCACACTCATCGCAAACTCCACGCTTTTGAACATCCGTCAATCAGCAGCGGTGACCGCTTTACCGTTTTTGAAACGCCCTGGGGAGTAAAAGTAGGTATCCTCATTTGCTGGGACAATAATCTGGTAGAAAATGTGCGTGCAACGGCATTGCTGGGTGCAGATATTCTTCTCGCGCCACATCAGACAGGCGGTACCGATTCCCGCAGTCCTTATGCGATGAAACCCATTCCGATGACGCTCTGGGCGGAGCGGGAAACGCGAAGGGAGGAAATTACTGCTGCATTCAAAGGGTCAAATGGTCGGGAATGGCTGATGAGATGGCTGCCCGCTCGTGCGCATGACAACGGATTATTTATTCTCTTCAGTAACGGCGTAGGTGCAGATGATGATGAGGTGCGCACCGGTAATGCAATGATCCTGGATCCCTATGGAAGAATCATTAATGAAACCTGGGCAGCGGAAGATTTTATGGTGAGCGCTGACCTTGATTTGAGTCTGCTTGCAATGAGTACCGGACGTCGCTGGATCCATGGTCGCCGTCCTGATTTATACCATATTCTGACACAACCGCAGGGCTACGAACGTGATGCGATTAGCGCCCGATTTTCTGATGAGACGCCTTAAATAGGCTCGGCGACTGAAATCATCCAGTCGCAAGAAAGATTGTCAGGGCGCGGCATCGTGAAAACCTCGCCCTGACATTAAAGCTTAAACTACGCCGGCAAATCCCGGTACAACGGTTATCGTCACGGTAAAGCATGGACTTTATGGCTGGGGGAAGATTGATGGCATAATTTCATGTAAATAAGCGTCTCTTTTAAGCTGACACAGTCTGAAGATAAGCTATGAATTAAAGTTTAAGCCGCTGGCTGCTCCGTTTTGAAAGGCACTATTGGTCGTTATCAACAATCAAGTCATCACAAATACTCGTGTTGTTAAAGCAGAAAAATGAGGAGAGTCAGCACGCTCGCTAACGCTATGCCACTATTAACTTGTGTAAGATCATGCCGGATATCAGTTTTGTGCTCTGAATAACGCAGGTAGCATTCCTGATCATTAAATCCGCTCTATGCGGAATTGATAATCAGTCACTGGGCATCACGGCAGCGATAAACTACTCAGAGATTTTCTTAATAGGATAACTAACGAGTGGTTTGATCTCTTTAAGCACAAACATACTCTGCATTTCTTTAATTCCTGGCAATCTGCGTACCACTGACATTGCAAAATCAGCATAGGAGTCCAGATCTGAAGCCACAACCTGTAGCAGAAAGTCAGCATCCCCACCGATGCTATAACAGGCAACCACATCCTCTAGGGCAGTCACTTCCTCTTCAAATTTTCTGGCCTCCGCTTCGCTATGGCTGTCAATGACGACCCGAATGAAAACCATTACTCCCAGCCCAATTTTCTTGCGGTCAATAACAGCACGATAGCCCTGAATCACTTTATCTTCCTCGAGCTTACGAACTTTGCGCCAGCAGGGAGATGCTGAAATATTTATCTTCTCCGCCAGTACCTGGTTAGTTACCCGGGCATCGTCCTGTAAAATTTCGAGAATTTTCATATCTGTCGAGCTAAGCGCCATAAGGGGAAATTCCTTTCTTTGTGGAAGCAGTTTAAGGTTACTTTTACCTAAAAACAGGCATTAAGTAAATAATACAGGTAACAATTTTCCGCTTTCCTGCTGCATAATATATTTACTTTTCCAGGTTGTTATTACAAACAATATAAGGGAAAACTGAACCCTGACTTAATGCATATGATTCAATTTAATTTAAAGAATACAGGGAGCTGATCATCTCTTGAAGAGAGGATCGGATAGAGCACTGCGCGCACATGAAAATTAAACTTGTCATCTGCGTAGTTAAATTAATGCAGCAATATCCGCTTTGGAATAATCTAACCTCCACTTTCAACGTTAAACCAACTGATAAAAAGGATGCATATCTTTAACCCTTAATTAAGATTTTTATATGACAACCATCGCTCAGAACAAGGCATTTTTGAACAACTAACTCTGTTCCCTTTTACCGAAGTGCATTTCAACAGGAATAACTATGTCAGGAACTACTGAAATACTATCTTATATTGCTGCACTCGGTTTAGCTGCTGCAATTCCGGGTCCGGGGATGACTGCATTAGTCGCTCGCAGCGTGAGTGGGGGCGCAATAACAGGCTTTACGATGCTGGCCGGTCTCATTCTCGGAGATTTGATTTATTTATCTGTGGCGGTATTTGGTCTGGCGGTGATCGCTCATACCTTTACCTCTCTCTTTACGCTGATTAACTGGGCTGCCTCACTCTTTCTATGCCTGCTGGCATGGCAGTTCTGGTGCCACCAGCCTCAGGCAATAAATATCGATCAAAAAGCGACAAAACGAGAACTGGCATCAGCCTGGTTTTCAGGACTGACCATAACGCTGGGAAACCCTAAAACCATCGCTTTCTATCTGGCTATACTGCCTCTGGTTATCTCTCTCGATAATGTATCTTTTCAGATGTGGGGAGGACTGCTGGTTCCGCTTACCGTGTTAGTCCTTTTGAGTGTGGGAGCCGTTTTTATTTTTGCAGCCCTCAGGATACGCCACCTCCTGACCAGCGCTAAAGCGCAACGACTCCTTTTCCGTTCAGCCGGTACCATCATGATGCTGGCCGCGGCTGGAATGGTGGTAAAGACTCTTTAGCGTTCATTACCACCTCCTCTGCCTCAGGAAAATGGGGCCGGTCTCGTGGTCTTGATAGAAAATGATCAAGCTCTGGCCTGGTTATCAGGCAATAAGCAATAAATAGTAAAAGTGATTCCAGCCAGAAAAGCCTGAGCGTCAAAAGCAGCTATCTTCTGATAGCTGCTTTTTTGCCTCTCAGATATCCCATTTTTTACTGCTTACGTTCCTGCTTCAACGTTTCCTGACTATCCACCAGGACCGCATTAGCGGCTAACCCTGTACTTCACATCTATAATTCAGTGACTCAGGCCCATGCGCCCGATCCGGCTATCCGATTAATCAGTTTGGGGGTGGCTGGACGTCGTAGTGTCAGCGATACATCAAAATTCACTTTCCCGATGATACCGGCCGGGTTTAAGACGCTCATCATTTACAGAAATAAGGATGCCTCATGATCTTTTCTCTCAAAAATCAGGTTGCGCTGGTTACCGGTGCCAGCTCGGGTCTCGGCTATGCCTGCGCAGAAGCACTCGCTAAAGAAGGTGCCTGTGTAGTGATTAACTACCATAGCCAGGCGGAACCGGCCGAGGAGCTGGCTGAGAAAATCCGCGCCGATGGAGGCCGTGCAATTGCTGTCAAAGGTGACGTGTCGAAAGAGGCGGATGTAGAGAATCTTTTTGACCAGACGATCAAGGAATTTGGCAGGCTGGATATCCTGGTGGCGAACTCAGGACTGCAGAAAGATGCCCCGTCCATTGAGATGACGCTAGAGGACTGGAATACCGTTCTGGACGTGAACCTGACTGGCCAGTTCCTCTGCGCGCGTGCTGCGTTGCGTCAGTTCAAGCGCCAGGAGCATCGCCAGGATATCAGCAAAGCTGTCGGTAAGATTATTCATATGAGCTCGGTTCACCAGCTCATTCCCTGGGCCGGACACGTCAACTATGCCGCATCAAAAGGCGGCGTTGACTTGCTGATGAAAACGCTGGCTCAGGAAGTGGGTGAAGAACGTATTCGTGTCAATGCAGTGGCACCCGGCGCTATCGCTACCGCCATCAACGAGGAAAGCACCCAGGGTGAAGCGGGCAAAGCGCTGTTAAAGCTCATTCCTTATGGACGTATCGGTGCGGCTGAAGATGTGGCGAACGCCGTCGTCTGGCTTGCCAGTGATCTCTCTGATTACGTTCATGGCACCACGCTTTTTATCGATGGTGGAATGAGCCTTTATCCTGGATTCCGCGACAACGGCTGAGTGATGGGTCACTGTCCCAGGTGGATGGCCGACTGATTGATAGCGCGTTGATGGGAATGGTATCCGGAACGGGAAGTCCGGATTACGCATTCCCGCCGTTCATAATAAAACGCCAGCGGGCTGGTGCGTTCAGTCCAGGCCGCAACGATTTTAGTAAGGTTGAACGGCAAGAGCATCGATTCAATCTTTACAGGCATCCGGGCTGATCAGACGCGTACGGCAGACCTCCAGAATTTCATCAGCAAGCCCGGAATTATCCGGGCAGGCACGCGAAAGCATCAGTGCACCCACAAGATGCGCGAGCGTATTGATCAGATCCGCACGCGTGACCTGTTCCGTTTCTAAAACGGCAAGCTGTCGTTCAATTCCGGCCGCAAAGGTCTCGCGGATGGATTCAGACTGGCGCGCTGCATCGGTGCCCAAAGCCGACATGACACACCCCTTTGCCATATCATCGCGATGCTGCCGGGAAAGGTAATATTCAACGAACTTTTCCCGACTCACACCCTGAGTTTTTTCCGCCGATTGCGCGAAGCCGCAGCTCATCGCTTCGGCTAACAAATCGGCTTTCGACCCAAAGTGCTTATAGAACCCGCCATGCGTTAACCCTGCGGCTGACATCAGTTCAGCGACGCCTACCCCATCGTAACCCCGCTCACGGAAAAGTTCTGACGCCGTTTCAACGATTCGGTTCCTGTTTTCGCGAACCTGCTCTTTTGACACTTTCATCTTTTCCTCCTGAAACTGAGCTTAAGTATACATTGATGATGATCATAATCAAACCAGTTGACTTTAATGATTACGATCATCATCATTAAATCAGTTTACTGACCCGCTAATCCGCAAAGGAATAACCATGACGAATCAATCCTTATTTCAGCCCTATGAACTGGGATCTGTCACGCTTGCGAATCGCATCGTGATGGCCCCGCTGACGCGTAACCGGGCAGGCGCAGGCCTGGTGCCAGGTGAACTGGCAGCGACTTACTACGCTCAGCGTGCCACAGCAGGGTTACTGATTACCGAAGCTACGCAGATTTCAGCAGAGGCGCAGGGCTATCAGGATACGCCGGGGATCTACACGCAGGCCCAGATTGAGGGCTGGCGTAAAGTCACAGATGCGGTACATGACAAAGGCGGACGGATATTTGTGCAGTTGTGGCACACAGGTCGAATTTCACATGTCGATTTACAGCCAGAAGGTGCCGCACCAGGCGCGCCGTCAGCTATCCGTGCTGAAACCAAAACCTTCGTGAACAACCATTTTGTTGATGTTTCAGAACCCAGAGCGCTTGAGCTGAAGGAAATAAAAGGCATTGTTGCCGATTTCAGAAAGGCATCAGCCAATGCCATTACCGCAGGTTTTGATGGTGTAGAGATACACGGTGCGAATGGCTATCTGCTTGAGCAGTTCCTGAAAGATGGTGCTAATCAGCGCACCGATGAATATGGCGGTTCAGTTGAGAATTGTGCGCGTCTGCTATTAGAGGTCGTGGAGGCCGTGAAAGATGAGATCGGCGCAGCGCGGACGGGCGTTCGCATCTCACCGGTCTCACCTGCTAATGCGATTTCATGCAGCGATCCGCAGCCACAATATGACTACCTGGCAGAGCAACTTGATGCTTCAGGTATCGTTTATCTGCATGTTGTTGAAGGCGCGACGGGAGGTCCCCGTGATGCCTCACCGTTTGATTACGCTTCGCTGCGTCGCCGCTTTAAAAACACTTACATCGGTAACAATGGCTATGACCTGGCGCTGGCGTCTGACCATCTTGCACAGGACAAAGCCGATTTGTTCGCATTCGGTCGCCCCTTCATTTCTAACCCCGATTTTGTCGAAAGACTTAAGTCGGGAGCACCTCTGGCCCCGCTTAATCCTGAAACACTGTATGGCGGAGGTGCGGAGGGCTACACCGACTATCCATCGCTTAGCGGTAACAGTTAATCACTCTTCAGGTATCACGGTTAACCCTACATCGCTAACAGCGATTTTTATCAAACAAATGAAGAAGATAAAATTATGACTCGTACTTCAGTCCTCATTACAGGCGCATCAACGGGTATTGGTGCTGTTTACGCTGAGCGCTTTGCACGTCGTGGACATGACCTGGTTCTGGTTGCTCGCGACAAATTAAAATTAGAGGCGCTTGCTGAACGGCTGCGACAGGAAAATCATATTTCCGTCGATGTGCTGCCTGCCGACCTCACGCTGGCGAGTGATTTAGCTGCTGTTGAAGCACGCCTCCGGGAAGACACGCGGATAGGTATTCTTATCAATAACGCAGGTATCGCTCAGTCCGGCACGTTTACCGAGCAGACGCCTGATTCCATTGAACGCCTTATCGCGCTTAACGTCACTGCCCTGACAAGACTGGCCACTGCTGCTGCAGGCCGGTTCGCAGAAGCCGGAGAAGGTTCGATCGTCAATATCAGTTCCGTAGTGGGTCTCGCCCCGGAATTTGCAATGACGGTTTACGGCGCAACAAAAGCCTTTGTTCTTTTCCTCTCTCAGGGAATGAACGTTGAGCTCTCTTCAAAAGGCATTTATATCCAGGCGGTGCTCCCTGCAGGTACGTACACCGAAATCTGGGATCGTGCCGGTATCGACATCAGTAACGCCTCAAAAATGATGGAAGTGGGCGAACTGGTTGACGCCGCTCTGGCGGGTTTTGACCGCCGCGAACACGTGACGATTCCGCCATTACATAAAGCTGATCGCTGGGATGTTCTTGATGCCTCCCGTCAGGGTCTGCTCTCGGACATCCGACAGGAAGAGGCCGCAGAGCGATACAAAACCCTTTAGCTAAGCCCTGCTAAGCAGAACCTTTTACAGGGTTCTGCTGAGCGGTAAATCGACCAAGAATGTCTTAATGGCGGCATGAGCATATTAACCGGCAAAACCTTATTCCATTATTTATTACGTTGCTCCCCGGAGCCGCTTTTTTGCTCAGCAACAGAGGCACCTGAAAGTACGTCAGTGCTAAACATCAGAGGATAAACACCAAATGAAAACCAGGACGATGCGGGCCTTTACGTTTAAACGCTACGGGAAGTCACCTGAGCTGGGATTTGAAAATGTAGATTACCCTTCCCCCGGTGCCGATGAAATCCTGGTAAAAGTCTATGCCGTTGGTCTCAATCCCATTGATAACATGATCCCCGGCGGAATTTTCAAACCGATTCTGCATTTTAAACTTCCGGCGACGCTGGGCAGTGATTTGTCAGGCGTGGTGATTGCAACAGGAAGTCGGGTGACACGTTTCAAGCCGGGCGATGAAGTCTTCGCCAGCATTTTCGACAGGGGAACAGGTTCACTCGCCGATTTTGCATGCGTTCCTGAAAGTCTCGCGGCTTTTAAACCTGAAAATCTGGATTTCATTGAGGCTGCTTCGCTGCCGATGGTTAGCCTCACCGCCTGGCAGGCGTTTACAGAGAGAGCACATCTGCGACCAGGCCAAAAAGTGTTTATTCCGGCAGGTTCGGGAGGGATTGGCACTATTGTGATTCAGCTGGCAAAGCATCTTGGCGCCCGGGTAGCGACGACGACCAGTTCAGCCAACGTAGAGTGGGTGAGTCGGCTGGGCGCAGATGAAGTGGTCGACTATAAAAAGCAGGAATTTGAAACCGTGCTGAGTGGCTACGATCTCGTACTCGGCACGCTGCGGGGGGATTCCATTGAAAAATCCATGCAGATTCTTAAACCTGGTGGAAAGATTATTTCTCTGGTCGGTCCATTAGACGTTAATTTCGCGCGAGCCCGGCAACTGAATATCATCCTGCGGATGATTTTTGCCCTGATGAGTCGCAAAATTATGCGCCTTTCAAAAAAGCGCGGTCTGGATTATTCATTTCTCTTTGTTCGTCCTGATGGCGATCAACTCACCCAAATCGGCAAACTTATAGAAGCAAAACACATCAAACCGGTAATCGACAGGGTGTTCCCATTTGCAGACACAAAAGATGCCCTGGCTTACCTTGAACAGGGACATGCAAAGGGTAAAGTCGTGGTTAAAATTCATCAGGAATAACAACCAGATCTGACGTGGGAAATAGTCATTAACTCAGGCGGTAGCGCCTGAAGCCAGGATGCCTGACTTGCTAACTAAGCATCTGCTTCCCAGACCCCGCTGTCGTTATGCACTCTGTGGTAATGTTAACGTCACACGGTTTTTGCTCTGAGGATTGCGACATGTCTCACTTTTATCAACTCACTGCCACCAGTCTGAATGGCCAGCTTATCCCGATGACCGACTACGCTGACAAGGTAGTTCTGGTGGTTAATACCGCCAGCCATTGTGGATTCACGCCACAATACGCAGGTCTTGAATCGCTCTATAAAAAGTACGCCGCGCAGGGGCTGGTGGTGCTGGGTTTTCCCTGCAACCAGTTCGGAAAGCAGGAACCCGGCGGTGCCGAAGAAATCGCGCAGACATGCCACATCAACTATGGTGTGAGTTTTCCGATGTTCGGGAAAGTTGAGGTCAATGGCACCTCAACGCACCCGCTTTTCCGTTACCTGAAAGATGAATTACCCGGCGTGCTGGGTGGTCGTATTAAGTGGAACTTCACTAAGTTCCTGATCGGGCGCGACGGAAAACCGATCAAACGCTTTGCCCCGACCACCACCCCGGAGAAAATGGAATCCGCCATTCTTGCTGCTCTTTAAGTGAGGTGTTTTACCATCTCACTGTCAATGACGGGATTACCAGTAAACTGTTTCTTTCCGCTCCATCTGGCAGCGCCTGTAACTCATCGACGTCTGTTCAGGGCCAGAAGCGGACGTTGTTCATCCTTAACTACGTTGATTATTGGGGGAGGGAGTCAATAATCCAGGGCATCAGTAATTTAACTTTTAACTCGTACACCTCTCAGGGCTCGGATGACTTTAATGGAGATATAAGTCAGATGTTGTAAGGGGTTACAACAATTACGCGTGATAATGCCGCTTCATCCTCTGTTTCTGGCAAAAAACCATGAAAACGCAGAATCGCGCTAAATGCTGACCTCGCGTCTTCCTTCAGATCATGATCAATCACCGCATCTATTTTTTCAGCAGTCAGCAGAGCGCGGTTCTCTTCATCCAGGTCGTGACCAATAAAGGCTTCTATCTGCCGTTGCATTGCTGTAAAAGCCCGTAGAATCGCGCTGTTTCCCCCGCCCACGCTGTAAACAGACTTGATAGAAGAGTCCTGTTCCAGCGCCTTGCACATCTGCGTAAAAGTCAGTGAATCGATACCATATCCTTCACTGACGGTTATGGTCTTCAGATACGGCGCACGCTGATTAAGCGCCTGTATGAAGCCTGCCATGCGCTGTTCTTCTCCACGAAAATCCGTACTGCTGATCACTATCGCGACTGTTTGTGCCGTCCTCAAAAGCCATCGGGAAAGGAGCCATGCTGCCGTTCGCCCCGCACCGACATTATCCATTCCCACATAGCAGATACGCCTGCTGTCCGGCAGGTCTGTAACCAGTGTGACCACCGGAACGTTAAGCTCCGCCAGCTCTGCGATAGTTCCCTCGAGCAACTGATGATCGCTGGCTTTGAGCAATACGCCATAGCTGTCATTACTGCAGCGACGCAGCTCGCGTTGCAACTCTTCTAGTGTGACCTCTTCAAAGATGTGGCAGCGCAGTGTCAGCCGGAAAGGTGCAAAGCTTTTAATCTGACTGAGCAGCGCCGCCACAGTCAGTGAACTGAAGCGTTCCGGCGTGTGCATCACCAGGTCAATGGGCAACGTGCGTCCGCTGGCAAGGCTGGCGCGTTGTTGTAATTCCAGATCCTGGATTGCCTGGGCAATGCGCCGGGCAGTACGAGGACTTACGCTGCCTCGCTGGTGCAATTCTCTGTCGACAGTGGCTTTACTGACGCCGGACTGGGCCGCGATTTGTTTGATGGAGAATGACCTGACCATAAATTGAGGTCTCTTTAAGGTTATGTGGACATATTGTTAACCGAATGTAATTGCTAAGGTCAGTGTTAGCAAGCGGGCAGACCTTACCTCTCCTGACTAAGAAAGGACAACAAATGGACCTGAATGAAAGCGGCAGTTTTAACCATAAAGTGTTCGTCGTTACCGGCGGAACCCAGGGGCTGGGCGCAGCCGTTGCCCGTCTGCTGTCAGAGCGTGGGGCGCGGGGCATCGTGATTTGCGGACGTAATGCGATAGCCGGACGTGAACAGGCGGAAACCCTCAGCCACCCCGGGTGCGAGGTGATATTTGTTGAAGCGGATATCAGCTCGCCAGAAGCCTGCATGAAAGTGGTGGAGGTAGCAGAATCGGCGTTTGGCACCCTGCATGGACTGGTGAACTGTGCAGGCATGTCCGACCGAGGCACTATCCTCGACACTTCCCCGGAACTATTTGACGCCATTATGGCGGTCAACATCCGTGCCCCTTTCTTTCTGATGCAGGCGGCAATCAAGATGATGATTGCCAAAGGCGTTGAAGGCAGCATTGTCAATATCATTACCATGACCTCCCATGGCGGTCAGAGCTTCCTGACCGCATACGCCGCATCGAAAGGCGCACTGGTTACGCTCACTAAAAACGTGGCTTTCAGCGCCATGCGCAATCGTATCAGGGTGAACGGTCTGAACATTGGCTGGATGGACACGCCTCATGAGCACGACATCCAGCGGCACTATCATAATGCTGAAGAAAACTGGCTGACCAAAGCTGAGCAGGCGCAACCTTTTGGCCGTCTGCTGAAGTCAACTGAAGTCGCACGGGCCGTAGCGTTTCTCCTTTCCGGGGAGTCGGGAATGATGACAGGCGCGGTGATCGATTTTGATCAAAGTGTGGTTGGTTGCGGTGACAACGGTGGTTTTCAGCCATCACATGCTCTGACTCTTTGAGGTAAAAACATGAACAGCATCTATATAAATGACAGTCATATTTCTCTCGATAAGTTTGCTACGCTTTGCTCGCAGACGCTGCGCAAAGACGATTTCCCATTGGTGCATTCCGTCGATAAAAATGTGCTTATCTATCATCATGACGATCTGATGGCAGCAGCCAAAACCGATCGTCAGTCCCTGCTGGGTGAACTGCATCACGCATTGTCTGGCGGACCAGGAGTGTTCGTGGTTCAGGGCTTATACAGCGACGTTTCCGCTATAGACAGCAGCAATAAGGTGTTTGAGGATATTCTCGCCAGCGAAGCGGAAAACGGCGGTGGTGGCGACCACTTTGCCAAAGCCGGAAGTAATGGGCGTATCTGGAATGCGCTGCAAAAAGTAGCGGAGCGTGATGCCGATGTCTTCGTTGCATACTACAGCAACCCTTTGCTGGCGCTAATTTGCGAAGCCTGGGTTGGCCCCGGCTATGAAATTACGGCGCAGGTAAATCAGGTTCGTCCCGGCGGCAAAGCGCAACAGCCGCATCGGGATTACCACCTTGGCTTTCAGCTTAATGATGTCGTCGCCCGCTTCCCGCTGCCGCTGCATATTCTGTCGCAATACCTGACGCTTCAGGGTGCGGTCGCGCACAGCGATATGCCGATAGAATCAGGGCCGACCCAGCTGTTACCCTGGTCGCAACAATATGCAGAGGGCTATCTGGCCTGGCGCGATTCGCGTTTTATTGAATTTTTCCAGCAGCATGCCATTCAGTTACCACTGAAAAAAGGCGACGGATTATTTTTCAATCCGGCGCTGTTCCATGCCGCGGGAAATAACGTTACGCAGGACCATGTACGCACTGCTAATTTGCTACAGGTCTCATCCGCCTTTGGCAAAACCATGGAAAAAGTGAATCATGTCAAGGTGATGGAGGCAATCTATTCTACTCTGCTGAGTAAGCCATTAAGCGATGAGCAGCGACAGGCCGTTGTGGCGGCGAGCGGCGAAGGCTACTCCTTCCCGACTAATCTTGATACCGATCCTCCGCTGGGTGGTCTGGTGCCCAAAACGCAACAGCATCTGTTGCTTGAAGCGTTACAACAAGGCTGGTCAGCTGACGAGTTTAGCCGGCAACTGGCAAAGCACGAGAGTAAGAGGAAAGCATAGTTTTACATGGGTTACAGGCATGGCGTAACTCACCAACAGATGCGTTACGTCATGTCGATAGAATCGGGCTTCAGTGGCTCATTTTTTCTGACTCTGTTCCTGATTCATCTGGTTATCGGGACATGGTCAGGAGTACGCCATCAGGGTGATAAAAGCTTTCCCTGAAGCTATTTCAGTGCTCTTCCCCCTGGACAGCCTGAAGACAGGCAAAACAGGATCGAATCGCAGCAATTACGTTGTTCCTGCTCAGTGTTTCAGCAAGATGCAGTACATAAAAGTCCGTGGCCTCAGAAACCAGACTTTCAAATATCTCAAGCTGCCGTGCGAACAGTGCGGGCGTACTCCGGATAAGCGCCCGCATCTCTTTTTCCTGCTGTCTGGTAAAGTGCGGCGCGCATTCAGCTATTGAATTTTTCATTACCTCCCAGACGTCCTCAGTATCGAGTCTCTACGCGAAGACTGCCAGATGCCCGCTCTGTGCCAGAAGCGGACGTTACTCACTGTGAGAAGCAGAACGCATAGCAGCGCTATGCCCGGTTTTGTCAGTCAGTCCGGATATAACTGCCAGTATCAGCGCTATAACCGAGAGTATCGCGCCTGCCCAGTCAGGCGACTGAAGACCAAAGCCGGCCGCTATAACTGCCCCTCCCAGCCATGCACCCAGGGCATTACCGAGATTGAAGAGGCCTATGTTAACGGCTGCAGCCAGCGTCGGAGCCCCTGCCGCCCGCGCTTTGTCCATCACCAGTTTCTGGATGGGGGACACGGTCGCAAATCCAAACGCAGCCATCAGAAAAATACAGACCGCTGACATGACCTGGCTGTGGGCAGTAAAGTTAAATACCAGCAGGACTACGGCCTGAGCGGCCAGGGTGACGTAAAGCATCGGCATCAGCGCGCGATCGGCATATCTGCCGCCCAGTTGATTACCGACAAATAGCCCCAGACCGAACAGCAGCATCAGCCATGCCAGGCTGCTTTCGCTGTATCCGGCCAGCTCGATCATCATGGGTGCGATATAGGTAATGGAGGTAAAAAATGCACCCGGCCCAAAGACCGTTATGCCCATCGCCAGCAGAACATTGACGTTGCGGAAGGCATTAAACTCGTGTGCGAAATTATGGTTCTCCGGACGGGGCTGATGCGGGATAAGCATACCGACGCTGATAACCGTAACAACTCCAATTGCGGCAATAACCATAAAAGCATCCCGCCAGGAAAGATGCTGCCCGATCCAGGTACCGACGGGAACACCAATAAGATTTGCTACGGTCAGTCCCATGAACATGAATGCAATCGCCCTTACCCGCTTAGACGGCGCAACCATATCGGCAGCAATGATCGAACCAATACCAAAGAAGGCGCCGTGAGTCAGAGACGTGATGATCCTGCCCAGAATGGCAATGCCCAGCGTGGGCGCAAAGGCCGTAACGAGGTTACCCGCCACAAACAGCAGCATCAGGAAAACCAGCATGGCTTTTCGGGGCACTTTTGAGCCCAGAATAATCAGGGCCGGCGCGCCGACAAAAACACCCAGCGCATAAGCCGTTGCCAGATTTCCGGCCACGGGAATAGTAACGTTGAAATCAGCGGCAATAACGGGAAGCAGGCCGGCAATGATGAATTCAGTCGTACCGATACCGAATGCACCAATCGCCAGCGCCCAGAGAGCAAGTGGCATAACAAATATCCTGTCAGTTAACCTATTTTTTTGTCTGAGCTGCGCATAACACGTGCCGGCTTTCGTTTAAAAAACCGGCACATGACACGGTGATGGCAGCAGGACAGACAGGATATAAGCTTGCTTAGAGTTGATAAACAGCCCTGAAATCGCCTGAGTGGTGACAAAAATTCTACCTAAGCGTGCCAAAGTATCCTTTTTCGGCCTTACTCAGCAGTTCATCGACAATAAGCCTGACCTTGGGGATCAGATGCCTTGTCCGGGGCCAGACAACGTTCAGCCCGACGGGTACGGGCATATGATCGGGCATAACAGCAACAAGCCTGCCCTCATCAATATGGCTGTTCACCATCGATTCAGGAAACTGGGCAATACCTGCTCCTGCCAGGCAGGCCTGAAGCATGGCGTCTCCGTCGCTTATCTGGTGTGCCGAGGCCGAGATAAACTTTATTTCCCGCTCCCCGGCTGGTCGCAGTCGCCAGGCAAGCGGCGCCCCCCGCCGGTACCCCATAATGCAGCAGTGTTTTTTTAGCGCATCGACATCAAAAGGCTGACCATGCCGCTCAACATAAGCGGGAGATGCGCAGAGCATGAGGCGCTGCCGGCTCAGACGACGCGCAATCAGCTCATCGGTACTCTGCAGTTCGCCCAGGCGCAGTACCAGGTCAACGCCCTCCTCAACCGGATCAATCAGACGATCGTTAAAGGTCAACACCAGACGCAGGGCTGGATAAATATTCATCACTTCTAGCAGCACCGGCATCATCAGATTGCGTCCGAATGATGCTGGCATGTCTATACGCACCGTTCCGGCAGGATTGTCCTGCCGCCGGCTGAGCGTATTTTCAGCCGAGTCCAGAATTTCCAGCGCAGAGAGGCAACTGGTGAGATAGGCCTCTCCGTCACTGGTCAGGCTTAGCTTACGGGTTGAGCGGTGAAACAGACGCGTTCCCAGCCTCTCCTCAAGCCGCGCCACGCTTTTTCCGACGGCAGATTTTGTAATGCCCAATTGCTCCGCAGCTTCAGTAAAGCTGCTGGACCTGGCCGTTGTGACAAAAGTCGTGATTCCTCGCAAGGATTCGGCTGTAAACCCGGTAGACATAAAGTTGACTCTCTGGCGACTCATAGCGTGTTTATCGATGTGTAATTCTATACCAGGCTTAAGTCAGTTCGAAAACAAAGTGCCGGCATCTGTCGGCGTATCCATATTAAAAACACGGGGAGCAGTCATGTCACAGACAAGACCTTTGAAATTTGTCTCACTGCTGGGCAGTCTTCGTACGGATTCTTTTAACGCCGTCGTAGCCCGCAATCTTAGCCTGCTGGCGCCGGCAGGCGTGGATGTCAGCGCGCTCAGCTCTGTCGGGGAAATACCGCATTACGACGCTGACCTGCAGGCTCAGGGGTTTCCTGAATCGGTTGTTGAAATGGGACAAGCGATAGCGGCAGCAGACGGCCTGATCATTGTCACACCTGAATATAACTATTCTGTGCCGGGTGCCCTGAAAAATGCGCTGGACTGGCTTTCACGTCTTCCGGATACCCCTGTCGCCGGTAAGCCCGTCGCCATAATCACTGCGTCACCCGGTGCCATAGGTGGTGCAAGGGCGCAGTATCACCTGCGTCAGATTCTGGTCTTTCTTGACGGCAGAGTGCTTAACAAGCCAGAGGTCATGATTGGACAGGCCTCATCCCGGCTTGATCCGAAATCCGGCCGCATAACGGATGCGGACACCCGTGACCATATTTCGGCTCAGCTTAGTGCGCTCGCGACAATGGCGGCCCGCCAGGGCTGATTAATAACATTACTCACATCTGAACAACCACAGAGAGAAAACTATGTCTACCAACGTTATTCGCGGTATGGACCACGTCGGCATTACCGTTTCTGATATTGATGAGGCTACCCGCTTCTTTTCTGACGCCTTTGGTGCAGAAGTTATTTATGACTCCGTCTCGCCTTCAGACGACGACGTAAAAGGCGAAGAAACGGAAAATATTCTGAACCTGTTCCCGGGAACGAAAATTACCACGGTCAGAATGATGAAGCTGAAGCACGGCCCGGGACTGGAACTTTTTGAAATGAAGGGGCCAGAGCAAAGTCAGCCCGTGCGACCCAGCGATTATGGCCTGCAGCATTTTGCTGTTTACGTTGATGACATCAGCGAGGCTATCAGCCTGTTCGAGCAGGCTGGCGGGAAAATGTTTACTTCTCCTCAGCCCCTGATGTTTCCAACTGAGGTGGGAGAGAATAACTTTTTCTGTTACGGCCGCACGCCGTGGGGTAGCGTCATTGAACTAATTTCTTTACCTTCAAAGCTGCCGTATGAAGACCATACCTCTCTGCGCCGCTGGAAGCCCTGAGTGTAACCGGGTGCGCCAGCGCAGGCGTACCCGTAAATACTAAACGTCCGCTCCTCGCTCATAGCTGACTTGTCCACGAATAATCTCCGACTCATACCCACGTACAAGGCAGTTGCTTGCAGCTGGAGTGGCTGGTTTTCCAGGCGGCCCCTATAACGCCGCCCCGGCACGTATCACATACATGTCCGGGAGGGCCCACGCCTGGTTTCACTATGAATGTTGACACCTGCAACATCCGCTCACAAGAGTGTGAAAATCATCCCTGAAAACGATTAAGGTTCACAAGTTGTCGCAGCATCTCGATATGAATCGGTTTATCATTAAGCGCCGGTATGTAAGTAAACGATGTACCACCCGCATGCATAAAAATCTCCCTGTTCTGCTCATCAAGCTCCTCAAGCGTTTCTAAACAGTCTGATGCAAACCCCGGGCTGATTACCTGCAGGCTTTTTATTCCTTCATTCGGTAGATTTTTAATTGTCTCATCAGTAAAAGGCGTTAACCATGGCTCTCTGCCGAATCTTGACTGGAACGTCATCAATATTTTCAGTGACGGCATATTGATTGCTTCAATGAGTAATTTTGTCGTTAACTCACATCTTTCCTGGTATCGGTCCCCTTCTTTGACAAACCTTACCGGTATACCATGATATGAAATTAACAATGCATCTGGAACGCCGTTAGCTTCGAAAGATGCCTGAACGGATGCTCTTAACGCTTCAATGTAGGCAGGGTGATCGGCATAGTCATTGATGAAATTTATGGAGGGTGTATACCGGTTCTTCATTATCTGCAGGTGACGGCTCACGCTATCCCAAACAGAAGAAACGGTCGAAGATGAAAACTGGGGATACAAAGGAATGACGATAATTTTATCGACGCCTTTTTCCAGTAGCCTGTCAATTGCACTACCTATACTGGGCTCGCCATAACTCATCCCCAGCTCGACGGGCATACCTGTCACTTCTTCAAGCGCACGGGCTTGCCTGACGCTGTAAACCATGAGAGGGGAGCCTTCCTCCATCCAAATCGAAGAGTATAATTTCGCCACTCGCCTTGCACGTAATGGGATAATCACGCCATGTAAAATGGGGCACCAAATGATTCTTGGTAAGTCGACCACTCTGTAGTCATGCAGAAATTTAGATAAAAATTTCTTTACCGCAACAGGCGTTGGTTCTTTTGGTGTTCCAAGGTTAACAATCAAAACACCCTGTTTATTCGTCATCAGGTGGGACCCTCAAAGCCATTGTCACTAACTCACTCATGCCAGTCACTCCGTAGCAGCTTGTCTTAAAGGCCTCAATTTGACCTCATTTTGTAGAAATAATTGAAATGCAGATTGACTGTTTCACGGCTTATGATGCTATGAGTCTGATTGCAGCCATCGTTTTTACTCAATGATCATGATTTTAGGACAAATCATCAGTGAAAACATTACTTTCTCTATCGTCAGATTTAACCGGTGCGGGGCTACGCGACGTCATTATTGAAGTCGGCGTGTGGAGGAGTTAGCTGGAGGAGGTGAGAAAACCGCATCTGGATGCCCGCGCAGATGCATGCCTTAGGCTTGATCTTTTTATGCGTATAAGTGATGAAGGCGACTTACCTGCTCCCTGTCAATTCTTACAAAACGCTTTTAGCAATGTCCGTTACTCGCTCAAAGCGGCCTGACACGCATCAACAGTTTACCACTGCTTTTACCAGGCTGGACGACGTTGCCTGAACTCGTTTCGGATATCGTCGTCAGCAGGCGAGCCGCGCAGCGGTGCGAGAGCAGAATTTAATAGTTACAATATACTAATGCGATTTAATAACAGGCGCAGGATTAGGCCGGCGAACCGGCCTGAGGCATTATCAGATGGCGCAATAAACGCGCGCTTCACGTGGCGTGTAGATACCAAATGTCACCACGCTCAGTAAGCCATTAACAAACGTCTGCTGCACTTCAACCCGGTTAACTTTTTCCTGGCCGCCGCACACCTGCGCCGCATCAATGCTCTTACGCTGACCGATACCTGAAACAAAGAACGGCTGGCTGGTGGTTTTCGTCGCCGCGCCAACTTGATTCTGTTTCATTACGAAAGTCTGCTGCGCACAGCCGGTTAAACTCAGAGCCAACAACGCCGCAACACAAAGCTTGTTCATAAATATCCTTATCGCCTGAAATGAAAAAAAATGCTGAGTGAAATCATCACTCAGCCAGCAATCAGGTTATCGACAACGAAAGCGGAAACTTGAGAAAGATTTTTAAGTACGCCTAACGGATACGTTTTGCTGAATAGTACAGCAATAAAAAAAGCCCCTGCACAGCAGGAGCTTTTTATGTTTACCGCAGCGTTTCCGCTTAGCGAGTCAAATCGTCGAAGAACTTTTTGACGCCATCGAGAAAGCTTTTGGAATGCGGACTGTTCTTCTCGCCCGCCGCACCACCAAAGCTCTATTCCGGCTCACGCAGCAGCGACTTATGCTTCTCGCTCATAGCGGACCCTGGGCTGCCGTCAGTCCGCTTTGTGCCAGAGGCGGATGTTTCACATGCACTCCTATGTAAAATACTGAAGGCCGTCATACATGGAACATTATGTTAGATTCAGTAGTTAAAACTGAATCCAGGATAGCGAATGTTCAGCATTTCAGAAGTAGATAAAAGTGATTCTGACCTACTGTGGCTGGTAAGCGAACTCGATGCCTTTCAGAACGCACTATATCCTGCAGAAAGTAATCACTGCCTGGATCTTTCAACAGTTACTGATGAGCAGCTCCGGTGCATTATCGTACGTGATGAAGGTGGCTTACCTGCAGGTTGTGGTGCTTTGCTATTTCATGAAAATGGCTCAGCTGAGATTAAGCGGGTTTATATTCGACCGGAATATCGGCGTAGGAAGCTCGGAGAACAGATAGTCAGCGCAATCGAGACGATTGCTTCAGAAAAGAATTTGAGCCTATTGCAGCTTGAAACAGGGATTCACCAGCAAGCGGCTATAGCACTTTATCGTAGATGCGGTTATGAGATATGCAATTCATTCCCACCTTATGCAACAGATCCGTTGAGTGTTTTTATGTGCAAAAAACTTCCTTAACTTCATGTTTTTATGTTGCTAAAGGGTGTAGATGCAAAGTTATAATGTCCGCACCCCCACCTATGAACAGGCTATCTGGTTTTATCGGAGAGGCTTTTTCATTGAAGGTGATGTGTGAGCCACAAAGCCATTCCGTTCATAAAACGGTATCGCCTGCTGTCGGGCATCAAGGAACACGAAGTTCATATCCCTGCTTTCTGATTCAGTGGTGGCAAAATCCAGCAATTTTTTCCCTATCCCTGTGCTTCTTAAAGCCTCATCTACGATCAAATCATCAATATGGAGATGTGATCCTCTGGCCAGAGTATGAACGGGACGGAAACCCATCAAGCCAAGCATTTTTTCATTGCCAAATGCGCCAACAAGTTCATAACCGTTCAACGTCTGAATTCTGACGCTTTCGATAAATTTTTCTTTGGAAATGTTCCGTAGCTGTGAAATCAGACTGTAAGCATGATCCCATTCTAGCGGCAGTAACTTTCTGATTGAAATATTCATAGTGCCTTCATTTCCATATAGGTTTCTGATTTTATAAGCTTATGAGCAATGATCCGCAACAGTGAAGTTATGTTTAACGTATTAGAACATTCAGTTGCCATAAGTGAAACGTCTGCTCCTCGCTCATAGCGGACCTTCCGGAGCGTAGGTCCGCTTTGTGCCTGAAGCCTGCTCTCTCCGCATCATGATATGTTGATCAATTGCGGCAGTTCACCTGCACCTTTCTGAGTGACCTCCCGCATGTTCATTCCGTTCGTCAGTAATTTTGCAGGCAACTTAGCTATAATTTGTTAAGCGGAAAGAAGATCTTAAAAGGAGGCACTGACAATGACTGTTTCTATAGGTGTGCTTGCAGGAATGGGACCCCGCTCCACAGCCCCCTTCGTTGATATGCTGGTGACAGAGTGTCACATCGGGTACGGAGCGAAATATGATATGGATTTTCCTAAAATGCATATTATCTCGTTGCCGACACCTTTCTGGCCTGGCAAGAAAGTTGATGATAATGCGATGATCGCAACCCTGCAGCAGGGTATTACCGAACTCGTCAGGGCCAAAGTGAGTCTGATAGCTGTTCCCTGTAATCTTGCGCACTGCTACTTTGCCGAAATGAAGGCGGTGAGCTCCGGTATCCCACTTCTGCATATCGCAGACATTGCACTTGAGTCACTGCCTGCAGAGGCAACCAGGATTGCTGTACTGGCTACGGAACCTACACTGGAAGCGGGTTTTTATCAGGCGCGGATAGAAGCTTCTGGCAAAGAGATTATTGATCCACCTCTGCTTCGTGAGATGACCACATCGCTAATTGGACGGATTAAAACGAAAGGTTTTCATGACTCCGGTGTACAGGCAGAGTGGATGAATTTAATGTCTGTAGTGGCAAATCTTAATGTGGAGGCTCTTCTTATTGCCTGTACAGATCTTAGTCCCCTGATAACTGAAAACACTTTCAGCTTTGTCATCGTAGATACGGCAGCAAGCCTTTCCAGTGCGACCATTAAAAACTACAGACGTATGTCCGGGAAAATTACAGGCGGCACCCATAATACCGGCTAACCTGATGTCCGCTCTTCGCTCAAAGCTGCCAGTCAGTTCCTTTGATTTCCTGAAGAAGTTTAAGCCGCCGTTCTGCATGCCTGGTCAGAAACGCAGTGTGTCCAGAGCGGCGCGGATTTACCTGTAATTGCTCTGATTTGCCTGAAAGTGGTTTGGTTATGTCAGTGCTGTATCCCGGCAGGCGTTCCTGAAAAGCGGTTCACTGGACAGAATATGCGGCCTATCCAGGACGTGACTATATCAACGCACTGGGTCTCTGAGACAGAGATGGTGCGTGACTTTTTCTATGCCAGTCAAAGCAACAAAGCCAGCTCGTTCATAGAATGTGAATGCCGATGGAGGAGCGTTTGTGTTGATAAAATCAAACCAGTGGCCAGAATTCTTAAGTGTCTCACTGAGCAGAGCGCTGCCAACCTGCCTTTTTCTCCATCCTGAGTCTACATAGAGATGTCGCAGACGTCCGATGCCAGTTTTTAGTGTAAACGGGTCGATGTTGAGTCCACACACGCCAATGATTAATCCATCTACAGAAGCCCCAATTAGTTTTTCTCCGGGTCTGTCAAAGCGGTTATGTCCGCTAAGCCAGTTGTCTTCCAGTCGGCGTAACATGTTAAACCCTTCAGCCATGCTCTGCGATCTTAACTCAGTAAATCCAGGGCTGTCCGGGGTGACGCTTGTGAGTTGGATATTCATGATTCTTCCAGTGATTTCAATCTGCATAGTCAGGACAGAATTATGATTGTGTCCAGTATGACAATGGCACTCTCATACTTCCTACTGCCATCAATGCTCGCTTTGTGCCAAAAGCGGACAAAAATTATTGGGAGATTATGGACGCTGGTTCAGCCGGCGCATTGAGATGAACATCACACTGAGGGCCAAAGCATTGTATCTGCTGGCAGGCAGGCTTACCGCTGAGGCAATTGTGATAAACGTGCATGTTATGCAGTCTGACATTAAAGACGGTATCCATATGGATACCGTAATCGGCATTGTCATGCACCTCCAGATCGCTCATATAAACGTTGATCAGGTGCGAACCCCGAATGCCGTGCCCGCGTGGGCTGGCATAATAACCTCCGCTGTTTTTTCCGGTCTGGATTAGACGAACATCTGCGACGCGGCGAAGGTAGATGTTGTGAAAATAGTCCTTGTCAGTGTTGCCATTGTTATGCAACTTCAGATCCGTCGCCATGACATGACTGGCGCCTTTGATATGGATCCCATCGCTGCTGTTCTCCACCTCAACGTTCTGAAGAGTAATATCATTACAGCCGGTTTTTTCATCGGCGGTCGGGTCTCCGCTGCAGTTAAAAAAGAGACCAATCTGATTATTCCTCAGATCCTGACTGTCAGCCCGTTGGTCAATAGTGCCGACCAGTTTCACATCCTTTATCGTGACGTGGCTGGCGGCAGTGGTATAGAGCAGCGGCGCATTAATGGTGCTCCTCACCGCAGGACTCCAGGTGATAACCGTACCCGGCCCCGTGCCTTGAAGTGCCACATTGCTGCTCAGCAACAGGCTGCTGGCCTGAAACCAGGTACCTTTACCGAGCAGTACCGTGCCGCCACCGGCGACCTGTTTAATGCATTCAGACAGTTTTTGTGAAGATGAACACGCCACCGTGCCAGCAGCAACGGCAGCGGGGAGGTAACATGCCAGCATGAAACCAGCGATAAAACTGACATTGCGTAAAAGGGCTTTCAAAGTAATTTTGCTCACAGTTAACTTAAGAACAGAGGGAGAGGTCAACACTGACAGAGATCATCTCAGAAGGAGCCGGATCCCCAGATACCCCATCACCAGCCCACTCGCTTTATCCAGCCGGGATTTGTATTTCATATAGGTGAGACGTGGCTTTTCAGCCGATAACAGCCATGCCACCAGGCCATACCAGGCTGCATCAATGAAGAACGCCATACCGGGCAACAAAAGATAAAGATAGGGCGAGATATGCTGACTGAGCAGCGCAGCAAAAATACTGCCAAATACAATTGCTGTATTCGGATTACTGAGCTGAGTCGCCATACCGGTAATAAACGCGCGGCCCGGACGGTGTGCGTTTTCGCCTCCCAGGCTCAGATCCAGGCTGTCGCCCGTTCTGAAAAGCATGCCACAGCCAAGCCAGAGAAGGTAAACCCCACCGGCGGTTTTAAGCACGGCATACAGCCAGGGAACCAGCTCCAGCAGAGAGTGCAGCCCGGCCAGCGCAATAACTGAGAAAATCATGCATCCCACGCCCATGCCTGCGGCGGCGGAGAGCGCACTGAGGCGAGATGAGACGACGGCAGTACGTACTATCATGATGAAGCTTGATCCGGGACTCATGGCGCCTACCAGGATAGCGCCGGCTATCGTCAGAAGGGCGGCTGGCGATTCAGTCATAGTGTTACCTGCACTGTTAGTTTCAGAATTGCCTCTTTTGAGCAGGATAATCTGCGCAAAAGACGATCATTGATGGCTCTGGTTGTAACGCCCGGCCAGTTTGTCCAGGAATGTGAACAGAGCCTGGTTCATCTCCCGGTAATCATGTGCACGCAGTTGTGCAGGCGTATGGACAAAGCGGTATTCAGCTCCCCGGCTCATATCCTTTTCGGAGTGCGCAATAAGCAGTTCGACTACTTCCGGTGTCAGCTCCATGTGGCACTGGAAACCGAACACCAGATCGCTGTAGGCGACGATCTGACGCGGGCACCCTTCACTGTGGGCGATGACCGTGGCATCAGGCGTCAGCCCAGGCATATCGTTATGCCAGTGACCGACCTCAAGCGTGTGTCCGAAATGTGAAAACAGCTCATGCTGTTGCCCTGCCTGCGTCAGAGAGACAGGAAACTTGCCGATCTCTTTTTCCGGGCTGTGTGCAAAAGAAGCACCGAGCGCCTCACCAATGAGCTGGGAACCCAGGCAGATGCCAATAACGGCTTTACCTGCGCGCACAGCGGATGCGATGACCGCCTGCTCAGCCTTTGCATCAAAATGCGGGCACTCTTCAGGGGTGGTTGCCGGGTCCTGTGGACCGCCCATAACAATCAAAAAATCGATGTCATCCACGCTGGACGGTAGAGCCTCACCTTCATAAACTCGTGAATAGGTGACGTGATTACCTTTGCCTATGGCCCAGGACTCATAAGCGCCGGGAGCCTCAAAACTTTCATGGATGATGAAATGAACGTGCATTTAAAGATGCTCCTGTAATGCTTATGTTAACCTTAATTTTTCAAGTTTCACCCTGCCGGGATGTTATGAATCGGGTGAGTCCAACTAAGATAACTGCAGGAACTAAATTTGAAATGCCAGGTAGCATAGATAAAGCGCCAAGACATGATGAAGCGACGGGATGGTCTTGCACCGCCATCAGCTATCAACGCGGAGAGACCGATCCTCCTCATCATCATATTGAAGGACAGCTGTTATTTGCTACCAGGGGCGTTATGTTGGTTGAAACAGAGGGCAATCGTTGGGTGATACCCCCTCAGCGGGCATTGTGGCTACCGCCTCTGCAGATTCACAGCTACAACCTGCTATCCCACACCGACTTAAGGGCTATTTATTTCAGTAGCAGTCTTATCGAAGAATGCCTGAATTTTACGAAGAGTCGCCAGGTGCATGTGATTACAGCCACCGCACTGGTGAAAGAGCTGATAGCCGGGCTTTTCAATGCCGACTACACTGGACCGAGCCAGCGTAAAATGGCGCTGTTAATTTTAGAAATTCTCAGTGAGGCAAAGCCTTTGACCGCGGAGCTACCTATGCCGCATGATGAGCGCTTAAACAGGGCAACCAAAGAGTTACTGGTCAGTCACCGCTGGGAAGCGTCTCTAAGCGATCTGGCCCATATTGCCAATATGTCTGAACGCACCTTCTCGCGAATGTTTATTAAGGATACGGGCTTCAGCTTCAGAACCTGGAAGCAAAGAGCAAGAATTTGTGCGTCATTAGATCTCCTCGCCAATGGCATCTCAATTAAGCAGGTCTCCTACCAACTGGGCTTCTCATGTCCGGCTGCATTTACCGCTGCATTTCGTTCCATTCTGGAATTAACACCACGCAATTTTCTTCTTTAGCACATGGCCAATGTCCGCTTTTCGCTCAAAGCAGCCAGTCGATGCGCTAACATCACGTTTTCAATCAGTCACCGTTTACTGCGCTGGCGAACGTGTGCGTAACCCCCGCGATGTCTGTTTCTCTGGGCTTCCTTTCTTCCCATAATCTGCCGATTGGCATGCAGTTCTGTGCAGGATTTAATCAGGAGAATTTATTGCTGGCACTGGCGGATCAGCTTAAAAGCACCTATCCGTGGCAGACAAGAAAACAGGAGGTATGGGCTGGGCGCTAAAGACCTTTCAGAAGCATCGCCTGATGCTTTTTTCCAGAACGTGTAAGCGACGACTTCCTCTCTGCTATTTTTTGTCTCGAAAATAGCGGGGAGAGGCGACCGGCTCATAAAGTCACCTGGAAAACTTTAGCTCACTGCTCACGGTTGACATGACTCTCCGTAACAGGCATACCACTTTGTCAGTTTTGCCGTTAGTGAACAGGTGAACAACCGGGAACTTCCGCTATCGAACGATCTGATATTGTGAGTATTTGCGCTCGTCGTCAGAAGCGGAATAATATCGATATCGGTGGTTTAGACTGTTGAAGTAACAACTCAGGTCTGAAAGATCAGGAGATTAATATGCAATCAGTTCGCCTCATGGGTGACGGATACGAACCTCATGTGACACAGGAGGAAGGTAAACTGACCTACTCATTGCCTGTCGATTCTGGTTTTATCAGCTATGAATTTGCCTTTGAGATCAGCCGGCACGATCTGGATATTCTGCTTTCCGATGATTACAGACGTGCCGTGCTCGAAATTACTGCGCATACCTTGCTCCAGCGTTCGACGCTAAAAGGCTATAACCGCTTTACCCAGAAAGACTTCGATAAACTGGTCACGAACACCCTTCACTCCACACCCGATTTCCTGCAAACATTCATTTCTCAGATAAGCCATGAACATCACATTGTTATAGAGCATTACGTGAAAGAAATCATTGACCGGCGTTCTGCCTCACAATGAATACAATGAGTACTAAAGAACACATTTAAACTTTATGAAGTGAAAGCGACTGTCCCTTCAGGTGGGATATCAAGTGCAAAACAGTGTCCTGCGATAGCTCTACACCTGAACATTCACATAAAAGGGAGGTTTTACAGAGTGAGTTGTGAGTTCTGTCAGGATCTATGTGTTAAATACGTTATACGGGAACCTCGTCAGTTGAGCCTGGCAATACGTATTGCACATAACGCAGTTAAAGAAGAGATCATTTCCGAAGTTTCAACCATCAATAACTGGAATCAGTACACCTTTTCTGAATGTGCTGAACAGATGATTTGGGGCGATATCGTTGATTACCATTTTGCATGTAATCATTGCGGAACCTCGTTCGTGCTGGGAGCTGAAACCTATCATGGCAGTGGGGGTTACTGGTCTCCAGAAAGTGAAAAACCAACAGAAATAATAAACTGAGGCAATGAATTGCCTTAAGCGGAGTTCCGCGAAGTCACTCAGGCCAGTCCATCACAGACGTTTGAGGGAATTCAGTAGCCTGTCTCGCACATAGATGCTGGTCATCAGCAACAGACTTCTTTTTGTGCCTGAAACAGAAAATCTTTCTGCCGTGGCACGCGGTTTCAGAATATAAGGCGGGTTAATCAGGCGTTCAGGAAATGTATCCTTGCGGGAACAGGCGGCAAAGCGTTAAACGTAAGATCTATTACCTTCAAATCCGGAAGGTCATACCAGCAATCATATGCATCGACTAAGGCTCTTCTGACTCAAAAAACTGATACGACCCATCACGTCGGGCTTTGGCCTGGTACATCGCTTTATCCGCGTTTTCGAATAATATTTTGGCCGATGCCGTCCCAAAGCGGGCAAGGCTGATACCGATAGCCGCGCCAATGCGCACATCCATATTATCAATGGCGAATGGCGCGTGCAGACTTTCAATAATACGCAGGGCAATGGCAGCGGCTGTATCGCGATTTCTGCACTTTGCCGCCACAACAAATTCATCTCCGCCCAGTCGCGCCAGTGAGTCGCCCGGACGCATACAGCGTTGCAACCGTTCACTGACCTGCTGCAGCAAGGCATCCCCTGTCGCGTGGCCCATCAAATCGTTCACCGCCTTAAAGCCATTAAGATCGATAAACATCACCGTCGTGTAGGCCTCATCATCCACCTTCGCCAGCATGCGCCCGACCTGGTCGTTGATCCAGGTACGATTATGCAGCCCGGTCAGCGTATCCAGCGTTGCCAGCTTCTCCAGATTGCGCATCCTCTCTTTGTCTCGCGTAATGTCGCGCGACACCAGAACTGCACCGATATTTTTGCCGGTAGAGGGATTGATGACGCCACAGGCTTTGGTGCCCAGAATGATGTAGTGGCCGTCACGATGCAGCTTGCGCACCTCAACGACGTCCGGCAGTACTCCTCCGTTAAAGATGCAGGCGAGTGCTTCAGAAGCGGGGCCGCGGTCATCGGGATGCAGGAAATCCACCACCAGCTGACCGACAACTTCTTCGGCTGTCCAGCCAATCATTTCGCTATAAGAGGGCGAGATTGAAACGTACCGGCCATCCGCGTCGCAATGGGCAATCAGATCGGTGCTGTTTTCAATTAACAGACGATATTCTGCCGCCGTGCGTAGCGCATCTTCCAGCGCTTTACGCTGTCCGGTCACATCAAGAATGAAGCCTTTATACTGCAGACGGGACGTGCCAGGCTGGCGATCCGGCAGGCCAGATACAATAACCCGACGCGTCTTGCCATCCAGACAGTTGATCGGCACTTCAATATGAAAAGGCGTCAGGAAATCAAGCGCGGCGGTAAGTTGCAGCGCGATCTTTGCATCGTCGTCGGCCTGTGCCAGTCTCAGCCATGAACTCAGCGTCACACCCTTCAGTTCAGGCATCAGACCAGCAGGGCTTTCCTGACTGGCGACGCAGATACCCTGGGCGTCTGTAGACCAGACAGCGGTAAAAGAGGGTTTGATCATTGTGTTCATGGCGGCCGACTCCGACGTAGCTGACGATATTAAACAGGCTCAATACTCGTCGCTACAGACCTGATTATAACCGTTAATGTCCGCCTGTAGCTGAAGGAGGATCCGGAGACAGGTTCACCATTGCGAGAATACCCGCCATTGACGGCGGCTGACGCTGCGCTTGTCCGTCTGCAGCTGCTGAGGTGCCGCCCTGCCCGCACAAAAATGAGCGAACCCGGGATTCAGTGTCAGAAGTATGAGCCAGTGTTTATCGGCCGATCGGGCCAGAATCTTTAATGATGCCACCTCTGCCAAAAGCGCTGGGGTATGATTATGTTGATTAATAGCAACCGGATAATCAGGCGTAAAATCACTTTACTGTTTTATTCGTCTCAATACTTTTTTGCAGCCCGCAGCAAACGCAGGCTGCAACGGTCAGCTGACCAGACCTGGATCAGTCTGCCGTATGTGTGTGATAGATCTTGCTGACCACGGTCCAGCGATCGTTCACTTTCAGCAGGTTAAAAAAATCAGTGAAACGGAAACCAGAAATGTCGTCAGTGTCGATGCGGGCACTGGCGGCAGACCCAACAATATCTACGCGCACGATAGCCGCTTTTGCTTCGGGTGAAGGACGGAATGCGGTGTCGATGGTGTCAAACAATCCCTGAATTGGACCGCCGCTGAGGTTGCCGTCACTGTCGAGACCAAAAATGGTCGCCCTGTCGCTGAAAGCGGGCTTCATGAGCTCACTTTTCGCCTGCTTTCCTCCCTCGTTATACTGATTGAGCACTGCCACGATGGCGTTATAGTCCTGTACATAGGTCGTGTTATTCATCTGTTTTCTCTCCGTTCTGATTAATAAGGTATCCCTTCAGACACCCCGCTTTTGGGTGATATTTTCTGACACAGACATGTACCGACTCAGTGCGACAGCAGCCTGCCGGGGGAGCGCAGGCGGGATAAAAGGCGAGCCACTGTGTCGATTTAATTCTGTAGTGAGCACTATGCAATGTTATTATTGTATAGTGATCACTATGTAATATGTCAAGAGAATGATTGAGGCCGTCTATGAAAATACCTGACCAGCCTGCTGCCACTGAAAAGCCGAAAGGCCGGCCACGAAGCTTTGACCGTGATAAAGCGTTGCTGAAGGCGCTGGATCTTTTCTGGCGCAAAGGTTTTGAGCCGGCATCGGTTGCCGAACTTTGCGCCGCCATGGAAATCAACCCACCCAGCCTCTATTCCGCCTTTGGCAACAAGGCAAAACTTTTTCTGGAGGCCGTGAACTACTACGAAACAAAGTACTGGAAAGCGACCTGGCTGCGGCTTGAGGAGACGCAGGATATTGGTGAAGCGATTGACGGTTTCTTTAGCGAAGCAGCCGATATTCTGCTCTCCCCTTCAGCGCCCTGCGGCTGCATGGTGGTGCTGGCAGCCATCAATGTTTCAGCAGAATCGACGGATGTTGTCAGGGCGGTTAGCGTTCTCAGGCAGGAAGGAAAAGATCTGTTTGAAAAAAGGCTGGTCAGAGCGGTTCAGGAGAAGCAACTGCCCGCAGATACCAACACCGTCGCGCTGGCTACCGTTCTGAATACGCTGCTGGAAGGCATGTCGATAGAGGCGAAAGACGGTGCGACGCTTCAGAGCCTGAAATTGATCGGGCAGCACGCCACCCGACTGCTTCACCCGCTCACAATCAGAAACTGAAAGCATGAAAAAGGTTAAAAGTCACTAGACGACCGGTCAGTTTTTCACTAGAGTGTGCACATTATGAAAAGAAACGTGACAGATATGCGGCAGCACATCATTGATGTGGCCAGGGCGATCATTACTCATAAGGGCTACAGCGCCGTCGGGATTTCCGAGATTGTAAAAGCGGCGGATATCCCAAAAGGCTCGTTTTATTACTACTTTCCGTCGAAGGAAGCGTTTGCAGAGGCGCTGCTGGAGCACTACTTCAGCCACTATTTGCTGGAAGTAGAGCATCAGCTAGGCGGAACAGGAACGGCGAGAGAGCGACTGCTGCGCTATTTTACCTTCTGGAAAACGACCCAGGGCGCAGACCTGCCTGAAAGTAAATGTCTCGTGGTCAAGCTGGGGGCGGAAGTCTGCGACCAGTATGAGAACATGCGGCATGTGCTGGCCACGGGCACCCATGAAATTGTGCTCAAAATTGCTGCCTGTCTCCGGCTCGGTCAGGAAGATGGCTCCCTGCCCGCCGTAACGGATGCCACTGAACTGGCAGAAGAACTCTATCAGCTCTGGCTGGGGGCTTCCCTGATGGCGAAAATCCACGATCCTGACAAAGCGTTCAGTCAGGCAATGAACGCAACAACACGGCTACTCGGGTAGCCGGTTTTTTTTATCCAATTACTAGACGACCGGTCAACTATTAAGAGGTTTATATGACTGACAACAGTACCCGTACCGATTTATTTTCACCTGTTTCGATGGGCAGCCTTCAGCTGTCAAACCGCATTGTCATGGCACCGGTCACGCGTAGCCGTTACGGTGAAGAGGGTGTGCCTGATGAACTCCATGCTACCTACTATGCACAGCGTGCCGGGGCTGGCCTGATTATTTCTGAAGCCACCAACATCTCTCCGCAGGGACGCGGCTATGCCGCTACGCCGGGGATATGGAGCGAAGAGCAGGTGGCTGGTTGGAAAAAGGTCACCGGGGCAGTCCACGCCAAAGGCGGCAAAATCGTCTGCCAGTTATGGCACGTGGGCCGTTTTTCAAGCGTGGAACTGCAGCCTGACGGCCAGCGTCCGGTTGCGCCATCTGCCATTAAAGCTGAAGGACAGACTTATACCGTAAACGGCTTTGTGCCGGTATCGACGCCACGTGCGCTGGAAACAGAAGAAATCCCCGGCATCATTGAGCAATACAAACGTGCAGCTGAAAATGCCCTGCGTGCCGGTTTCGACGGCGTTGAGGTCCACTCTGCCAACAGCTACCTGCTCGATCAGTTCCTGCGTGATTCCACCAATCACCGTACTGACGCCTACGGTGGCTCTATTGAAAACCGCGCCCGCCTGACGCTGGAAGTGACAGAAGCCATCATCAACATCTGGGGCAATGACAAAGTCGGTATCCGCCTCTCTCCGGTCACGCCTGATGCCGGTAACACCCCGCCAGACAGCAATGTTATGGCGATGTACGGCTACCTCATTCAGCAACTTAACCGGTTCAACCTGGCTTATCTGCACTTCGTTGAAGGCGCGACGGCCACCTCTCGTGATGTGCCTGCCTATGTGGACATGGACGCGCTGAGCGCCCAGTTCAACGGTCCGTTTATTGGCAATAACAACTATGACCTTGAGATGGCCATCAGCCGCCGCAACGCCGGAATTATTGATGCGGTTGCCTTTGGACGCCTGTTCATCTCCAACCCGGATCTGGTTAAGCGTCTGCGTTACGGTGCCGCGCTGACCATCGCGCCGAAAGAAGCCTATTACGGCGGTGGTGCAGAGGGTTATACCGACTGGCCGGAAGCCAGCTGCTGATAACGGTTTATGGCGGGTGACTACCCGCCCCTTTCACCAGAAGGAGAATTAAAAATGAATTACCTGCAACAGAAAACAGCCATTATTACGGGTGCATCCTCCGGGATTGGTGCGGCTACCGCGCGGGAACTTGCGCGTCATGGCGTGAATATTGTGGCGGCAGCACTGGACCAGGATGGCCTCGATACGCTGGTACGTCAGATTGAAGCTGAAGGGGGACGCGCTGTCGGCCTGGTAACCGATGTTACGCGTCTGGAAGAAACCCAGGCGCTGGTGAAGTTCGCCAGTGACACCTTCGGCTCCATAGACATACTGATTAACAATGCGGGCCTGATGCTTTTCTCAAGCTGGAGTGACGTTGCATGGGAAGAGTGGAACAAAATGGTCGACGTCAATATCAAAGGCTATCTGAACGCCATTGCCTCTGTGTTACCCGTTATGCTGAAGAAAAATGAGGGACAGATCCTGAATATGGCATCGGTTGCAGGTCATCAGGTGGATGCGGGTGCAGGGGTTTACAGTGCAACAAAATTCTTCGTCCATGCCATGACAGAATCGATGCGCAAAGACTTAGGGGTTAATAACGGGATACGCGTCAATACCATCAGCCCTGGCGTAATCAATACCGGCTGGGCCGATAAAGTCGGCGATCCTCAGGGCCGTAAAGTGGCTCAGGAACTCAATAAATTAGCCATCAGCCCACAGGATGTGGCTAATGCGGTGGTGTATGCACTTAATCAGCCGCAGAACGTTACCGTCAACGACCTGATCGTTTCTCCCACCAGACAAAACTGGTGATATCCGGATAACAGCGTCGGGGTTGCCACGCCATCCACCCTGCCCTGATGCTGATTATCAGGGCAATACTGCCCCGGCATGGCTCGCACGCCCTGATGCTACTTTCCTTCAATTTTCGCCTGATTAAGCCGCCGGGCTATCACTCTTTGCATCGCCTGAAAATTAAGAAGAAAACAGAGTAACTCAGAATTAATTCTTATAGGTTAACAGGGAAAACAGCCCAAACACTGCACTCCGACAGAGCAAATATTACATTAAATCATAGGGTAAATGCCGGTTTAGTGATTGACAAACTGTGATCAAAAATCCTGTCATAGTTTTCTTTAGCTTAACCTTTTCTTAAGATTAATCTTATAACATCGTCTCTGTATTAGCCCATGTTGGGCTGTTCCGGAGTATCACCCTATGCAAAATAACAACACAGCTTCTCACGCTCTCAGTAAAGTTCCGGCCGTTACCGCGGCTTTCTGGTTAACCAAAATCGCTGCGACTACCCTGGGTGAAACCGGCGGCGATGCGGTGACCATGTCGATGAATCTCGGTTACCTGACCGGGACATTGATTTTCGCCATCATCTTTCTGGTCGCGGTGGTGGTGCAGATAAATCGCCACAGTTTCAACAAATGGATTTACTGGTTCACCGTGGTGGCCACAACCACCGTTGGCACGACGATGGCAGATTTTGCCGATCGCTCACTGGGCATAGGGTATTTAGGTGGCACCGTGCTGCTGAGCACCCTGCTTATCCTCTCGCTTTTCCTGTGGAAAATCACCTGCGGTACGGTTGCGGTCAGTTCTGTGAGCAACGGCGTCACAGAGAGTTTTTACTGGGTCACTATTATGTTTTCACAAACCCTGGGCACGGCCTTAGGTGACTGGACGGCAGACACTGAAGGGCTGGGCTACGATGGCGGGATCCTGCTGTTTGTTGGCGCGCTGGCAATCATCTGGGCGGCCAGTCGCTTTACATCACTTTCGCGTACGGGGCTCTTCTGGGCGGCCTTTATCCTGACCCGACCACTGGGTGCCGTGGTCGGCGACTTTCTGGACAAACCCCTTGCCTCAGGCGGACTCGCGCTAAGCCGCTACGGTGCCTCACTGACGCTGGCGCTAATCATCATCGCTCTTCTGGTGATGCTGCCACAGCGTCCGGCAATGAAGACCGCCACGGCGAGTTAAAAAACGTTACTGGCAAATGTACAGATAACGCATCGACTTAAACGTAATCAGGGCCGCCAGCGATGGCGGCTTTTTTATTATCTGATGCGTAACAGGCTACATCAGACAGAGCGCTCAAATGAGACGATTTGACCATCGGGTGCAGCAGCGAGTACCGGCAGACTCTCTGCTGGCTCCTGCATTTTCACCCGAAACGCCGTGTTGCTGGCATCAAGGAAAACGGTTCTCAGATGACGGTTACAGATGAACCATATTTCATCGCGGTCATTTGAAAGAATGTAGTAAGCATCTGATGTTTCAGAGGGGTTAAAACAGCCCAGCGCGCGATAAGCCGTCTGCGGGGTAAAACCGCTGGAAAGCGGCAGTGGCCTGGGGCCATGCGCTAACTCTTCAATCCTGAGGTAAAGCCCCTGTTCAAGCCACAGCATAATGTCACTCCCTGAGAGTAGAGAAACCGGGCTGAACGTGTCGGCTGCATTACCGCGAAGCAGAATGCCCGTTCACTGACCGATTTAGTGATCGGATAATTTTTCCGACGTGCAGAATCGTTATCCTGATCTGAGCATAGCAGCGGCGCGTTCTTATGCTTTTTTTATCTGCTTGCGGTGTTCTGCTACTCAAGGCGACTGGCGAGCAGCCGCAGCTGCTCAGCAATCTGCTTCAGATCACGCTGCTGCTGACCGGCGATACCCGTCGAGCTGCGTACCACCAGTTTTGCCGGAAGGATAGAAGAGGAACGCTGCTCATCCTGCTCACTGGCTAACAACAGACGCGCAACGGCCTCTTTGCCCTGTAAATCAAGATCGAGCGACACCGTGGTCAGCGCCGGATGGAAGAAGGCACTTTCATAGGTGTCATCGTAGCCAATCACCGAAATCTGCCCCGGCACCGCTACACCGCGCTGATGCAGCGCGCTCAGCACTCCCAGTGCCATCTGATCATTTCCCACCAGCAGCGCGCTGAACTCCGGCGCTTCACGCAGCAGTTGCAGCACGCCGTTGTAACCACTTTGCGCATCCCAGTTACCGTGGCTGACGCTGACCGGCTTCAGACGATAGCTCTCCAGCGTATCCAGCCAGCTCTTTAACCGCAGATTGGCAGAAACGGACTCCTCTGGCCCGGCCAGCAGAGCAAATTCCCGATGCCCCTGCTCGTAGAGATATTTGACACTGGCACGGGTACCGTCAGCCGGGTTAAACGAAACGTTAAACACCGCGCTGTACGGATCAACATCAAGAAACAGACACAGGATATCGTCGTTCTCCTGCACGATCCGCTCCGCATCACTGCTCTCCAGCGGGACGTTGATAATCACCTTATCCACGCGCTGCGACTTCAGCTCATTGATACAATTCTGCAGACTTTGATTGACGTTCTCATCAATCATGGCGATCAGCACCTGATAGTCAGCGGCATTGGCATATCGTTTAACCGCAGCGGCCACCTGCGAAGGAGCATGCAACGCCAGCGATGTGGTCACCAGACCCAGCGTTGTGCTCTGCTTACCCACCAGCTGTTGCGCCAGTCTGTTTGGCACGTAGCGCAGGGTTTCAATAGAGTTCTCCACCTTGCGCCGCGTTGATTCTGAGACGTTTGCCGACTTATTCAAAACCCGCGAAACCGTCTGATAAGAGACGCCAGCATGGCGGGCGACATCCTCTAAGGTGGCATTTTTTGATTTCATAATTCGCATCCCTGATTACCGATGGCGGAATGGTATCACAGCAGCCGAATAAGCCAGGTTACCGCAGTCACATTGCGCAAATAAAAAGTAAAAGTCATACCTTCACATCACGAGGTTTGGTGATCTGATTCACTAATCGTTACAAATACCGCCACTTTATTTGCAGTGCATCACACATTATCGCGATTTTGTTTGTCACCCATCTGACAAAAAGCGTTAACTGCCGCTGTCATGTGAACGTATTACAAATAAAATTGAGGATAACATGGAAACAAAGTTACGTACTGCTGCTGTGGCGCTTGCTGCGGCCCTGACCTCCCCGACGCTCTATGCTGCTATCGACAACATTGATTTCCATGGCTATCTGCGTGGTGGCGTTGGCGTATCGCAGGATGGCGGTATTGAAGAGTATCAAAAGAACAAGATTGGCCGTCTCGGCAATGAAGCCGACACCTACGGCGAGGTTGAGCTGGGCAGCGAAGTCTACAAAAAGGATGACGTCAGTTTTTACGTCGACACCATGGTCAGCATGTTCTCCGACGGTTCTAACGATAACGAAACCACCTTCGGTGACGATGCGCAGTTTGGTTTGCGTCAGCTTAATCTGCAGATCAAAGGGCTGGTGCCGGGTGACAAGAATGCGGTGATCTGGGGCGGTAAACGTTACTACCAGCGTCACGATTTGCACATCATTGATACCAAATACTGGAATATCTCCGGCTCCGGTGCGGGTATCGAAAATTACACTCTGGGCCCGGGCGCGATCTCCTTTGCCTGGATCCGTGGCGATGCTAATGACGTCGATTACCGGGTCGATGGCGATAACGACGTCAACATTAACTACCTGGATCTTCGGTATGCTGGCTGGAAACCGTGGAGCGGTGCCTGGACCGAGTTTGGTATTGATTACGCCATGCCGAACACCACTAAAAAGCAGGAAGAGTATGGTGGCCTGTATGATGCGGAAAACGGCGTTATGCTCACCAGTGAAATCAGTCAGGATATGTGGGGCGGCTATCAGAAACTGGTGTTCCAGTACGCCAATAAAGGCCTGGCACAAAACATGATTTCACAGGGCGGTGGCTGGTATGACATGTGGAACGATACCCGCGATGCCACCGGCTACCGCGTAATCAATACCGGCCTGCTGCCGATCACCGACAAGTTCTCCCTGAATCAGGTCTTTACCTGGGGTTCAGCGGATGACGTCACCGCGCAGACCAGCAAAAGCACCCTGCTGTCGCTGGTGGGTCGTGGTCAGTATCAGTTCACGCAGTATGTCCGCGGGATCGGCGAAGTGGGTAGTTTCTGGCAGAAAGATGAGAACAAAGTGGGCAGTGACTATAAACAGGCGGGTCAGAAATATACGCTGGCGCTGGGTCTCGCAGCCGGTCCCGAATTTATGTCACGCCCGGAACTGCGTCTGTTTGCCTCTTACCTGAATGACTCAGAAGACGGACACAGTTTCCAGGACAACACCAGTAACAACACCTGGAACTTCGGCGTACAGGTCGAAGCCTGGTGGTAACCAAGCAGTCTCCTCATTGTGATCATTGTTAAGCTCTTATGCAGGGGCTTATTTGGATAACCGGCGACGGTTATCCATTTTTTTTACTCCGGCTGAAGCGGCTTAAAGAATCGGGCTTCCAGCAACTGACGCAGCTGGTCGGATTGCGTACCAAAGATGGCATGAACCTCCTGCCCCAGAATCACCACGCCAATCGCCCCCGCCTTCTGTAATCCTGCCGTATCAACCGCCCTCAGCGATGTCACTTTCACCCGCAGCCGGGTTAAACAGGCGTCCACCTGCTGAATATTTTCACGCCCGCCAAAGCACTCTACAAGACGCTCCAGCAGCGCACTGTCAATCTCAACCTCTTCCGCCGTCAGCGGCTGCCGACTGAAATATTGCTTAAACGATTTCAGACTCACCATGTTGTTCTCCTCCAGATAATAAAAAGGCGGGCTGCTGCCCGCCACTCACGACTGATAAACGAAAACGAGGGGGAATGGCTTCAGGGCACTCACAGAAAATACACTCTTCCTGCCCTCAAACCCTATTCCTCCGCCACAAAGTCCGCAATTAAAGCCGGTCCAAAACTTCCAACAGACAACTCCCATGCGCAAAGCGATGGGGGCCAGTACCTGTAGCAAAGCATCACGGGCCAGGGACAAAAACGCCGGGAGCGTTTTTGAACAACGCAACGCGTTGGCCCGGGAACGGGCGCACCTCAGGGATGAGGTGCGTAATTGCCCGTGTTGAGCTGGCAGGGATGCCATCTTTTGCGTCTTTGCGGAAGGTACTGGCCCCCTGAGCCGATGCTAAACCTGCCAGCAAACGGCATTAAACTAACGTCAAAGGCTTGCACCTTCAGTTAGCGGCACACTCAGAACGCGACATCCCCACGGCGCCAGCACCAGCGATTCCCCCACAACCGAGCCATCGATCAAATCGCTGAGCCCAGCAGGCAACGACAGCTGCTGCACCTGACCGGTAAAATTCTGCACAAAAAGAAACGCCTGTTCGCCATCAGTGCGCCGCTGAACGACCACACCCGGTGGCAGATCAATCGCCAGAGCGCGTGGCAACGCCAGCTGCTTAATCAACGCACCATAAAAATCCCGCTGGAAAGACAGATCATTACGCGATGCGATATACCAGGCTTTGCCCTGACCCACGCGATTCACCGTCACCGCCGGGGTACCGGCATAAAAATCGCTCTCATAGCTGGCCAGCGCCGTTGCCCCTTCCAGATGAATATGCTCGCAAAGCTCTCGCGCCTGATAAGGCCCGCTCAGACCCAGCTCATTGCCGCGCACCCCGCGTACGCCATTGAACTCCTCATCAGTCAGACTATCGATCTCTTCTGACCAGATGCCGAGCAACGGCCGCAACGGCCCCGGGAAGCCACCGGGATAACACAGATCGCTCTCATTCACGATGCCGCTCCAGTAGCTGGCAACGAAATGCCCGCCCCGCTCAAGATGCTGCTCCATCCGCGCCGCAAAACCATCCCGCACCATATACAGCATCGGCGCAATCACCAGATCGTAACCACTGAGATCGCAGTCGCCGTTAATCACATCCACCGCCACGCCCTGCTCCCAGAAAGCACGGTAGTGCTCGTTCACTGTGCGCTCATAATGCAGGCCGAGATTGCGCGGCCCCTGCGCATTATCCATCGCCCAGCGACTCTCCCAGTCGAAAATAATCGCCACCCGCGCCTCAACCCGGCTGCCCATCACCGGCGTCATCGCGGCCAGCATCCGGCCCAGCTCACTCACTTCACGACCGGTGCGCGTATCAAGATGACCCACATGATCGACTACTGCGCCATGAAACTTCTCGACCGAACCCCGGCTCTTGCGCCACTGAAAATATTGCACCGCGTCCGCACCATGGGCCACCGCCTGCAGTGACGACAGAATATGCATCCCAGGCTTCTTCAGCTTGCTGGTCGGCTGCCAGTTGGTGGCGCTCGGCGTCGACTCCATCAACACGAAAGGCTTGCCCTGCTTCAGAGTGCGCATCAAATCGTGGTACATCGCGGTATAACAGGCGAGCGTGGTCTCATCCTTCTCGTTATGCCACATCGGGTAGCTATCCCAGGAGATAAAATCGAGCACCGGTGCCAGCTTCCAGTAATCGTAGTCGTAGAAATATTCCATAAAATTGGTGGTCGCAGGCAGATCGGGATTGGCCTGCTTCAGCGGTTTAATCTCCCCACGACAGAAGTCAGTAACCTGATCGGTCATAAACCGCCGCCAGTCCAGATTCAGACCGTGAATCGACATCTCACCCTGTGGCGCTGGCGACACAATCTGTGACCAGTCGCTGTAGGTATGACTCCAGAAATCACTCCACCAGGCGAGATTCAGGTTCTCCAGCGTCTCATATCGGCGCTGCAACCAGCTGCGAAACGCCTGCTGACAGCGATCACAATGACATTCTCCGCCATACTCATTGGAAATATGCCAGCCGAGCACCGCCGGATGATGCGCATAACGCGCCGCCAGCCGGCTGTTCATCGCCTGCACTTTCTGGCGATACACCGGCGAGGTCATGCAGTGGTTATGACGACCACCATGCAGAGCCGGCACGCGATCGCGCCCCACACGCAGCACCTCCGGATACGCCTGCGACATCCAGGCTGGCCTGGCCCCGCTTGGTGTAGCAAGAAACACAGAAATCCCCTGCAGCCAGAGCGTATCAATCACCTCATCCAGCCAGCCAAATTCATAGCGCCCCTCTTCCGGCTCCAGCTTCGCCCAGCTGAAAATACCCACCGACATAACGTTACAGTTCGCCTGCTTCATCATCATGACGTCGTCATCAATAATGCCCGGCTGGTGCGCCCACTGTTCGGGATTGTAGTCAGCACCATGCAGCAGCCGGTTAACCCGGGCGCTGAGCGGGGGAAATTTATTCATACCTGTTCCTCAGGGGTAGACATCAGCATTTGCGCTAATGGTTAATGAAAAACCTGCAGCGAAGGCAGCGCCTTGCCGTGACAGTCAAACAGCGCCTGGTTTTCGCGGGCGTTACCCTGTTTCCATTCGTCGTGGATATATTTCATGCCAGCGGGCGTCGCCCAGGTATTGCCGGGCGCAGGGATCCACGCCGGTTCCCAGTAGACGACACCCTTGCCGCGATGGTCCGGCACCGCCAGCACCGCTTTAATCAGGTCATGCAGATAAGCCGCCTGGCCCGCTACACTGCCGGGATAGCCGCCCGCCTGCTCCTCTTTGGCCTGGAAACTGTTCTCCGCGCTATCGCAGTTTTCCAGCGTGTAGCCGTAGGCTGCTTCCACCACCATCACGTCTTTGTCATAGCGCCGGGAGATATCATCCATGTTGGCTTTCAGGGCGCTGATGGGGCCGTTCCAGTAGGTGTACATCGACAGGCCAATCACATCGAATGGCACATCACGCTTAACGATCTCGTCGAACCACCAGCGGAACATGTCGTTCTTTGTGCCCTCAGCCAGGTGCAGCATGATCTTCACCTGATGCGGGTCGCTGAGATTCTCACGCACCCCGCTGATCCCGGCTTTCAGCAGACCGGCCAGCCGATCAAACTCACCGCCGTTCTGGCCCCAGCTTTTGCCTTCCGGCCAGAGCATGCCACCGTTAAGTTCATTGCCAATCTGCACGATATCCGGCATCACACCGTCCGCTTTGAAACGAGCGATGGTGTCACGGGTGTAGTCATGAACCTGGGTTTCCAGCTGCGGAAAAGGCAGCGACTGCCAGGCTTTGGGCTTGAACTGCTTGCCTGGATCTGTCCAGAAATCGCTGTAATGAATATCCAGCAGTAGCTTCAGGCCCGCCGCTTTTACGCGCTTCGCCAGCGCCAGCGTGGTCGTCAGATCGTTGCCGCCACCACCGTAGGTCTGACCGCTGCCGTCGCGGGGATCCACCCACAGCCGCAGCCGGATGGTGTTGATGCCGCTGGCTTTCAGGATGGCGATGGCATCCTGCTGCTGGTTATCTGCGTTGTAGAATTTCGCACCCTGCTTCTCCAGTTCAGCCAGCGATGAGATATCCGCACCTTTGATAAAATCGGCTGGCCACGGCCCGGCAGAGCCAATGACAGGCTGATCGGCGGCGAGCAGGGGTGTCGCCCAGGCCAGCGCCAGGGCGAAAATCAATGTTTTTGGCGTCATGATTTATCCTTTAGTACTGCCTGAGGCCAGGCCAGAAACGAAGTATTTCTGCAGGGCCAGATAGAACACCGCCACCGGCACGGCGATCAGCACGGCACCGGCGGCATAGGTGGTGTAACTGGCGCCCATTTTTTGCGACACCAGGTTATAGAGGCCAATCGGCAGCGTGAACTGCTCTGGCGTTCGCAGAATGGTGCTGGAGAGGATGAAATCACCCAGCGGGCCGGTGAAGGAGAACAACGCCACTACCGCCAGGATCGGCTTCGACAGCGGCATAATGATCTCAACAAAGATGCGGAAGTTGCCCGCACCGTCCATGCGCGCTGACTCATCCAGATCTTTGGGAATCGAGTCGAGATAACCCTTCATCAGCCAGGTGTTCATCGGGATCATCCCGCCAACGTAGATCAGCACCAGCGCCAGATGGCTGTTGATCAACCCCAGCAGCTGCGACAGCACGAAAATCGCGATCAGCGCCGAAAACTGCGGGATCATCTGTAACAACAGAAACAGCATTAGTCCGTTCTGCCGCCCCTTGAACCGAAAACGGGAAAAAGCGTAGGCGGTACAGCTGACGCTGATCAACGTCAGCACCATGGTCAGGAAACTGATTTTCATCGAATTCCAGTACCACGTCAGGTAAGGCACCGTGCCATTGAACAGGTCGCGGTAGTGCTGCAGCGACGCATTCTCCGGAATGATCGAACTGCTGAGCAGGCTGTTACCTGCATTCAGTGATGCTCCTACTGTCCAGACCAGCGGATAGATAATGATGGCCGAGACGGCCAGCACCACCAGCCAGGTCAGCGACAGGCGTATCCACCTTTCGCGTTTAATACTGCCGGACTTCGCCATAACTGCTTCCTTACGCCATCTCATCTTGTTTAAACGACCGGGTCGCGCGGAACTGCCACAGCGCCAGACCTACCACGAAAATCGACAGCAAAATGGTGATAGTGGCGGCGATAGCATATTGCGACGACGACATGGTGAGCTTGTAGATCCACGACACCAGGATATCGGTTCCTCCGGCATTCGACCCCGCCACAGCCGGACCGCCGTTGTTAAACAGATAGATGATGTTGAAATTATTAAAGTTGAAGGTGTATTGCGTGATGATGATCGGCGCAATGGCGTAGAGCACCAGCGGCAGCGTGATGGTTTTCAGCCGCGTCCAGGCGCTGGCACCGTCCATGATCGCCGCCTCATAGAGATCGTCAGGGATCGCCTGCAGGACGCCGGTAGTCATCGCAAACACAAACGGGAAACCGAGCCAGGTCTGCATCATAATCAGCGCGGTTTTGGTCCAGAACGGATCGGTCATCCACGCTTTGGGTGCAATGCCAAAGAAGTCGAGAATAGCGTTGTTGATCACCCCAAAGCTGTCGTTGAACATTCCGGCGAAGACCAGAATGGTGACGAAGCCCGGCACCGCCCACGGCAGGATAAAGATGGTGCGGATCAGCGGCTTGAAGCGCAGGTCCTTCTGATTGACCAGAATCGCCAGCATGACGCCCACGGTGCACTGCAGCGTGGTAGCGAGCAGTGTCCAGACCACCGTCCATTGCAGCACGTCAAAGAAGGTGGAGCGCCAGATCGACAGGGTAAAAATGTTGATGAAGTTTTTGAACCCCACCCAGTCCACCAGCTTCGCCGGTGGCGTGTGATAGAGGTTGTAGTTGGTGAAGGCGATGGCGAAACCGAACAGAATCGGAAACACCACTACAAACACCAGCAGAATAAAGCCTGGCGAAATCATCAGATAGGGGAAGCCATCGCGCAGCAGTAACTGATACTGCTGGCGCACGCTGTTCAGCTGCTGACCCTTGTCGCGCCTGACGCCATTGACCCAGGCGTCGCGCATTGACACTCCCCAGACCGCCACGCCGAAGGCGGCAATCAGTACGCTGATAATGCCCTCTGCCAGCAGAAAAATGGAGTTATCACGCGGCACCGATTCGCCCAGCGTATAGAGCCCCCAGAATCCCTCACGCAGAAAATCGTGGAACACGCCGGTAAAACTGCTGAGCAAAATCAGAAAACAGAGCCCTTTAGCCCACTGGCGGTGGTAAAACTGGCCGAAGCCAGGCAGCAGTGCCAACACAGCACCGGTGGTCGCATGACGACGCGGACGCTTAGCCGTCACCAGATTTTCATCGGAAGATATAGCCACACCCTGATCCTTATCCTGTACGGTTATCCCGTGAACCTGCATTACTGGTTGCTGGCCTGCATCGCTTCAATCTGCATGGTGATCTGCTTCACTGCATTATCCAGTGCCGCTTTTGGCTCCTGCTTGCCGGATACACTCAACTCAAGGGCAGCATTAGCTGGCCCCCATACTTCCTGCATTTCCGGCACGCCTGGCATCGCTGACGCACGCGCCGCCTGCACCGCGACCGCGTTGGCCTTCTCATCATCTTTGATAATCGGATCGTTCATCAGCGCGGTGACCGGTGGGATCTCCTGGGTTTTCTGATAACGCTCTTTCACGTACTGCGGCTGGTTGATGAAGGTGAGGAACTTCTGCGCCAGCGCCTGATCTTTACTCCAGGTAGAGACCACATAGCCTTTTACGCCCAGGAAGGAGCTCATCGGCTTGCCATTAGGCAGCAGCGGCAGCGGTGCCACGCCATAGTTGATTCCGGCAGCCTGATAGGGCTGGAATGCCCACGGCCCATTGATCACCGCCGCCGCTTTCTTCTCGGTAAACAGCGAGTCGATGGCGTTGAGGCCGTTGTCGCCCATGATGCCGCCTGGCAACAATCCTTCACTGAAGAAGCGCTTGAGATAAGTCACCGCTTCCACGCTGCCTGGGGTGTTCAGACCGATATCCTGAGTGTTAATGGCGCCTTTGGCGTCTTTGCCAAAGATGTAAGAGCCCATCGGAGCCATCACACCCCAGCTGTAATAAATCTGGTCAAACTTAGCGAGCAGGCCATACTGCTTCGCCTCACGCTGCTTCTGGGAGAAGGCACGGTATTCCTCCAGCGTTTTCAGTGGCGACGGCAGCAGATCTTTGTTGTAAATCAGCACCAGCGTTTCCACCGCTTTGGGTACGCCGTAGACCACACTGTTCTGTGTGAAAGCCGCCATTGCTGAGGGGGTGTAAGCGCTCTGCTCTGCCGCATCAATTTTTAGCGGTGCCAGTAATCCCTGTACGACCGCGCTGCCGAGCTGATCATTAGGGATCACCAGGACATCCGGGCCAATACCCGCCGGGCCATCAAGACGCAGCTTCTCAATCTGCTGTGCAAACGGCATCTCCTGAACTTTCACTTCAACGCCGAACTGTTTCTGAAAATCGGCGATCGCCGTTTTGATGCCGTCTGATTTTTTAATGTCTTCCCAGACGGTAAGTTGCTGAGCGGCCCAGGCGGATTGATTAAGCACCAATGCGGAAAGAAGTAGCGTAACGCTGATTTTGATTTTCATTACTGGCCTCGTGTGAAGGTATGACATTTTAAGCTGTCATTTGCTGATGTTCTTTTTTCAGGCACATGCTGAACAAGGAATTATTGAGCATATGAAGTGTGGATAACGTATCGCATTTGAGCCATAAGCTACGCGGAATGCGTACCGCGCTCCAGCCCGTTCGCATCAATGTGTGATCGCTATTACAGAAATCAAAATCAGCGGTAGGGCGCACTCTGGCGGAGCGATATAGTCAGCGCAGGCACCATCAGGGCTGACGTGTAAAAAGACAAACTGTTATACGTCATACATTTCAGCCGCCAAATCCCTTGCCATGAGGATCAGCATGTCCAGCATCAGATTGAGAAACGTCACCAAACGCTTTGGTAAAACAGAAACGCTGAAAAATATCGCGCTTGATATTGAGGCCGGTGAGTTTGCGGTCTTCGTCGGTCCGTCAGGCTGCGGTAAATCCACACTGCTGCGGCTGATCGCCGGGCTGGAAGAGATCAGTGACGGTGAGATTTTGATTGGTGATGAGGTCATGAATGATGTCGCACCCTCGCACCGCGGAGTGGCAATGGTGTTTCAGTCTTATGCGCTTTACCCGCATATGACGGTGGCGGAAAATATCGGTTACGGCCTGAAGGTGAACGGCCTGCCGAAAGCGCAGATTCAGCATCAGGTAGAGATGGTGGCGAAGACGCTACAGCTTGCGCATCTGCTGGATCGTAAACCAAAGCAGCTTTCCGGCGGTCAGCGTCAGCGTGTCGCCATTGGTCGCGCAATCGTGCGAAATCCCCGGGTGTTTATGTTTGATGAGCCCTTATCGAACCTGGATGCGGAACTGCGTGTCGATATGCGGCTGCACATCGCGAAGCTGCACCAGGAGCTAAAAACCACTATGGTCTATGTGACGCACGATCAGACGGAAGCAATGACGCTGGCCGATAAAATTGTGGTCATGAACTACGGCAAGGTTGAACAGGTGGGTTCACCGATGGCGCTCTATTACAACCCGATTAACCGCTTTGTCGCCGGTTTTATCGGCTCACCTAAGATGAACTTCCTGCCTGCACGCGTGGAGCAGTGTGGCCCTGCTGGCCTGGTCGCCCTGATCAATGACGGCGAGCATCGGCTGCAGCTCCCCTCGCCCATCCGCCAGTTGCAACCAGGCGATGAGATCACGCTGGGTATCCGGCCGGAACAGTTGCAGATCAACGGCGATGCACCACTGAACATCAATTTCCACTGCGAAGTGGTTGAGCGACTCGGCAACAATACCTATCTGTTTGGTCAGAGCCACGGCCACGACGGCTTCAAGATGCTGCTGCCCGGCGATGTGCATTTCCGTCCTTATCAGACGCTGCGCCCCACCTTCCATCCGCACCACTGCATGGTGTTTGATGCTGAAGGTGCTCGTATCAGCGCGGATATAGCGATGCCGCAGGTTCGCGCAGCCTGAAGTAGATGTTTGCATAAAGTTAACGAGAGGCCGGAGACGGCCTTTTCTGTTTTCAGGCCTGGCATAACGCCTGAAGAAAGAGGTCAGGAAAGGGGTTTGCGGGCAAGCCGTGATGACGCGCAGACGCGTCAGCCTGAGCATTGTTCAGACAAGGCATTGCAGGTGTGTTCTGAGTAACTCATGAACCCCACCAGCAACCCCTTATCCGGGTCGATCAGCTAACCGGGCTTAGCGACTGAGACCTTACTTACCGAGGATATTGTTTACTGCTTTCAGGTGGCCAGCCTTGTCTTTGTGGTTTGAAATCACCTGAATAACGGTGAATTTCTTGTTGGCGACCGCCAGCAGCGTCGCCTGTTGTACATCGTTACCACCCATTTTGTCGGTGGCTTCAATATGATAGACCGGCAAACCGTTGGTATTTTCAGTTTTCTCACTGATCACCGTATAAGAAGGTGAAGCCTGCTTCTGCTTGTCTTTGATAGACTTCCCGCCTTCAAGAAAATCAGCGTCACTGCCACCGCGCGCAATCAATGGGATCTCTTCTTCGCCAATGATCAATACGCGTTTTTCCTGCTTGTTCACATACATGGTGCCTGGTCCGCCGCCCGGCACAGGCTGCTTTTCATAGCCCTGCAGTTTGAACGTCTGTTTGCCATCCAGCAAAGAGATCGTCTGAGTCTGCGTGTTTGCAGCTGGTGCTGTCTCAGCGGCTGATGCCATCAGAGAAGTAGCCCCGATGGCAGTTGCCAGGCAGATCGCACCCATAATGTTTAATGATTTTCTTAATTTCACCATGAACTCCTTCGTATTGATGATATTTCCATTTCGCTGATACAGCATCAGTATGGCCTGTATCAGTGATGTGAAGTGTTATCGGGTCAGGTCGTAAATACAGATCCCTGAGCCGAGCAGAAACAGAATAATCGGCCAGTAGAGAACGGGAATAAAAAAGAAGTTGTGGGTTTTTTCGGGGGCCATCATTGGCTGGCTTTTCGTTGCTTGTGCAAGGGAGTCCAGCCATTTTTCCTGCCGAAGAACCCAGACAAAGGCCGCACAAAAAAGGGCAGAAACGATCAGCGTAGCCCCTGTCGCCCATAGATGGGAGACAAAGAAACCGTCGTAGTAATAAATATCTAACAGCCATTTACACAGGAGGTAGGCGGCAGAAATTAATACTGCGACGAAAAAACCCACTCCGCTCCATGCGATCATCTTTATATCCTTCTAAGGTGTGAGGAACGAGGAATATTTTTTTTGAAAATTAACATATTTTTATCATTGTGGCGATATTTTCTTTGGTGCTAATATCAATTACATCCAGCACAGGAGATGTCCGGCCTGTGCAATTTTCACATTACTGATTCTGATGGATTTATTTTCAAATATTGTTGTTTAACCTGAATTCGGCACCCGTGCAGCTAATAGCGCACCCAGGGTGCAGCATGGCTATTTGTACCGTACCGATATTATTTTGGTGCAAATTAACACGGCTTTCCTGTTTTTAAAATTCGTATGCGCTGTTCTGGCGGTCAATAAGCACCATTCATGCGGCTGTCATCCGTCTGAAACAGTGTCGGTCTCTGTAGTTTTCTGCGCAGGATATTGAGGCAACCATGAATCAACCTATTGAAAATCATAATAAAGTAAACGCAACTAAAGAGTACAGTGCGAAATGGCAGACCCGATTTGATTTTTTCGACCTTCATGGTGCTCCCAGTACACCAGGCTTCAGACAGGCATTGAAACAACTGCCTTTCAGGCAAAAATTAAAAGTGAACATGAATTTAATTGCCTTCCTTTTCGGCCCGATTTATCTGTTCGTACTCGGCCTGTGGAAGAAGAACATCATGCTGATTTTAATTATGGTAGTTGTTTATACTATTCTGATCATCGCCTTAGCGATAGCGGGCATGGAATTTCCACGGTATCTTCAGGTTGGCCTGGGCTATGGTTTTAATGCCCTGTACGGCATGAGCACCAATTACAGTTATTACCTGAAAGAGAAAAAAGGCGATAACGGCTGGAATCCCTTCAAAGGTATGCGCTGGTGATTTTTTCGCACCGCTCTGATGGTAAAATATAGGATTATGGTGTATCGGATGCAGACAGATGGCGGGGATTAGCCCTCGGTCAGGAGATCGGACAGAATAAGTGATGAGCACTAACTCAAATTAGTGCTGTCGTGGCAGAACCACCGGAAGCCGCTAGAAAAATAACCTGACGGAAAAGGAAAAAATCGCCGAAAATATCCGGCTATACCTTTTCAAAACGGGTTCAGACTGGCTTATAATCGCTCTGCAATAATTATAATATCGTGAAGCTCGCATAAATGTTTCCGCACCGTTTAACCGGGGCCAGGATATTCTTTTCGGAATTTCCTGATAGCAGCAGCTTTTCCCTTTCATAGACATGCAGGATGTTATTATTTTGAATACATTAACGGAATTGAAAAAGGGTTATCTAAAGGTATTTTTCTGGCTGCTGTTCACACTGTTTCTCGTCCCTGTTATTACCCTGTTTTTTGCTGAATATGGCAACAAACAACTTGATCAGCAATACACGCAGTTCTTCATGGACGATGCGCGGGAACAACATCAGGATACGGACAAACTACAGGCGTTTCTGCAGCAGAACCCGCCTTCCAGTGTCTGCGGCCCGGTAGATGAAAATCTGCAGGATTACAAAAACGCCGTCTGCGAACCGCAATCCGAACTGTGGCAGTTCTACATGATGGATAAAGTGGCATTCTGGACACTGATCGGCAGCGGCGCTGTCCTGCTGATGGTGCTGTTGTTCAGTGCGCTGGCCTTTAAAAGCCGCCAGGGACAGGTTATCAGCCTGGCGCTGGCCCGCAAGTTCCTGATGCTGGCCTGTTCGCTGGAAGTCATGGTACAGGGCGGCATGCTGGTATGGCTCTCATTCTGGGGCACCGCCTTCTTCACGCAGACCTACTATCCCAAACTGGTGATGGCAGTAGGACTGCTGGTGCTGGCCGGTATGTATTACATGATTAAAGGCATCTTCAAAAAACTCCCACCGGAAGAGAGTATTGAAGGCGAAGTCGTGACCCGCGAAGCGGCACCGGCACTCTGGTCACAGATTGATATGCTCGCCGCCAGAGTGGGCACCACGCCACCCGATCATATTGTTGCGGGTATCGACACCAACTTCTACGTGACCGAAGCTCCGCTGAACGTGAATGGGAATCCGCTCACCGGCCGTAAGCTCTATGTCAGTATTCCGCTCCTGCGTCAGCTCACCGTTGCGCAGGCTGATGGCGTGATGGTCCATGAACTGACCCACCTGCATGAAGGCGACACCGCCTCCGGCGCATTACTGGGACCGAAACTGCATCGGTTTGATCTCTATATGCAGCTGATGGGTCAGAATGTGGCCACGCTGATCGTCTTCTATCCGCTCTATCTTTATCGCATGCTGTTTGAACTGGCGTGGCAGCGTAACAGCCGTGAACGTGAGTTTGTCGCGGATCGCAATGCATCAACGCTGGTCTCCCCTGCCGCGATTATCGAATCACTGATCAAAGTATCTGCGTATGCCAGCTACCGGAATGAAGTTGAACGAAACTTCTTTAATAATCAGACGCTGCACGAAAATGAACTGGGGATCAGTAAAGCTATTGCTGCCGGTCTGCCAGAACATGTCGCCTCTCCGGACTTTATCAGCGTCATCCGTGAGCAGAATGTGCCGCACCCGTTTGATTCACACCCGCCTCTGGCGGAAAGGATGCGTAACGTAGGGTATGAGATTAACGAAGCTGACTATGCAGCGATCGCCGCCGATTTCCCGGCCCAGAGCTGGGTCGATCTGATGCCGGTTGCCAACGAGATTGAACAGCAGTTATGGCAGAAATATGAGCGCGACTTCTCTTCTGTGCATGAAGAGAGCCTGGCCTGGCGCTATCAGCCTGACGGTGAAATGGAAACCGCGCTGGTGCTGAAGCATTTCCCCAATGTTCCTTATACCCTGAAAGATGGCTCGCAGATCGTCATCACCTGGCAGGGCATCGTGTCGCCGAAAACCGGCGAAGTGCTGGAGTGGGATAACGTTAAAAACATCAACGTTATTCGTAGCTTCGGCCGGGATAAGCTCTACGTGCAACATGTGCAGCCAAACTCGCAGGGAAAAAAACGCAGTGAGATCCCTCTGCCGGGCCTGAAAAAGGAGATTGAAGCCTTTAAAAACACCCTCGGCTATTACTGGCATCGTCATCAGACAGTCAGGGCGTTGCTGAAAGAAGAAACGGCGGCAGCGACGCAAAGCGCATAACCCGTTTGTCATCGGCTCCCTCCTCGCAGCTGAAAAGGGAGCCAATGCGAACATTTATTTTCAATCTCTACTTCTGACCACATAAATAAAGGAACGATTGTGTTTAAAAGAGCAAGCAGGGCCATGATACCCGGGATGCTGGTGACTGCCCTTGTGCTGCCGCTGGCAGCATGTGACAACAGTGACAAAGCGGATGCAAAACCCGCCCCTCAGAGTCAATCCCAGGCTGTTGCGGAGGATAGCGCTGCGCAACTCACCACAAAATTAAACGCCTATGTGGGTTGCTTTAACACTACGGATGGATCGGTTCGCGATAGTGCCCTGCGCTATGTGAGCTGGATGGCGAATGCTGAAAAGGGGCCAACCGGCAAAGAGCGCAGCGTCAACGTACTGGGCGAGGTCACGCCTTATGAACTGGAGAGCTGCACTAAAGCCATCAATCAGGCATCAAAGGCTAAACCGACGTTACCGGCGCTGGATGCTGCAGCAACATAGTATCTGGCGGATTTAACGACATTGCAGCCGCTGGTTTCGCAGGCTCATCTTTACTACAGTCAGGAAGATTACAAGGATGATGGCTTCGCGAAAGCCAAACAAATGCATCCGCCACTCATGAAGGCGTTTAACAGCTTTATGAAATCCAGCGACCAGTTCGGTGCCGAAGTTGAAAAAGAGAACAATGAGGTCGTTGCTGCGCAACTCGTTGAGATTGAAAAGTCTGAGGGCCGTCATAGTCGCTACTACCGCCTGGCATTAGTCACACAGGCCAAACCGCTGGCGACCCTGTTTACCTCTTCCGCTCCCGACGTGACAGAGATGACAAAAGCGATTGATGCTTACAGTACGCTGCTGAGTGAGGCAGAAAAGGCAACGGCCAGCGAAGCGGGCAAGCCATTAACCTGGTCCATCTTCCAGGATAATGCCGGAACCTTCCTGAAAGACTGCAAGGATCGCATGCGTCGGATTCGCGATAAAACACCTTACAGCACGGGTGAGCAGAGTCTGCTGAAAGGAAGCGGCAATTCAGGCTGGATGGTATCGGGTTCACCGATGCGTGTTTTAAAATCCTATAACGAACTGGTTGAGGCCGGTAACCGCCTGTAAGCTGAATACCTGCCCCGCATGCCTCCGGGCAGGCTTCGTCAGTCGGGCTGCTGCGTGCAACCCGACTGACGCTGTCACCTGCCGCGAAAAAAAATAAAAATGTTCACGCGCCAGCATTTCGTTAAAACGTTATGCCAGGCTAGTGTGCTGGATGGATCTAAGATCCGTGGCAAAGCGCACCCCTGAGCAGGATGCGCGCCGCATCAGATTTTCTGACTGTAAAATTTTTGACTGAGAGGAGTGAGAGTGCAAGCAAAGGTCGGCGATATCTACAGCGTGTATTCCCCGCAGTTGCAGCAGTACGTCGCCTGTCAGGTGACACACCTCCAGCAGCCTGCTAGTGCCAGAGGCAAAGTCCTTGCAGCCATACTCCAGCTCGACTGGGCAGGTGATCATTTGCCTGACAGGGCGGAAGCCAGCCGTATGCAGCCTTTGCGCTGTAGCTACTATTTTGTCAAAGACAGCTTCGATCACGGTTATGTCTCCGCCAATGTCCCACCGGGACATGTATTAATTGCCAACCTGCCGCCGCTGGCAGATCAGGAAGTAAACGCCTACAAGTTCGGCTGGGACGTGGGAAACAGTCTTGTTCGTCAGCGAAACTGGGAGAAGATCGACCCGGCCAGCCGTGCGCGGTTCAAGGCTGCTTCAGGCGCGCACAACGTGGTTGTCGGCGGCCAGACACTTCGCCAGGACACCACCCGTATCAATGACCACCTCCTGCAAACCCTGACCGATCTCTCTGAACTGGATCGCCTGCCCTGCCTGATGACCATCGAAACCCGCCATGGCACTCCGGAACTGATGGCCTATATACAGCAGCATGACTTCATTAATGAGTTGCACTGGCAATCCGCTGTCGTCAGCGAAATCGATGTCGGGGCGACCCGTCTATCGCGTTTTATTCTGAACCCTGAAGGCGTCAGCTGCGTGCGTCTGAATCCTGATCTCTCCCTGCTGTCACTCACCGCAACGCCTTCTTCAGGCTTTCAGGTAGAGGCGGATCAGGAGGGACGCAATCTGTGCCTGCAATGTTCGCAGACTTTGCCTGTGCTGCAGGGTATTGACCGGCTCAGGGCATTGTCATTGACAGGCGTTAAAGAGATTGATCTGGCACCAGTCGTTGAGCGCTTTACCTGTTTGACTGAGCTGCGCATCTGGGGAAATCCCGGCGTAGCCAGCAATATGCATCGTATTGCCGCACTGCCACAGTTGCAGATGCTGACTTTCTTCGACCTGTTTGGCTTCAGCGCGGCTGACTTTCCCTCACCAGAAGCGTTGCCCAATCTCTCATGCCTGTGGATGACCAGCGTCCCGCTTGACGTAATCAGCTCTGTCAGAACCGCTTATAAAAAGGCGACAACTCAGGGGTTGGATCTCTCGCTGAGTAAAGCGCGCAAGCCGGAATGGCTGGCTGAGAATCTGCACAATCCTTTCCGGGACTGGGATGGCCGCGAACATATTTCGGCCACTTATGCCAAAAAAGCATCGCTGGCTTACAAAAACCTGCGGGCTGCCACGATCAACATCGATAGCAGCATGGATGTGGCGAGCCTGTTAACCGCCGCTGTAACCGCCTACACCGAAGCCTTTAATCTCATCGACCGGCGTTCAAAGGCGATTGAGACGGTCGAGCGTGAGGAGATCTACAGTGTGCTGTGCGATGTTCTGAACCCGCTGGAGCAGAAACTGGGCGAGCAAGGCGCCACGCTTGTGGATCAGCCGCGGTTGTATCAGCTGTTCGACCAGTTACGCGAATTCTGAGCCATCCCGATGATTCAGGCGTGTTCCGCCACGCCATAAAACCGTTATTCGCCCCGATCACCCTATGCGGCAAAGCGTTAAGACGCGAGTTGAGAAAGGATCGCGGTCGGGAGAGTCTGCCGATCTCTCTTTCCCAGCCAGCCATTCAGTTGTTTATGATCGGGTAACGGCGGATAAAGTCAGCTGTGCAGTGGGTTTATCCGGAGATATTACCCTGCCCTTTACGCAGTCCGTTCAGGAGCGCCTGCGTCGCGCCAGAAGCTTTTCCGGAAGGCGAACAGACCAGCCCGAATTCACGGTGCAGAGGCGGGATGACCGGCATCACTGACAGGCCGCGCCGTTCCGCTGGCAGGGCTGATTCCGGCACCAGCGCGGCACCCATGCCTTCACGCACCAGCATGCAGGCGCTGATCCAGTCGCGGACTTTTACGCGCACGTCAGAGAGGTGGAATCCTGACTGTTCCATCAGGCTTTTGCCATTAACGACGCATCCGCCTGTTGCAAGCACAAAGGGCTGGTCTGCCAGTTCCTGCAGGGTTATACCGTTCGCGCCTGACTGACCGATGTGCGGAGCGCTGGCTGGCATGACGGCGACCCATGCGTCCTGTCCCAGTATCACATCAGCACGTCCGGGTGTGGGGTTCATTACCACCCCCAGTTCAACGGTGTCCGCTGCAAGCCACTCCTCAACTTCTTCATCCGTCCCTTCCAGCACCACCACCTCCATGCCCGGATGCAGACGCCTGAAGTTACGCAACAGCCCAGGCAGGAGTGTGGACGTCACAGAGGGAAAGCTGGCAAGCCGAATGCGTCCGCCCTTTAAACCCCGGCTCTCATCAGCCAGCACGCGGATCGCGCTGAGCTGCGACAGCATAATTCTGGCATGTTCAATGACCTGCTCTCCCAGCGCGGTAACACCGATGTGCCGGCGCTCACGCACGAATACCGCGAACCCGAGTGACGACTCTAACTGGGCGATAGCCTGGCTGGCACCGGACTGTGTCATGCCTGTCGTTTCAGCAGCACGCGAAATATTACTGGCATCGGCCACCGCCACCAGCAAGCGCCAGTGCAGAAGATTCATCATGGTTATCAGTAGCCCAGCTAATAGTTAATTATTGAAGCATTAATTTTACAGAATCCTCTGCGTTAAGCACAGTCTGTTACGTAACGACAAAGAGAATCTCACATCGCTTTCAATGTTAACGGAGAAGACATGAAACTTTATTACGCCCCGGATACCTGTTCGCTGTCACCCCATATCGTGCTGTGTGAACTCGCACTGGAGTTTGAGCTGGTTAAAGTGGATAACAGGAGCAAGCTCACCACTGACGGACGCGACTTTCGCCTTGTCAACCCCAAAGGCTATGTTGCTGCGCTGGAACTGGACGACGGGCAGATACTGACTGAAGGGCCGGCGATTGTGCAGTATCTCGCCGACCTGAGGCCGGAAAGCGGGCTGGCACCGCCAGCAGGCAGCTGGGCGCGTGTTCGACTGCAGGAGTGGCTGAACTTCATTACCAGTGAAATACACGCGGGTTCCGCTCTGTTGTTTAACCAGGCACTGCCCGACGCTGTCCTGTCACTGTTTCGTGAAAAGCTCTTCCGGCGGTTCGACTTTCTGCAGGATACGCTCGCCGAAAAAGCGTTTCTGATGGGGCCATCATTCAGCGTTGCTGACGCCTACCTTTTCACTGTACTGGGCTGGTGTAAGCTCTTCAGCATTGAACTGGATCGCTGGCCTGCGCTGTTGGCGTACAGAGCAAATATCAATGCGCGCCCTGCTGTACAGGCGGCATTATGGGCAGAGGCGACGCAGTAAGCGCGGACAGATTGGTGGCCTGACGCCAGAGTATGAATAACCGGTCCGCTTTGATTTGCTGCTTACACCTTGCATAACAGTAGTCTGGAGCCAGAAGCGGACGGAAATTTATCGTTTCACCGGGAACAGGTTAGTATCTCCAGACTGACCTTTTAGCGGGGAGTCGGCTTTATGATTAACAACACCAGGGCGGAAATCTCTGTCATCAGGCATGCCGACAGGAATTTTGACGTCACGTTATTGAAGGTGAATGAGGCCAGCCAGTGCATCCTTTTTGCAGCAGGTGCTGGCGGAAGTCCATTGCGTCATCTTGAGCTTCTGCAGACCTTTAGCCGCAATGGTATTTCAGTGGTAGCGCCCCATTTCGAACGGTTAACCTCTTCCACACCCTCAAAGGCTGACTTACTGGAACGCAGCCAAAGACTTGTCCTCGCCCGCGATGCGTTTTGTCAACATTATGCCTCGATTACCGGCGTCGGGCACTCACTCGGCACCGTGATTCTGTTGATGCACGCCGGGGCGACGGCCTGGACTCGCACCAGAGAGAAGGTGACATATACAGGCAGACAGGATTTGAATCAACTGGTGCTGTTAGCGCCACCTGCGGATTTTTTCAGAGCACCCTCGGCCCTCGCCTCCGTGAAAGTGCCTGTCAGGATCTGGACTGGCGAGAAGGACACCCTGACACCGCCATCGCAAGCGCTGTTCATCAAAGAAGAATTATATAATCGAACTGAGACAAAACTTTTCGTGGTTAAAGATGCCGGGCATTTTACCTTCATGAACATCCTGCCGCCGCATATCACTGACACCCACCCATCACGCGACGCCTTTCTTCTCAATCTGGGAGAAGAGATCTCCCGCTTTGTCACTGGCTTGTTGGCTCAGCCAGATAATGAATCACAACTTAATTAAACCGATCCCTCTTTTTCAATCACCAGCACGCGGGCGACGCCCTGTGGATGCGCAATATGTTCTGTCCCTTCACTGGCATAAAAAATATCACCGGCGTTGAGTACCCGGCTTTTAACTTCGCCCTGCTCTTTATATTGCATTTCAACACACCCATCCATGACAGCAAAAACCTCCTGACCATCGTTGATGTGCCACTTATAAGGCTGATCGGTCCAGTGAAGTTTCACGCTGACATTATCGAAGCTGGCAATATGCTGTGAGTCCCAGGCCTTCGAACCGGTAAATTCCTTACTGCAATAAAAATTCATTTTAGCTCTCTCAACAGAAGTGATTTAGCGCCATCGACATCATCAATATCAGAGAGAGTTGATCGATTCTATACGTCAGGCATCTGTTGTCCTGATCTGTCCTCTGGTTGTCCGTTTAGGGGCAGAGCGGGGTTGTGACAATCAGTATGACCTGCCCTCTTTTACTGACTTAGCCAGACAGGCGCGACATGCTGATAAAGCGTAACGCGGCCGATGCGCTGGCGATCTCAATTGCATGAGTTTCGCTTTGGGTCGGTTTTCGCTGTCATGCGAATGGCCTCTGTATAAGTGTGAGAGCCACGATCATTTGAAATAAATCCTGATAGTTCATCCTCTAACGTGTTATCCGAAGCAACATATTTTCAACTGTAACGACGGTTTACACCTGTAAATAATGGGGTATTATCGGCGATATTATGTACAGGGAGAAGATAAATGGATGTAGCATTGATCGAAATGATGCGCTCAGGCAGAAGTAAAAACTGGGCTGAAACAATGATTAACCTTGAGGCCAGAAAGCTGATTAATACAGCTAATCATGTGTCCTCAGTCCATCTTTCGAATGGCATGACTCAGGTGAAGTTTGTTCAGGAGATCAGAGATCTGGTTGAGCAGCAGTTTGCGTCTGCCCGACGTGCAAAATCAGAAGAAGAATGCATAGCCTGTATTAAAAATCTGAGGGAAGAAACGGAAAACCTTCAGAAGCAGGACAGAATGCTGCGCATGAAAACGGCGAAACTCTATGCCAAAGTGGAGTTCGTCAGGGAAAATAATAAAATTGTCGGGTATGTCATTTCGGCTGTAAATGCAGTTTTGTCGGGGGCTGAAATAGCTGCTGGCCTGACCCTTATAGGAACTATGACACCATTGGGCGTTCTGGCCGGTGCAGTTTTAGTTACTGATGGTGCGAACGGCATAAGCAAAGAAATTGCGCACTATGTAATGGATAACAAACAGTCTGAAGGATTGGTTGCTGATGCCGCTATGTCCACTGCTGCATTCATGGGGTTCAGCCCTGATAGCGGGCTGGGAATCTATAAATCAATCTCGCTTGTTGCAAATGCCTATAGCGTATTCGGTCTGTTCAGACGCCCTGGAACCTGGCGTCTGTTCAGATATTTGCCCGCGGATTATTTCAGGAAAGTCAGCACTATGAGCCGTCCAAAACTCACAATGAATATAGTCGGTTATGGTGTTAAAGCTAAGGTCATATTTGACCTTATGTATGTCACTGATGCTGCTCTGAATGAGCCGTGATTCTGCGATAGCGCCATGACTTGTATGCAAGCTTTGCTGGGGCTAAATACCATATAAAAGGCAATACAATCGCAAGTGTGGCCGCCAGCGTGATGCTGGTATCTACGGATGCCAGCATCAGCGTAAGAGCAAGTATGATAAAGGCAATAATAGTAATCCACTTCGAGGCGTTAAAGCGGTTAGCAAGATCATGGATCATGGAATCCAGTGAGCCACCATAATTAGCCATATTGTTTTTCAGTTTTAGTAGATCTGCATGACTAAAGCCGGATTCCAGTAGTGCTTTTTCACTCACTTTCATAGATTTTCATCCTTAAAAATTACCTGAATAGCTTAAGCAAGTTTACCTGAAAACGGCACTAAAAAACCCGTGAAGCGCAGGCTTTCTGTCGCGTGATACTTGTAAACGTCCATTATCCACAGAGCGGGTGGTTAGCTGGGATCAGCATGATGTACCAGTGCGCTTTTCCTGATCTATCAGATAGTGCCCCTTGTGGATGTAATCCTGACCGCGAAACAGCTGCGGCTAATCGGGATTTCCAGATACTGTTGGCATTTACTGAGGGATTGCCAACTCATCAGCCAGCCCTGACCCGTCATCCTGACCGTGAATAACCATGTAATACAATCGTTTAAATCTGGTCGCTAACTGGTCATCAGTGGCCACTGTACGGGTAGACTGCGTTCGCCATCTCCTGTGAACTGGACGAATCGACGCAACGCTATCCTTAAAGATGTGCGAGACGTTGAACATATGGTGATATGTTTGCGGTCAGCAAAGGGGATATGCCTGATAAGTTATGGGCAGTAATAACAACTCACTTCTCAAATCCTTATTATCCCTTAAAAATTAATCGAATAGCCTAAAATACCAGACAGAAATACTATTAATGACGAATCGCCTCTGTTCATACCAATGCCAAAGGTCTGTAATGAAATCGATAAATCTGGAAAGCTTGTATCGCTCTGCCAGCGAGAACACCTTCTCCATATGGGCGGAAAATGCAGGAATCGGAGCAATTAAAGAGGGAAATTACTACGATCCTGTAAGGCTGGCTCTTGCAGCGGGCATTCAGCCGCCGGTGACCTTTGATGTCTCACGTCTTATTTGTGAATTACAGCAGCTCACAAAGGATGATCCCCTTGCCGATATTCTGCCCACACAGGGTTTCCATTTTACCTTCCTGCCCCTGACTCTGCCGCTCTATAACGAAAACGAGCCATTGCCCGAAAAAATCGATGAATTGACGAATATCTGGAGCGGATTTGATGCGATAAAAATTGTTATCAGAGATCTGCGGTTAGTTGCATTGCCCAGTCAGTTATTGCTTGCAGGGATCCCTGATAGTTCGGCAATAGCCATGCGCCACTCATTCTGCGAAAAAGTTCTGGATTCGCACTGGAAAAATGAGTTGCTGATGCGTCATACCGGCAGCCCATTACCGGCACCCTTCTGGCACAGCACGATTCTGCGCTACGGCGCTGATTTTTTACCTGCACCCGTGCGTGAGTTTATTTTTGAACGTCAGACCATTAATTTTGGGGATGTAGATGGAGAATTAAAACTGGCGAGGGTTAACTACAACTGGACAAAATGTTATTCGTTGGCGGATTAATTAAGACGAAGAAATTACATGATAAATAAGATACTGCCTGCCCTCGCGTAAACGTTTCAGAAGTGGGTAATACGCCCCTTTTTTCGCTCATAACAGTCATTAACCCGCACACATTCCGCTCTATACCTGACAACCCCCTCCGGCTGAAAAAACAGGGCCTGCGCGCAACACTTTCTGCCTATTACAACCCTGATGTCGTTAGCTCTAGGGTGTCTCATTCACATCATGTCACTTTTTACACGAGTAAAAACCTCAGGAAATTTAAAAAACCGCCGCGAGCTGCCGATAACCTCAGGTATCGAAACTCTGTACGCAGGAAACAACATCCATGTCACCATCCGACACCCATAGTAAGCATCAGGAAATTGGCGAAATTACGGCGCGTGCTGGCTTCATCCTGCGGCAGCTTCGCGACAGTCTGCAACAGCTGGGGCTTGATAAAACCATCGCCGATGTGGCGGGAAGCATCCCAAACGCCCGTGAAAGGCTGGGTTATGTCGTCACAATGACCCGCGAAGCAGCAGAGGGCGTAATCAACAGCGTGGAAATCACGCAGCCTCTGCAAACCGATCTGGGAGAAAAAGCTGAGAAACTCTCGCAACGCTGGGATGCCACTTCCGGTACGCTGTCAGACAAAGAACAGACCCAGGCATTAGCGGCAGATACCGTTGCCTTGCTGAATGATGTCCCCCGCGTCACGGGTCTGACGCAACAGCAGTTACACGCGATTATGATGTCACAGGGCTTCCAGGACCTCACAGGACAGATTGTGCAGGCTATGATGGCCGTGCTGAATCAGGCTGAGCAGCAGCTGATACAGGTCATCCGCGATAATACCGGCTCACACAGCACCGCCGAGCGCACTGCGCCGTCTAAACCTTCCTCCGCACCAGAGACTCCTGCCAGTCAGGATGATGTGGACGACCTGCTGGCCAGTCTGGGAATGTAAGCCGACCCGAAGAAAATACGCGATTTAAAATGACGATTAATGATTAAAGGTCTGCGCAGGACAAACAGTTCGTCTGACAGCAAACACGCTATTGCGGCTAAATGTCCGCTTTGCGCTATTAGCTGACGCGATTTAACTATCGGCCCGTTGATAAACAAGGTTCTGACCAGGCCAGATTGCATAATCTGGCACTTCAGAAATAAGAGCATAATGAGGAATGGTATAGTCTCTTATTCGATTTATTTTCCCATATTTATTATATGACGGTAGGAAATATATATGGCATAAGAGCATTAAAAGAACACTCAAAGGAGTGACGTTATGTCGCTTTATGACCTTAGAATTGAATCACATGCATTACCAGAGGCCTGGCACTCTCAGGTATTAGGCCACATTGGCACAGCGAATCTCAAAGTTTTACGAATGGATGAACGCTCTGTTATTGAAGAGGTACATGAGTATGATGAAGGGTTACTGGTCATTGACGGTCGTCTTGAACTGAGCGTGAAAGGAAAACAAATCTCTGTAACTTCTGGCCAGCTTTACGTAGCCAAGGCTGGGATTCCTCATAATGTAAAAAAAGGCAGTTTTGGCACACTGGTTATCATAGATTTGCCAGAAACATGAGTAGCCTAACGATAGTTTGTCAGATATTTGATCAGAAGATAATTTGCCTGATGCAGATGTCCGCCTTATGCCATAAGCGGACGTTTATGAAAATGACAGTAGATTACACGCTGCGATATTTCTCCAGTTTGATATCGGTATCGTTAATCTCTTTTTTATTGCCCCAGCCGAGCTGCATGTAAAATTTCGCCGCGCGACTATTTTTATCGGTTTCCAGCCAGGCAATCTCATGATGTTTGAATAATTCCTGCTCGGCGAGAAAAACCAGCCTGCGACCTATCCCCTGGCCTTCATATTCCGGGAGAACAAAGGCCGCAAAAAGACAGCCTTCATCCGGTAAAATCATTGAAAAGCCGACTATTTTTTCGCTTTCAGCCGCAACCCAGGCGCATAAATTCTTTTCAATCATATCCGCCACGACGCTTTCGGTGATCCCCATCTGACGCATTTCTTCACGACTCAAATAATTCTCGAGCACTGAGGTTCTGACTTCGAAAATACTGTCAACATCAGAAGCCCGGGCTGTTCTTATATTTATATTCATTAGTCTTACTCCTTGTATGACAAAAATATTTTTTGATGATGCCTGACATTCCCTTAAACGAACCATAGAATTTTAAGCGAAAAGGCTGTTAAACGGCAGGCCGTCAAAGGCGGCACTACCTCAAAGCCTGCGTAATGAATGAAGCCGTTATGATAAGAACGTTGCGCAATATGAGCTCAGCCGACCTTAACTCCGCTCTGTTTCTTCATAGTGACGCCTCATTAACTAATTTGAGATAGCGGGAACCCGATATGTTTCTACCGCTCACCACGCAGACAACTTTACGCCCGCTCAGTTCTTTTGCATAACGGATGGCTGCCGCAACTGCGGGTACGCCTGAAGGCTCTACAACATGGCTGTGCAGATTAAGCATTAACAGCATCGCTGCTTTAATTTCGGCTTCTGAAACCAGAAGAACACGATCGACGCGATCGCGTATGAGTGGCCAGGTCATCGCTTCAGGCTCTATATAGCCACTTATGCCTTCGGCGATTGACGACGATATTTCCACTGGGATCGCCTCACCAGCTTCTTTCCAGCACGCAAACGTCGGGCTTGCTTCACTCTGCACTGCCCACACTTCGGCTGCAGGGTTTATGCCCTTGATGGCTGTTGCGATACCGGAGGCCAGCCCGCCGCCGCCAATGTTTACGAGAATAACGTCAGCGTCTGGCCAGTCTTCCATGATTTCCAGACCGACGGTGCCGCCTCCGGCAATCATCTGCTGATTATTGTAGGCTGAGACGAACGTTGCGCCGGACTGTTGCGCTGCGACAATGGCTTCCTGCCTTGCGTCTTCAATGTCGTCAAAAAACGTAACCTGCGCACCATAACTTTTCATTGCAGAAACCTTAATCGGGTCTGCTGAAAACGGTAAGAATATGGATACGGGTATGCCTGCCGCATGTCCCGCACAGGCAAGCCCTAAACCATGATTCCCTGCCGTCGGAGCGATGACGCCGGCACGTCGCTGGTCTGCATTAAGACTGGCAAGAACGTTTGCAGCACCTCTCAGCTTAAAGCTACCCGTATGCTGAAGATTTTCCATCTTAAGCCTGACCTCCGTCCCGACAAGAGCAGACAGCGAGTGGGAAGGCTCCAGCGGAGTTTTGCATACTGTTGATTTAATTCGCCCGGAAGCGGCATAAATATCTTTCAGCGTGACACTGTCTGTTAGCCTTTGTCTGTGGTTTGTCATAGTATGCCCCTAAAGTTATATAAGAAAATTACTATATAGGCGATTGGCTATATGCACAACTCAAAGACATTAATGGCCGATATTTTTCGTGCCCTTGGTAATGAGCATCGGCTCGTGATTGTTGAATGGCTGTCCGATCCAGAGTCACATTTTCCGGTGCAGCAGGACGGCGATCTGGTTAAGGATGGTGTGTGTGTCGGATTTATCACCGAAAAAATTGGTCTGAGTCAGCCCACCGTGACAGGCCATCTGCAAATTCTTGCTAAAGCTGGGATTGTGACATCGAAACGTATCAAGAACTGGGTGTTCTATAAACTTGATCGTCAACGGATGGATGAAGCTACGGCAATGTTGTCTGGATATGGGAAGCAGGCGACTGATTCACCTGAACAGCCATAATTGGTCAGTATGTGTATTTACAGGGCAGGAAATGCAGTGTGTGTGTATATCTCGCTCCTGGCGTGACCGCCTTTCAGATAAATTAATTCGGTCATCGTTATCTGTTGTCATCTTTTGCAAAACTGCCGTTTAACTTCAGAAACTACCCCGGCTGATGACCAGCCTGTAGGTCTGGGTCCACTTTTCATTCAAAGCGGACCTTATGACCTAACTTTCTGTACGAGCCGTGCCTGAGGCGGCCATTAATTACATTCAGATGCGCTAAGAAACATTGAGCCGCTTATTTTCCTTCAGGATGATTCGGACATATTTGAGAACCGACTGCGCACGACACGCCAGGCATTCTGCCGCATCCCGTCAACCAACCTGCCCCATCCAGGCAGGTGGAATGCTTTTATTAGACGAGATTCACCAGGGTGCGCGCTCTCCATCCAAAAAGAATCCTGCGGTGATTGTCTGGCATGCTTCAGCAGCGAGCCAGACGATCCCCCTGGCCGCCTGGGATACAGTTCGATAACCGGTATGTCCGTTAAAATCGGTGGCCGTATATCCCGGGTCAACTGCGTTTACGCTGATGCCATACTCAGACAGTGAATTGGCAAATGCCACCGTAACGCCATTTAATGCCGTTTTGGAACTGGTATAGCCCAGTGCCGCTACCTGAGAGTAGGGATGCGCTTTGTCAGATAACCATTCCAGCGATCCCAGCCCGCTGCTGACCATGATAATCCGGGGTTCCTCACCCAGTTTGAGCAGCGGCAGAAAAGCCTGCGTTACTCTGATGACGCCGAAAACGTTGGTGTTATACACCGTCATAATATCGCTGATGCTCTGCGACTCAGGCGCGATGGGCCAGGTTCCGGGAATACCCGCATTGTTGATCAGCACATCTAGTTTTCCATCTTCTGACTTTATCTGCCCGACGGCCGCATCAACACTTTTCTGGTCTGTCACGTCAATGATAGCCAGCCGCGCTTTAATGCCTTCCGACAGCAACAGGCTGACAGCATCATGACCGCGCACCTCATCGCGGCAACCCAGCCAGACATTAAATCCCAGTTTCCCCATCTCTCTGGCCGTTTCAAAGCCAATACTTTTGTTTGCGCCGGTAATTAAAACCGTTCTCTTCTTCATGTTGTTGCCTCAGTGATTTATGCAGGTGTATCTGAGTTATAAATCTCTCAGAGCTGTTTGATAAGAGGCAGCAATACGAATACGCTGTTCGGAAAGGCGAACAGTAATGGAAGTTGAGATGGATGATGTCGCGATATTTCTTGCCGTCTTCAGGGGTCAGGGTTTCCGGGCCGCTGCTAAAACGTTAGGCCTGGCACCCTCAACGGTCAGTGAGAGGATTACCGCGCTGGAAGTCACTTTGGGCGTTCCGCTGTTTATCCGCACAACCCGCAGCGTAACGCCCACAGAAGCAGGCCGGATGCTGGCCAAGCGCATGGCACCTCTGCTGAGCGAAATGAGATCGGTGATGAATGACGTGGCAAGTTCTCAACGGGAGGTGCGCGGGCTACTCAGGTTGAACGTGACGGGTGCGGTGATGGTCGATATTCTTCCGCCCCTGCTTGAGCAATTTCTCGATCGCCATCCGTTGCTGCGGGTGGAGATTATGGTGGACGATCGCCTTGTTGATGCCACGGCGGAAGGCTGCGATGCAGGCATACGCTATGGCGAACATCTGGCCCGGGACAATGTTGCCGTTCCTGTCGGCCCACGCCGCCAGCGTCTGGCTCTCGCGGCGGCACCCGACTACCTTGCTTCGCGCGGTCTCCCCGTTCACCCGACGGCATTGGCCGAACATCACTGCATCCGCCTTAAGTATTCCAGCGGCGCGCTGATACCCTGGGAATTTGAACGCAACGGAGAAACCGTCAGCGTCAACCCTGCTGGTCGCCTGACTATCGGTGTCAATGGCGCATCAGGCGCAATTGAGCTGGCAAAAAAGGGTCAGGGCATTATCGCCGTCTTTGAAAACTGGCTGCAGCCCTGCTTTACGACGGGTGAACTGCTGCCTGTGCTTCCGGAGTGGTGGCCCGAATTTGAAGGTCCCTGGCTCTACTTTCCCAGCCGCTTTATGTCAGCACCTCTGCGCGCTTTTGTGGATTTCCTGAAAGAGGTCCAGTCAATGCCTGAACCGCTCGATTGTCTGCAGTAGCAGGCCCGCCAGTCGATATTGAGCTCGGCTAACAAGCGCACCTCTTTTTTGACAGGTTGTGGCAGGTTAAAACGCACTGAAGGCATGGGGCCGCGTTTCAGACCGCTTTTTGCCAGAAGCGGACGTTAAGGAGTAGAAGGAGGGTCATATTCCCAGGCAGATGGATCGCTGTAAATATTACCATCGTCGTCCATTACCCGAGCGCCGAGGAACCCGGCAATGTCTAACATTTTTCTATATAGCTGCGTGTCTGGCCATTTGGTGTAAATATTGCCATCGTTCCAGTCAAGCCATGACTCATCATGCGATGAAGCACCCGACCACAAAGCATGATAATCGCCATTTTTAAGGTCTATCGTTAATTCGTTATCACTATCAATGAGAGAAAGCCACTCCTCAGGAGTTATTTTTGCTTCTTCATTTTCAGCCCAAAAATCAGCCCGTGTTATATATAACTCTACGCCCATGATCTATCCACTAACCATTCAAACATTGGTTTTGCTTAACAGGTTCACTTACAAATTAACACTGGGGATTGTTTTACGCGAGTTACATGCAAACTCCGGTATATGATGACGTCCGCTTTTCGCTCATATCGTACGTTAGCCAGACGCTAATCCGCTTGTGCCAGAAGCGTACGACGCCAGCCAGTCCAGGGCTATCTCGTGCTAATAGCAAGTTTAGCCGCGAAGCATAAAAATAAGCCCCCTGTTGCTCTGTCCATCACCCGGACAACGCGACTTTTCTTCAATACGGCTGACGCAAAATGCGTGGATAAAATGAGAGTGACTGACCATATAGTCCCGATAGCAACGTGGATGCTGACCAGGATAAAAGTCCATATTAAAGGTGAGTGACCGGCTGGTATGAACTGCGGCAAAAAAGAGACATAGAAAATGCCCATTTTGGGATTGAGCACATTCCCCAGCATTCCTCTGATAAACCAGCTCCCCTGAGAAACGTTGTTGTCATCACCATTACTGAAAGAAGATCGAGGACGTATCAGCAGTTGTAAGCCCAGCCAGCTCAGGTAGACCGCGCCACAAACTTTGAGCACAGTGTAAGCCATCTCTGAAACCGCCAGAAGAGCACCAAGACCTAACGCGACCAGCGCGCCCCATACAAAACAGCCAGCATCAATGCCAAGCGCAGCGTGAAAAGCCTTTTTGCCGCCCTCAGCACAAGCGGTGCGGAGAATAAGTGCCGTATCAAGGCCGGGAGTCAGGTAAGTAACAGTGCTGCAAGAGAGAATGCGAAGAGGGAATCGTTAACAGTCATTTTCTTTGTCCGAAAGAGCAGATGCTAATCATTTAGTTCCCTGCAATCAATCTATCAAATATTACTTTTTAAAAGTCCGCTTCTCGCTCATAGCGGACATGGGCCAACGTTTAAGTCCGCTTCGTCCCAGAAGCGGAAGTAGCGCATGAACTGTTATGGTAAATTTGAACGTCCGGCTTAATCACTTGAGGATAAGCAGAGTGCTTCTGGAGAAGCTCAGATTGCTTGAGTGCAGCCTTCACGGCGACAGGCGCAATGATCCGGAGTGGCTGGAACTGATTCTTCATCCTGAATTCCGTGAAATCACCCTGTCAGGTGTGACGGTCGACCGGTCAGAGACCATTGCGTCGCTGCTAAGTGAAAAGGCTGCACCTTATATTCTCAGCAGCGATTTCTGTCTTACGGAGATGGGCTGCGGTTACCCTCTGCTTCACTATCGTGACGTTTTACGCTGATGGCAGCCATCATGCATTACGTTCCTCTTGCTGGATTTGTTCGGATGAGGGCCAGTGGACTCTGTTTTTTCACCACGGAACGCCGGCTGCAGGCAATGCCGGGGTTCAGGGTTGAGTTGCACACTTAGGACAGAGAGAATGGGTTTATGCGGAAAATTATTGTTGTGCCATACGATGATAGATGGCCTGAGATGTTTGAAGCTGAAAGTTTACTGATAAAACATTGCTCGGTGGAATGGCTAAGGATGTCCATCATATTGGAAGCACGTCAGTTCCTGGTCTCTCAGCAAAGCCCGTAATTGATATGCTACTTGAAGTTTCAGACATCAATGAACTGGATAAGTACCATTCAGCAATGGCCCACGCCGGGTATGTTGCTCGCGGTGAGAACGGGATTGCGGGGCGCAGATATTTCATTAAAGGTGGTGATCAGCGTAGTCATCAAGTCCATGCGTTTGCAGTCGGAGATATGCAGGTATTGAGACACCTTGCTTTCCGTGATTATCTTCGAAGAAACAAAGACATTGCAGAAGAGTATGCTGAGATAAAACACGCAGTTGTGTTAGTCAGCAGGAACGATGCTCATCGCTATAGCGCCCTCAAAGCGAAATTTATAGAGCGTCATCAACAACTAGCGCTAGCTGTCTGAGAACGATTGAGATTGAGTTCGTTGCCGGGAGGGTATGTTCAATAACGATGAATTCACTGAGTAGTCATCAGTCAACGTCTGCTGTTCGCTCATAGTGGACATTGGCCTATACACAGTCCGCTATGTGCCAAGGGCGGACTTTGCTTGGATCATGGTAAGTTAGTTTACCGGGAGCAGGTCACAGTCTGACAATGACGATCCAGACTTACTGTTATTGCACTAACATAATCAACATGAAAGACATTTAATTGAAAACTGTAAAGTTTCATCAACTCGTGCCGATAATAAAAAATGTTTTTTCTAAATAAGGATATAACGTGAGTAAAATTGTATACATAACCGCCATGATACTTAGTATGGGATGCGCAGTATCTTCTGTTCAGGCCAGCACATTAACGAAAAGCCTTTCACGTTGCGACGCGAGTTTTTTCCAAGAAATCTATCATCAGAAAAGTAAATTTAAAGGTTTGGTTCCTCTCGCTATAGGCGAGCATCATCTGGCATGGTTCAAAGGGCCAGCCGATGGTAATGGCAGAATATGGTTCGCCCAGCCTTTGAAAGAACTAAATCTGACGATTTCAGGCTATTATCTTCAAACCAGCGATCTCGACGTGATTAATGACGGGAAATTTTATTACTGGGGCATGATTTTGCAAAATTCGCCTCAAGAAGTGATGAACGCACTTAACCATCTGAAGTGGGTAAAAACAGGCGATGACTCTATTTCTCAGGCAATGATAAAAGAAGGGCCTGACAGCAACTGGAAAATCAATAATCAAGCTGTAAGTGGTATTGCACCCGCCAAAGAAAGTACTGAGAAGCTTTTGATTCTGAGCAAAGATAAGAATGGTTCGTTATTACTTTGCTCAATTCAAGGTTATGTCACGCCTGATATGCTTGCAGAGTTTAGACCTGATTTGAAGGTGAAAAATTAATATGAAAACTCTACTATGTCTTATGTTTTTTTTACTATCAGGATGTGCTTTGAAAAATACATCATCACCTGATACATCCGCAAAAAAACCTGCAGGCTTGATTAAAGTATTGACAGATGATCATGCCATTTCCTATGCGGACCTGCGGATGGTTTCAATGTATCAAGGAAACAATCATTTGCGCAAATTTTATATGATCAATAATTATAAAGAAACGAAGCGTATTAGTTCTCATCCTCCCGTTTACGCAAACAGCTCACGAACAATCAATATTATTAATTGTGATAAAAATCAACGTTCCGTCATGGGATGGACTCTGTTTACTAAACCTTATGCCGAAGGCGATATCATTTACGCAAAACCTGATATTGGACAATGGGAGAGTTTCCCGCCCCAATCAATTATCGGCATGATAGCTCAGTTACTGTGTAAAATACCTCCCGACCGGCTGAAGCCGGAACCTGATGAGTAAATACGTAAGCCTTTATTAGATAATTAAGCATAATTGAAGCCGCGGATTAACCTGCTTCCTGTTAATTTTAACAGAATGCTTGTAACTATGTCCGCTTCACGCTCATAGCGGACATGGGCCTGCACAACGTCTGCTTAGTGCCAGAAGCGGACGTAGCTAACAACAGTTTGTAAGGAGCAACTGGGGGCAGTTCAGTACGCTTCATGCCAGATACATACATAAATATTATTATATCTTTTTCAGTCTAGGTGGAGAACGACATAATAACTTTATCATGAAGCGATATAGCATATGATTTTTCAGGTCAGCAGATTCAAGCTTTTTGGATATCAAAGGTGATGGGAGGGAATAAAAAACTATTGCATGAAACCCCTAAAGTTATGATTTGTCTTGCCGATAATATTTTTATTTGAATGGTGCATGCAAGTGAGTAATTTTTTTGTTAGATTAATAATGGCCCTCATCATGACACTCAGCCTGTCCGGTTGTGGTACTTTACTGGGCAGTAAGTTTTACGATATCGACATCCATCCTAAAAGATATAATGATACCCACCGTAAGTTCACAGAATATACTAACACCGTTTTACTGTCTGAAAATATTGATGGTAGTCATAATTTTATTACAAATGGTGGTACCGTATTTCTTTTAGTTGCTGGTACAGGGAATATTACTAAAGAAAACATAAATCAGAGGCTCAAGCCTTTTTATGATTTTCTGACCTGGGCTAAGCTGGAAGGCAGTGAAAGCGAAAACAAACGTATTTTTTTCAATATGCAAAAAGAAATGAAGCGGCGTCATATAGAGTTTCGTTACTTTTCGGACGGCACGCCAGCGTTTGTTGATACCAATGACGGGAAAACAGATTTTGAGAAAGCTATTTTCCAGAATATTTCAGATTATTATACGACACAGCAAATCGCTAAGCTTGTTTTAATCGCTATTAGTGTAACTTACCAGCGTGAGCCCAGGGAAGTTATAAAATGATACTCAATTATAAAAATAATCAGAAGCAAGTTTACTTAATTGCCATTAAATCTTCGATATTTCAGTCTAAATAGACTGATACAGCGTTATTACCAGCCTTAACAGGTAGAATGACCTTGCAGTAGATTGCCGATGAAATTGCTGCTGCAAAATCTGCCTGCCAGGAGAAAATTCGATAGCTCAGCCACGTTACACTCTTGGATTGGCATTCGTGAAACTATGATAATCAGTCCTGTCGCGCGATCGCTCTCAGCTTTCGTTCATTTCTTACAAAGCTGGTATAACGTCCGCTTTGTGCCAGGAGCGGACTTTCAACACATGGCGGTTAACTGGTTTATTTCGCTGAACACGACGTCTCTGGTCAGCACCCGGAATAGTCATTTCACTGCGTGCTGATTAGTACCCGGAATTTATGGCTGTGACTATTTTTGGCTTTATGCCAGCACGACTCCCTGTTGCACTATCCCCTGAGCGACTCCTGCGGCGGCAGGTTTGCACTGGAGCGTATTTCAGAAACGCAGGGTAAAGATATTGCGCCATCGGCATGCACGTCACCACCGTGACACCCGGCTCATTCCTTACGGACCGCGTGGGACGTTCGATGGAATGAAGCGCCCGAATGATGCCTGACACGCTATTCGGGCATATTCGTCAGGCACGGGAGGCGAAAAGCGGAAAACAATCCGGAAATTCCGGCAAGCCTGCGCAGACCATACTGGCGTTGAGAGGAACCCGACGCCACCGGCGCATCTGTTGTAAGGCAGTGATGCCCAGGGGTTAGCCGGTCAAAAACTGGCGGCCCTTAATCAGGAAATTGTCTGGTGGAAGGATCTTACGCGTTCAACCGCTGACGGCTGAAACAGACGGCCACTGATCTGACTTTCCGGACTGAAGACGCGATCAGATTCCGATGCATAGACGGTGCACCACGTAAGCGAAAACAGAGAGTTTAGCGGCTTGCTGGTCGCTGCCTCGCAGCCAGCTGAGCCTGTTGTGTCAGCGTTGAGATCCGCGGGGGCGGACGCGCGGAGCAATCCGAGCCGTGCCGGATAAGCCGGGTACTCAGCGCTGTCCCGCAGCCAGGCAGACATTATGTGACGCGCAACGATAAAGCTATGGATCATGGCTACGCCGCTGTGACTGTTGCCCGGCATGCTGTAAAAATTGCCGCCCATCCCGGCGACGCTAAGCGGTGTCCCCATTGCATACCGGGCAGAATGACGACGTTGATTCAGGCGCAAAAAGATAAATGCTGGCGATACATTTAGATTAAGTTAACCGGGTCAGAGAAATGAATAGTAAGCCAGCGGCGCTTTGCACGTTATGAAAGCGTTGAATAGCATCGGCATAGGATGACATCATCAACCTGAGGCAAGCATGAAAAAATCGATCGTTCCTGAAGACTTTAAGCATTATTTCGATGACTGGCACTTCTCTCCGGTCATCGATACAGAGGGTACGGTGTATCTGTCAGGTGTAACTGCAGCGCGAAAGGATAAACCCATTAGTAAGGATCCAGAAGAACAGTTTCACGATGCCTTTTATAAGCTTGGCGTTTATTTAAAAGCCGCCGGTTTAGGCTATGAACATATTCTGGAGATGACAACGTTTCATATTGACCTGAAAAAACATAGCGCACTGTTTTCTCATGTTAAAGATAAATATATAAAAGCGCCTTATCCGGCATGGTCTGCCATAGGCGTGTCGGAATTTATCCCGGAGAATGCACTGGTGGAAATGCGGATTGTGGCTAAAAGAGGATAATAGTTATAAATCCTGCGATACAGATGAGGTCTGTCAGAAGCGAAAAGTGGACTCCGCCAGCGCTTGTTTCTGACTACTCTGCCTGACTCAGAAAAAGGTTCTTGATTATTTTATCCCTGGCTATCGTCACCTGACTACCGGGGGTATGATTACCGGACTGGCATCAGCGATTTACCCCATTTAACTGCATCGTTAGCATAACACTGATTGCCAGTGAGATAATCTACTGATAGCCCTTTAGCAGAGCTCGCAAGACTACCCGGCATTTGACTCTTTACGTTCCTCCTCATCGACCTCACGTGGAAAATAGATGAAGCCTGACGGCGCCCCCTTGACAGGGAAAAATAAATAGTCGTTAAACGTCATTATCCATTACGCACGGGAAGCCGGGCCGGATAATGCCATCTCTTAGAAAATCCGTTAATTTACTTTTTCTTTAACTACATAAACACCACTATCGCGCCTCAACCTTTTAACCCTCTTACCAGGCCCAGTCTTTTAACAATAAATAAAAAAGATGACTGCAATCCTTACGCTCACATCTGGCACAAAGCGGCTATCAGATTTGCTATCCCTGAAATAGTCAGAAATTCAATGCCCGTCTTACTAAGGCGATGATACAAATACCGGCGTTTGCTGTACGGGCGCAACAGAAAAATGACGCTACATGTGTTTTATCTTCTCTGCCGGAGACCGGCCAGACCGACATTTAAACTCCCGATTAAACGTCGACAGACTTTCAAATCCTGCTGCGGCCGCAGTCATCTGCTGACGAACCATCAGCATATGCGGCTGGTAAAAGCGGGCTGATTTTACATACTGCATAGCCAGCATCCTGATATTGCGTGTGAAATGATGACGAAGCAATCAGATTCCAATGCACAGGCGGTGCACCATGTAAGCGAAGACAGCGGGCTTATCAACTGGCTGCTGCCTCGCAGCCAGCTGAGGCTGTCATGTTATCGTTGGGATTCGCGGGCCTGGCTCGCGAAACTCTCCGGGCCGTGCCGGATAAGTCGTGTACTCAGCGCAGCCCCGATAGCCAAGCAGGCGGCCATTGTGAGAAGCGCAACAATAAAGGCATGGGTAATGGCTGCGCCGCTGTGACTGCTGCCCAGCATGCTGTAAAAAATGCCGCCAATCACGGCGACGCTAAGCGCCGTGCTGATCTGTAAGGTGGCGCTGGTTATTCCCGCAATCATGCCTGAGAACGATGGCGCGACCTGGCCCGTAACCATCCGCACCAAAGTTGGCATCGCCAGTCCCTGCCCCATACCGGTCACAAAAAGCAACGCGGCGAGCGGCAGCATGGCGGGCGGTTTGCCCGTCAGCGTCATGGCAATCAATCCTGACATGCCCGCCAGCCCGGCGGTTTCACATCCCATCCCGATTGCGCTCAGGTAATGACCGGTAAATCGCCTCAGCCAGGGCGTCAGTAACGGACCGATCAGAAAACCCACGCCAAACGGCAGAAAAATCGTGCCTGCGCTCAGCGCATTTAAATGCAGTGCGCCCTGCAGATAAACCGAAAACAGAAGGAAGAAGGTGCCAATGGAATAAAACAGTAAAACAATTACGAGTCCCTGCCCCAGCCCTGGGGCGCGTAATACGTCCGGATCCAGCAGGGGCGATCCGCCCTTCTGGCTGAGCCGTTGCTCATAGCCCCATAACAGCACGGCCAGCAGCGGGAAGGTAAGCAATAACATCCACGTCCACCAGGGCCATTCCGCTTCACGCCCTTCAATCAGCGGTACGATCAGCGCGCTTAGCGTTAATGTGGCCAGCAGTGTACCTACAGGATCAAGCCGCTGCGCCACCCGCGCCCGCGTTTCTTTCAGCAGCGGCAGACCAAAAAGAACGACCAGGAGTGCCACTGGCAGGTTAACCAAAAAAATCGCCCGCCATCCCAGATGGAACAGGTCGGCTGAAATCAGGATCCCACCCAGGACCTGTCCGATCACAGAGGCCAGACCAAACACCGCGCCATAGATACTCAGTGCTAAGGGTCTCTCCGCTTCGGGAAAAATGACCTGTACAGAAGCCAGCGCCTGAGGGGCCATAATGGCAGCCGTGGCGCCCTGTAATATCCGTCCGGCTATCAGTACCCAGGATGATCCGGCAAAACCGCACAGCAACGATGCCGCAGCAAACCCAATCAGCCCGATAAAGAACATCTTTCCGCGACCGTAGATATCACCCAGCCGGCCACCGGTGATCAGGGTCACGGCATAAACAGCAGCATAGGATGAAATAACCAGCTGTTCCGCCGAGGAAGTGGTGCTCAGCTCATTCTGAATAGCAGGCAGTGCCACGTTAACAATAAAGAAATCGAGCGGCGGCAAGAATGCCCCGACCAGTAAGATAATAAACATCGCCCAGCGGCGCGGCTCAGCGTGCGGGATGCTGTGTGCCGACATAGATCACTCCTTATGGAACAGTTTCCCAGGTAAGGACACGTGGTAATCGGGAATGTTGAGTTCGCAGGGCAGGTCACCCCGCTGAAACGTAACGCCGTCCCGGTCAGCGCATGCCACCGGAGGCGAGGATCACCTCACCGCTGATCCATGCCGCCTCGTCTGAGGCGAGAAAGGAGACGATCGGCGCAACGTCCTTCACCTGTCCGATGCGGCCGAGCGGCGTCTGCTCCTCATTCCATCTCTGGAAGTCTGAGTTCATCGCACCAGCGCTATGGCTTCCTTCGGTTTCGATCAGGCCAGGATTGACTGCATTGACGCGGATTTGCCGGGGGCCCAGCTCTCTGGAAAGCACACCGGTGATGGCGTCGATCGCGCCTTTGGCCCCGCTATAAATGGCGCTCTCCGCAAGAAAAACGCGGGTGACGAACGAACTGATGTTGATGATGCTGCTGCCTTTACCCAGGTGCGGCACGGCTGCGGCGCTGACCAGTAAGGGGCCCAGCACATTGATGTCGAACTGCCTGCGGTAAAGCGCCTCGGTGCTTTCCTCAATGCTGGCAAACTGATAAACACCGGCGTTGTTCACCACAATGTCCAGCCGTCCGAAAAATTCGAGTGTGGTGTTAATGAGTAACTCAACCTCTGGCTGGCGGGTGACATCCGCCGCGACGGCCGTTGCCTTTCCGCCAGCAGCTTCAATCGCCGCAACTACCTTTTCTGCCCCGTTTCTGTCTGAGAGGTAATTGATGACAACGTCTGCACCGTCAGCAGCCAGCTGGCGGGCGATCCCGGCGCCTATACCTTTTGAACCACCGGTAACGAGGGCAACTTTGCCTTTGAGTCTGTTCATACTTTCGCTTCCTGTAAGAGCCGCCTGAGGCGACGGAGTGAAAGAACCTATGGTGATACCTGCCAAGTTGTTTGAGAACTGACACTTTTGTATATTGGCCGTTCATTTTTGAACGGTGGGTTCAGCGTATGGAGTGGGGAGATGTTCAGGTCTTTCTTGCCGTCATCCGTAACGGCTCGTTCGGCAAGGCGGCATTGAGTCTGGGCGTAAGTCATCCGACGGTCGGACGCCGCATTAAAGCACTGGAGGATGAGGCGCAGCAGGCGCTGTTCCGTCGCACAAAAGAAGGTCTGGTGCTGACCGATGCCGGTGATGGCGTCATGAAACTGGCAGAGGCGATGGAAAATTCCGCGCTGGCACTGGAGCGACGTCTGGCGGGTAATCACGACCGTCTTGAAGGAATACTGCGCATCTCCGCCGCAGAATGGTTTACTAACACTGTACTGGCACCCGTGCTGAGTGAACTGACGCGCCGTCATCCGGCAATTGTGCCGGAGGTGATTGCCAGTTTCCGCCTGCTTGATCTGTCGCGCCGTGATGCGGACGTCGCGTTTCGTATCGTTCCCTTTACCGATCCGGATATCGTCCAGCGCCGCCTGATGAGTGTGCCCTACGCGCTTTACGGGACGCCAGAAACGGCACAGGCGCTGCTGACAGAGCCCTCATCGGTGGGTTTGATCCTGATGAATACCGGACAGTCACATTTTCCTGACGTCGCCTGGCTGCTGGAGAAGTTTCCGCAGTCACGACCTGCCTTTAAAAGCACAAGCCGGGCTGTGCAGGCACAGATGTGCCTACGGGGAATGGGCGTCGCCGTACTGCCTCAACCGCTGGGTGATACCACACCTGGCCTGCAGCGCATAGCAACGTCCGATTTTCCACCTTCACGGGATATCTGGGTCGGATACCATCAGGATCTGCGTCATATGGACCGCCTGCGCGCCTTGCTGGACCTTGCAGACAGGATGCTGATCTGAACGTCATGTCGCTCAGGTCGCCGCTTCTCAGGCCGGTCTCTCCGTGTGAGATGCTTTCACTTCCCCGTGCCTGCGGACCACTTCATCAATAATTGTGCGCATAAATCCTTCCACAAAATTCGCGTCAAGACCTGCACTCTGCCCGATTTCTCTGAATCGGGTGAACTGCAGGGTTTCTCTGCCTGTGTCAGTTCCTGGCAGATGATGTGCGGCTTTGAGCTCACCCACTTTATGCGTGCAGCGGAAACGCTCAGCAAGGATATGGATAAGCGCAGCATCGAGATTATCGATCGTCAGCCGATACGAGAAGAGCTCTGCCTGATGATCATGAGAACACATTGCTTCACCTCTGACATTAACCTGATTTAATTGTGGGTCAGACTGACGGCGAAATGCTATTAGCCGCCAGATTATGAGTGGCCGTTAAACCGCCAGTTTTAGGGTTCAGCAGTGAGCCCTGTTTCGACGACTCTTTTTTATGGTCAGGGTGATGGCCGAAATCAGGAAATAGAAGACGCCAAAAGCCGCGTAAGGCACAACCGTGGTCACATCCAGAGCCATATTACTGCTCGCCTGTTTAAACATAAACACACCCGCTAATGCAGATTGCGCGCCGCTTAATATCATTGCCCACTGTCCATTAGCCTGTTTCCAGCGACGAACGGACGCCGAGAGCTGCAGTACACCTGAAAATATGGCCCACAGCCCAAAAACTTTAATGGTGGCATTCATACTGATAGAGAGCGCCCAGATAATAGCAGCGGCGACAAGCAGGCTGACGATAAAGTTAAATTTCTGGGGGGGGTTAACTGACAATCCGCCGGATCGACTGGCATCCAGATAATTCGCGATAGCATCCCATGCCGGATAGAGAACAAGCAGAACAGCACCAGTCGCGGGATTATTTTTTCCTATCAGTACCGCAAGGGTAATCCAGACAAGCGATCCCGCCGCACGAATATAGTAGTAAGAATGAAGCCATTGATTCTGAGCTTTGGCAGATAGTAATGTGTTGGTTCGCATGATGACTCTCCAGATTGATTTTACTTATTACAGATAATGCAGGTGAGAGGATTCACCTGATTTAATCCAGTATTCATTTCGTCAGGTAATAAAATAAGCAGGCACTAAATTCCCCAGGCTATCTATTTCTGATAGTGTATTTACAGAAACAGACCTTTAATTAACAGAATGGCGTGCCCGTTAAAGCCATCGATGAAAATCTGTTATCATATTTAATTACTGTGCTCAGTTTAAGCCACGGCCCGCATGGCGATATCCCGTCTGGTTTAAATGACGAAGCCGGCGTATACGCAATGGATTGCCGCGGTAAAAAGGCACCGGCGCCCGGACAAATTCAGGTGCGATCCAGATATAAATGATTGAAGGTGTCAGGGTTACGGGCGGGTAAGGTTGCGGGCAGGCAAAGAAAAAATCTGAAACAAGCGAATAACAACAGGAATCACATCTTAATTCAGGATGTTTTCTGTTTATTTTCTCATATACCCCTGAATCGGCCTGCTTAACCGACTCACTGCTATTAGCGTCAGACGCTTCACTGAAAGCATTATCAGTCAGGTTGCATGCGGTTAGATTTTCCCTGATAGGTTTTGCAGAAACAGGGGCTGTCCGGGCCGGCTGTAATAGCATTTTTCTGCTGGCGAGCAGTTGTGCAAGCATCGAGTCAATATCTGCCCGGCGCGGGGGCTCAGTGGCAGACTGTTTTTGCATGACGGGCTCTTTTGAGGCTTCAGAGCGGGAAAGCCGGACCTGCTCTTGCAGCTGAGACTGAAAACCTGAGGCAATTGGATCGGGAAACCGATCATTCATTCTTACGGTATTCAATGCTGCAAAATCTGGCATGGAAGACAGTGCTCGAATAGTCGTCATCTGTAACCTCTCCGTCTGAGTCAGGGTGCAGTGAAATAGCCTTCATCAGGGTATTTCTTCAATCGTTAACTTTCGTGAGGCGAACTCAGGTCCGCACCGTAAAATCATCCTACCTATCAGAAGGTAGGCTCGGCAGTGATAAACACACCGGCTGATGATGCCCTGCTTCATATGGGGCATGTAACCGCTCATTTTAATTGTTGCGAAACCCGGTCGCCGTAACTGCCCTGCGGTTTCGCGTTTTAATAAGCCAGTGAGCCTGGCTGCTGACGGAATAAAACCGGTCAGGCGGCCTTTAAATCCGCCAGGCAACACCTTATCTGCGTTGACTCAGTGTGATTTCACCAATCTTCCGATGGCCGGTTTCACAATTTCCAGAAATACGTCAGCGTTATTAAAAGCACGCGCAGAGATAATGGCACCATGTACCGTCGCCATGAGCGATTTAGCTTCAGTGGCTGCATTTTCCCGCAGAGTAAATACGCCGCTCTTCTCGCCTCTGCTCATTACGCCAGTGAGCCAGTCCGTGAGATCGGCAAAATGACCACTGACTTCCTGAGCCACTTCTTTGGGTAAAACCGGTAATTCAACAGCCAGCGTCACACAAATACAGAAAGGGGAGTTGTTCTCTTTTATGCAGGTTGCCCAGAAGTTTACATAGCTGTTTATTTCGCCCAGCGCATCTCCGACGAAATGCTGACTGGTAGCTGCCATTCCTGCCTGTGCCTGCTGACGATAGTCACTGACAACCGCCTGAACCAAACCCGCTTTACCGGGGAAATGGTGATGAATACTGGACTTGCGAATCTGAACCCGTTCCGCTAAATCAGCATAGCTGAAGCTGTTATATCCACCGGAGGTAAGCAGTTCCCGGGTATGGTGCATAATTTCTTCGGCTTTCTGTGAACGTTCTGTACTCATCCGGGCTCCGGCAGCAAAAATAAAAATAGCGTCAAATCTCTAAACGGCCCTGAACCTACTGACCGTCAGCCGGGTTGTCAAGAGCCCCTGACGTGGAGCTTTTGCGGATACCCGCCATACTGCTGAATACGCCATCGCGCAGGATCAACGCGTGAAACAGCGCAGCGGCAAGATGTAAAAGGACGGTCACGAACAGCGCCAGTGCTACCCAGCTGTGAAGCGGCCGCAGCAGCGCCCAGGTGTCGTTGCTTACCGGAATAATGGGCGGCAGCACCAGATGACCCAGCGTGACAGGATAGCCCGCCGCCGACAGCATCGCCCAGCCGAGCAGAGGCTGAGCCAGCATCATGGCATACAGCGCCCAGTGTGAGAGGTGCGCTAATGCTTTCTGCCAGCCCGGCAGCGTGGCCGGAAGTGCAGGCGTCGAGGTAGTGAACCGGATCCACAGACGAACAATGACCAGAACTAAAATCATCAGGCCCAGCGGCTTGTGAATGGCAACCAGCAGGCCGTGCAGGGACGAAACCGTAGACACCATCGCAACGCCAATAAACAACATGGCCATAATGGCCGCCGCCATCAGCCAGTGGATGACCCGCAGGGCCGGGTGAAATCTGTTATGCCGTTTCATCAGTGAGTTTCCGCCTGTTCATGAGTGCGTGCATTGTAAGATTTGGCGTAAGCGGATGACCGGGCATTCAGAAGCGGGTCATCTGAGGCAGTAATGCCATCCGGTAAAATCAGCGGGTCAAAATTAATGTCATTACAGGCACCCTGCTGCTGTGGCGTCATTTTGTTAATGGTCAGCGTGCCAGCATTGATCTTCTGACGATCGGCTGCCCAGTCAATCGATGCGTCGTTGCTTTTATCATGCGGGCCTGCAACGGTGATAATCAGGTCCCATTTCTGCGGCCCCTGCGCCAGCCGCTGCTCAAGGTCGCGCTGAAGGAAATCAGTGTTTTCTTTCTCTTTCTCATCCAGCGGCTGATAGTCGGCGTGTGGCACCATACTCCAGCGCACCAGATGTGAGTGGCCTTCTGGATCAATAAAATTAAATGCGTTCAGGCTGTTAAAGCGATCGCGGGTCCAGCCTGAAGAGGGCACATATTGCTTTGCCCAGGCAAAGAACGTTTTGATTTCCGGATGCTGCTGCACAAAAGCCTGCATTCTGGCAGGGTCGCGTTTACCGGTTTGTGCGTCCGGCAGCGAGGCTATCTGGAGATCGTAAAATCCCTGTACGCTCTGCACCGGAAAAAACGGCATCGCATTCATACCGGTGCGCCACTGCTCACCATTTTTCTGATAAAACGCCAGCGCCATACTGCGCACCGGTACCGCATAATCGGGCGCATTCGGATTGCCGCCCGCAATAGCTAAACGGCCTGTCACAGGCGTGTCGCCTGGCGCGAAAAGAGCCGCACGCGAAAGGAAACTGGCGTTACCGTTAGCAGCAAAATCACCCAGAATACAGACGCCTTTAGCATGATTGCGGCGATAGCCCGGATGGTGGCCGCCAGATTTTTCTAACGTTGCCACCAGTTTGTCGGACGTCAGCCGGCTGGTCTTCAGCCACCCGCCAGCCCACAGGAACAGAACAATCAGCAGCAAAGGGACCAAGGCAATAAGCGCCAGGCGCACTATTATCTGACGGACTGTAAGAGAACGTTTATGCATGAATATACTCAACATGGCAGAAGTTAGAGTTATCGCTCATCCCATTATCTTTTACATGTGATAACAGGCTGACTTTCTAAGATACGCAGGGCGCTTTCAGTAAATCTACTAGTAGGTAGGCTGGCATGTCAAAGCATGATTGCGCTCTTTTTAAACCTGCCGTGCTTTTGCCGCAGCAAAGTGCTGTAGCGATGACAGAGAAAATGCCATAGCGATTACAGGGGTACTTTTCGGCCCCTGCCGGGAAGCAGCAGTAAGATCTCCGGCATCGTTACGGAGATCATTTTCGGATTCAGCAAAGAAATGCCGGTAAAGCACGCAGCGTTTCCTGCGGATTTTCTTTCGCATTAAAGTGGCCGCCGGCAACTTCCACGTCTACATCCTGCCAGGCCCCGGTGCCAGGTTTCTGCACGGCGAAGAGGCTCAGGGGAAAAAACAGAACGCGAAAGGATGAACAGGGCACGGCCCCGGAACGGAACGGCACGGTGCCGGGCCGGTCCTCAGCGGCCACATCCTTTTGTGGCCTGTGAACGCCCGCTGCAGGGGTTGACCTGGCTGTTGCCATCAGACACTAGCCGTCAGACCCGAACCCCGCAGGGATTCGGCGGAGCTTACCGGCCCAGCCGGTTAGCTCAGTGGGGCTGACTACCCGACCGTGCCGGGGAGCCGGAGGGGGCCATCAGGTTGTTGACACCAATGTCCGCTAAGTGCCAGAAGCGGACTGCATCAAAATTTGACTCAGTTTATTTTTGAACTTGTTATTACGCACCTCATATGATTTTATATGCAATTAAAATGAATATAAAATCATATGAGGTGCTTTTATGTCTAACGATTCACCCGTTAAAGCTCAGTTTGAAGCCTATAATGCACACAATATTGAAGCATTCATGTCTTGCTTTTCAGAGGATTTCAAAGGTTATCGGATGCCAAGTGAGCGTCCTTCAACTGTTGGTAAAGAATCATTACGTGAGTTTTACATGAATAATCGCTTTAACAATCCGTTGCTTAGAGCAGAACTTATTTCCAGAATCGTAATGGGTAATACAGTTTTCGATCACGAATTAATATATGGTTTATCTGAACAGCCTCTGGAGAGCGTTGCTGTTTTTGAAATCAAAAATGACCTCATTTCTACAGCATGGTTCTATTTCCCCTGATTGTGCGTTTAATCGCTGGTTGAGAGCTAACGTATCCCAGTTTTCACATTGAGTGAGAAACGCTGTCAAAGGTCCGCTGTTCGCTCATAACGGACCTAAGCCTGCAGTAAAAGTCCGCTGTGTGCCAGGAGCGGACATTGCGATCATCATAGTGCGCGAATGAGTGAAAGCAGGTTAACTTGGGCACTTGGTGAAGTTCAAAACCTGCTCAAGCTTTTAGCCGAATCATCTCGAGGAAGGACACAGCTCATATGAAGGTTATTGAAAGTGGCATTCGTGACGTAAAACAAGGTGAAAATGTGAAAGTAATCACGCCGGTAAACATCTATGAGTGTGAACTGGGCGATGATGTTTTTGTAGGACCATTCGTAGAGATACAAAAGGGATGCGTTATAGGCGACAGAACCCGAGTACAGTCTCACACTTTTATCTGTGAGAACGTTACCTTGGGTAAGGACTGTTTTATAGGCCATGGCGTAACCTTTGCTAACGACCTGTTCAAGAATGGCGGTCCTGATGCTTCTGCAGAAAGCTGGATACATATCGTATTAGGCAACGCGGTAACCGTGGGGAGCGGAGCAACTATCTTAACAACGGACATTTGCAGTGGTGCGGTGATTGGTGCAGGTAGCGTGGTTACAAAGCCTGTGTTAATTAAAGGGGTGTATGCTGGCAATCCAGCCAGACTTTTGAGAGAGCTCTAAGCATTATCTCTGAAAATTTTTAGCCCAAACTTATCGCCATCGCAGGTCGTTAAGGTAGGCTTCTCGCCAAAGCGGCCCTCAAAGCCGCTGGATAGGTGATGGGCTGAAGAACTTACCTGTCAGTGATTATGATCCCTTAGAAAAACCGTCAGCACATCTTTCGGAGGAACACCTCCGCACTCTGAAATTAACCAGCCTATTGCCCCACGGTGGTAGGTTCCATGAAAAAGCATATGATTTAGCATGTCTATGGCTGTCATTTCTACCTCTCCACCATCGACAAAACTGAACTTAATTGTTTCTCCTAAATCGGCCGGAGCCATTGAGCTGACGTGCTGAATATACCAGTTTGTACAGTCTTCCATTTTGACCTCAAGCTCATCTACAGAGGGTGTTTCAGGGGTATTCAGGGCAGTGTAACCATGCTGCCGTCCCGAAATATTTGCTCTGAAAATCATGTCTACCACATGAATATGGTTCATCAATCTTAGCATCAGATGACGCTTTTCTGCATAAGCAGATTCGCTGATAGCTTTAACTGCTTTTAGCGCTTCAGCATCAATCCAGCGCTTGAATTTCAAGAGTGTAACCAGTGTGTCCTTGTCCATGAATTTCTTCCTGATTTGCCAGTTTCAATAGCATATCAATTATGTAGGTCATGTAGCAGGGGTTCTAATTCAAAAAGTATAAGCATAAACAAGGTCCGCTCTTCGCTCTTAGCGGACACTACGTGATGCCGATGTCCGGTTTGTGCCAGAAGCGGACCTTGAGAAATTTCAGCTTCTCTGACTAAAGTGGAGTACTAATTTTTATTTAAAACCACTCATTACGGGAGCTGGAAAGATGGAAACCAATTGGCATAGCTCCTCACTAACACGTTCGACCATCATTGATAAAAATTACAAAAACACACAAAACGTTCGCCGTTTTATGATCAAAGAGTGTGGAGAGAATTTCCGATTCAATCGTGAATTTATGATCTGGATAAGTAATGCTACCCCTAAGAATTTGGGTAATGTCGTGGATGAGTGGAAACGGCGATATAAACGTTAAAATATGGATGTCAGCCTCTCACTTATAGCGAACCTTGTGCGTTCTGGCACAGGTTAACACCTCGAATTTTATCTCGGCGACAAAACTGTTTCGTAAGAAAGCTTAGTTTATGTGGTACTCAACCCAGTTAAGATCAGGATTTTTATGGAAAAAATAATTCTTGTCCCGTCTAGTCTTGGTCTCAACCCTCTTTATGAAGGGCACATACCGGGCACATTCCGTGCGCCAGCAGTTCTCATGCACCACGGACTCGATAAAATGTTTCCCTCTTGTAACTTTGTTACTGTTCCCTGCCCTGAATACAGTCCTGAATGTGAGCCAGGTACTGATATCCTGAACGGTCACAAGCTCAGACAACTTAATCTACGATTGGCTGATGAAGTAGAGGCGGAGCATCATCGCAACTTAAAGCCCGTTGTTATCGGAGGCGACTGCGCCATCCTGCCCGGAGCCTTGCTGGGCAGCAGGCGTCAGTTAGGGCAACTTGCACTTGTGCATATTGACGGCCACAGCGATTTCCGTCATCCCGGCAACTGGAAGCGAGAACCAGGAGCACGACCAGGCGCTGCGGCCGGAATGGATTTGGCACTCGTTACCGGTCGGGGAGAGCCATTACTGACTGCATGGCCCGGTATCGAAGGATCCCTGGTTCAGGATGACGCAGTGATTCAGTTGGGAGAGCGTGAGTCGCTCCTGGAAGATTATGAATGGCCTGACATTGTAGGCACTGATATCCGGCGTATAACTATTTTTGACGCGCTTAAGTTGCCTGATCATCATCTCATCAATGTGATATTCGAGCGGCTTAACCTTTTTCCTGAAATGCCCTACTGGATTCATCTTAATATGGATGTCCTGGACAGTTCTGAAATGTCTGCAGTTGATTGTCCCGGCAATCCCGGTTTGTCTTCTGAAACACTTGTAAATCTCTGTCGCGAACTTTTCAGAAATATGCGCTGCTGTGGCATTACAATGACCATTTATGATCCTGATTTAGATCATGAAGGGACAGCAGCAAAGCTCATTTTGGACATGCTCAGAAGCATAACTAACAATACCTGACCCACTTACAATCAATGCGGTTACTACGTCCGCTTCTCGCTCATAGCGGTCATCCGCGCTTTTCAGCAGGAAGTTTTGTACCAGAAGCGGAACTTGCTTACATTGCTATGTCAGTTTGCTGGGAGCAGGTCAGATAGGTTTTTATGACCTTTTCAGACAGGGTCGTATCAGGATTAATTTCTGATACTGACAGGCGTGTTTTTTACATCATTGAACGTCAGACTCCATCAACCAGGGAGGATGAATCCTCTCTTTTTTATTACGTCAGCTGCACCCAGTGGCACGCCACCTGATGGCCGGGGCGCATTTCGCGAAGTTCCGGAATTTCTGTGCGGCAGCGTACTGTTGCCTGCGGGCAGCGAGAAGAGAAGCGACAGCCAGAGGGCGGGCGCGAAGGATCCGGAATTTCCCCCTGCACCACCGGCACGGATAAGCTTCCAGGGGCAAGCGTCGGCACCGCCGCCAGCAGCGCCTGGGTGTAGGGGTGAAGCGGCTGGCTGAACAGCGCATCGCGGCTGGCAGTTTCCACCAGTTTCCCCAGATACATAACTGCCACGTCATCACACAAATGCTCCACGACACCGAGATCGTGAGAGATGAACAGGAAGGTGACGCCATGGTCATCACGCAAATCGGAAAACAGGTTAATGATTTGCGCCTGAATAGAGACATCCAGCGCCGAGATGGGTTCGTCGGCAATAATAAAATCCGGGTTGAGAATCAGCGCTCTGGCGATGCCGATACGCTGGCGCTGGCCGCCGGAAAACTCATGGGGAAAGCGATTGTAATGCTGCGGCGCCAGTCCACAGATTTTCATTACCTCCAGCACTTTGTCGCGCAGTTCTTCTTTGCTGCACAGCGTGTGTTCCAGCATTGCTTCCCCAATTGCATCACCTATTCGAATGCGTGGATTCAGCGAGCTGTAAGGATCCTGAAATACCAACTGGATTTTCGGGCGCAGCGCGCGCATCTGTTTCGGCGTCAGATCCTGCAACTCCTGACCACGATACTTCACGCTACCTGCCGTTTTGTCATAAAGCCCCAGCAGCGTGCGTCCTACGGTGGTTTTACCGCTACCGGATTCGCCCACCAGGCCAAAAATAGTGCCAGGTCGAATGTTAAAACTGACGCCGTCCACAGCGCGTAGCTGTCCTGTTTCCTGACCAAAAAGCCCGTCGCGTAGCGAGAAATGCTTTTTCAACTCGTCCACTTCAATAACATATTGCTGGCTCATGCGATCGGCTCCGCTAACTCACTGTGAATACATGCGGCTTGCCGCGTATGCCCGATCAGCGGCGGAATGACCGCGTGGCACTGCGCGGTTCTGCGTTCGCAGCGATCATAGAACGCGCAGTACGGCGGCAGTTCGGCCAGGTCAGGCACCTGTCCGGGAATGGAGTAGAGGCGGCGTCGGCGCTCGCCCGGAACAGGGCGCGATGCGATAAGCCCTTTGGTATAAGGGTGCAGTGGGTTGTGTAGCACATCGGCAGTCGGGCCTTGCTCAACGATGCGCCCGGCGTACATCACCACGACATGTTCCGCCATCTGCGCGATAACCCCCAAATCGTGAGTGATCAGCATCAGCGCCATGTGCTGCGCCCGCGCCTGGTCGCGCAGTAAGCGCAGGATTTGCGCCTGCACGGTGACATCCAGCGCCGTGGTTGGCTCGTCGGCAATCAGCAGCTTCGGCTGGCAGCTTAACGCCATGGCAATCATGATGCGCTGCAACATGCCGCCGGAAAGCTGATGCGGATAGCAACCCATCAGACTCTCCGCACGCCCGAGTCCGACATCGGTGATCAGTTGCGTGGCGTGCGTCCAGGCCGCTTTTGGTGTTTCGCCGCGATGGCGTATCAGCGGTTCACAAAGCTGCTCGCCAATGGTCAGCACCGGATTGAGCGCTGTCATCGGCTCCTGAAAGATCATCGCTAACTGATTACCACGCAGATCGGCCATTTTCGACGGCTTCAGGGCAAGCAGATCGGTGCCCTGAAAGCGGATTTCTCCGCCGTCGATACGCGCAACCTGCGGCGGTAACAGTCCCATCAGCGACATGGCGGTAACGCTTTTGCCGCAGCCAGATTCACCAACAACGCCAATGGTTTGCCCTGCCTGAATGGTAAAGGAGACATCCTGTACAGCGCGCACACGCCCCTGCTCGCTGGCGAAGGAGATGGATAAGTTATTAAAGGTAATTAGCGGCTCGCTCATTTCAGGCTCCGTTTCATCTTCGGATCCAGCGCATCGCGCAGGCCATCGCCCAGCACATTAATGGCGATGACGGTCAGAAAAATGGCAATGCCCGGCGGCATCCACAGCCATGGGCGACGCTGAAAGTCGATCAGGCTGTTGGCCGCGTCCATCATATTGCCCCATGAGGGCGTTGGCGGTACGACGCCAAGGCCGAGGTAGCTAAGCGCGGATTCCATCAGGATGGCGTTGGCCACCGCCATGGTCGCCATCACCACCAGAATGGGTATGGTGTTCGGCAACAGATGACCGAACAGGCGGCGGCGCGAAGAGAGGCCCAGGACCTGCGTCGCCAGCATAAAATCGCGTTCGCGCAGTGACAGGATTTGCCCGCGCACCAGACGCGCCAGCTTCGGCCACTCCAGCAAGCTAAGCATCACTACTACCATGTAGATGCGCGAATCAGACGAAAAATCCAGCTCAGACAACATCGCTCCGGCAACAATCAGCAGCGGCAGGCTGGGGATCGTCATCACCAGATCCGCCATGCGCATAATCAGTTTGTCCGTCCAGCCGCCGGCATAGCCGGATACCGCACCCAGCAGGTAGCCCAGAGCCACCGAAAGTAGCATGGTCATCAGGCCAATAATCAGCGAGATACGACCGGCAAGCAGCAGGCGGGTATAAATATCGCGGCCAAGAAAATCGGTGCCCAGCCAGTGTTCTGCGCCAGGCGGTTTGTTGATCATCAGCGCATCGGTGGCGTCATCTTTCCACGGCGACCACACCGGGCCCAGCACGCACCAGATGGTCATGATTACCAGCAGAACCAGGCACAGCATCGACAGATGATTGTGGCGCAGCGCTTTCCACGCCTGGTGCCACGGAGAAGGTGTGGCCTGCGCCATCGCCGGAATTTCCGCCTTGCGTAAGCGGCGATTCGTAGAGAAAAGGGAACCGAACATCACGACCTCACGCGAATGCGCGGGTCGACCCACGCGTACAATATATCGGCAATCAGGTTGCCCACAATGGTTAATACCGCAAGAAACAGGGTGAACCCCATCAGCACCGGATAATCGCGGGCGGCCAGAGAATCAATATGAATATGCCCCGCGCCCGGCCAGTTAAACACCTTTTCGGTGATGATCGCGCCGGAAAACAACCCCGGCAGCTCAAAACCTAACAGGGTGATGATTGGCAGCAACGCATTGCGCAGCGCGTGTTTAAGGATCACTGTACGTTCGCGCAACCCTTTAGCACGCGCGGTGCGGATAAAATCCATCTTGACTACGTCAAGCATGCTGGCACGGAAATAGCGCGTCAGGCTGCCCGCCTGCAACATCACCAGCGCCATGACCGGTAACACCAGATGCGCCGCAACCTGCATCACCCACACCCAGCCGTTATCGTCGCTGCCGGTGTTGGTCATGCCGCCCACTGGCAACCAGTGCAGATCGACTGCGAACCACTTAATAAGCAACAGGCAGAGAAAGAAGGTCGGGAAAGACATGGCGGCGAACACCGACACGCTCACCAGATGATCGAACAGCGAATTGGGTTTCAGCGCCGAGGCAATGCCCACCGCAAGCCCGATGCTCCAGTAAAACACCAGCGCAACGCTTGCCAGCAGGAACGAGTTCCAGATGTACTGGTTAAGTAGCTGACTCACCGGAATTTGGTATTGCAGCGAGAACCCCAAATCGCCGCGCAGCAACTGGCCGAGCCAATGCAGATAGCGGGTAAGGATCGGTTGATCGAGTCCATAAATAGCTTTCAGTTCGGCGGCGCGGGCAGCGGTGAGGGTAATGTTACCGTCGATAAAGTCGCCTGGCGTTTTCGCGAAAAGCATAAAAATAATCAGTGATGCGAGCAGCAGCGTTGGCAGGGTTTGCAGCAGTCGCCTGAGGATAAAATTTCGCATAGCTTTCTCATGACAACTGCCGGGAGACCCGGCAGTTGTTACTGTTATTTAATGATTTTCACATCCGGCAGGCTACCGGTCAGCCCGTTGTAGATATCTGGTTTAAAGCCGGTGACGCGGGCACTACTGGCCGATAAAATCTCGCGGTTACCCAGCAGAATCACCGGCGGATCGTCCGCCAGCACTTTATACAGCTGGTGATAAATCGGTTTGCGTTTTTCCACATCCAGCACAGCATTACCTTCGTTGATCAGCTTATCAACCTGCGGATTGTTATAGCCGGACTCTTTCGCTTCCGTGCTGTAGTAATCCCACACGCCATCATGTGGATCGTTGAGTGTGCTGGTGCTGAAAGAGGCCAGGTCATAGTTACCGGCTTTACGCTGTGCCATGAGGGCGTTGAAATCCACCACCTGCGGCTTCAACAGCACGCCAATCTGCTGCCAGTTCTCTTTGGCGATGGGGATCAGCGCATCATTCAGCACTTTCTTGCTCACCAGCAGCGTCAACTCCAGACGTTTACCGTCCTTCACGCGGATGCCATCAGGCCCCGGCTTCCAGCCCGCTTCATCAAGAAGTTTCTTCGCCTGTGTCGGGTCAAATTTGTATGGATTCACGCCATCTGTGTTATACGCCCATGAAATCGGGGCAATAGGTTCAATTGCCACTTTTCCATAGCCCTGATAAACCACATCAATCAACTTCTGGCGGTCGAGACCATAAATCAGCGCCTGTCGCACTTTCACGTCCTGCAACGCCGGGCGACGTACGTTGAATTCCACTTTGCTGTAGTCACTGGAGCCAAACAGGTTGATATTGGCGAAGCCCAGCATTTTCAGTTGTTCGATATCATCAGGGCGAGAAGTAAACGAGTCGTAATCGGTTTCGCCGGTCTGGAACAACTGGAAGTTAGTGGACGGGTTGGTTACGCGGTAGATAAAGCGCGGCGTCGGTGGTGTGCCACGGTAAAAATGGGTATTGGCGTGGAAACGAATCTCCTGGCCCGGAATATATTTGTCATAGACATACGGTCCGTTGCCCAGCGGTTTACCGTGCAACATGCGCAGATAGTCGAGATTGCCGCGCTGATACCCTTTCCCATAATACGCTTTCGACAACACCGGGCCGCCAATTTTCGCCAGCGTTGTCGCGCCAGGCTGCCCGGTGGTGACCTGTAATGTCAGCGGGTCGATCACTTTCAGGCCACTGACGCTATCAGCTTTTCCGGCTTTATACTCCGCGCCGCCCACAATGTTGGCGAGGGTGATGTCAGTATCGCCATCATATTTCGGGTCATGCAGCACGGTCAGGGTAAACGCCACATCTTCGGCGGTGAGGGGCGAGCCGTCGCTGAAAGTCAGGTGTGGGCGCAGCTTAATGGTATAGACATTGTTATCCTGACTAACGCTCCAGCTTTCGGCCAGGCCTGGCACCAGCTTGCCGTGGCTATCCCAGTCAATCAGACGTGAGAAAATCACGTTGGTGACGTTTTCGTCCCAGCCGTTAACAAAGAAATAAGGGTTAAAAATACCCTGCGGTTCAGAGATACCAGCCACCACAGTGTCTTTACGCAGCTTAGCCACTGCCGGAATCTGGCTGGCATCGGTGGCTGGTGTAATGCCCTCTTTTAAGGGTACATCGGCGAAAGAGGCTGAAGAGAAAGCCACCATACTGCTGAGTAACGCGATTTTAAGCGCCAGAGTAAAACGCGTGGGTTTTGTTTTTATGCTTTTCAGTAGGATGGACAAAATGGCTCCCTCATCAAATGTTTGTATGGAATTTACAAATCATGACGAAAGATAAAAGCCGCACCGCCCCCTGTCTAACAACGAAACAATCTGGCTTATAGCAAATTATCATTAGTAGATTTATAAGAAAGCAATGCTTAATTTCATCTAAAGAAGATGAGACATTACGCGGGGCAGTCGAAGAGTTCTGATATCGTAAGGGGTTTGACAATCAATAATGTGAAAAACCACGGCACAGTGCGCCATTGTTTGTCGAACAGGCGCTTGCGCTTGTCAGGCGCGATATCAAATCCCGTATATCCGACGCGGATCTTCGTCAGCATGGAATCAGCCCGGAGCGGATGCGGCGCTGGTTCCTGCAACAGCACGGCATCACTTTTCAGGCCTTCCAGCGAATGCAGCGGGTAAATATTGCCCTGCAGGAGCTGAAAAGCGGACGTGCGGCGACTGACGTAGCACTGGACAATGGCTACGAATCCCTGAGTGGGTTTGGTTACATCTACAAGCGGCTCACTGGCGCAGCTCCCTCTCAGATTATAGTCATTCACTGGTTTACCACTACACTGGGCCTATGTTTGTCTGTGCCAAAGAGCAGGAGAGAGTGTGCCTGCTGGAGTTTACCGATCACCGAATGTCAGAGACGGAATTTCACGATATCCAGCGTTAACTTAACGCCAGGATTGTCACAGGTGAAAATAGTCATACCCGACAAACATGAAAGAAATCAGAGTTAAATGAGTCAATACAGAATGCTTGCTGTATGAAACAGTCTTTTTCCGATCCTATTACTTTTTACATGCAGTTTTAAGGTATTTGAAATCCCCACGTCCGCTCCTGGCTCACAGCGGCCGCTCATTTTTGTGACCAGTGATGATGCCGACACCAGTCGGCTTCATGGGCTGATCTAACTGCTACTACCTCACCCCGTGGCCCTTGCGCTTCCGGACTATCAGCCGGCTCTTCCTGTTGGCCAGCAACCAGTCGGCAGCAATTGCCAGTATGTAACTCACCTGAAAAACCGTTTGAATCGAGCCTCTCCACTCATTTGCATTTTTCAACCCTCGGGTGTCATTGTCCCCCTCCTTCAGCTATGCCTCCGCTGAAATATCGTATCAAGCATGAAGGTCACCAAAAAATTAACCTAACAAGTGTTAGACCGGTGTTGACGTGTGTTGATTTGCCCGCTAATGTTTGCCTACCTAACGTTAGTTAGACATCCCAACCATCAACCTGTAGGATCGACCATGACTGCTAAACTTCAGCTTTTCACATCACCTTCGGCCTTTCCTAATCCACAGCGCCTGCGGCTTTTCATGCATGAAAAAGGCATCGCTGACCAGTTTGCCGAGACCATCTATGACATGTCCCCTGGAGGAGAGCAGCGTGGCTGGCGACATTTGAATATGAATCCGTGGGGCGAAACACCTACCCTTGAACTGGCTGACGGGAGTTATATTTCTGAAACGGCTGCCATCGTTCGCTATCTTGATCAGGAGTATCCGGGCCGCAAGATTATGGGAGAAACAGCACTGGAACAGGGGCTGGATAATATGTGGGATAACCGGGTGTGGGTGCATATCCTGTACCGCATCGTTACAGCGTTCCACGTGTTGCACACCGGCCTCGGCTTCAGGCTGGAATTGACCAAAAATGAGGCCTGGGGAGAACACTGCCGTAAAGAAGCTTTGGCTCACGCCGCGCTGGTTAATCGCCATCTTTCAGACGGCCGCGAATGGCTGCTCGGCGGCGATGCCCCGACCTTCTCGGATATTACTCTGGCGACCGCGATCGCCTTCTCGAAATTCCCGGTCAATGCCACTCCACTGGACGAGCGTTTTGAGTTCTTAGATGCGTACTGGCAGCGCTGGACAAAACGTCCTGCCTTCCAGGCGGCCTACGCCGATCGCAACAGCGGCATTCCTGAGCTGGATTCGCCAGCCCGGTAATAGCACCACTCGATGTAAACTCCGGTACGCCGGGTTAGTTATCTACTGACTTTCCCGGTGACCAGAGTGCTTATGATAGCGTCGGCTGTCGATGTTACTTGCTAAACCATGATGCAATGACGTCTGCCTGAGCACCCTGGATGCATTGAACTTACTGTTTTCCATGGCAATCACCCTGTAACCCGGTAAGCGTTTGCTGTAAATTAGCGTTCTCTATTTAAGAGATCATCCCAATACCAAAGGCATCAAGATGAGCGTCAACACCAGGGAAGCCATTTTGCAGGCGGCCAGGAAAATTGCCCAATCTCAGGGCTATAACGGTTTGAATTTCCGCGACCTCGCGCAGGATGTGGGTATCAAAGCGGCGAGTATTTACTACTATTTTCCAGGCAAAGCCGAGTTGGGTATTGCCGTTGCCAGACGATACTGGGAGGACGGTGCGCTCGCACTCGAGATGATCGAATCAGAAAGCCCATCACCCATTGACGCGCTGCGTCGCTTTCCTGAAATCTTCCGAAGATCACTTGAGGCCGAAAATCGTCTCTGCCTGGGCAGTTTCATGGGCGCTGAAAAAGAGACCTTACCTCCTGAAATGAATGCAGAAATACAGAAGTTTGCTGATGTGAACATTGCATGGCTGAACAGACTGCTGGTGGCTGCGAAGGTGTGCGATTCAGGTGAGAGTGAATCCAGAGCACGTGCAATTTTCACGGCCATTGCTGGTGCCCAGCTTATCGCCAGAAGTCGCTCAGATATCTCGCTTTTTGATTCACTGGTGGATTCATACCGCGCCTTCGGACCTCTGCCAGCATAGCAACTGCACGCAATCCGATTCAATGAATGGGCGGTTTTCTGCACGCGCGCCCAATGCGGCGCGGCGTCCGGTAGCGTATGTGCTTTTCCACTCAGGAACTCACCCCTTTGAATCAATGCGCGACGGGCCAGGGTAAAAGTATTACGCCGTGTCTCATCATCACCTGCGATAAAGGAGTGAAACCTCGGTTCAGGAAAGCGTTTATTTCAGCGGTTCAGGCAGCTAACAATCCACAATTTGCTGTCCGACTGCGGTTTCTTTAGCGGCTTCTGGCCAATAGTCGTGGCAATCAGCTTATCATCAACCGTAAGCGTCCCCTGCTCGGTCACCCGATAATCTTTACGCTTCTTACCTTTCAGCAATGCGGGTGATGCGGTACCCCTGAGAGTACAGCAGTAAAGCCTGGCTACGGGGATCGCGTTCATCGGGGGCGGATGTCATGTTCATGCAGCACAAATACGGCCGCGACACTACTTGATCACAATAATGCGGCAGATTGCGCAGAGTTCCCCCCTCGCCTTTGATTTACGCTGTTATATCCAGGAAAAGATGTTTACATTTGTTCAGCAAAATTATCGGCCGCTTAGCAGAGCGTCACTGACCGACACGCGGATTGAACGCAGGGAAGAACAGCCGTTAACTTCATCATCAAAGTCATACCGCTAACAGAGGCAGGGAAAGAATGAGGGAGCTTGCACCCGATGGCATCACCGGGATGCCGTCACGGACGGCAGAGTATCTTTGTCGCCAGATCGCACGCCTGCTGAAAGGAGGAAGCCTGACCCCGGAAACCTGCCAGCGTATCTTTGCTTTCTGTGGAATCAGACCGTCAGATGCTCAGTGGCGTCAGTTTCTTATCCCGGTTCTTTCCTGTCTGGGATTACTGTCTCTGGTTGCCGGAGCGGTGTTCTTTATTGCCTGGAACTGGGCCTGGCTGCCGAAAATGGCGAAATTTGCCCTGGCTGAGCTGTTGATCGTCGCGCTAGCGGTGATTGTCTGGTGGCGCTGGTACAGCACGCTGGCACGCAACGCATTACTGGCGACAGGGCTAAGCTTCGGTGCCCTTTTTGCGCTGTATGGACAGATTTATCAGACCGGTGCTGACAGCTGGGAGCTATTCCGGGCCTGGTTATACGTTCTTCTGCCGCTGGCGCTGATTGCCCGGCAAAACAGCCTGTGGTTTTGCAGCTGGCTGGTCGCTAACCTAGCGTTCCAGCTCTATTACAACACCCTGCCGTCGTCACTGCTGGATCTCGCCGCGTCTGACAGTTTAGCCAGGCTCCCGACCACTGTGCTCTACGCATATCTGGCGTTGCTGGCAGCCTGCCTGATTGTCAGGGAAGCGCTGGCGTGGCGCGCGATAACGCATCAGCCCGAGAGCTGGCTGGCAAGCCGCTGGTTCTCGCGAATCATGGCGGGATTTTTACTGCTTCAGCTGACCGCCATTGTGGCCGAAAACCTCTCTGACTGGGGCGGCGGTGACCACCTTCCTTATATCACCGGCGGTTGGGTGATCACCCTGCTGGCAGGTTATTACCTGTACCGTTACCGCTATCCGGATCTCTGCATGCTGACGCTGGGCATCGCCAGCCTGACCGTGGTTGGCTGTGCGCTAATCATGCAGTTATTTCTTTTAGCCTACGATACCGGTGATCTGTTTTTAACCGGCATCCTGATGGCATTATGGGTGGCGGTAAATGGTTCAATTCTGCTGAAATGGCAACGCAAACTGGTTGAAAAGGGGCCAATTGATCTGGCTCCGGCCAGGCTGACCTTACTGACAGACACTTTGCGTCAGCAGGGTTTGCTGAGCGCCTCGCAGGTTGAGGAAATTAAGCAGCGCGGTCACGCATCCGACCTGCCCTGGTATCTGAGGCTGGCGCTAAGCGTCGGAGGCTGGGTGGCAGCGATCATCATTCTGTTATTGATGATACTGATGCTCTATGCCACTGATCTGCTGGAAGACCCGAATGCTGCCACCCTTATTATTCCTTCGCTGCTGCTTGCCGCCATTGCACGTGGCCTGTTAAGCAGTCAGCGTGACGGTAAACATCACCTCGGGCTGGCATGGGCGATTGCGGCAACGTGCGGGCTGATAACCGGTGTTCTGCTGCAAATTCAGAGCAATGACGTCAGCTTTATTATGCTGAGTTCACTGACTGCCTTGCCGATCCTGGCCGCAATGGCGATGGCTATGCCCGACCGCACTTATCGGTTTATGGCCATCACTGCCCTGACCTTTTTCCTGGTGCTGGCGGGCTACTCTCTGGCCCGGATCTGCCTGTCTCCGATGGCTGCGCGACTTGCTGTGTCCGTACTGGTGGCGGCGGTTATATTTTTGTGGATGTGGACTGTCAGTCATCAGTTGAGGTTACAGGCAGGGCCGTATGCTGACGCGGTACATCCTCTGCTGTATGGCATCCCGTGTGGTCTGATGTTGCTGAGTTTCCTTGGGATTAACGCGGCTTATCTCACGGATTTCCTCTGGTCAGCATCGCAATTTTCCACGCTTCAGTCTGGGACAGGCACAGGGATCGCGGCTGGCTTAGTGCTGAGTGCGCTCAGTCAGAAAAGGCATAGCCAGCCGCTGTTTTCGATTATCACGCTGCCCGCTGCACTTATCTGCGGGGCTGCCGCCCTCTATGCACCGGGTATAGGGCTGGGATTGTGGTTAATTCTGATGGCACGTTATCAGGGAAGTCTGGGGTTGCTGGTGGTCAGTGGCGGTTTCATGGTGCTATATGTCATTGGCTGGTATTACTTCCTGGAGGTAATTCTGCTGCAGAAATCCCTGCTGCTGCTGGTCAGCGGTCTGGTTTTACTGGGGCTGGCATGGGGAGTCAAAAAAGTATTACCTGCACAAATCGGAGGTGTCAGTGAAAATGCATAAACAGAGCCGATGGCTGGCTGGCGCTGTGATAGCGCTGGCGCTGATAGCCGTCAATGTCAGCATCTGGCAAAAAGAGCAGTTGCTGAAGCAAGGCGCGGTCATGATTTTACCTCTTGCCCCGGTTGACCCGCGATCCCTGATGCAGGGTGATTACATGGCGCTGAATTATGCCCTCACCCGCCCACTGGAACTGACGTTGTATCAACAGGCTGAGTCCTGTGGCGCGACCCTGTCAGCGTCATGCCTGCCCACCAGCGGAACCCTGATTGTTGACCTCGATGCGCAGCGTCATGCGACTCAGGCCCGTTTTGATCAGGGTGAACCTCTGCAGCCGAATCAGCTACGGGTAAAATACCATCAACATTATGGCTCGCTGACCGTCGGTACTAACGCTTATTTCTTTCAGGAAGGTCATGCCGACAGATTCGCGCAGGCGCGTTACGGGGCATTTCGGGTGGGAAGCGATGGCACAGCACTCCTGACGGATCTGCTTGATGAGCAGGGTAAGGTGATTCAGCCTTAAGGATGTGAGACGCTCACTGACCTGCCCCAAAAACCTGGCAGGCGGCCTTAATGTCCTTATTGCCGGATGCCCGTCACAGGTCAGCAAAAGGATGCTGTGCCGGAAGCCTGTTTTGCGATCAAGCCCGTGCCGAAAATTTAAGCGAGTAAGCTGCATCAATATAGCTGCTCAGACATAGAGAAAATTATGCCGAACATTATTGACGACAACTGGATTAGGATATCTGTGATATCAGCAATATTTAGTAGTGTCGTGGGTTCATTACTGGTTTTAACCTATCTTTCCTTGGGAAAAAGCAGTACACCCGTAATGGGTTTAATTTTTACTTATTTTTTCATCGTTATGGTGAGTATTATTGGCACCACGATGGGCTCAATGATAATCGGCATGCCATTAGCGATGATTTCAAAGCGATTTTATCCTGACGCTGCCCTGAAGGGGAGTTTTTTTATCGTGTGCTCTGCGCTCTTCATGTGGCTGGTTGTACTGGCATGGCCTGTTATCAGGATATGTGAAACGCCTTATTCGGATATTTTGCTTTTAAGCCCCTATGCCTTCTGTTCAGCTGCCGCACTTGCTTATCTGGTTTACTGGGATTGATGCGTATCATATCAATCAGGATCGGGGCAGCAGGACCGTTAATGAAAAGAACTAATGGTATCATTTTTCAACCAGACATATGGAAACAGGTGAGTCCAGGGTGTCGGAATTCCCATGTTTTCCAACCCTATGTGAGCAATTTTAATTACAGACTCACCTGGATGTTAATTAGATAATGTTCACGTGACAACACGTGATCACATTTTGCCTGCCAGATAATCATGGATTCTGCTCGAAATACTGTTTATCCATCTCGACAAGTTTCTTTTGTAATCCTGTCTCATCTTCAACCACTTCGTAAAATTTACTGTAAGTATACAGATAAATACGCTCGGATGACGCAAACATAAACATGTCTGGTGAAACCATATTTGAGAAGCGACTTATCACTTCGGGCTGTAAAAAGATGACATCATTCCCAACCTGAGGAGTATTTTGCCACTGAATAAAGATAGCGCTTTTCTATTTACCCCATTTACATCGGCTTTTCCGTTAAAAAACCCCAGGAGATAATAGTATAAATTAAACCTATAGCATCTTCCGTGCCACAGATGCAAAGAGCGTACTCATAATTACTTTTACTCGTCCAGTAAATTACCACCCTATCAACTTGCATTGACTGAATTCAGTCCTTGGTACAATGAGCGCCATATGGTTTTCTGCCATGCACTGTTTAAAAACCTGCTCTTTGTAACGGCCCGCCTGTAAACCCAGCATGGTGCTGGACCGTTCCGCTGCGTTATTTTCAATGTAAGAGCCACAATTTTCTTTGAACTCCTGAGAATTATCGCTATAAGACATCGACCATTTCAGCTGAACTTCAACTGAATCATCTGATTGATGCTGGGGGACGGCTTTTACTGGTTCCAGGCCAGAATAGAGTGGATTGCCGAGTAATTTCTGTGCAAATCGTTGATTTTCCGTGGTTAAACGTCCGGTTTTACACATCTGCAGATAGATCTGCGAAAGGCGTTGCTCCTCAGCATCGGCAGCATGGGTGCATTCCTCCAGGACTTGTTCATTAGTCTTAGCCGGTTTTTTTTCAGTGGATCTCCAGTAACTATTTTTCAAGTCCGGAATCGTGCCTTCAGTGGTGCCAAAAGGGCAAAGTGCACTGGCGCAACCCAGTAAAAACATGGGCACACACGTCAACGTCAGAACACGTAACAGGGAAAACGCTTTAAGACTGCTTTTGTTCATTTTATTTTCACTTTAGTCAGCTGCGGACATGGGGTCTGAGCAATGTCATTATTTTATTGTTCCGCTTTTCGCTCATAGCGGACCTACCGGAATGCAGGTCAGGTTTGTGCCTGAAGCAGGCGTTGCAAATACTCAGTTAAGTTAACACCTGGCGCGCAGTCCTTACCTTAAGACAAGCCATTGCGGTGTTCATAATTCGTCAGCAGGATGAAGGAAGGTCAGAACGATCTCCTCGCGTCGTTGGGTGCGAAATTACAATAAATTCTACAGGAAACTCAGTGTCGTTTCTGGCTTGATGTTTTGACCCCGGTGGAATTTCTAGCCCCTGCAGGGCTTTAATATTATGCATCTTACCCTCCAGTTCCATTGAAAGAACACCATCGAGAACAAAGAAAAATTGTCTGGAAACGGAGTGAAAGTGTCGCTTTTCAGAAGTGCCGGCAGGCATTTTCTCATGAATAACCAGCATATCCTGACGGTTTACCAGATACCAACCATCGCAATTGTCGCCCCAGAAATAATGCTCTGCATTTTCCTTTGAAATCATCATCCTTCTCCTGTTTACACGCGCCCATCTATCAACATCTTAAGAAAGTGATACCGAGATATAGTATCGATTCTCAACAGGTTATGCTTTTGATTATTTACCTAAAGATCTGAACTGCATCGTTCAACATATCTGGTAGTTATCAATGTATTGGGATAGCAGAATTTTATCTGGCCATAATGTCCGCTTTTCGCTCATAGCGGAAATTAGCCTGACGTTAGTCTTCCCTATACCGGCAGCGTAGGTTCGCACGCCATTAGAGAATAGCTACGCTGGGCACTCGTATGCGCTTCACTGGCAATCTTAATTGCGGAAAATGGCCAGGGAAGAAAATCCGCCCCGGCCATCTGATTTAAGCCAGTTGTAAGTGAAGATTATGTTGCATCAGGATATCAGCCAGCGAACCTTCATGGCTGGCAGAGGCATTGTGATACAGGTCGTACTGCTGACCGTTACTAATACGCTGCCCATCCTCGCTCCAGACGCCGCCTTCAATGTTACTTAGCGTAACCACATTGCCGTCCGCGTCTTTTATCGTCGGCGCCTCACTCGCATTGTCGTTCATTGGCAACGGCTCTTTTTGCCCCAGATTGACGCTATTACTGCTGAAAGCGCCCAGATTAATGACCTCAGCGTTGCCTGATCTCAGCCCAAGCGTGGCAAAATCAAACGCCTCATGCGCACCATTCAGCTGAAACGAATCGTCATCGGCAGCACCGTTCAGGCTGGTGTGCAGATTTGAATATAAAAGCGAGAGCGTTTCACTGTTTACTGTTCCAGAGAGATGGAGATTGTCAGCCATATCAGGATGAAGAGACGCGTGCTCCAGTGTGATAGCACTATGGCTTTCCGAATTGCTGCCATCTTCTGTGTTGCTGCTGATCACAGTTGTGGCATTGATCAGGTTGTCCTGCGCTGCGGTTGCAATACTCAGCTTCGGCTGCGGCTCGGCCATATAAAGCTCGACGTTTTGCGAAACGAGGTTAACGTTTCCGGCAGCATCACGAATAGTTGCGGTTATCCTGTGCTCGCCCGGTTCAGGCGTGAGTGCGTCCAGCGTTTCAAGCTGCACGGCCCACGTGCCTTTGCTGGTCACACTGGTTTGCCACTCGTGGTCGCCAGGCCTGACAGTAACAATATCAGCGGCTTCACCCGTACCTGATACATGCTGATCATGGCTGGAGGCAAGGTTGATTTGCTGCCCCTCTGTGAGGTGAGTAAAAGCGATTTTGGGTGCGCAGACATCCACCTGATAGCTGGTCGTTATCGTAGCCGTATGGCCAGCCGCGTCGCTAGCAGTCACGACAATGTCATGCTGCCCCTTGCCGAAACCTGTTTTCATCGTCCCCGGCGCCAGTGGCAGGCTCCAGTGACCGTCGTCGCTTACTGCCGCATTGTGATGTTTACCACCAATAATCACCGATACCGTCTGACTGCTGCCGGTGACGCCCGTTGTGCCGGTCAGCATCGAGCCCTCTTTTTTCTCCGCACGGTTCAGCCAGCCGTCACCAAATGGCGTATCAATTTCAGGTGCAGGCTGACCTGGAATATCGACCACTGGCGCAGTATTGCTTCCATCGGTGGGATTATCGGGGGTGACCGGTGGCAACGGATCGCCGCTGTTATCACTGACCGGAGAAGTCAGATCCGCTGTGACGTAACCACTCTGTTCAAACCAGTTTCCGGCGCCATCCAGCACGCCAAACGACAGGAAGTTGCCGCCCTGGGAAAGCTCCGACGCGCTGATTTCCGCGCGCCAGCTGCCATCTGCCTCTACCACGGCATAATTCCAGTGGAAGGTATCAGAAACCTGCACCGCAAAAGTCTTAAGCGGCAGCGGCGCTTCAAGCGTGCCGCTGATAACGTACCAGGTCTGACCGTCATGCTGGACCGCATCCGCCAGCGTAATGTCGTTAACGGTGACTTTCGGGTTGCTGCTGTTGTAGTGGGTAATCAGCAGCAGATTCTGGCTGAGGCTGGTACTGTTTCCATTCAGATCCGTTGCGCTGACCTGAATGGTGTGGTTGCCGTCCTTGATAGTTTTCACGTCGCTGTCAGAGAGCTGAACCTGCCACTGATTCTGATAGACACTGCCCTGCCAGGTTCTGCCGTCAAGGGTCAGTTCAACCGGCGTGCCGGAGGGAAGATGAGCGGCGGTACCGGTGAAGATAATGCCGTATATCCCCTCCTGGTAACTGACCGCATTGTCGCCGGTGATCGGATCAAGGGTCAGCTGCGGCAACGCCTCAGTAGCGAAGATTTGCACACCTGCTGAGGCATAACCTTTGTTGCCCGCTTCGTCGGTTGTTTCAGCAATGGCACGGTAGCTCCCTTCCTCCATTCCCTGCAGCGTTTCCGCGGGAACTGAGAACTGCCACTGGCCATTTTGATCGACGATGCCGCTCCAGTGGGAGGCCCCAAAACTAACCTCAATCGTGCTGCCGGCTTCGCCTCTGCCGGAGATCACCAGCGGGCTGCTGATTTCATGACTGTCGATCACCCCGTCCCCTGCCAGGGTATTAATCGTGACAAGAGGATCCTGCGTATCGGTAATAAACGTCGTCTCCGTGATACCGGACTGGCCCCAGCGATCGGTGGCGGTCAGCGTAACGGAATGACTCCCCTCGGCTAAATCTGCTTCCATCAGCTGCCCGGTGGAGAGTGAGACAAGCCAGTTGCCCAGACTGTCCACAGCGCCCGCATAGTGAACACCATCTACGGTCAGATCGATCTTCTGGCCCGCCCCGGTCACACCAGTGGAGCCGCTCAGCGTAACAGGCTCGAAGCGTTCATGTGCGTTCATAAACCCGTCGACAAACGGCGTGTCTATAGTCGGCTGTGGCGGGATAGCGTCTGATGGCGGTGCTGACGCCTCTACGGTAATGACTTTGTTTGCGGTGGTCGTACCGCCAACGCTGTTTTCAAAGGTTACGCTGATGTGGTTAGACCCCACCGGCAGCACCTGCAGATCGGCAGACGGCAGGGTAACACTCCAGCTGCCGTCAGCGGCCAGCGTTGTGGTATAGGTCTGACCGTTCAGCATTATGGTCAGCGTGCTCTCTGCGGCGAGGTTCGCTGTGGTGCCGCTGAACGTCTGTGGGGAGAGCTTCTCCTCAGCGCTTAACACGCCGTCACCAGTAAAACTGTTAATGGTTAAAGAAGGGGGCGTGCTGACAGGCGGAATCGGTGTGCCACCATCGGCGGGTGGCGTGTTGCCACCATCCGTTGGATTGTCATCGATAACCGGCGGAACCCCATTGCCGCCTTTAACGGGCGTAATAAGGTCGGCTGTGACATTGCCACTCTGCTCAAACCAGTTTCCGGCACCATCCAGCACGCCAAACGACAAGAAGTTGCCGCCCTGGGAAAGCTCCGACGCGCTGATTTCCGCGCGCCAGCTGCCATCTGCCTCTACCACGGCATAATTCCAGTGGAAGGTATCAGAAACCTGCACCGCAAAAGTCTTAAGCGGCAGCGGCGCTTCAAGCGTGCCGCTGATAACGTACCAGGTCTGACCGTCATGCTGGACCGCATCCGCCAGTGTGATGTCGTTAACGGTGACTTTTGGGTTGCTGCTGTTGTAGTGGGTAATCAGCAGCAGATTCTGGCTGAGGCTGGTACTGCTTCCATTCAGATCCGTTGCACTGACTAGAATGGTGTGGTTGCCGTCCTTGATAGTTTTCACGTCGCTGTCAGAGAGCTGAACCTGCCACTGATCCTGGTAGACGCTGCCCTGCCAGGTTCTGCCGTCAAGGGTCAGTTCAACCGGCGTGCCGGAGGGGAGATGGGCGGCGGAGCCGGTGAAGATAATGCCGTATATCCCCTCCTGGTAACTGACCGCATTGTCGCCGGTAACCGGATCAAGAGTCAGCGCCGGTAATGGAATGGCGCTGGCCTTCATAGCGTCGGAGGTGGCGGGGGCATCTGAAGCTGTTGCTGACTCAACCTGGGGCGTAAGCGTTAAGGTTGAATCAGCTTCGCTGGTCGTCGCCCTCAGGGCGACAGCTGCTCCGTTTAACGGCGTGCCTGACGGGATCAGAATCTGGCTTTGGGTAGACTCTACGATTGATAACGCGGGATCTGACTCTGGACTGGCAGGGAATGGCATTGGAGATGTTGCAGAAGCTGGAGATTGCCAGACAGGTGTCAGCGTGGTGACAGTCTGAGCATCGCCGGAAACGTCTGTGCTGAACTGTGCCTCCTGAAATAAACTTCCCTGCTGGAAAAGCATTTTACTCTGCTGGCCTGCAACCTCAGTAAAGAAATTCTGATAGCGAAGCGTATCGCTCTCGTGCAGGTTAAGAATGAGATCGTCACCCTGTTTCTGAAAAGAAGAAATCTGAGAAGGTGAGCTTTGCAGCGTGATAAGAGCGGGTTCGCTCAGAATAGATTGTGATTTTCCTTCAGTGGACTGAGACAATGGGTGACCGCTTTTCAGCGATATGACCGTGGCGCGGCCCGTTCCTGAAAATGCCATGGAAATCTCCTTATATACCAGTTATTAAGTAGGCAATGCCGTTGGAAATAAAGCGACGCTTTACTTATTTCAGGCACGCAACGGCCAGCGCCAATAAAGGTGCTGAGGCAGAGCCGGCACTCAACGCATTAAACGCAATTCGTAGCAACAATAAAGGGCATAACCAGAGCCAGATTAAATATTCGTTTTTGAAAACAGATTATTTCTGCTGGCAAAATAAAAAGTACCATTCTTTGCAAGAGTCCGGGCATCGGCTCAATTAACCTTTACTGACTTCAACGACGTATCGTCAGGAAAAGTGAATAGTTGATGCTGGATAGACATAAGCTAAACTTCGTTTTCATGTCTGGCTACCAGGTAAAATCTGGAAATGTCCCCTGTTAATAGCAGATGCTTCCTGATGATTTAACTGCCCTGCTGTCTCAGCTTAGTAACGACTTCCCCATCCCTGTAAGAGCAATGCTGATGCTATTGCACCATTTTAAGTGGCAGGTGGGATATTGCATTACCGATATAAGTGTCCGCTTTATGCTAAAAGCGGACACTTTAATTTAAACAGGAATAAGTCAGCGTCAATCCTTATTAATCAGGTAACGACTGAGCCAGTTACTTCACCACCGGGTTCTTTTTAAGTGAAAGCATGTTCATAAACTCTTCATCCAGGTGCAGGTGTTGCCGGACAAGTTCAGCTGGTGTACTGGCGAGCCACTGGTTAAGCGAAATATCGGCATAGTAATCACTTTTAAAAAGCTCTAGAAAACGCAGTGGTCCCTTACCGGTGTTTTCGATGTAGTGTCCCATAGCAAAAGGAACATATCCCACATCGCCGGCGCGGTAGTCAAAAGTCCTTGCCTGACCGGATGATGCAAAGACCCCCATCCGTCCCTCTCCTTCAAGGTAATACTGCCATTCATCATTGTTAGGATGCCAGTGCAGCTCGCGCAGTCCGCCTGGCTCAATTTCTACCAGTGCGGCAGCAATCGTTTTTGAAACCGGAAAATTAGATGAATCCGTAATCCTGACGGTTCCTCCCGGCGCGCGTACCGGATCCTGAGCCAGCATCTTGTGGGTAAAGCGGATTTTCGACTTCACCCCGCCTTTTATACTGTCTGATTCCAGGCTGCCCGGAACGTTGCCGGCAAAAATGTACTCATCATCAGGTGAAGGCAGGTGAGAAAATGAAGATACCGGAACCCTGAAGTTTTTGGCGAGAATTTCCGGGGGAATATGCCTGAACCAGTCTGACAGCAGAAAAGTACTATCCTCATCAAAATTTCCGTCGTCAAAAGCCAGTAAAAATTCACAGCCGTCGGGACCGAGACCCTGAATCGAATGGGGAATACCGGGCGGAAAATACCATAGGTCACCTGCAGCGATATCATCAACAAACCATCCTCCGCTGGCGTCAAAAGCGGTAATCCGCGCGTTGCCATAAGTCATGTAAGCCCACTCCCCCTCTTTATGCCAGTGCAGTTCGCGAATACCTCCGGCATTGAGGCGCATGTCCACACCCGCAATCGTCGTAGATATGCCCAGCTCCCGCTGCGTCACCTGACGCGTCCAGCCACCGCTTCCCTTGCGTACGTGCGCATCACTGAAAGAAAAGTGAAGGTTTGGCAGCGTTCCGCTGTCGGTAACGGGCGGATTTACGATGTCCGGACTTTCTGCCTCACGAATAGGATCATGTGGTCCGGGATCTCGTCCTCCGCTCCCTGCCGGAAACGTCTTTACGCCGTTGTCATGTGCCATGGCCTGACCCGCCGCAAGCGCGACCGTTCCTCCTGCCGCAAAAGCCATAAAATGTCTTCTTGTCAGTGTTTTCATATTCATCCCTCTTAAGAATCTTTTTATAAACGGTATTATTTTTGTTACCGCCATAAAGTTATAAACGGGGTGAATGCGGAGGGAAAAACAACTTTGTAACACTGTGGAAAGAGTGCAACTTTCATGCAAATAGTAAAGGCATGTGAATGTATTAAGAAAGATTAATGTTGTTCAATCAACGTATAGTTATAAAGGGATTATCCTGTGCATAAGCGCACTAATCGTCAATTAATGTGGGTCTTATTGATTTTCATTTACCCGGTGATCGGTAACTGCTGATAAGAATTTTTACGAATTGAGGGGTTTAACGAGGCCTGAGCCTTTGATCCGTGAGCTTTCACGCACGTACTCAGATAGACGAGGCGTATGTGCAGGGCCGCTCTGTTACGCCTCATTAAGCCCGAAGCATAAAGTCCCCTTCTCGCTCATAGCGGACATAGATAAATCCGCCCTGGATCACGTATTTCAGTCACTATCACTGGCACTGTTGAAACCGGAGATCAAAGTCACCCCCGATTTACTACGCTGGTTACAAGACAACATTCAGAAGCCGTTCAGCGCTCAGCGTCCAAACATGCCCTTTAGTTTTTGCTTCATGCTCCGAACATAGAATGGCGTAAACTGCGACCTGATATGTGAGTCCAGACCTTTGTCGTTCTGGCCAAGGCGCATCAGATCCACCGCCTGCCCATCCGGAGAGGTATCCGCTGCGACAAGACCCGCACCACGCATCACCTCTTGCACATCACCGCTCATTTCCACCCCCACCAGATAATGCGGTTTATCATCGACTGACGGGTCGTGCATTAAAACCAGGAATGCACGGCTGACCCCGGGACATTTTGCAAACCAGGCAGATAACTCTTTCAGAAGCCTGTCCGGAACAACGGCAGGTACTCCCACTAATACCTGTGTTTCTTCCTCAACCACCCTTGTCTGCGGCAGGCGACCCGTTCCTTCCGCCAGCATGGCTTCTATTTCTTCCGGCACAAACTCCTTTCCGTAATCCGACCTGGGATTAAGAAACACACCCTCTCCCCGCGTCATTTCAAAAAAGGCTCTGGCAGGCAACTTCATGTATTTACTTTCCTGGCTGATGGCGCGCTGCAGGATGGCAAGCGAGGTGAATACCGGAATGACAGGCGTTCCATCCGGTTTTTCCCAGTGCTGAATCGAGATATTCTCACCCGCCTTTAGTTCGACCTCACCATCACCCGTTGCCCCTCCGGAACTACCCAGGACGTAAAGAGATGAATCTAACAGTACCCGGTAAAACTCAGGTCGTTCTGCTGGATGATCGGCCGCCAGTTTTAAAGCAGTCTCCAGTTTGATTTCCCTTTCGTCAGACATTTAACCACCTTAGGCAGGATTGGATTAGGATCAATTTAACAAGGGCTTATGAGCATAATATAGATAATTTCTACTCGCCAGATTCCTGCACGTACCGGAGGATTGCCTTTGAGGGCTCGTTATTGCGATTAAGGACATGCGTTTGAATGAGTAAATGGCAGAACAGGCACGATCTTTTCCGTTTTCCAGACGCTTCCCTTAAACTACACCGCACAGGCCTCAACTATTAAGCTTATCTGACTAACATCCTGTTCTATAAACTCGTGAGTCAGAACCGTTACCAGCGTGTTTATCAGTATTTGTTTAAAATCATGCTCACGCTGACATGCCATACTGCTACAGAGAACGATGTAACTTCAGCTATTAAACCAGGAAAATAAGATGTTTTTACCGGATGCACGATTCACAAAAATCTTTCCTCACTTCTCATTCCAGGCATGAGTCGTCAGCTGTTTGTTTCTCTGGATGGGCCCAAGGGAACCGGTAAAACCACCCTGCTGGAGTCCATTACGCAAGTGCTAAGAGCAGATAACAGGAAGGTGATCCGACTTAGCGAGCAAAAAAGCGATCCCTTCAGGTCGGAAACAATGGCGCTGGTTAACAGGCTCGCCAGAAATCCCTCAGTGGATCTTGAACGGGAAATTTGTGAACGTTTTGCCGTTAGCCGTGCCTGGATTTCACAGAATGTACTCACTAAACAGCCCGGGAACTGCATTATCCTGATGGATCGCTGGTATCCGTCTGATGCCGCGTTTCGGCGGATGGTGCCCTTTGCAGAGATTTTGCAGCGAAACATTAAGCTCAATGTGCGAGCGCCAGATCTGCATGTCGGGGTGGTCACGGCACCTGAGATTTCATGGGAACGAGCCGCGGCACGATCGCGTGGGCTGGGGAGTACAGTGATTCACCGGCTGGAAGAGCATGTCGCTTGCACCAGAGCGTTCGAGCAGGAGATGACCAACCACGGCTGGTTTTTATGTCGCAATGAAGGAACCGTAGAAGAGGCAACGATGCAGGTCATTGCTGAAATCTATAAAACGCTTTGATGCCGTGCATGCATTGGTTTAAGGGGCTGATTCTCACTCGAAATTGCCAGTTAACAGCGTGACCTGTTCCGTTTCGCTCTCCCCTGCTCGCGCTTTATGAATACCGCTTTGCAGATCACTGGTTTCGGTCTTTGACACCAGCAAATAAAACACATAACAGTCGCGTTATCATCTCTTCTTCGAAAATTCGCGCCACCTTTGGTTGTTAACTCAAAAATCATCCACCTGAATTTTACTTGTCTGAAATCAACAATAATCAGATTACCGCTGGCACAGATATCCCGCTTTAACTTATAAAATTGCTTTATTTTTCATATAAGGGCACAGGGAATTGCGCTACGCATCGATACCATTTAATCACAATCAACTGGGCTGGCCTGCGGGTGAGCATTGTTTTACGCCGCAGCCCATGCTGCGAGAGGATATCACTGCCGACTGGGTTATCGTCGGCGCGGGATTTGCAGGTGTTGCCTTTGCGCGCCGCCTGGCTGAAATCAATCCTGGCCTGAAAATTATCATCGTCGACGCGCACAGCACACGAGAAAGCGCATCGGCACGTAATTCCGGGTTTGTTATCGGTCTGCCTCATAATATTGGCAGCTCCACAGCTGAATTAAAAAAGGCCAACGCTTACCGTAACCTGCTTCAGGAAGGCATTCGTCAGCTGGAGCAGGTTATTTCTCAGCATCATCTTCATTGCGACTGGGAACAGGTCGGTAAATATCACTGCCAGGCTGAACGTGGCAGTGATCGTATTTTAAAAGAGTACGCCAGCCAGCTCGATTTAATGGATGAGCCATGGCAGATGTCAGACAGCGAGGAGCTTTACCTTAAACTCGGCACGCGCTTTTACAGCAAAGGGATATATACACCTGGCTGTGTGCTGGTTAATCCGGCGCAGTTGATCGCCGGGCTAAAACACTCTTTACCTGAAAATATTCAACGCTTCGATAATACGCCAGTGCTGGGGATTCGCTACGGCAGCATGGCTGAAGTGCTGACACCGTTTGGCATCATCAAAACGCCAAAGGTGATGCTGGCCACCAACGCATTATCGCCAGAGTTGCGACCAGGACTTTCGCGTCAGGCAGCAATGGCGACCTTCGCCAGCATTACCGATCCGCTGACGGATGAACAACTGGCCACCCTGCCCCCCATGCAGAGCTGGGGGCTTACGCCGGTTAATGCGATTGCCGGTGCAACCTTCCGTTTTACCTCAGACCGCCGTTTCCTGATTCGCCAGCACGTGATACCCGCACTCAGCGGTCAGGTAAATGCCGCAGAGACCTGGCAGGCAACCCAGCTGCATCAGCGCTTATTTCATAAAGTCTATCCGACCCTCAGCAGCGTAAAGATAACCCACACCTGGTCCGGCACCATCAGCGTTACGCGAAACAGCGCGCCTGAATGGGGCATGCTGAACAAATTTATCTGTACGGCGGGTGGCTGTAACGGCGCAGGTGTTTCAAAACAGACCGTAGCGGGCAGTCTGCTGGCTGATTACATGATGAAACATGACAACCCGCATATCGCGGATATGCTGTCGCTGGGTAAGGCCAGTTTTATGCCGCCATCGCCGGCGCTGGATATCGGCATAAAACTGTCACTGATGAAAGAGTGTTATCTGGGCCGTAAAGAGATCTGATAATCCGTAACTGTAATCATCGAAACACGGAATATTGCTGAAGTAGCGGCAATTGAACTGATAAGGCGCGACCAGGCCAGCGAAGAATTACCGGTCGAAACGCTCAATCTCGTGGGGCCGGATACGCTCAACGGAGAAGAGGCAGCAGCAGCCTGGCAACAGCTTCTGGGCCGTCCGGTAATTTATGGAGGAGATAATCCGGATGCATTCGAAGCCAATATGGCGGAGTTTATGCCGCGCTGGATGGCGTATGAAATGCGGCTGATGGCTGAACGTTACGTCAGTGATGGGATGATTCCACAAGAGGGCGACCGGGAACGTCTGGTCACCCTGCCTGGTCGCCCACTGCATACCTATCGTGACTTTATTACCGCACCCGCCGGAGAGTAATCTGGATCTCTCAGGCTTAAGGACAAGCCTGCAGAGCAATACCGTGGACCAGATGCCTGAGCCAGAGCCACTATGCAAAAATATTCTCAGAACAATCTTTATCCAGAACTTCAATGCAGACAGATTATCCTTGCCGGGCGATTTAAACCGGCCAGTTTATGGCACGGTTGTTTTCGATAATATCCTGATGAGAGGGCGCATCACCCAGCGTCGCGAAACTGGCATAAAGCTGTGGCAACCGAGCCTGACCTTCTCCCTTTCTGGCCAACGCCAGAGCTCGCAGCATCACGGGCGCTTCCCAGTCACAGCAGTAACAAGGTGTGCAGGGCTGCTGACGCCATGATTCAGCGATAGTCCCAGAGAACACAGGATCAAAACCGGTGTCGTTAACCAGTGACATGGCCGTCTGCACAGCATCAGGATGATCTCCCGCTACGGCAACCGCCAGACGACCCCGACTTCCCTGCGGCTGGCCCAGATCGGCGAGCGAGTCGGCAAGGATATTATTAAAAGCTTTAACCACAGGGTGTCCGATTTGCTCCTGAACCCATTCGCTTTCGGTCTGCCCATTATCCAGTGCAGTAATCGGTGCGTCACGCAGGCCAGGATAGTAATTGCTGGTGTCGATCACCGGGACATGGGGTGGCAGGTGATCGAAAAGCCCATCAGGCAGGCTGCTAAGTGCCGGCAGCGGAATGGAGAGAATCACGGCTTCGACGTCTGTAACCGCTCCCCTGATGTCTGTGGGTTCTGCATTAATTTCACCCGCAAAACCACGCACGCCATCAACTCCGCGTGAATTAGCGATTTTTACCTTGTGCCCCGCTTCACTGAGCTTCCGTGCCAGGGTACCACCGATATTACCTGTGCCAATTACGCCGATTTTCATATTTCGCTCCTGATTCTGTGTTGAAGTGAGATACCCTATATATTCACTGAATAAACAACAAGAACCGACAAAATAGTGGGTTACTAACCTGAAGGTAAGTATGGAAAGAGACTGGCGTTGTGATATTCCGGAGCAGCGACTGGTGTGGGCTAAGGCTACCACCGAGGCGCTGAAGATTATTGAAGGTAAATGGAAGACAATTATTATCTGTCAGCTTTTCGCCGCTAAAGGCCCGCTGCGCTTTTCAGAGCTGGAGCGCCGGATTGAGGGCGTAAATCAAAAAATGCTGATCCAGCAGCTTAAGCAACTGGAACAGGATGGCATCGTGACACGCACGGTGTATCCCGAAGTTCCTCCGCGTGTTGAGTACTCACTTACCGATCTGGGAAAAGCACTTGGGCCATCAATGACTGCTCTGATTGACTGGGCCTTACTACGTCGTGAAACGCTGGGGCTTGATGGCGCCTGAAGCTCGCATTTCAACCTAGTTATACCGATGTGGCTGAGCGCAGGGCATGGCTGTTCAGGCCAAGACTGGCGTAACGAGAAAGAAACTCCAGCCGATGGTGGATTATGTCGTTTCTGGCTGGTCCCGATGATCCCGTAACAGCGCTTGCGGATAATTCGGAACCGGCCAGCCCGGTTACATCGCCATGTGCTGGGCGGATTTCAGATGCTGTTCTACAACAGGGGTATGCGCGTCGGCCAGCGCCTTCACATCCGGATCCTTTATCTTCGTCGCGTCACTCTTCAGCGTCGACAGCACCATCTTATGATCCATTATTCCGGCATTTTCCATATACATTTTGTCAAAGGCACCGCCGCTCTGCTTTTCCAGCTTGTCGGCCATGACCTTATGTTTAGCGTCTGGCGCAGTCGGTAATGTCACCTCTTTTTGCTTAGCAACCGCCTGAACTTTTGTCAGGGCACTGCCATGATCTTCGACCATCTTCTGTGCAAAGGTTTTAACTTCTACGCTTTGTGTTTTGTTCAGCGCAATTTTGGCGGCGGCAATTTCATTGAGATTGGCCTGCGCCATATCCTTCAGTGCTTTTTCATCACCAGGGCTGAGCTTGTCACTCTTTACGGTCTGCGGTGTATTCCCGCCCTGCGGGGCGCTTGTCTGCATCTCAGCCTGTACGGTGGCAGTGCTGCACAGAGCGACGACGGCTGATATAGCCAGCCATCCTTTATAGCTTTTATTATTTTTCATTTTGTAATCCTGAATATTATGGGAAAACCGATATCAGAAAAGTTCTGCTCAAAATTACCTGCTCCGTCTCATGAGTCGACATGGTTTCTGTCTCGCTTAAGGTACCTTATGTAGCAGAGTTATTAAGCGTTGTAGCCATGTCAGGTAATCGCAAGTATAAACAATGCATTGCAGCAGCATAAAAATAACGAAAATGTATTCCGCCTCGCTTAAAGCCGAAAATTTATCTATTGTTAGCAAGGGTTTCAGCATAAAATTTATACGAAATATCAAAACACCGTACAGCTTTTGTTTGATTACTTTGAGATAATTCTTAAGGTTGCTATGTGGTTGTCGGCCGTTTAATGCTGGTTAATAACTAACAGGTGACATCATAATGTGAAGAGGTTGAGCTCATGTTACCTCCTTACATCGCTTTATATTTTCTGGTTCAGATTACTGAATAATATTAAGGAAAGATCACATGCTCAAATCTCGCGCTTTAAAAGCCGCATTTGCGGTGGTGATATCTTGTACCGTGCTTGCTGCGCCCGTTTTCGCAAATCCGGGCAACGGCAACGGTGGTGGCGGTCAGGGTAATGGTAATAGCGGAAACCCGGGTAATAACGGCAAAAGCGGAGAGCACGGAAACAAGGGGCATGGTAATGCGGGTCCGAAAGAAAAACATGGAAATCGTAAGAACGCAGGACGACCCGATCACGTCGAATCAGATATCAACTACTCGCTTGCACGTAACCTTGCTGTCAATTATGGCCTTGTCGGCTATCAGTCTTTGCCGCCAGGAATAGCTAAAAAAGTTGCGCGTGGTAAACCTTTGCCTCCGGGTATCGCCAAAAAAAGTTTGCCAGCATCAATGCTAAATGAGCTGCCCTATTACCCTGGTTACGAATGGCGAGCCGTCGGAGATAATCTTGTGCTGATAGCCCTGAGCACCGCTGTCGTGACCGCCGTAATTAATGGGGTTTTCGATTAACCTTCAAAACTTTTTCGAACGAATTTACTTTCCTGGTGGAGCGCCAGTAACACGCTTAAATGCTTTTCTGAAGGCGCTCCGACTCATATCCCAGCGCGGCAGACATGCCTGAAATCGTCTCGCCTGAATTTTGCAGACGATCGCTGGCGAGTAGCATCCTCCATTGCGTCAGATATTCTATGGGCGTAATTCCAACCGTCTGACCAAAGTGTTTTGCAAATGCAGCGCGGGACATCCCTGTCTGTAATGCCAGCATATTTAACGTCCGGCATGTCATCGCAGCACCCGTCTCCGGAGTAAAGTGCCTGACAGGCAGATTGCCACTCATGCTTTATGCACTCTGTGACAGGCTCCGTTGGTCCCGTTGATCGGGAATGCGTGCAATCACCTTGATTTCAAAATCAAATCCCGCCAGCCACGTCACACCCACCGCTGTCCAGTTAGGATAAGGAGGCTGCGGAAAAACGCGCTGCTTTATCTGCATGATGGTTTCGAACTGATGCTCCGGATCGGTGTGAAATGTGGTGACATCGATCAGATCGTCAAAGGTACACCCTGCCGCAGCGAGCGTGGCTGCCAGATTCTCAAATGCCCGTTCAACCTGAGCAGCAAAATCAGGCTCCGGCGTGCCGTCGGCACGGCTGCCCACCTGACCTGAGACAAATAGCAGATCGCCTGAGCGGATAGCCGCTGAATAACCATGCTGCTCATAGAGAGCGTGACGATTGGCAGGAAAAATGGGTTCGCGGGTGATCATAGAATTTCCTCAATAGTCTTTAGGGGATTGCAGGATGCAGCGCACACGAGTTTGATTTAATATACGCGGCGTATGTCACATTAATCACACATACGCCGCGTATGTCAATTAATATACCTCGCGTATGTGAAAGGAGAGTGTATGGCCGCTAAACGTCGCGCTGAAACAATGGAAGAGAACCGGGCAAAACTGATTGCAGCAGCACGCACAGCCTTTGCCGAAAAAGGCTTTGCCGCCGCATCAATGGATGAACTGACGGCCAGCGTAGGTCTGACACGCGGGGCGCTCTACCACAATTTTGGTGACAAAAAGGGGCTGCTTGCGGCGGTCGTCGCACAGGTTGATGGCGAAATGGCCCAGCAGGCTAAAGCGGCAGCGTCTGGGGTGAGCGATGCGTGGGAGAAGCTGGTGGCTGAAGGCATCGCCTATATCCGCATGGCAATGGATGCCGAAGTGCAACGTATTGTGCTGCGCGATGGCCCGGCTTTTCTGGGAGATCCTTCGCAATGGCCCAGCCAGAACAGCTGCCTGGAAGCCACGCGTGAAACGATTACCCGTCTTATCGACAGCGGGATAATGAAGCCGGTCGACGCCGATGCCGCCGCTCATCTGCTGAACAGCGCGGCGCTGAATGCCGCACTGTGGGTCGCTTCCAGCAGCGAGCCGGAAAAGGCGCTGCCAAAGATGATCGACGTGTTCACACAACTGGCAGGCGGCTTGCGCCATAGTGCAATTTAACCCTGAATGTTCACTGCTGCTTTCACTGATAGCCCTGAAGCTCTGAGTGCTGACGCCTGCATCTCTTTCAGGCGCGGTGTCGTTTTAATTCAGTGTGACAGCGGAATCAGGCCGCTCTCCTGATAGGTCGCAATCAGGTTATCATAAATGGTTATATCCTGGCGCGTGCGGGCTATTAACTGCGCGCCAGCAACTGCGGTGTAAATTGCCAGCGCACGCTGCGCATTTTTCTCCGCGTTATCGGGCGACTTTTCGCAAAGGACCTCTGTCAGCCACTTGACGTTCGCATCGACAAAACACTGAACCTCACGCTTCACTTCCTCGGGCAGATCTTCATATTCCGCCGCCATAAAGCTGGAGAGACAGAGCCGGTTGGCATCTTCAAGCGACTTGCGGAAAATCTGCGGATAGCGCTGCAACGCTTCATCCGGTGAGGCACTTTGCTCGCGTATAGTCTTTAAATCCTCAGCCGTATCCTGCCAGTATCGGCTGGCAACCGCGGCCCCCAGATTGGCCTTACTGGCGAAGTGATAATAGATACTGGCATTCTTGATGCCTACCTCGTCAGCGATACTGCGAAAATTAATCCCGTTATAGCCATGATTCTGGGCAGCACTTTTTGCTGCGGCCAGAATGGCTTCCCGCGCGTTCAGGCTCATAACTCAGTTTTCCTTCAGGAGGTGGAGACGCATTATAAGGGGAAAATATTTACCTGCCAACTGGTAGACAGGGATTGACATAAGGAAAGTTCAGCACCACAATCAACCTACCAATTGACAGGTAGGTAACTTAATCATGACTGATATCCACAATGCATCTGCAGTTCCGTCACTCCCCGCGATGAAGATTTATGACTGGTATGATGGCCCTTATCCTGCACGGGTCAGGATTGCCCTGGCGGAAAAGGGATTACTTTCTGAGGTCGCATTTATTCCGGTCAACCTGTGGAAAGGTGAGCATAAAAAACCTGAATTTTTAGCGATCAATTATTCAGGAACCCTGCCGGTTTTAGCGCTGAATGACGGAACGCTGATCGCTGAATGCACCGCCATTACGCAATATCTCGATGTGCTGGATGAGAATCCGGTTCTGACTGGCGTCACGCCGGCAGAAAAAGGCGTTATCCATATGATGACCAAACGGGCTGAGATCGAATTTCTTGATGCGGTCAGCGTCTATTTCCATCATGCCACAGCAGGACTGGGGCCGGAGGTGGAGCTCTATCAGAATCCGGAATGGGGTGCGAAGATGCGTGAAAAGGCCATCAGAGGGATGCACTACTTTGACGGCGTTTTACGCTCACAACCTTATGTCGCGGGCAATACATTTTCGATGGCGGATATCGCCGTAACCGGCGGAATGATTTTCGCGGCTTTGGTGAATCTTGCTGTTCCTGACGAGTGTCGCGCCCTGAAAGCGTGGTATGCAAAAATCCAGAGCCGCCCCAGCTATCAGCAATGGCAGGCAATGGTTGAAGCGGGCCGCCCTGCTGCTGCTTCGTCTCAGGACCGGGCGTAAGATCGCGCTGATCGTTCTGGATAACGTGTTCTGGCTGCTGTAAAAAACCCCGGGAAATCTTCCGGGGTTTTCTGATCTCAAAACACGAAATCTCAGTGCGTCAGCCTTATCAGAACGACGCTTCAGCCTGCATTGCGCTCAAAGTGGCTATTTACAAAGGCGCGGCAGCGTGGCGAGATCGGATCGAGAAACACCTGCTCCGGCGAACCGGACTCCTCAATCATGCCCTGGTGCAGAAACACCGCTTTGTTCGACACGTCGCGCGCAAAGCCCATTTCATGGGTGACGATAATCATGGTACGTCCCTCTTCCGCCAGACTGCGGATCACCCGCAATACTTCGCCCACCAGCTCCGGATCCAGCGCTGAAGTTGGCTCATCGAACAGTATCGCTTTTGGCTGCTGCGCCAGCGCCCGTGCAATCGCCACGCGCTGCTGCTGTCCGCCGGAAAGCTGCGACGGCCAGGCGTCGCGTTTTGCATAGAGTCCCACTCTATGGAGCAGCGCTTCTGCTTCTTCAATCGCCTCTTTATGGCTGCGCTTCTGCACATGAACCGGCGCTTCAATGATGTTCTGCATCACCGTTTTATGCGGCCACAGGTTGAAGCTCTGAAATACAAAGCCGAGCTGCATTCGCATCAGCTTGATGCGACGGCGCTGCTCGCGGCTCAGTTTTTCGTCGGCGTTATCCAGGGTGACGTTCACCTCGCCTACCGCAATTTCGCCTGCCTGCGGCACTTCAAGAAACGGAATGCAGCGTAGCAGCGTACTTTTGCCCGACCCACTGGCTCCAATCAGCGATATCACATCGCCATCCTGCGCGGTCAGGCTGATGTCGTGCAGCACTTCGTGTCCCGCATAACTCTTTCTGAGATGACTCAGCATGATGGTAGGTGCGGTCATGAGCGTGCTCCAAAATAGTAAGGTGATAAGCGTCGTTCCAGCATCGATACGCCTTTGCTGACCAGCATGGTGAGTATCAGGTAGATCACCGCCGCGCTCAGGAACACCTCCAGCGCCCGGAAAGTGGAAGAGACTATCGAGTCGGCAATGCCGGTCATCTCCATCAGGCTGATAGTGCTGACCAGCGACGTTGCTTTGATCATCGAGATGATCTCATTGCTGTAGGCCGGCAATGCCTGTCGAATCGCAATCGGTAAGGTGATGCGGGTAAAGATTTTATACGACGACATGCCTGAGACTTTAGCGGCCTCCAGCGACTGCTGACTGACGGCACGCAGCCCGCCGCGCAGGATCTCCGAGGTATAGGCGGCATCATTGAGAATCAGCGCCAGTAAGCCGCACCAGTAGGGATCGCGCAGTAGCGGCCAGAACAGGCTTTCCCGCACCGCCGGTAAACTGCCCAGGCCGTAATAGACCATAAAGATCTGGATCAGCAGTGGCGTACCGCGAAATAGCCAGACGTAGAAGCGACAGAAAACGCTGCCGACACGCGTCATGCGCAGCAGGTTAAGCAGCAGCGCCAGCACGCCGCCGCCAAAGAGTGAGAGCAGCGCCAGGTTGATGGTCAGCGGCAATCCTTTCAGCAGCGCCAGCAGCGTCTGCTGTAAAAACATGATATCCACGTGGACTCCTTACCCCTTCACGCGCTGTTGACCGCGCATCGCAAACTTTTCCACGTAGCGGAAAACCATATCGGAACAGGTGGTGATAATCAGGTAGATCACCGCACCCACGCTGTAGAAGAAAAAGGACATCTGGGTGGAGTTGGCTGCGGTGGAGACCTGGTTCATCGTTTCCACCAGTCCGGTTACCGAGACCAGCGCCGACTCTTTGATCACCGATTGCCACTGGTTGCCCATGCCGGGCAACGCAGTGCGTAACGCCTGCGGCACGATAATGCGACGAAACATCATCAGCCGTCCCATGCCGGTCACGGTCGCCGCTTCCAGCGTTCCGCCGGGAATGGCGTAGAAAGCGCCACGGAACACCCCGCTCTGATAGGCACCGGAGATCAGCCCGATGGCAATCGCGCCCGCCACAAAGCCGTTCACATCGAAGGGTCCCGGGAAGCCCAGCGCGGTGCCCACGGTGGAGACCACCTGTCGTCCACCGAAGTAGAAGAGGTAGATCACCAGCAGTTCCGGCACGCCGCGAAACAGTGTGATATAGCCTGCCGCCAGTCGCTGCTGCCAGCGTGAACCGGCAATCTGCATCCAGCAGAGCACGCTGCCCAGCAACGCACCCAGCAGCCAGGCGCATAACGACACGCTGACGGTGACGGCGGCGGCGTTAAGCAGCACGCCACCCCAGCCCTCATCCCCGAAGCCCAGTATCTGCCAGTCAATATTCATCAGCATCAGCGGTTACGCTTTCGGCGCGACATCTTCGCCAAACCATTTGATCGACAGTTTGCTCAGCGTCCCATCTTTGATCATGGAGTCCAGCGCCTGATTCAGCACCTGCTGCAGCTCACTGTTGCCTTTACGCAGACCAATCGCCGAGCCTGCGCCCAGCACGCCACCGGAGAAGCCATAGCCGCTGCTGCTGATCGCCTCAGCATGTTTTTTCACAAAGGCGTTGAGGTTGGTACGAGACGCCATGACGGCATCCACCCGGCCATTCATCAGGTCGGCGAAGGTTTCAGGACCCGCCTGATAGGTGCGGATAGTGGCAACGTCGCCCAGGTATTTCTGCAGGAAATCCGCCTGAATGGTGGCGACCTGCACCGCGATGGTTTTCCCTTTGAAGGTGGTTTTCAGATCGTCGATCGCTTTTTTCATGCCGGCGTCATCATCCGCCGTCACAATCGTGCCGCTGCCTGGCAGCGTGGCCAGCGGGCTTTTTTTCGCAGTCACAAAGCTGGAGACGCTGACGGTGTACTGATGGGTAAAATCGATCGCTTCAGCACGTTTTGGTGTTACGGTCACCGCATCGATCACCGCATCATATTTACCGTCGATAAGACCTGGGATCATGCCCGACCATTTCTGGGCGATGATTTCATATTTGAAGCCAGCACGTTTAGCCAGCTCCGCCACCATATCCGGCTCATAGCCGACGATTTTGCCGCTCGGGGTGGTCTGGTTGAACGGAGGATAAGCCGCTTCAGTCGCAAACTTCAGGGTGCCGAAATCTTTCGCCTGGCTGAACGAGGAAGTGGCGAGCAGTGCCACGGTCAGAGAAGCCGTGAACAGGCGGTTACGCATCATCATATAAACCTCATTTATTTATTATTAAGAGAGTAAATCAATTGCAAGGCGGGTCAGCGCCTGCGTCCCGGCGGTAATGCTGCGTTCGTCCGGCTGATAGTCGGAGTTATGCAGGTGATCGTCACGGCCCGGCGTGGCCGATCCAATATGAATCTGGCAGCCCGGTACCCGTTCCGTGAACAGTGAAAAATCTTCGGCACCAAAGCTGGCGCTGGGCTGCGCGATGATGGGCTTATCAAACTGATGCGACAGAATCTGTTCCAGTGAATCGATCAGACGATCGTCATTCATAAGAGGCGGCACGCCACGCTGGAAGTTAACCTCCACCCGCACGTTTTGCGCCAGCGCCACCCCTTCGCACATCCGTTTAAACGAGGTTTCCATAGCAGCGCGTACTTCCGGCGACTTAGTACGGATGGTGCCCTGAAACAGGCAGCTATCGGGAATGATATTGTGGGTGGTACCACCCTGAATGTGCCCGATGGTTAATACGGCGGAGTGAGCGGGATCGCGTTCACGCGAGATGAGGGTCTGTAGCTGGCTGATGAGATGCACGGTCGCGATGATCGGATCGGTGCCCATGTGCGGACGTGCCGCGTGGGTCGATACGCCATGCACCGTAACGTCGAATTCATCGCTGGAGGCGGTACTGGCCCCGCGCGTCAGGGCGACTTCTCCCGCAGCCAGTTCAGGCTTGTTATGCAGGGTCACGGCCCAGTCGATGCCATCTGCCGCGCCGTCCGCAATCATCGCCTCAGCGCCACTTTCTGGCGTCTCTTCCGCTGGCTGGAATATCAGCCGGACCCGGCCTTTGAGCTGCTGACGATAGTGCGGCAGGATCGTTGCGACACCCAGCATCGTTGCGGTGTGAATATCATGCCCACAGGCGTGCATTTTTCCGGGATAGCGGCTGGCAAACGGTAAACCGGTCTGCTCATGTATCGGCAACGCGTCCATGTCGGCGCGCAACAGCAGCGTCTTACCCGGCTCTGCGCCGTCGATATCCACCACAACACCGCTGCGGCCAACGCCGGTGCGGGGATTAAGTCCCAGCGCCTGCAGATAGTCTGTGACCAGACTGGCGGTGCGCAGCGTATCAAAGCCTAATTCCGGATGCGCATGGATATCACGTCGAATCGCCACTAACTGCGATTCAAGTTCATTAACTCTGGCTTTTATTTCCCCGGCCAGTCGTGCTTTTTCCTGATTCATAGCAGCCCCGGCAATATGCGATCGGCACTCTGCTGCCGACCGCTATTTTAATCTCATCCTGATGGCGGACGTTGATGACCGTTTATTTATTCACAGCACGCGACAGAAAGCAACGCGCAACAGCCTGCTCTACATACTTAAAAATCAATAAGATAGTGTTATTTATTGGAAACCTGTATGAGATAACAGCAGATCAGCAATAATATTAATAATCCGCCACACGACATTACTTTCCCTACTGTCACTGAGGTGATATTTCGCTTTTATCCGGAGAGGGAATAAAGAAGTCTGCCAGTATTTCCGCTAATTTCTCGGGTTGTTCGTCGGGAATAAAATGGCCGCAGTTGAGAACAGTTTCACTGCTAACCTGATGCGCTACGGTGCGCAGCGGGGTGGCCATATCGGGTATCGATCCCTGGTCGGCACTGACAGCCAGCAGCGGTAAAGCCAGTTTGCCTTTTAACGCGCGCTGTCGATTCTGCTCTGCCGACTTTGCGAAAGCGCGGTAAAAAGCCAGTCCGGCCCGCAAGGCCCCTGGCTGCTGAAAAACGCGCAGATATTCATGACGGGCCGCCGCATCTATGCGATGTGGATTGGCTGACTTACGGTTAAAAAACCAGTCGAGGTAGATCGCCTCTCTGCCAGTGATCAGCGCTTCCGGTAAATCATCCACACAGTGAAATCCAAAATGCCAGGTTTTCCAGGCGCTATCACCCACCATTGGCAGTAAGTCAGGCAGTGTGATGCCGGGAATGCCGCCATCCAGCAGCGCGAGACGGCTAACCTTTTCGGGATGGCCTGCCGCCAGTGACCAGGCGACCCACGCCCCGATATCATGCCCGGCCAGATGAAAGCGTTCGATACCCAGCTGGTTCAGCAGCGCCAGTATGCGCTCTGCCACGCTGTCAGTGTCGTAACCACTGGCTGGAAAGTCAGAATCACCCTGCCCTGGCAGGTCGGGTGCGATCACCTGAAAGCGGCTGGCAAGCAAGGGAATTACCTCCCGCCAGGCATAACTGCTTTGCGGGAAACCCGCGAGCAAAACCACTGCCTCAGCGTGTTCACTGCCTGCGCTGAGGTAGTGCAGCCGCTGCGAGTCAATGTGAATAAAGTGGTGCTGGTAGAGTGGATATTCGTGCATAAAACCTCCGGATAATAAGGAAACGATCGCTTCCTTAATGTGTAAAAAATTTAGTCGAGTAACTTCAGCGCCTGGGGGATGATGCTGGCATCGGGCCGGGTAGCAGCAACTTTACCGGCGACCCGCATCCCCAGAACAATGCATAGCATTAACGAAGCGGTGGCGTCTCTGTCCAGTACAGGATTGACCGAACCATCCTGCTGACCCAGGCTGATTATCTGCTGCAGATTCTGCTGGTTGCGTATCAGCGCCGCGCTGACGGCTCCGGCAAGTTCCTCATCCAGAGTTTGCAGCTCCACGGCGCTGACAGCCACCAGACAGCCGCGCTCACCTTCTACATCGCGCACTGAATCCACATAAAAATTGAGTAGCGCCGCCAGTTGCTCACGGCCATTTTCACATTGCGCCAGCCGCGCGGCTAAACTGCTGTTGCGCATTGAGAGATAGCGAGCGAAGACGTTTGCAAACAGCGTGCGCTTGTCGGTAAAAGCTTTATAGATGCTGCCGGTAGTGAGCTGCATAGCCTGGCCCAAATCGCCGATCGAGGTGGCGTGATAGCCCTTTTGCCGGAATACCAGCATTGCGCTGTCCAGTGCCGCATCGGTATCAAACGCCCGCGGTCGTCCCCGCTCTTTATAACGGTTATCGTTCATCGCAAACACCATTAGAGAATGATCATTTCCTTAAAGATAGACTGATTTGTCCGCCAGATAAAGGCTTTCTTATGCCTGGGGCTCGCCTGGAAATGGAACTCGCCCCTCACCATGACCTTCTCAGATAAAACTCCATATCGACGGCGTGTGAAAGGCATAGGCCCAGACATGTTCGGCACGTCAGGCACGCCGTTTTAATCTCGCGTTATCTAATCAGGCCCATCTGAGCCACGTATTGCCGATCTTGAGCAGGAGCTGGCCTCTCTGGTTCAACTTAATGGAACGCCCTCTGGCAATATCCGCTTATCCGCAGGGGAGCATGCAGCTCAAACTCTCGTATGGCCGAAATTAAAACTTTTATCATTGGAAGTTTGAGAAGGAAGGAAAATCGTTACGTGTCAGAGTTGAAGGACAGGTCACGTTTAATTTTCTGTCAGAAAGAATCGATGCCGTATTATCGGGTTTTGGTATTGCCTGTGTTCCTGAAGATACGATCAGGGAGCATGTAAAATCCGGAAAGCTAATTCAGATTCTGCAGGATTGGTGCCCTGCATTTCCCGGTTATTATCTCTGTTATCCGAGCCGTAAACAGCATCCGCCCGCTTTTGTGCTGATGATAGATGCGCTTCGGCACCCGGAATAGCGGGTCTGCAATTCGATGCAGACCCGCCTGAATCTTAACGGCCCACACGAGCCTGATGCTCAGGGGAGTAACGCTCGCCGACGATTTCTATCGTTTCAAGCGCCTCTTCTATCTGCCGCACGTCGTCCTGTGAAAGAGTGATGTCGGCAGCACCCAGGTTTTCATCCAGCCGGTGCAGTTTAGTAGTGCCGGGGATGGGAACAATCCACGGTTTTTGTGCCAGCAACCATGCCAGTGCTATTTGTGCAGACGTAACCCCTTTTCCGGCAGCCAGTTCACCCAGTAATGTGACCAGCTTTTCGTTGGCTTCAATTGCTTCAGCGGCAAAACGCGGCACCTTACTACGGAAATCGTCACTGCCAAACGTCGTTCCTGACTTAATCGCGCCCGTCAGAAATCCTTTGCCTAATGGACTGAATGGCACAAAACCAATCCCCAACTCCTCCAGCAATGGCAGGATCTCCTGCTCAGGCTCGCGCCACCACATTGAGTATTCGCTTTGCAGTGCAGTAACAGGTTGTACGGCATGTGCACGACGAATGGTTTGTGCACCCGCTTCAGAAAGGCCGAAATGTTTGACCTTACCTTCTGAAATCAGGTCTTTCACGGTTCCCGCAACATCTTCGATAGGGACTTCCGGATCGATGCGGTGCTGATACAGCAAATCAATCACATCGGTTTTCAGACGACGCAACGAGCCTTCAACAGCTTTACGAATATGTTCCGGGCGGCTGTTTAAAATCTGCTGTTTATTGTCCTCACCAAAGGTAAAACCAAATTTGGTAGCGATAACCACCCGGTCGCGTAAGGGTTGTAACGCTTCACCCACCACGTCTTCATTAAGATACGGGCCATAAACTTCGGCTGTGTCGAAAAATGTCACCCCACGTTCAACGGCTGCGCGAATCAGCTCAACAGCCTGACGAGTGTCGGTCGCCGGACCATAGCCATGACTCAGGCCCATACAGCCCAAACCCAGTGCTGACACTTCAAGCCCTGATTTTCCGAGATAGCGTTTTTGCATTATTGAAAGCCTCTTCTGTTGCGTTTTAAACGTCAGGTTTGCGGCCAGTCAGCCACTCCACCATCGCCGGATAGGGATGAGAGAAGAATGCGCTGGTTGCGGAATCAAGCGCCGCAATTTGCAACATATCCTCAGAACTGCGTTCAAAAACGAGGATATTGATGTTCTCTACCATTTTTGAGTTTTACAGTTGGCATGGCGTTATCCTTCAGCCGTTGTGTGTGAAAAGCATAACGTAAAGTGATTAACTGGATTAAGTAGGGTAATTAGCTAGGGCTTATTACTTTTATTCATCAATGATGATTAATCCTGATCTTTGTCTGACCGCTATTGCAGATTTCGCTCTTTAAGAAACTGGCTCATGAGATCGACAATCTGCACATTATTCATATCAATACGCGATATGAATGAAACTCATGAATATGTGTGAGTCGCGACTTGATCTGACGCATGACCCTGAAAGGTTCAGAGTGACCAGTTTTCCTGATTTATCAGATCCTGAAATTTGCGCCCCTCCCACCAAATGGTTATAGTTAAATAACCAATTGGAGGTGACAGATGAAAACTTTCAGCTTTTCTGCGAATAAAACCAGGCCGCCACGCTTATGGCAGGCCGCAGGCCTGAACAACGCTGATGGTGTCGCCCTGCTGGGCCAGATTAATGAAGGCCTTGATGGCAACGTAGCTCACCTGATCGTCAACTGGGCGAAGATTACGCAAAACGACCTGCGAAAAATGTCCGGTATTCCCTCCACGACGTTCAGCCGAAGCGTGAAAGCGAAATTCAGCGCTGAACAAAGTGAACGACTGGTACGTATTATCCGTGTCATTGATCGCGCAGTTGAACTGTTCGAAGGTGATAAGGATGAAGCGCTAAAATGGTTGAATGAGCCTAACAGGGCGCTGAGCTGGAAAATGCCCGCAGAACTGATGGCGTCTGAAACCGGGGCTTACGAGGTCATGAAATTAATCACGCGCCTGGAGCACGGAGTTTATTCTTGATTTTCTACAGGCTGACCAAGACAAAGTATCTTTCAACAGCCTGGACGGGATTTGGCGCAAAAGAGGCGGGCGGCCGCTGGAACAGCATCGGCATCTCCATGGTTTATGTTTCTGAAACAGCATCACTGACTTTGCTGGAAACACTGGTCCATCTGCACTCAGCACACATCCTGGACGCATTCACACTTCTGCGCATCGATGTTCCCGATGCGTTGATTCAGACCGCTGATATCACTGAGTTGCCTGCAAACTGGGCTGATGAAGACGCACCGGCAGAACTGGCTGACTATGGAGACGCCTGGTGCTCTGCCTGCGATGCTGTTGCGTTGCGTGTTCCCAGTGCCCTCTCCCCTGTAGAATATAACTATCTGTTAAATCCTGAATATCCCGAGTTCTTCCGGATAGTTCAACAGGCTGAGGCCATTCCGTTCCGGTTTGATCGTCGGCTGAAACCGGATCGTAAATAAACTATCCGGATAGCTTTTGGTCGCGCATTCGTGCGTTGAACAAGGGCCGGAAGCCACCAATGATCGTCTCTTAAGCCCTGCGAGAAGCCTTTCCCCCTCTGACCTGACGCAAAGCACTGAAGCTTAAGCCTCATCTATACTGCAGCTTATCTTTGCTGAAGGAGCCCAATCATGGGACTGAGCTGGTTTACCCTCTGGCCGCCAATGGCACGCGTGCTGTTTATCCTCACCTGTCTGACCATTATTCTGACCGGCCTTTATCTGGCAGCACCGCTGATCAACCAGGTACTGCTGGCAATGTTACTGGCCATCATGCTTGATCCCCTGATTACCCGGCTGGAAAACAAACGCATACCGCGCATCGTCTCGTCACTGCTGGTGATTATGCTGATGCTGTTGATCATGGTGGTCACTATCCTCAAGTTAACCGTGCTGACGCCCGATTTAATGCAGCTCAGCCGCCAGGCGCCCGTGCTGCTGGCGGCCCGGCTTGAACAGCTGACGCTGGCCTTTGCACGGCTTGATATCGGTATGACGCCCGACCAGTTGCTGACCTTTGTGGATGCAGGGGCAATAGTGCGCATCGTCACTGCATTTCTGACGCAAATCCCTGGCGTCATCTCATGGTGGATCATGGTGTTCCTGATGCTGCTGTTTATGCTCTATGAGATGCCGCTGCTGAAAGCTGCAATGCAACAGCGGGTAAAGGGAAAACATCAGGCCTTTTATCTGGCGCTGCAGGAGGGAATTCAGAGCGTGATTGTGTATGCCAGAGTGAAAACGCTGACCAGTATTCTGGGCGGGTTAATCGTGGGCGTCGGTGCGCATCTGATCGGGCTGAAGTTTGCCTTTTTCTGGGGCGTGCTGATGTTCATCTTTAATTACGTGCCGGTGCTTGGCTCCTTTCTGGCCGCGATTCCGCCGGTGATCCAGAGTTACATCATGTTTGATTTACAGATCGCGCTGGCGGTAGCAGGTTTCTTTGTGGTGCTGAACCTCTGCCTGAGTTCGGTGATCGAACCATTGCTGATTGGGAAGCGACTCAATCTGGCGCTGACCACGCAGTTGCTGGCGTTTCTGTTCTGGCAGGCGTTACTGGGGATTACGGGCGGGATACTGGCTATTCCACTAACCTATCTGATTAAAAAGGTCCTGCTGGCGAGCTATCCGCAGCAGGACCCGGAGGCAGAATTAACTCAGTGATGGCGTCTTCACCCGCCATGCGCGGGTGAGGCGTTTTTCAATCTCAACTATGATGAAGATCGCGATACTGACAATCAGCGAAATCAGCCAGTAGTTGATCGGCAGTGGACGGGTACCAAACAGCGTGTTCATTAATGGCACATAAATAATGATCGCCTGAAGGACAATCAGTACCAGCGTCACCAGCCAGATACCGCGATTTTTCAGCAGACCGCGATCCAGTGAGAAGCCATCAGAGTTACGGCAGTTAAGCATGTAGGCCCACTGCGCAGTCACCAGCATCTGCAGCAGCACGGTACGGATAAACTCGGCACTGTAGCCACGCGGTTGCAGCCATGCTTCCAGCACAAAGGCACTGATTGAAATCAGCAGACCGACAAACACCACGCGCCAGATAGCGTAAGCGTCCATCACGTGCGCTTTGACATTGCGCGGTGGCCGGCGCATCGCATTCGCTTCAGCAGGCTCGAACGCCAGACCAAACGACAGCGTGGCGGATGTTGCCATGTTCATCCACAGAATCTGTACCGGGGTTAACGGCAGCAGATTGCCCATCAGAATCGCGATAATAATCAGCAGACCCTGTGCCAGGTTGGTGGGCATAATAAACAGGATGGTTTTCTTGAGGTTGTCGTAAACCCGACGTCCCTCTTTGACTGCCGCAGCGATGGTGGCAAAGTTATCGTCGGCCAGAATCATATCGGCCGCCTCTTTTGTCACCTCGGTGCCTTTGATACCCATCGCAATACCGACGTTGGCCTGTTTCAGCGCCGGAGCATCATTGACGCCGTCGCCGGTCATGCCGACGATCTCGCCGCTCGCTTCCAGCGCTTTCACCAGACGCAGTTTGTGTTCCGGGCTGGTGCGGGCAAAAATGTCATAGGTTTTTGCCGCGTCCGCCAGTTCGGCGTCACTCATGTGTTCAAGCTGGTAGCCAGTGATAGCAGCCTGGCTGTTGCCGATTCCCAGCATCTGACCAATCGCCATAGCGGTTTCCTGATGGTCGCCGGTGATCATTTTGACGCGAATGCCCGCTTTCTGGCACTCGTCAATGGCGGCAATCGCCTCGGGACGGGGGGGATCCATCATGCAGGCCAGACCCAGCAGCACCATGTCACTTCTCAGATCGGCATGATCCAGCGCGGTAACGGGTGCAGAGGTTCTCTTCCAGGCGGCGGCAACGGTGCGCAGCCCTTCGCTGGCGTAGGTGGTGATGGCGGCATCCCAGTACGCACGGTCTATCGGCTCTGCACCCTCCGGTGTTTGCTGCTGCTGACATAGCGTCAGCAGCACGTCTGGCGCACCGGTCAGCAGCACATAAGATTCGCCGTTGGCAACACAGCTGACCGACATATATTTATAGAGGGAATCGAACGGCAGCTTGCTCACCACCTCAACTGGCTGAGGTGTCGTCTGACCCTTCGCCGCCAGCACCTTCAGCGCGCCTTCAGTCGGGCCGCCAACAATCGTCCAGTGTCCCTGACTTTCCTGACGCAGCTGGCTTTCATTACAGGTGTCTACCGCATGCAGGAACTGCTGAAACAGCGGATCCTGTGCCGCAGAGAGTCCACTTGCGTCGCCCTGCTCAGCAACAATCTCCCCTTTGGGTTCATAGCTGTTTCCGCTGACGCGCCAGCGGCTCTTCGCCAGCACCACCGCTTTCACCGTCATCTCATTCATGGTGAGCGTGCCGGTTTTATCGGAGCAGATCACCGACATCGCGCCCAGGGTTTCAACAGTCGGCAGCTTACGGATAATCGCCTGGGTCCGCGCCATCGACTGCACGCCAAGCGACAGGATGATAGAGATAATGGCAGGCAGACCTTCCGGAACCGCAGCAACCGCCAGGCTGATGACGGACAGCGACAACTCGCCCAGTGGAATGTCACGCAGCAGATAGCCGAAGATAAACAGGGCGACCATCATCAGCAGGATGATGAAAAAGATCGCTTTACCGAGTTTGTCGATCTGCACCAGCAGCGGGGTTTTAACCTCTTTTATGCCGCTGATCATTTCGTTGATATGGCCCAGCTCAGTATCACCGCCGCTGGCGATCACCACGCCTGCGGCGGTGCCGGAACTGACGGTAGTGCCTGAAAAAGCCAGGTTCAGACGGTCGCCCAGCGATTTTTCACCGCTCAGCGTATCGGTGTTCTTCGACACCACCGTCGACTCCCCGGTGAGAATCGCCTCTTCAACCCGAAGATTATTGACCTCAAACAGTCGCAGATCAGCCGGGATTTTATCGCCGGGGCGTAACATCACCACATCACCGACCACAATATCGCGCGTCGCGACCGTGACCTGTTTGCCATCCCGCACCAACATCGCTTCACTGGCAAGCATGTTCTGAATACTTTTCAGTGACTTCTCGGCATTATTCTCCTGAATAAAGCCGATCAGGGCGTTAATGACGGCCACGCCGATAATGACAAAGGTATCGACCCAGTGACCCATGATCGCGGTGATCACCGCCGCGGCCAGCAGAATATAGATCAGCACATCTTTAAAATGCGCGATGAATTTGAGCAGAGCCGATTTCTCAGCTTTTTGCGGAAGGGCATTGGGACCGTGTTTCTGCAGGCGTTCCTGCGCAGTGGCGGTGGATAATCCTGCTGATGAGCTCTGCAGTTCGGAGAATATCTCTGCCACACTACGCTGATACCAGGGGCGCTCAGATAAAGCTAACGCTTTATCCTGCTTATCATTATTTAGCATATATAAACCTCGTGCCATTTAGCGATGAAATAAAGGCGCAATTAAAAGACATGCATTTTGCAGGCAGCCCCTCCTGCAGGTAATGACCGATATCATATTTACGTAAGAAACGTCTGACGAATAACATAAAATGGCTAAATTAAATCTAACCTATATTATGAGAATGACAACGTTGTTTTTGTTTAGCTAAGGTTTAAGTATGCTGATGCAGTGTGCATCGGTTTATACTCTGGCTCGCAAAAGGAAACTCTGATGAAAAAACAGAGCATTATCATGCTTTGCGGTTTCGTTATTCTCGCGGTCGCCGCAACGACTCTGGTGGGCTTACTGACCTGGCTGGTGGTCTCTCAGATGGCGGCGTAAGCCGATTCAGGCGAAGCGGCCCTGCCGCTTCGTTAAACTTATATGACGAAGATTAAAAATAAGTTTATCCCGGTCGCGATAAGCATCAGGGTTTATTACGCCTTAATGCTTATCAAACCGCAGTTTAAAAGCTGATGTTAAGGCGAAGAAAATGATTAAACGCAAGGTTATCCTCATTTTGCTCTGTTGTTTTTTTATGACAGCGTGCGATGAAAAAAAAGAACCGGATGCTCCCCCGCCCCGCGTAATTAAAGTTTTCACCCTTGAGTCGGACATCGCTCAAAATATCCGGGTATTTCCTGCGCGTATTCAGGCGGGTGATAATACCGATCTTGCGTTTAAACGGGCAGGCCAGCTGGTACAGCTTGATATTCGTGACGGAACGCCCGTGAAAGCGGGACAGCTTCTCGCTACCCTGAATGATGCAGATGCGAAACTACGGGTACGCGACCGCCAGACTGCACTGCAGCTGGCGGAGCGACAATTTCAGCGTTTCAATACGCTGGCCCAGCGCAGCGCCGTTTCAAAGTCTGAAATGGATGTGCAGCGTGCTAATCGCGATGCCGCCGCGACTGCGCTGAAAATCGCACAGGAGGAGTTACAGTTTCTTAGCCTTCGCGCGCCGTTTGATGGCGTGATTGCAAGGGTACAGGCGCGTAATCATCAGGTCGTGGCCGCCGGACAGCCCATTGCGCTGCTGACCCGTGCCGATCTGCTCGACGTCATCTTTACGCTGCCCGAAACCCTCTTCACCAGCCTCGATATCCAGAATATTGACTATCAGCCTGAGGTGCAGTTTAACGCCCTGTCAGGCCGCTTTTTCACCGCACAATACAAAGAGCATACCAGCCAGACGGATGCCGCCACGCTGACCTATCAGGTGGTGCTGACCATGCCGCGTCCGGCTGATCTCCCTGGCGTTGCCGGCCTCAGCGGATCGGTGCGCGTCAGGCTGCATAACCTGCCGAATGCCCCTGCCCAGCCGCGTCTGGTCGTGCCTGCGGCGGCGGTGTTCAATCCCGATCGCAGCCCCACCAATCAGCCGCACGTCTGGCTGGTTGAGCAGGATGGCGAGGCGCTGCGCATCAAAGATCGACCTGTCGAAGTGGGTCGTCTCACCGCCCAGGGCATTGAAATCATCAGCGGGCTGAAGCCGGGCGACCGTATCGTTGCCGCCGGTGTGGGTGAGTTGCGTGACGGTGAAGCGGTGCGCATCTGGCAGCGCGAGCGGGGGTTATAATGCGTATTCAGGAGCATTTTCTTGATAAACCCATTCGTATCTGGATGGTCATTCTGCTGCTGGGCGTGGGCGGAATCTATGCGCTGCTCAACATTGGCCGCCTCGAAGATCCGCTGTTTACCATTAAGTCGGCGGTTATTGTCACCCACTATCCCGGCGCGTCCGCACAGCAGGTTGAAGAGGAGGTAACGCTGCCGCTGGAGAATGCGCTGCAGCGCCTGCCGTCGCTGGACAATGTCACGTCCATTTCTGGCAATGGCCTGTCGCAGATTACCGTTAATATTCATACCCGCTATCTGGCCGATCAGCTGCCGCAAATCTGGGATGAGTTACGTCGTCGGGTCGGCGATGCGGCCCGGCAGTTCCCGCCTGGCGTTCAGGCCCCGCTGGTTAACGATGATTTCGGCGATGTTTATGGCTACTTCTTCGTCATTCACGGTAAAGACTTTACCAACAGCGAACTGCGCAACTATGCCGATCAGCTGCGGCGCGATCTGGTGCTGGTGCCGGGTGTGGCTAAAGTTGCGGTAGCGGGCGTCGAGCAGGAGGAGATCCGCATCGCTCTCTCCGCCAGCAAAATGACCGCCTATGGTATGACGCCGCAGCGCGTCGCCGATCTGCTGAGCCGGAATAACAGTGTTGCCAGTGCCGGAACGCTGCGGGTCGACAGCGAATCGATCCGTTTTCATCCCACCGGCGAACTGCAGACGCTGGACGATCTGGCTAATCTGCCGATTCTGCCCGCTGGCAACCCACAGAACGTGCATCTGCGCGATATCGCCACCCTGACGCGTGGCGTTACCGACAATCCCGCCAATATCTACTTTGCAGACGGTGAAGCGGCTCTGGCTATCGGCATTTCGTTCGCGCCCGGCGTCAATGTGATTGATGTTGGCGACGCGCTTTCCGCCCGAATGGCGCACTACCAGCAGGATACGCCCGCCGGTATCAGCCTGAAGGTGTTCTATAACCAGGCCCATGAGGTGAAACAGTCGGTTGATGGCTTTATCCTCAACTTCCTGATGGCGCTGGCGATTGTGGTGGGAACGCTGCTGCTGTTTATGGGCCTGCGCAGCGGCATGGTGATTGCCGCCTCGCTGGCGCTTAACGTGCTTGGCACACTCCTGATCATGTACCTGTTTAAACTTGAGCTGCAGCGGGTGTCGCTGGGCGCGCTGATTATTTCGCTCAGCATGCTGGTGGACAATGCCATTGTGGTGGTCGAAGGGGTCAAAATCGATCACCAGCGCGGTCACCCTTTACAGCAGGCCATTGCCCGTATGGTACGGCGCACTGCCCTGCCGCTGCTGGGTGCCACGGTGATTGCGATTCTCGCCTTTGCGCCGATTGGCCTGTCGCAGGATTCGACCGGCGAATATTGTAAATCGCTGTTCCAGGTGCTGCTGATTTCACTGATGCTGAGCTGGGTCACGGCGCTGACCTTAACGCCGGTGTTTATCAACTGGAGTGAGAAGCGCCGCAGCACGGCTCAGCCTGAGCAAACCGAACCCTCCACGCCTTATCAGGGCATCGTATTCCGGCTCTATCGTCAGGCGCTGGGCGGCCTGCTGCGTTTCCGCCTGACCACGCTGACGGTAATGGTGGCACTGCTGGCTCTGTCGCTGTATGGCTTTACACTCGTGAAGCAGAACTTTTTCCCCTCCTCCAGCACGCCGGTCTTTTTCACCGATCTCTGGCTGCCCTATGGCACCGATATTCATTACACCGCGAATACGGCGGCGGATATTGCCCGGTTCATTAATCAGGATCCTAAGGTCGCAGCCACGGTCACGACGGTGGGCCAGGGCGCTCTGCGCTTTACCCTGACCTATGACGCGGCACGGCAGTACAGCAACTTCGCCCAGATTATGGTGCGGGTTAAGGATGGCCGACAGCTTGATGCGCTGGCGCTGAAAACCGAGGCCTATATTGAGCAGAACTTCCCACAGGTGAATCAGCGCATCAAACGTATCCAGTTTGGCAGCGCCAGTGACAGCGCCATTGCCCTGCGGGTGATCGGCCCCGATCCCGAAGTGCTGCGCCACATCGGCAGCCAGCTGGATGCCATTTTCCTGGCGGATGGCTCAACGTTTCCGGTTCGCAATGACTGGCAGGAGCGCAGCAAAGTGATCCGCCCGGTCTATTCGGCGCTGCGTGGTCAGGAACTGGGTATCGATAAACGTGACATCGATCAGGCGCTGAGAATGAATTTCAGCGGTGACGCGGTGGGCATTTTCCGTGACGGTTCGCGGCTGATGCCGGTGATGCTCTATCCGGCTGATGAAGAGCGGCGGAGTGTCGATCACATCGAGAATATTCAGCTGTGGAGTGCGGCCCTGCAGCACTTTGTGCCCCTGAGCAATGTGATTTCTGACTTCCGGCTGGAGTGGGAGAATCCGCTGATTATGCGTCGCGATCGTACGCGCGTGCTGACGGTGCAGACCGATCCCGATCCCGCTTCAGGGTTAACCTCCGCACAAGTGGTGGCGCGGGTTCAGCCACAGATCAACCAGCTTAAACTCCCGGCGGGCTACCGGCTTGAATGGGGAGGTGAGCTGGAGAGTTCACGTGAAGCGCAGAGCGGGCTGCTGAGTTCGCTGCCGGTGGGATTCCTGGCGATGTTCATCATTACCGTGCTGATGTTTAACTCGCTGCGCGACGCCGTCGCTATCTGGATCACCGTGCCGCTGGCGCTGATTGGCGTCACCTGTGGCTTTTTGTTCACCGGTATTCCGTTTGGCTTTATGGCGCTGATTGGGCTGCTGAGCCTGTCGGGTATGCTGATCCGTAACGGGATCGTGCTGATTGAGGAGATCAGGCTGTTCCGGCAGGAGAAATCGCTGCAGCTGGCGATTATTGATGCGGCGACCTCACGTCTGCGTCCTATTCTGCTCACTGCCTTCACCACGGTGCTTGGCCTGCTGCCGCTGCTGCGCGACGTCTTTTTCCAGAGCATGGCGGTGGTCATTATTTTTGGCCTCGGGTTCGCGACAGTATTGACCCTGCTGGTGCTGCCGGTCATCTATCGTTGCTTCCATGGCCGGGAGGCGCGCGGTGAATAAGAGCGGACTGGCAATGCTGAAGACGCTGGCCTGTATCACCGCCGTCTCGTTTTTCACGCTTTACCAGAGCTACGATAGCTACCATTACGACATTAATCTGACGCTGAACGTGCTGAGTTTTGTTTCGACAATCGCCACGCCGCTCTATTTTCTGCTCAGCGGTTATATTGATGCCGGTGAGCTGCATACACCCGCGTGGCAGCTCGGCAAAATTCGCCGCATTCTGCTGATTTTTATCTTCTGGTTCAGCTTTTTCTGGTTTGCCGGGATGCATCATAAGGGCTATCTGATTCAGCCGTGGTTTGTAATTGCGCTGATTGTGATTTATGTGTCGCATCCGCTGATTGACCGACTCATTCAGCGGCCTGGGCTGATGGCATCGGGGATTTTACTGCTGCTGGTGTTAGCTTTTGCCTATGACCTGCTCGCCAGCCTCTACCCGGGCCAGCGGGCCTTTTCGCTGCTGCCGCAATACCGAATCTGGACCTGGGTGCTCTACTACCTCACGGGTCGGCTGATGGCCGCGCCGCGCGTGATGCAGTTGCTGACATCACCCAGAGTGATAAAGATCAGCCTGCTGCTGCTGCCCGCGGTTTATCTCTTTACCTGGCTGTATGAGCGTCATTACTTTCTTGCGCGCTTTCTGGCGACCCATAACGATGTGGTGCTGACGGGCTCGCAGGTTTATCTGCTGGTGGTGCTGATTGTGATCAGCATTAACGCCATTCGCCTGCCGGAAAAAGTCCAGTGGCTGACGCCGTTTCTGACGACCCTGGGGAAGACCATGACCGGCGTCTATATCCTGCACTATCTGATTTTTGGCCTGCTGGCGGCGGCAATCCGCATCCAGACGCTGGGCGATAAACTGCTGGTCATCGCCCTGACGTTAATCTTCTCAATGGCGCTGTCACTGCTGCTGTTGCGCATCCCCGGCGTCAGTAAGCTAATCAGCCTGTAGTCGCAGGGCGGCTCGTTCGGTTGCCGCACGACGAGTGGCAAGAAACTCAGCCATTTTCGCCCGCGCCTGCTCCACTTCCTGTGGCGATGCGGTATGCGGCGAACCGCTGGTAAACGGCGGTTCAGGATCATATTCCATCTGCAGCTGAACCGATTTCGCCACCGCGTCACCCGCAATTTCTGCCACCAGCGTCAGGGCAAAATCGATACCAGAGGTCACGCCTGCGCCGCTGATACGATTGCGGTCGCGCACCACCCGCTCACTGACCGGCTCCGCGCCCAGCAGTGCCAGCTGATCGATGGAACTCCAGTGCGAGGTCGCACGATATCCCTTTAGCAGTCCGGCGGCCCCCAGCACCAGCGAACCGGTACAGACCGACGTAACCCACTTCGCCTGTTCGGCCTGCTGACGAAGGAAATTCAGCGTGACGTCATCCGACATCAGGGCGATCTGTCCCGGCCCGCCAGGCACACAGATCACATCCAGTGGCGGACAATCTGCAAACGTAGTGGTCGGCAATATCGACAGGCCGCGATCGGAACGCACCGGCTGGCGATCTTTCCAGATGAGATGGCATTCGACACCAGGCGTGCGCGCAAACACCTCCCACGGGCCGGTTAAGTCGAGCTGAGTGACATCAGGGAACAGCAAAAGACCAATCTGTAGCGGACGATTCATGCGTGAACTCCGGGCAGGTGATGAAACGCCATCATGCCGCGATGCCCGGTCAGATATCAATCCCGGCTACCGGAAACTATTTCCAGCGTATCCACCAGCGATGAGGGTAATATCTGGCCGTGACTCTGACCGGGATAACGCGTCAGAATCAGTCTGGCACCGCTCGGGCGCAGGATGTCGGTAAGCGCACGCTCTTCCTGCTGAAGATCGTCAGAGTGGCCGGTTCGGCGTTCGGTGATGCCATCGCCCTCCATCAGATAGAGCGACAGATGTTTAAGCGGTCCGGCGTCGGCGCGTCGGGCCAGGGTAAGAATGCGCTGATGATTCCAGCTCAGCGAGGGAGCAGCCGAAAAGTAATGGCTGAACCAGGCGGCATGAAAGAAGGTATCCAGCACGAACAGTCCGCCGTAGGAGTGCCCCCAGAGCGCACGCCGCTGCGGATTACTGGGCGCAAGACGTTCTGCCCACGGGACAATTGTGTTCAGCAGCAGCTGACGAAACTGATGGCTGCCTCCGCCTTTGCGGCCATGAGGCTGAGTGACCAGAGTATCAGGCGCATCATTGGGTGGGGTGTAGTCGTAATTACGCGCCACCACATCAAAGGGCAAATGGGTGTCGTAACCCACCGCGACCAGCACTGGCGGCGTGCCGCTGCTCAGCTTTTTAAGCAGAGGTTCTGTCAAATGTGCCATCGCCGCATTGCCATCCAGTAGCCAGAGCACCGGATAGCCGCCTGGCGGCGCATCGCTTTTGGGGATAGCAAGCCACACCCGATAGTGCCGTTCCCCATCCTGTGAGACAAACTTTTTACTCTGGAAGCGATACCAGGCGGAGCCTGTGTCGGCGATGTTCTTGCCCAGCGGACGCATATCGGGTCGGGCAATAGCCGGAACGGCGGTTAAACCGGCTGTCATCATGGTCAGCAGCATCAGGAGGAAACAGGTACGGATAGTGTTCATTCAGCAATCCCTGCAAGGTTATCGGGCTAATCACGCCTGAGAGAGTGCCATCCTGACAAATTTTCACTGCGATAACATCCCCGCTTTTGCCGGGGTTAATAACATCCTCAGGGCACGCCGAGAAAACGCAACAGCGCCGTCATCGCCGCCGCCCCCAGAATAATCATAATCAGCGGCGCACGACGCCACGCCAGCAACAGGGCAAAGCCCACGCCCGCCACCCGTGCCACACCGGCAAAATGCTGGCCTTCAAACAGCGTGGTGGTGGCCGCTACCGCCAGCAGCAATATCGTGGCGGCGTCGGAGAGCATCTGCTGGGTGCGCTCGCTGATCGGCAGACGGTTTCCCAGCCTGACGCCTGCAAACCGCATCAGATAGGTTCCGGCAGCCAGCAGGGCAATCCCGGCGATAATCATTCCCTGATGTGTCATTTGCGCGATCTCCATGTCAGCAGGCCCAGCAGTGAAAACAGCACCGGCATGCCCGCCGGAACCAGTGGCGTCGCCAGCAAGGAGAGCAGCGCGCCGACGGTCGCGGGGATCCGGGTGCGTCGCTGGCGCAGCGCCGGGAAGATCAGAGCAATCAGGATCGCCGGAAACACCGCATCCAGTCCGATCACCGAGACATCAGGAATAAACTGCCCGATTGCTGCCCCGATCATGACGCTGACCGGCCATATCAAGCCGATACCGATACCGCACAGCCAGTAAGCACTGCGGCGCTGCGCCAGTTGCGGCTGAGAGATCCCAAACACCACACTTTCATCGTTCATGATGTGACAGCCCAGCCAGCCTGACGGACCCTGCCCCACCAGATCCTTGACCGCGATGCCAAACGGCAAATGACGTGCGTTTACCAGCAGGCCCGCTGCGGCGGCGGTAAATGGACTGCCGCCACCGGCCACAATGCCGATAAACAGGAACTCCGACGCCCCCGCCAGCACCAGCGTTGAGAGCGCCAGCGGCACCCAGAGCGGAAACCCGTCGGCCGACGCCAGCGAGCCATAGGATAAACCAACAATTCCATCAGCCAGGCAGACCAGAAAAATCGCTTTGATCACCCCTTTGTCCAGCAACTGCATTTGCGGAAAAAGCATCACTCTGTCTCATAATGAACATATAATCCGATATAATGAACACTGCGAAAACGTTTTACAAGATGAACGTTATGTTCGATATAAAAAACATTCAGGTTATCAGGAGTGCGTTTGAATACCCCTATCAGCATTATTGCCAATGCCTTAGTACGTGAACGCCAGCGAGCCGGTCTTTCACTGGCTGAAGTGGCGCGCCGCGCAGGGATCGCTAAATCTACGCTGTCACAGCTGGAAGCGGGTAATGGCAATCCGGGCATTGAAACCCTGTGGTCGCTTTGCGTAACACTGAACATTCCATTTTCACGTCTGCTGGAGCCGGATGCGCGTCGTCTGCAGGTGATTCGGCGTGGAGAGGGCCTGACGGTTACCGCCGATCTTGCCGATTATCAGGCCGTTTTGCTGGCCTCCTGCCCGCCCGGCGTTCGGCGTGATATCTATCTGCTGGAAGTTCAGCCCGGCAGCGAACGCATTTCCCAGCCCCATATCCCCAATACCATTGAGCATATTATTATCGCTAAAGGGCGTGCGCTGGTGGGTCCGGTCGACAGTGCGGTGGAGCTGGATGTGGGGGATTACATTACCTATCCGGGCGATGAGCTGCATATCTTTCGGGCGCTGGAAGCCGATACGATGGCGCTGCTGGTGATTGAGCACAGCTGATCACTGTTTAGTGAGCTTCTGCAGGGTTTCTGCGGGCGTGAGGTGAGTGATTAGCTGCACCTCACTGCTCAGCCTGATCTCCGGATAGTGCTCGCGCATCCCTTCCAGCAGCACCTCATCAGGCCATTCCTCCTGTTTCCCCAGCGTCGCGGCGACTTCGCTTAAGCGCAGCGTGTCGACCTGCGTCACCCACACGATTACCGCGTCCGTTTCATCGTGCTGATTCACCAGTCTCAGCGGACCCATGGTGATATCGCCCTCCTGCCAGCGAATCGTCGAGGTTTTCTCTCCGGACCTGACGGCTGGCGTCAGACGCGGGACAAGCGTGAGTTGTTGCATTTCCACTCCCTTTTAAACGCTCATTGGTACCCACAACAAAAACACAAATCAGGATTGAAAACAAACTCACTAATGTTATGTTATAACGTATCTATAATCGCATTTTCACAGGTAACACCATGACACTCTCTGCTCTGACATCCGACGATCCCCGTCTGCCGGTTGCCGTTCTCTCCGGCTTTCTCGGTGCCGGTAAAACTACCCTGCTTAATCATATTCTGAACAACCGCGAAGGACGGCGGATCGCGGTGATCGTCAATGATATGTCTGAAATTAATATTGACGCTGCGCTGGTGCGCGATGGCGGCGCGCAGCTCTCCCGCACCGATGAAAAGCTGGTCGAAATGAGTAACGGCTGCATCTGCTGCACGTTGCGTGAAGATCTGCTGCTGGAGGTAAAACGTCTGGCTCAGGCCGGGCGTTTCGATCACCTGGTGATTGAGTCTACCGGCATTTCTGAACCGCTGCCGGTTGCCGAAACCTTTACGTTTGAAGATGAAGCGGGTGAAAGTCTGTCAGCCTATGCCCGGCTGGACAGTATGATCACCGTGGTCGATGGCTTTAACTTCCTGCGCGATTATCGTTCAGCCGATGATCTGCAGTCACGTGGCGAATCGCTGGGCGCGCAGGATGAGCGCTCAGTGGTTGATCTGCTGGTGGATCAGATTGAGTTTTGTGATTTGCTGGTGCTGAACAAAACGGACCTGCTCAGCTCGGCGCAGCTGCACCAGTTGAAGGGCATGCTGCAGGCGCTTAATCCGCACGCGCTTATTGTGAACAGTGAGTTTGGGCAGATTCCGCTGGACTGCCTGCTGAATACCGGCCGGTTTGATTTTGACCGGGCAGCGCAGGCACCCGGCTGGCTGCAGACCCTGCGCGGTGAGCATCAGCCGGAATCGGAGGAATATGGCATTCGTAACTTTGTCTATCGCGCCCGTCGTCCGTTCCATCCGCAGCGTTTCTGGCATGCAGTAAACCACCAGCTTGACGGCGTTATCCGCTCTAAAGGCTACTTCTGGCTGGCCAGTCGGCCGGAATATGCCGCAATGTGGTCGCAGGCGGGCGCGGTGGCACGTCAGGGTTATGCCGGGCGCTGGTGGGTCAGCGTGCCGCGAACTGAATGGCCACAGGATGCAGATTCACTCAACTTTATCGCTGAACAGTGGCAGGAAGGTACCGGCGATGCGCGCCAGGAACTGGTCTTTATCGGCATTGAGATGGACGAGAAGAGCGTCCGTGCCGCGCTGGATCATGCGCTGCTGACACCACAGGAGATGGCTGCGGGGCCTGAACAGTGGATCACTCTGGCCGATCCGGTGCCCGCGTGGTTCGATGAAACCACCGCCTGACGCTGCGGTTGACGTACTTCTTTGACTTCGCAATAGTAAACGAACCGGCGGGTAGCAGTTTTCCACTAATCCCTGTTCAGGAGAGACCAGATATGCCACAACGTATTGCCGTAATCGGTGCAGGCGTGCTGGGTTTAGCCGTCGCGCAGTCATTGTCGCGACGGGGCGCACAGGTCACCGTCTTCGATAAAAACTATCCTGGCAGCGGAACCAGTCAGATCAGCTATGCCTGGGTCAATGCCAACGGCAAAGAACCCACCAGCTATCATGATCTTAATGCCCATGCGATAGACGAGCACAAGCGCTGGCAGGCCAGCCATCCTGCATCGCCCCGATGGCTGCTGGAAACCGGCACGCTGGAGTGGGCAGCCGATGAATCATCCCTGCGCCAGCTGGCGCAGCGCGCAGCAAAGCTTACGACGCTCGATTACCCCGTAGAGAAACGTAGCCGCGCCGCACTTCTGGGTGCAATGCCCGAGTTGCGGCTCGATCCCCGCGTTCAGCACGCCTGGTCTTTCCCGTCGGAGTGTCTGCTTTATCCGAGCCTGTTTATCGCCTCTCTGCTGGCAGACCTGCGTACCAGTGGCGGGCAGCTGGTCTGCAACAATGAAGTGACGACGCTCACTGAATCGGCGCAGGATGTCCATCTTACGCTGGCCAGTGGTGATGAATGGCGCGGCGATCAGCTGGTACTGGCGACCGGCCGCTGGGCACCGGAACTGATAAGTCAGTGCGGGCTTGAACTGGCGATGACCGATGCGAATCGAGCCGATCCTGTTGCCTGCAGTTTTCTGGCGCAGACCCAGCCTTTGCCGATCCCACTTAAATGCAATCTGATTACCCCGGAACTGAATGTGCGGCCGGATGGCGGTGGCCGTCTGATGCTGCAGGCGCTGGATCTGGATCAGCACGCCGATCCGGCGCGGCCGGTCTCGCCGGATGGACTGATTGGCAAAGAGATGCTGCGTCGATTGCGGCGGCTGTTTAAAAACACGGAAGGCGCGAGAATTGAGCGGATTGAAACAGGACAGCGGTCGCGTCCGGCAGATGGCTTGCCGGCATTAGGCTACATCAGCGAGTCAGCACGCGTTTATCTGATGATCAGCCATAGCGGCATGACACTTGCCCCATTGCTGGGCAGGCTGGTGGCTGAGGAGATGCTGAGCGGCACAGGCTCACCAATGCTGAGTGCGTTTGCACCGCATCGGTTGCTGCGTCCGCTCAGTGCGGTCGCTAAAACAGCGCCCGCTTATCTTCCGTCGGCACAGTAAACACTAGCGACGATTCTTCCACACGGTCTGCACGTTACAGAATTCGTGCACACCAAAGTGCGACAGCTCACGGCCGTAGCCGCTTTTCTTCACACCACCAATGGTAACGCGCGGATCGGACGCGCCGTTGCCATTAATAAACACAGCACCGACTTCCAGCTGCAGCGCCAGACGATCGGCAATCTCTTCATTACCGCTCCAGACGGTGGCGCTGAGGCCAAATTCGCTGTCGTTGGCGATCTCCAGCGCATGTTGTGGATCCCTTGCGACCGCAATAGCGGCTACCGGGCCAAACAGCTCCTGCCTGAACGCGGTCATGTCGCTGGTGACATCAGCGAGAATGGTCGGCGCGTAGTAGTTACCCTGCCCTGCCACTTTCTCGCCGCCCAGTACCAGACGTGCACCTTCACGCAGCGTGGCCTTTACCTGTCCATCCAGTTCGTCACGCAGATCGGCGCGTGCCATCGGGCCCAGGAAGGTATTTTCATCCAGCGGATCGCCCATGGTGAGTGCCTGGACCGCGGCAGTGAAGCGTTTTTCAAATTCTTCAGCGATCGGAGCTTCCACAATAAAGCGTTTGGCAGCCATACACACCTGTCCGGTATTCTGGAAACGTCCAATAACGGCTGATTTAACCGCTTCATCAAGATCGGCATCCGCCAGCACGATAAAGGGATCGGATCCACCCAGCTCCAGCACGGTTTTCTTAAGTGCTGCGCCCGCCTGTGCAGCGATCGCGGCGCCAGCCCGGACACTTCCGGTAACGGCAACGGCGGCAATGCGGTCATCTTTGATGGCTACGGAGACATCGTCGTTGTCAACGTTGATCAGGTTAAAGCCACCAGCAGGGAGATCGGTTGCCCTGAACAGATCAGCCATCAGTGTGGCGCTTCCCATGACGTTAGGCGCGTGTTTAAGCAGATAGGTGTTGCCTGCCAGCAACATACTCACTGCGCCCCGCAGAACCTGCCACAGGGGGAAATTCCATGGCATCACAGCCAGGATCACCCCGATGGGACGGAATCGCTGCCACGCATCGGCAATCTGAGTGGGCTGATCGGCCAGCATTGCAGGGCCATGTTCCGCATACCAGTCGCATAAGTTAGCGCATTTCAGAACTTCAGCGCGTGCCTGTGCAATGGGTTTACCCATCTCCAGGGTGATCATGCGGGAAAGATCCTGCTCACGCAGACGGATCTGTTCGCCAAGCTGACGCAATACGCGAACGCGGTCCGTCATGGTGCTCTGTTTCCATGCAGCAAAAGCAGATGCGCTTTCAGTCAGTGTCTGTTCCAGCTCTGCACTATTCTGCAAAGGATAGCGTGCCAGAATTTCACCAGTTGTAGGGTTACGTGATAGGGCATGTTCAGTCATGGTGCCGTATTCCTCATTCTGTCAGTGATGGAGAGACGATACGCGCTGTAGTTGATGATGAAAAATGAATAATAGTGAGGAAGTTGTTTATCGATTGAGAATGAATGCGGCTATGACCGATTAGTCGGTCAGGCAGTGGGCAGATTGCGGGCCAGTTTTTGCTGGTGGTCAACACGTCTGAAAATGATGTCACGCCTTAAGTTTTCCACTTATACAGTGACCAGATCCTAATAAACGATCCTTAATAGATCATATAGAGATCCTAAGAGATCCCCGATCGTCGCAGGCCGCACCCCACAAGGGCTGAAAGGGTGATCGCGTTCACTATAATCAGTAAAGTGTTCACTGTAATCAGTACTTTATTCACTGTACCAGGTAGAATGTTCACTGTAAACAGTGCTAATGTTCACTGTAGTCAGAAAACGATCCCTTTCATCCACAGAATGAAGATCTTACGCCATGGCAGATAAAGACAACGAAAACAAAGCGTTACTTGAACCTTTTCTGTCAGTGACAAAAAACAGTGGTGAAGTTATTCAGCTTCATCCCAACAAGAATAATACCGTTCAGCCTGTCGCTTTAATGCGTCTTGGGCTGTTCGTGCCGACGCTGAAATCTACTGCACGCGGTAAATCCGGTGCGATGGCATCAACGGATGCGACGAAAGAGCTGAAGAATCTGACGCTGGTGAAAGCGGAAGGCTACGAAAAGATTACCATTACCGGCGCGCGGCTGGATATGGATAACGATTTCAAAACCTGGGCGGGTATTATTCAATCTTTTTCCCGCTATCCGACCAAAGGCGATACCGTCACGCTGCCGTTTATCGATTTTGTGAAGATGTGTGGCATTCCCTCTGCCAACTCTTCAGCTGCCCTGCGCAAGCGTCTTGATGCCTCTCTGCGCCGCATCGCGACCAATACGCTCTCTTTTGAAGGTAACGGCAAGGCCTATCATACGCACCTTGTTCAGTCTGCTTATTACGATCGCGAAAAAGATATTGTGCGCATCCAGGCCGACCCCAAGCTGTTCGAACTCTATAACTTCGACCACAAGGTCCTGCTTCAGCTCCGTGCAATATCCCGTTTGAAGCGTAAAGAGTCTGCGCAGGCGCTTTACACCTTCCTGGAAAGCCTGCCAACCAATCCGGCGCCTATCTCGCTTGCACGCCTGCGTATGCGCCTGAACCTCGGCTCTAAGACCACCACGCAGAACCATGTCGTGCGGCGCGCGATGGAGCAGCTGAAAGAGATCGGTTATCTGGATTACTCAGAAGTGAAGCGTGGCCGCTCAGTCTTTTTTATTATCCACAGCCGTACGCCTAAGCTTGATGGCATCAGTAATCTTGAGAGCATCGATTCGCTGGATGAGATCGAGTTTGATGATTAACCCCTCACGTTCACTGTAATCAGTATTCCTGCGTGGCAGTGTCACTTTCTGCGTCACCGGTGACATTGCGCCATCCACTCTTCATTCACTGTAATCAGTACTCCCCAGGGATTCACTGTGATCAGTAACGTTCACTGTAATCAGTAACCGGGCCGCCGTGCAAAAGTGTGTTCAGACCCTACCCCCCTTCAATGCACCTGATAACAAGGGCTTATAAGTAAGTTAGTGCTTACTCTCATATTGGTTAGCACTCAATTATACTGTGTTTACTGATTACAGTGAATGCCCTGACTTCGGTTGGCTAAGCCTCTCTCTGCTGATTACAGTGAATCCTTTTTACTGACTACAGTGAATGCCTTTGCTCTGCCCTGTTCTCAAAGGGCATTACTGGCTGGCCAGCAAATCAGGGTTGGATGCGGTTTACCATGAGGGGTCTGCTCAGCGTGATTCACATGATACGTATGACCTGAATGACACACGTAACCATAGAGAACAGCGTGACACTGTTACTGATTACAGTGAATGTCTGCTGATGGGCACTACCCTCGCCTCAGCATTGAATCTCTTTAACGGCTTTCCGGATCGCTACTGATTACAGTGAACGTTGTTACCAGATGCCCGGTCTGAGGCGAGTCATAACTGCCATGGCGGGATGCTAATCTTGTACTGATTACAGTGAACGTCCTGCTGATTACAGTGAATGTTTGCTGCGGTGTACCTGAAGGCATTGTGCATTCTACTGATTACAGTGAACGTTAAAGTGAACCTGCTGACGGCATTGCTGATGTATACGATACGGGGCTGGTGCATGACTGGCTGAAGGGCGACAGAAGAAGCCGTTGCTCGCAAGGTCTGGTCACTTCATGACTCGGAACAACGTCGGCACACTCTGATGCAGAACAGAATCGCCTCTGTCTACTTACTGCTAACTACTGACTCATATTACGACCCTGTCGGCACGCCCTGATGCAGAATGGAATCGCCTCTGTCTACTTACTGCTGACTGCTGACTACTGACTACTGACTACTGACTACTGACTACTGACTACTGACTACTGACTACTGACTACTGACTACTGACTACTGACTACAGTGAATGTTTGCGTGGCTGTTCTTCTTCTCATCCCTCTTCCACTAGTAGTGTTACTGACTATAGTGAATGTTTACTGCTTTCTGGATTTACTGATTACAGTGAACGTTTATGGGCTTTACGCTTCTGTATCGCACACCAGACCTTGTTGTGACATTGCCGGTGTATATTCCCTCTCCAGATTCCGATGCTTTTATCATCCGCTGAGGATTATTCAACCCATCCTTACTGACTACAGTGAACGTTTACTCTGCCCAGCTCCCTCTTCTGGCTCCTGATCGGCAAGTTTACTGATTACAGTGAACGTTGCTCTTCACAGAGCTGAACACGTAAAACGCTACTGACTATAGTGAATGTTGCAGTGATGCAGTGGCAAAGATCAGCACAGCAAACGCAGTTACTGCCTGAAAATCCGTTTATGAATGTATCCATCGCTCTTTCGCCTGCTCCATAACGTCACCGAATGAGACACAAGCTTTACTGACTACAGTGAACGTTTGATCTCTCCAGGGCTGTCTTCTGTGTTTTCCCTTTCCCGCTCAATGTACCCGGTTTGTCTGATGATTTTTTAAACCTGTTTGCTCACTACAGTGAATGTTCTGCTGATTACAGTGAATGCTTACCGCAATTAACCTGCAAAATATATTCGGCCAGACGAAATAATGTGATGAAGCTCACCAAAACCCGTGTGGTTACATAAAAACGGAGATTATGTTGAGAAGATAATTTATTGCCTCACGTGCAGGATTTCTGTATAAAGTCATAAATCCTACATGTTTGGAGCAACTATGGCTAATGATGACAAGCAGGTGATGAAGGTTGCGCAGCGTTCAGAACGCATGCTGCTAAGCCTCACCGAGCAAATTCAGGCGCAAAAGCAGGAACTGCATGAAAATACTTACTATCAGGTCTATGCCAAAGCGGCGCTGGCAAAGTTGCCCAAACTGACCCGAGCCAGTGTGGATTACGCAGTCAATGAGATGGAAGAGAGCGGTTATCAATTTGATAAACGTGCGGCCGGTTCTTCCGTTAAATATGCTATGTCGATTCAGAATATTATCGATATCTATCATCATCGTGGCGTGCCGAAGTATCGCGATCGCCATAGTGACGCTTACACCCTGTTTGTCGGTAATCTGAAGGGCGGTGTCTCTAAAACGGTTTCAACCGTCTCGCTGGCACATGCGTTGCGCGCACATCCCCATCTGCTTTTTGAAGATTTGCGCATCCTGGTTATCGACCTTGATCCGCAGTCCTCAGCAACCATGTTCCTGAACCACGAGCGCTCCGTCGGGCTGGTGGAAGCGACTGCGGCGCAGGCAATGCTGCAGAATGTCTCACGAGATGAGCTGGTCAACGAGTTTATCGTTCCGTCGATCATTCCGGGTGTGGATGTGCTGCCTGCATCGATTGATGACGCCTTTATCGCCTCAAGCTGGGATCAGCTTTGTGCTGAGCATCTTCCGCAACAGAACGTTCACGCCGTGTTGTATGACAACGTTATTGCCAAACTGAAAAAAGATTATGACTTCATCTTTATCGATAGCGGCCCGCATCTTGATGCTTTCCTGAAGAATGCGATTGCAGCGTCTGATCTTCTGATGACTCCAGTGCCACCGGCTCAGGTAGACTTTCACTCGACACTAAAATACCTGACACGTCTTCCGGAACTGATTGCGATTATCGAAGACTCCGGCGCGACCTGTCGGCTGCAGGGCAATATTGGCTTCATGTCTAAGCTCTCCAATAAAGCGGACCATAAACTCTGTCATAGCCTGGCGAAAGAGATTTTTGGTGGCGACATGCTTGATGCTGCCCTTCCCCGCCTTGATGGTTTCGAACGTTGTGGCGAATCCTTTGATACGGTTATCTCCGCCAATCCTTCGACCTACGTCGGCAGCAGCGAAGCGTTGAAGAATGCACGATCCGCCGCAGAAGATTTTGCTAAAGCCGTCTTCGACCGTATCGAATTTATTCGCCTGAACTGAGGTTTGTATGAGCGCAAAAAGAATTACGATTGGCAGAACCTTCAGCCAGACTCCACTGGAAAATGACACGCCAGACAGCCAGCACAACCAGACATTCGTTCTGGCAACGGGCAAGCGCGCGTTGTTTCGTTTTGAACGCATTGCCGCCAGCGACGTTGAAAGCAAAACGTTTGTCACAATGGAAACCAACGGTCGCGATCAGGCAGGCCTGACACCTGATTCGCTGCGCGACATTATCCGGACCATTAAGCTGCAGCAGTTCTTTCCCGCTATTGGCGTGATGCGCGATGACCGCATCGAAATCCTGGATGGCTCACGTCGTCGTGCAGCCGCACTCTACTGCAAAACCGGCCTGGACGTGCTGATCACTGACGCGGCCATCACCGCTGATGAAGCCCGCCGACTGGCGCAGGATATTCAGACGGCACGGGAACACAATCTACGCGAAGTGGGTATGCGTCTGTTAACACTTAAAGATGGCGGTTTGTCGCAGAAGGAGATTGCTGAAAATCAGGGTTTGTCCCAGGCGAAAGTGACGCGTGCCCTGCAGGCCGCCAGCGTTCCATCAGATTTGATTTCACTTTTTCCTAATCACGCTGAGCTGACCTATCCCGACTATAAAGCGTTGTTACAGGCTGCTGACAAGTTGAGTGAGTCGGGGCAAAGCGTTGAAGCTCTGATCAAATCCATTTCCAGGGAAATTGATGTGGTCTGTGCCCGTGAAGGTCTGGCCGAGGACGAGCTTAAAAATCATATTCTGCGTCTGATTCGACAGGGCAGCCAGACTCTGATCAAAGAACCGGAGAAAGATAAAACCCAGGCGACTGCGCTCTGGTCTTTTGCTGATAAAGATCGGTTCGCCCGAAAAAAGGTACGCGGACGGATGTTCAGTTATGAATTTAACCGGCAGTCGAAAGAGTTGCAGGAAGAGCTGGATAAAGTTATTGCGGAGACCCTGAAAAAATATCTCAACCGTTAACGTATATGCACTCAAATCAGCCAGCGATAAACGCTGGCTTTTTTTTCGATTTTTGTAGCGAGTCGTCGTTAAAAGAGATGGCGGACACCCAAATTTCAGGCTGAAATCGCCAGATTTTTAAGTGTGAATTCCTGCTTAAGATATTGAAATATAATAAATTGCTTTATTATCTCTTGCTGAAAAACTGCATGAAATCGCCACTTCGCTGAACTCTTTCGCCAGATACCCAGGCCCCTTCCAAACCGCACAGGTCACTATAAACAGAGATAACGTTTTTCGTCTGATGCTATCGTTGATGAATCTCATCGCCGTCAGCGCGCATCCGACGGTCAGAATATTGCAAGTAATGATTTTCCGGGACTGGTTCATTAGTAACCAATCAACTTTACTAAACCTCAGTAACAGCGTACCGGCTTCACACACTCCGCTAAACCCTCTGCCTGGCCTTTCTCCAAACATTAGCCCGCCAGCGATATTTCGTGATTAACTGTTTGTTTTTAATATAAAAGATGCAAGAATTTCAGCCTGAAATCGCCATGCCTGCAGTTAAACGCTCCCTCGTTTCAGGCCTGAGGGCGAACGGATAAGATCAGAAAAGAGGCGTATCTTGAGAGCAGTAAAGTCCTGAACAGAGAGTGAAAAAAGATACTCAGAAACTATCCCTCACTTATCCACAGAAAAAGTGGATAACTTTTTCTGCGCGATAAAATTTTTTTTGAAGAGGTGCGATACAAGATGCAGCTTTGGCAGGGAACTCCATTAAAACCTGATCAGCGCGAAAAGATTGTCACAGTCTGCTCATGACGGAAAGGTAGTTGCATGGCATCAGATTCACTGTATTGGGTAAAGCAGATGAAATCGGCAGCTTACGGACGAAGAGCCCCTATCGGCCTACCTGATAAAAGGCGATGGCTCACTGCACTGCTGTTTACAGTGAATTGCGAGAAATAACGTCTGTATGGCATTGAAACGGGTTATCAGTGGCTGTTATCAGCATACAGCGTAGTTGCTGATGCGCAGAGAGTGCTGACCACTGCAATCAGTAATCAGACCGATGTGAAGTGACGTAATGCAATGATGATCTTCCACGGCAGAACCGAACCTATGCAGAAGAAAACCGGGCCAGGCCCGGTTTTGATATGAATCAGGCTTCAAGCCAGGCGGTTATTTGCTTAACCATGGCATCCGTTGAGATGCCATAACGGTCATGCAGCGTCGGTAGTGCGCCTGCTGCAAGGAAAGCATCCGGCAGCGCAATCTGTTTAAAGCGCGGCGTCACATGATTTCGCATTAACAGGCCGGCAATAGCTTCGCCTAAGCCACCCGTTATCGAATGATTTTCAGCGGTGATAAACAGCTGGTTATGATGCAGTGCTACCCCCGCCTCACGCAGGATGGTCTCTTCATCCAGAGGCTTAATCATGGGTGAGTGAACCACACCGACCTCAATCCCCTGCTTCTCCAGCGCTTCAGCGGCTTCAAGCGCCCGCATGGTCATCAATCCGCTGCTGATAATAATGGCATGCTTACCGCCGCGCAGGCGCTGAGCCTTACCGTGCTGATAGCGATAGTCATATTTATCCAGCACCAGCGGAACCTTACCGCGCAGCAGGCGTAAATAGACCGGGCCCTGATGTTCAGCAATAGCCGGTATCACCTGGCTAATCTCCAGTGCATCACAGGGATCGATGATAGTCAGGTTCGGCATGCCACGGAAGATTGCCAGGTCATCAGTCGCCTGATGACTCGGTCCATAACCGGTGGTCAGGCCCGGCAGTGCGCAGGCGATTTTAACGTTCAGATTCTCTTCGGCGATGGCCATGCAGATAAAATCATAAGCGCGGCGGGAAGCAAAGACGGCATAAGTGGTGACAAAAGGCATAAAGCCTTCACGCGCCATACCTGCTGCGGCGCTCATCAGTAACTGTTCCGCCATGCCCATCTGATAAAAGCGTTTCGGAAAAGCCTCTGCGAACAGGTGCAGATCGGTGTATTTACTTAAATCAGCCGTCAGCCCCACCACATCTGAGCGCTGCTCTGCCAGAGAGACCAGGGCATGTCCAAAAGGAGCTGAAACCGTGGGCTGGCCTTCAGCGGCGATCGAGGCGATCATGGCGGATGTGGTCAGACGTTTTTTTTGCGGTTGTGAACTCATCTCAGACTCCTTGCTCAAGTGCGGTCAGGGCTTTGTCCCACTCATCGGCATCGACCCGAATAAAGTGGGTTTTCTCACGACTTTCCAGAAACGGTACCCCTTTGCCCATTCGGGTATCGCAAATGATGACGCGCGGCTGGGGTTCGGGCCAGCTGCGAGCCGCATCAAAGGCGGCCTGCAAAGCAGAGATATCGTTGCCATCAACCCGCTGGGTGTACCAGCCAAAAGCCTGCCAGCGATCCACAATGGGTTCAAAAGCGAGAATCTCACTGCTATGGCCGTCAGCCTGCTGATTGTTGACGTCGATAAGGGCGATCAGGTTATCAAGTTGCCAGTGTGAGGCGGACATTGCCGCTTCCCAGGTAGAGCCTTCATTCAGTTCACCATCTGAAAGCAGGTTATAGACTCGTGCCTGCGAGCCTTTCTGTTTCAGCCCCAGACAGGCACCTACAGCAATACCTAAGCCATGACCCAGTGAACCGCCGGTAATTTCCATGCCTGGGGTATAGGCAGCCATGCCGGACATCGGCAAGCGGCTCTCATCAGTCCCATAAGTTTCCCGTTCTTCTTCAGGTATCACGCCTGCTTCCAGCAAGGCGGCGTAAAGGGCGATAGCGTAATGGCCAATCGACAGATAGAAGCGATCGCGGTCTTCCCACTCAGGTTGATCCGGCCGGTAATTCATGGCGTGGAAATAGCTGACAGCAAGCAAATCGGCGGCACCCAGCGCCTGACCGATATATCCCTGCCCCTGAATCTGCCCCATTAATAAGGCATGGCGGCGAATATTGGTGGCTCGTTGCTGCAATGAGAGCACGTGTGAAGCGTGACGAGAGTCAGTCATATTACCTCCTGATTAACGATTAACGTCCGCTGCCCGGATGCGCAGCACGCATAGCGCGCCACCCAGCAGGACGGCAGCAATAAAGTACATTCCGGAAGCGGGCGTACCGGTTGCGGTGGTGATGGTGCCTATCAGCCACGGTGAGAAAAAACCGGCCAGATTAGCAATGCAGTTCACGGCGGCGATGCCTGCGGCGGCAGAGACGCCACCTAACAGATTGGTCGGCAACATCCAGAACAGCGATGAGGCGGAAAGAATGCCCGCAGCGGCAATACAAAGGGAGAGCAGTGACAGGGAAACGCTATGGCTCAGCAGAGTTGCCAGCGTCAGTCCGGTGAGTCCGATCAGCATTGGAACAATCAGATGCCAGCGGCGTTCACGATAGCGATCGCCACTGCGCCCGGCCAGCAGCATAAAGATAATGGCGCAGAGGTAAGGCAGACTGGTCAGCAGCCCAATATGCAGCGGTTCACTGACGCCTGAGTTTCTCACCAGCGTCGGTAACCAGAACGTCAGGGCGTACTGACCCATCACCACACAGAAGTAGATCAGCGCCAGCAGCCACAGACGACGGTCGGCGACAAAGGCTTTTACCGTGCCATGACAGGCTTTCTGCTGATTATCCTCATCCAGATCGGCACGCACCCGGCGTTTCTCATCTTCGTCCAGCCAATCTGCCTGTTCAACACGATCCTTCAGAACCAGCAGTACCACTAATCCCATAACAAGGGTGGGGATAGCTTCCAGCATAAACATCCACTGCCAGCCTGCCCATCCGTGAAAGCCTGCAAAGGTCGCCATAATCCAGCCTGAGAGCGGGCCGCCAATCATCCCTGAGAGTGGAATGGCGACAAACCAGAGCACGGTCATACGTGCGCGACGGTGTGATGGAAACCAGTAGGTCAGGTAGAGCAGTAAACCTGGCGCAAGACCGGCCTCGGCGACGCCGAGCAGAAAGCGCAGCAGGTAGAACTGCCATGCGGTTTCTACAAAGGCGAACAGGGCTGAGATGATTCCCCATGTGATCATAATGCGGGCAATCCAGCGGCGTGCGCCGACACGGTGCAGGATCAGGTTACTCGGCACCTCAAAGAAGAAGTAGCCGATAAAAAAGATCCCGGCACCCAGTCCATACACGGTTTCGCTGAGAGACAAATCATCCATCATCTGTAATTTAGCGAAGCCCACATTGACGCGATCAAGATAGGCGCAGAGATAACAGAGCATCAGCCAGGGCATCAGGCGCCAGGCAATTTTGCGATAGGTGATATCGCGCGCAGCAGAGGCTGCGCTCAGATTAAGCGTGGTCATGGTGTTCACTCCCGAGGTTAGCCCGCCAGGCGTGCGGGCAGGGAAGGGCGCTATTTAATGGATCAGCATGCCGCCGTTCACATCCAGCGTGATGCCGGTGAGATAACCGGAGAGATCGCTGGCGAGAAACAGCGCAGCGTTGGCGACGTCACTGGCGGACCCAAGGCGGCCGAGCGGAATTCCGTCGAGAATGGCGTGGCGGCGTTCATCCTGTAACAGGCCACCAGTGATGTCCGTCTGGATCAGACCGGGCGTCAGGGCATTAATGCGTATCTGGTCAGGGCCAAATTCGCGCGCCATCGCTTTAGTCAGGCCCAGAACGCCCGCTTTAGCGGCACTGTAGTGCGGACCGCCGAAAATCCCGCCGCCGCGCTGTGCTGAGACCGAGGACAGGCAGATGATGCTGCCGCCTTTCTGCTGCTGCATGGTGGGGATCACCGCCTGAGACATCAGCAGCGTGCCGCGCAGATTGACATCAAGAATACGGTTGTAATCCTCGATGCCGATTTCCAGTGTTTTAACCGGCTGAGTAATACCTGCATTGTTGACCAGCACATCAATACGGCCGAAGTGCCCAAGAACCTGGTCGATGGCACGACGAACAGAGAGGGGATCGGTCACATCTGTGGCCAGGCCGAGATGCCCATCACCACAAGACAGTGCGCTGGCCTGGGCGGCCTGCAGATCTAAATCGAGCACCACCACGCGCGCGCCATGCTGAGCAAAACAGGCGGCTGTGGCCCGGCCAATGCCGCGCTGAGAGGCGGCACCTGTAATAATCGCAACTTTATTTTCGAGTAACATTGTCCACTCCAGAAAAATAATTATTAGTGGTTCGGTATCGCTACCGGCAGGGTCACGATCAGAATTGATAAAGCGGCTAATATTGGCAATGCAAAAAAATTCATTTGATGCTGAATGAATTTGTTGGTTTGATGCAGTTAACAATTCTGCGATTTAAAAATGGGCACACATCACAAAATTCCAGTGTGGAGAGGCGGATGGAAAAGCAGTCTGATCACTTACCTTCGATTAAATCACTGCGGGTTTTTGAGCAGGTGGCCCATTTTGGTAATGTCGCGCGTGCGGCCGAGGAATTAAGTATTACGCCTTCGGCGGCCAGTCATCAGCTGGCAAAACTGGAGCGTGAACTGGGCTGTATTCTGTTTAATCGTTCGGCAAAGGGCGTAGTGCTGACGCTGTCGGGTGAGCACTACCTCAGGGAGATTGGTCCGATACTGCTGAGTCTGACGCAGGCGACTGCACGCATCAGTAACGAGAAAGCCCGCAGCAACCTCAGGATCCACTGCGCGCCCAGTTTCGGTCTGTTGTGGCTGTTGCCGCGCATCCATAAATTTCGCGACAGCTATCCCGAGTTCCAGCTCACGCTCTCCTGCTCTTACGAGAATTTATCTTTCAGCCGCGACAATATTGATATTGCGATACGCCATGGATTCCCGGACTGGAACTCATTCGAGATTAAAACGATCCGCCACGAAAGAATGTCGGTGCTGGCCTCGCCTGAGTATCTGAAAAAGCATCCTGTTAATCAGGCCGCTGAGTTAATTCATCATGCGCTGATATTATCGGAGTCGCCGCTTATTCAGTGGCCGCAGTGGTTTGCTTCTCAGCAATTACCTCAGCCAGATAAAGAGTGGTTATTTCGCTTTGATCGCTCTTATATGAGTCTTGAGGCGGCGATGTTAGGCCACGGTCTTATATTTGAAAGTGAATTGCTGGCGGAGGATTATCTGCGCAGTGGAAAACTGGTCAGAGTCTTGTCCGAACAGGAGAGTCTGCCCGTCAGCGCCCATCATCTGGTCTTCCCGCGTGGATTTGCCCAGTTTCCCCGCGTCGCGCATTTCCTGAGCTGGATCCAGCAGGAACTGAAAGTGTTAACCTAATGTTAAAATAACTTTCACGTCGTCATTATTGCGCCGGTTTATTTATCCGGTTAACTATCCCTGTTATAAAAATCGCATTGCTAAAGCTAACTTTTAAATACCGTCTACACTTCTTTACCCACTCGGTAAATATGTTCCATTTCTATTCCGTATGAAATTTAATCAAACGGATGTTTAACTTATTAATGGCAGGGATATTATGAGTACGAATACACCAGACTCTGGTGAAGCGGGCGATCACGCGCCTGCGGATACGGTACGCCAGCGCATTTTTTTAGTGGTACTGGTTGCCACTATGGGCGCGCTGGCTTTTGGTTATGACACCGGGATTATCTCGGGTGCGTTACCCTACATGACCTCACCACCCGATCAGGGTGGACTTGGACTGAACTCATTCACTGAAGGGCTGGTAGCCTCTTCGCTGGTGTTCGGTGCCGCAATCGGCTCTTTCCTGAGTGGTTTCTTCTCTGACCGGTTTGGCCGGCGTATTACCTTACGCAGCCTGGCGGTTATTTTTGTGCTGGGTTCACTGGGAACAGCGCTGGCGCCTTCTGTCAACGTCATGGTGGCAATGCGCTTCCTGCTGGGGATTGCGGTCGGCGGCGGTTCCTCTACCGTGCCGGTGTTTATCGCCGAAATTGCCGGACCGCGCCTGCGTGCGCCGCTGGTCAGCCGCAATGAGCTGATGATCGTTACCGGACAGCTCATTGCTTATGTTGCCAGTACGCTGCTGAGCTATCTGCTACATGATGAGCACCTGTGGCGCTACATGCTGGCAATTGCCATGGTGCCGGGTCTTTTGCTGTTTATCGGCACGTTCTTCGTTCCTGCCTCACCACACTGGCTGGTCGCGGAAGGGCGTCTGAAAGAGGCTAAAAAGATCCTGAAGTATCTGCGTGAAACGCCGCGTGAAGTGCGCCATGAGATGGCGCAGATGAAGAAGCAGGCGAGGGCGGCGGAACGTGGGCCGGATGCGAAAACCCTGATCCGTGAAAAGTGGGTGATTCGCCTGATGGTTATCGGCGTCGGGCTGGGCTTTGTCGCCCAGTTCACCGGTGTTAATGGTTTTATGTATTACACCCCGATCATCCTTAAACAGACCGGACTTGGCACCAGCGCGTCGATTGCCGCGACCATCGGTAACGGCGTGGTCTCAGTGGTGGCGGCGATTGTAGGTATCTGGGCGGTTAGTCGCTTCCCGCGTCGGACGATGCTGATTACCGGCCTGTGTCTGGTGGTCGCTTCGCAGATTATGCTGGGCAGCGTGATGACCTTTATCGCTCCCAGCCTGATGCAGAGCTACCTCGCCCTGGCCTGTATTCTGCTGTTCCTGTTCTGCATGCAGATGTGCATCTCCCCGGTCTACTGGCTGATGATGTCGGAACTGTTCCCGATGCAGTTGCGCGGCGTGTTAACCGGCGGCGCTGTCTCACTACAGTGGATCTTTAACGCGATAGTCGCCTTTGGTTTTCCACCGATAATGGAATATGCCGGCAGCACCACCTTCTTTATCTTTGCCGCGATTAACGTCGGGTCGCTGATCTTCGTGATGGCGATGGTGCCAGAGACGCGGGGCAAAAGCCTGGAAGAGATTGAGTCACACATGAAAGAGAAGTTTGGTGAAAAGCCAAAAGAGGCTGAAGCCTCCTGAGTCTCCCACCGGATTCAGCCCACCGGCTGAATCCGGTTTTACCTCCTTATCGCCTTATCTTGTTACCTCCTTATCTTCTTACTAACCGTTGCACCGCATTTCCCCGTCCTTATCCTCACTAAGTACCATCAGACAACATTCACTGTAATCAGCAATTTTCCCTCGATTAATTTCCATACAGTTCTGGCGATTTCAGGCTGAAATCGCCAGAAACTGACTTAATGAACTGTCGTTATTGTCTTCAGAAATCCCCGGTTAAGCGAAGCATGACCGCTGACAAAGATTGCCTCAGGCTCTGCGCTATACTCATTTTTCATCTGCTCCGCACGCTGACCGGTACGCACTATGAAAATTTCAACCACGACGGCAGTTTTTGCCGCATTGCTGACTGCTGCGCCATTGCATGCTGAAAACACACCAATCTCCTCCTGGTGGAATGGATTCACTGACGATGTTGCGCAGACCTGGAACGCGCCTCAGCATACCGATCTCTACCTGCCATTTATCAGCTGGCACGCCCGCTTTATGTACGACAAAGAAAAAACCGATAACTATAACGAGAATCCCTGGGGAGGCGGTCTGGGCATTTCCCGCTACAGCGACAGCGGCAACTGGAGCGCGCTTTATGCAATGGCTTTCAAAGACTCACACAATGAGTGGCAGCCGATTGTCGGTTATGGCTGGGAGAAGGGCTGGTATCCTGGTTCGAATCAGGACTTTCGTCTTGGCGCGGGATTAACCGCCGGTATCACTGCACGCGAAGATTTTGGTAACTATATCCCGCTACCGATTATTCTGCCGCTGTTCTCTGCCGGTTATAAGGCGCTGAATGTACAGTTCACCTATATTCCGGGCACGTACAATAATGGCAACGTGCTGTTCGCGTGGTTTCGCTATGCATTTTAATTTTTCAGGAAAGGATTTATGACCCGGAGGTGGAAAACCGTCACCCGCAGGCTCTGGCGTCTTGCGATTGTGTCTGGAGTATTGTTACTGCTGCTACTGATTATTCGAATCTATGAAGCGGAGCGCGGGCCGGAGTTACATCGCTGGCACACCTGGGTCCCGCATGAACTGACAGTGGAACAGCTTGATAATGCGACCTATGCCGACTACCTCAAGGCCGAAAATCATCTGTTCGACGAGATGAAGCAGCAGGTCAGCAACCGGCTGGATGCGGAAGATAAAACGTCACTCAACCGATACTATGCTGGCAGCATGATCTATCCGGGGCATTTCGCGCAGGACTGGAACCGTTCCTATATTCTGCAACCGACGGGCAGGCCGCGCGGTGGGGTGGTGCTGTTACATGGACTGACCGACAGTCCTTACAGTCTGCGGCATGTGGCAGAGGCTTACCGTCAGCAGGGTTATGTGGCAGTGGCGATACGGTTACCGGGTCACGGTACGGTGCCTGCGGGTCTGACCGATGTTGACTGGCAGGACTGGATGGCCGCCACACGCCTGGCGGTGCGGGAAGCGACCCGGCTGGCGGGCACGCAGACGCCGCTGCATCTGGTGGGTTTCTCGAACGGCGGGGCGCTGGCGATAAAATATGCGCTCGACAGCCTGGGCGATCACACGCTGCGTCGTCCGCAGCAATTGATTCTGTTATCGCCGATGATCGGTGTGACTCGTTTTGCCCGGTTCGCAGGTGTTGCCGGGTTGCCCTCTGTTTTCCCTGCCTTTTCGAAAACGGCCTGGCTGAATATCGTGCCGGAGTTTAATCCGTTTAAATACAACTCTTTTCCGGTTCACGCTGCCCGGCAGACCTATTTGCTGACGCAGGCGCTGCAGAAAGAGATCCTGCAATATGCGCGTAATCAGCAGCTCTCCGGTTTCCCGCCCGTGCTAACCTTTCAGTCGGTGATGGACTCCACCGTCAGTACGCCTTCGGTCATCCGCTCGCTCTATAATTATCTGCCAGTGAACGGCAGCGAACTGGTGCTGTTCGATATCAATCAGGCGGTCAGCGTCAGTCCGTTATTCCGACACTCCTCATATACCGCGGTTAATCAGCTGTTGCCTGCAGCGCGTCGGAATTACTCATCCACGGTGATCACTAATGCCTCCGCCACCTCACTGGAGATGGTGACAAAAAGCGTTCCCGCGGGAGAGATGCAGGAACGGATTCAGCCGCTGGCAATTGCCTATCCTGCGGGTCTCTACTCGCTGTCGCACGTTGCGATTCCGTTCCCGGCCGAGGATGGGTTATATGGCAGTGCGCCCGCGCAGAAGAATGAGTTTGGTATCAGTTTTGGGACGTTGTCACTGCGCGGCGAGAGTGCAGTGCTGATTGTCGGGCTGGACTCAATTATGCGCGCCACCTCTAACCCGTTTTATCCTTATATGATTAACCGAATCGATCATCACATCAGTTGTAGCGACAAGCCGCAACTTGCGGCCTGCCTCAGCAGTTTCTGAATCAGTACAGCATCAGGCCCGCATCGTGCGGGCCTGATGTTAAATAGCGTTCAGCTTTTCCATCACCTCATCCGACAGTTCCAGGCTGCCGCTGGCAAGATTCTCTTTAAGATGTTCCGGGGAAGAGGTGCCTGGAATCAGCAGAATATTTGGCGATCGCCGCAGCAGCCACGCAAGTGCGACCTGCATCGGCGTGGCATTCAGGGATGCAGCCACTTCATTAAGCTGATCCGACTGCAACGGAGAGAAGCCGCCCAGCGGGAAGAACGGCACATACGCAATTCCCTGCTGCGCCAGCTGATCCACCAGCTCATCATCCTGTCGATGCGCCAGGTTATACATATTCTGCACGCAGACAATCGGCGTCATCGCCTGAGCTTCTGCGATCTGCGTGGCGGTAACGTTACTCAGTCCAATATGGCGAATCAGTCCGCGTGCCTGTAACGCCAGCAGCGCCTCCAGTTGTGGCTTAAGAGAGCCTTCTTTGGGCCTGGCCGGATGCAACATACTGCGCAGGTTCACCACCTCAATCACATCCAGCCCCAGGTTGCGCAGGTTATCTTCCACTGCCTGCGTCAGCGCCTCTGGCTCCATCGCCGCCAGCCAGCCGCCTTTGGCGTCGCGTCGGGCACCCACTTTGGTGACGATGCAGAGATCCTGCGGATAGGGATGGAGCGCCTTTTTAATCAGCTGGTTGGTTTCGTGCGGACCGTAAAAATCGCTGGTGTCGATATGATTAACGCCTGCCGCGACAGCGTCGCGCAAAACCTGGATTGCCCGGGCTTCATCTTTTACCGGGCCGAAGACGCCCGGCCCGGCCAGTTGCATTGCGCCGTAGCCAATACGGTTAACTTCACGATCGCCTAACGTAAAAGTCATGGTGGTGTTTGACATGAAAACCTCCTGCGTGAATGTAGATCAATTGTAACGGTGATTCAGCTGTGCAACTATCCGGTGAAATCAGGACAGACTGTACGGGGTGATGCACAATGGCGATCGATATGGCGCTGCTGGATGCCGTCGTGGCGGTGGCAAAAGCGGGAGGGTTTAGGGAAGCGGCACGCGTCACCGGCAGCAATGCGTCACGCCTGAGCGATGCGGTACGACGGGCGGAACAACAGCTGGGCATTCGTCTGTTTCACCGCACCACTCGCACCGTGGTGTTAACCGAAGCGGGCAGGGCGCTGATGGAACGTCTGCTGCCCGCGATCAATGAAGTTAACGCCGCGCTGGATGCGGTGAATCGCTACCGTAACACCCCTGGTGGCACGCTGCGGCTGAATGTGCCGGTCAGTGCAACCCGGCTGGTGCTGCCGGCGCTGGTGCCGGAATTTTTGCAGCGTTATCCCGACATCCGGCTGGAAATTGTGGCGGAGAGCAGCGTGCAGGATGTCTTTCGTGACGGTTGTGACGCCGGGATTCGTTATGATGAGCGGCTGGAGCAGGATATGGTGGCGATGCCCATTGGCCCCAGACAGCAACAGTTCGCGCTGGCGGCTTCTCCGGCTTATCTGGCAGAACATGGCCGACCGGAACATCCGCGCGACCTGATCCATCATCGCTGTCTGCGTGGCCGTTATGCCAGCGGCATCATGGCTGACTGGACCTTCAGCCACGAGGGCGAAGAGATCAGCGTTGAAACCAGCGGGCCGCTGGTGGTTTCGGTCGGTGGCGCAATGGATCTGGCGGTGGAGGCGGCCATCGCCGGAAGCGGCGTGATATATCTGTTTGACGAGTGGCTCAGGCCAGCCCTTGACAGCGGCAGGCTGGAACCGCTGCTGCAGCCCTGGTGGCTGACTTTCTCCGGTCCGTGGCTCTATTACAACGATCGCCGCCTGATCCCCGCTCCGCTTCAGGCATTTATCGACTTTGTCCGCGAAAAAAACGAGCGCGAAAACAGCTCAGCTATACCAGCTAAACCCCTGCGGCACCCGTGAAAATCCGGCATGTCGCAACGCGTTAAGCAGCGGTGACTGCGAAACCGGTTCACCATCTACCTTCTCAAGCGTGAAACTCGCGGGCTTTTCACGCTTCAGTGCCAGGCCCAGCGCCGCCACCGCGATCTGATGCAGCGCGGGATCGTCGATGAATGTCAGCAACTCTTTGCCTCCCGGCGTCAGATAAAGCACCAGCGCGCCGCCTGCAATCACCACGCGTCCCCCCTGACGGCGGGTCGGGCGGATGCCGCTGGCGTGGAGCGGCCAGCTCAGCAACGCGCCAAACGGATTCGCCGGGTCCGGTGCGGCCAGCGCCACAGCCTCTGTCGCGGTCAGCGGCTTTTCTGCCAGCTCCCGCAGCCGCTCAATGGTGTTATGGTCGGCAAACTGCGCGCCGCCCGCACCAGCGACAAACCGGCCACGCAGCAGCCGTCCGGCATCTTCCATGCTGCGTAATACCGGCTGTAACACGGGGAATCCTCCCGGGATCTGTTCCGATATCGCGCAACCACGGCTGATCACCCCATAACGGTCGAGAAGATTTTCCACCAGCGACAGGGCCAGCCGGGCAGGATCAATCTCCTGTCGGTTAATCCGCGACCAGCGACCAGCCAGCGTGTTGACCGCTGGTCGGCGTGCAGAAAGTGCGCCCGGGGTAAAACGCTGACCAAAACGGGTGCGCAGGGTACGCGCGGGACGTGAACGGGGGGCGCCTGGCGTGGTCAGCAGCCCACGCACCGCAATCCAGCTATCGGCGGTGACATAGCCTTGCCACACCAGTTGCCACAGGGCAGCATAAACGTCGGTGGTTTGCGTCTCTGCCTCGTCCATCTGTGCCATGATCTCATGAACAAACCACGAGCCACCCCGGCTCAATGCGTCGAGAGTCGCCTGCTGAATCGGCGTCAAAGGCTGTGTGGTGTCAATCACCGGCAGTGTTTCAGCGGCATATTCCGTGAGGTGCAGCGAGATCAACCCATCATTCTGACCCAGCGCTTTATGTCCGCACCAGGTAACCTCGCCACTGGCTAACAGTTCATCGAGCATCGCGGGCTGATAGTCGGCTATCCTGGCGCGCAGGATTTGTGACTCCCACAGCGAGGCCGGTAGCGGCACGCCCGCAAGTTGCTCAATCACCCGTAACAGCCTGCTAACCCCCTGATGCTCTTCACGCTGTGTGTTAAGCACACCGTGACGCTCCAGCAGCAGGTTGATCCAGGCGGCAGGTGGAACAGGCCGGGTTGCCTCACGTGCTGATTGCAGTGAACGTAAGCGTAACCGTTTGAAGATCTCTGTGGAAACCCACTCCGTTTCCGATGCGCCCTCTGGCGAACCCACATTTAGCAGGTTGCCCTGCTGATGCAGAGAAAGCAGCACCTCATTCACAATGGCCACACCCAGACCAAAATACGTGGCCAGCTGTCGGGCAGTGAACAGGGTATGGGTTCGGGCGTAGCGATTAATGAGATCGCGTAGCGGATCGGCCTGCGGCTCCAGAAATGTTTCGGGTAGATCGTCAGGCAGTACAACGGCCAGTGCATCGCGCAGGCGGGCTGCATCTTCAATGATCGCCCAGCGCTCTTCACCGGCAAGGGTGACCGTAATCATTCGCTGCGCGGCAGCGAACTGCGTTATGGCTTCCGCGATCTGCTGGGCGTTGCCACTGAAACGTGCCGCAATACCGGCAACCGGGAGCGGGCCAAGATCGCGCAGCAGATCGATAATGCCTTCGGCGTGTTGTGCCTGATAGCGGGAATCAATGCGCTGCAGTTCCTGTTCAACCTGCTCAACGACGTCAGGTGCCAGCAAATCACGCTTGCTGGTCTGGCCGAGCAGCTCACCCAGCAGGTTACTGTCGAGCGCCAGCAGTGAGGCGCGCCGTTCTGCCTGAGGGGCGTCGCTGGCGTAAATAAACTCTGCAACATAGCCAAACAGCAGCGGCGCGGCAAAAGGGGAGGGCTGTTCGGTCGTCACCTCGACCAGCTTTACCTTTCCCTGTGCCATCTGTTCCATCAGCTGGTGCAGGGCAGGCAGATCGTAGACATCCTGCAGACATTCGCGTGCGGTTTCGATAAGGATTGGGAAATCGTCATACTGTCGTGCAACTTCCAGCAACTGACCGGCGCGCAGCCGCTGCTGCCAGAGCGGCGAACGTTTGCCCGGATTTCGCCTCGGCAGCAGCAGAGCGCGTGAGGCACATTCACGGAAGCGGGCGGCAAACAGCGCCGACTGACCGACACTCTCAGTGACCTCCCGGGTCAACTGGTCAGCGTCGAACATAAACAGGTCAGCGCCGGGTAATACTCCCTCACTGGCGGGAAAGCGGGCCACGATGCCGTCATCGCTGGCCGCAACAGAAGCATCAATGCCCAGGCGTTGCTGGATTCGGGCGGCAATCGCCAGCGCCCAGGGCGCATTGACCCGCTTTCCCCAGGGCGAATGCAGGATCACCCGCCAGTCGCCGATTTCGTCACGGCAGCGTTCGATCAGCAATGTGCGATCGTCCGGCAGTACGCCGGTGACGGCGCGTTGTTCAGCCAGCAAAGCCAGCAGATTCGTGACTGCGCGGGCATCCAGCCCCAGCGCACGCAACTGCTCCTGCGCGTCCGCCGGTGAAGCCGCACTCAGATGACGCAGAAACAGCCCGAGGCTGGCACCCGAATCGGCCGAGCGGCCCACACCTTCTCCGCGCCAGAAAGGCAGACGAGCCGGACGGCCTGGCGCAGGCACCACCAGTACCTGGTCGTGGGTAATCTGCTGAATCCGCCACGACGTTGCGCCCAGGGTAATAATGTCATTGACCCGCGACTCATAGACCATCTCTTCATCCAGTTCGCCGACACGACGTGAGCCAGCCTGCTCTTCGCCTTCCGGCAGGATGACGCTGAACATGCCGCGATCGGGAATGGTGCCGCCGCTGGTCACGGCCAGATGCTGAGCGCCGGGTCGCGGCGTCAGCAGTCCGCTCTGACGATCCCACACCAGCTGCGGCCGTAGCTGAGCAAAAGCGTCTGAGGGAAACTTACCCGCCAGCATATCGAGCGTGGCATCAAACAGCCGACGCGACAGAGTGCGAAACGGATCGGCCCGACAGACCTGCGCATACCAATCATCGACCTGTAAGGGATCCATTGCGACGGCCGCCAGGGTTTGCTGCGCCAGGATATCGAGCGGGTTACGCGGCGGAGCCAGCGCATCGAGCTGGCCCGCACGCATCGACTGCAATATGACGGCCGAATCCAGCAGATCGCGCCGGGTGCGCGGAAACAGGATGCCGGTTGATACGCCGCCAACCTGATGTCCGGCGCGTCCCACGCGCTGCAGTGCGCTGGCGACTGAAAGCGGTGCGCCCACCTGGATCACCAGATCCACCGGCCCCATATCAATGCCCAGTTCAAGACTGGAAGTCGCCACCACGCAGCGCAGTCTGCCCAGCTTCAGTGCGGCTTCAATCTCGCCTCGCTGCTCCTTCGAGACGGACCCGTGGTGCGAGCGGGCAATAAGATCGTCACTGTCGTCCGGTTCTGCATCCCGATCGCCAGCGGTTGTCTGCTGCGCCAGATAACGCGCATTGAGCCGCGCAGTCAGCTTTTCCGCCAGGCCACGCGAATTCACAAACACCAGCGTGGCGCGATGGGACATGATCTGCTGCAGAATGCGCGCTTCAATGTGCGGCCAGATCGAACCGCTGGCAGAGGTGGCTTCACCGGTCAGGTCATCGGGGCTGGCGATATCGGTCATATCTTCGACCGGAACCTCGATGGTCAGGTGCAGCGTCCGATCGGCGGCCGGATTAACGACCTGAACGGGCTGACAGCCGCCAAGGAAGGCGGCGACCCGCTCAACCGGTCGTACCGTAGCGGAAAGCCCGATACGCTGGGCGGGCTGTGGCAGCAGCGCATCCAGCCGCTCCAGGCTCAGCGCCAGCTGGGAACCCCGCTTCGATCCCGCCACCGCATGCACCTCATCGACGATGACCGTGGTCACGCCCTGCAGCGTCGTTCGCGCTTTTGAGGTCAGCATCAGAAACAGTGATTCGGGTGTGGTGATCAGGATATCGGGCGGGCGGCGCACCAGCCTGGCGCGCTCTGCACCGGGCGTATCGCCTGATCGCATTCCGATATTCAGAGTGATCTCTGGCTCATTCAGCGCCTGCCGCTCAGCGTAAACGCCTGCCAGCGGCAGATTAAGGTTGCGCTGTACGTCCGCGGCCAGCGCTTTAACCGGTGAAATATAGAGTATGCGGGTGGTCGTTTCACGTGCAGGTGAGGGCTGCGCGGTTCGGAACTGAAACAGCGTGTCGATGGCGGTGAGGAAGGCCGCCAGCGTCTTCCCTGAACCGGTCGGGGCGATCACCAGCGCATGCTCTCCGCTGGCTATCGCCTGCCATGCCGCCTGCTGCACCGGCGTGGGTGCAGCAAAGGTGGCAGAAAACCAGCGTCGTGTGGCGGATGAAAACCGGGCTAAAACCGCATCAGATTGGGATTTCGACATCATACTCACGGTATCACGCAGCAACTGCGCCTGAAATTAATCCGTTGAGTGTAAGTGAAAATTGCCGTTTGTGGATGACGCGGCAGATATCTGGCCGCGTCGGGCGGGTTTATTAACTGGCCGCTCCGGCTAAAGCGCGACCTCTGATCGCCAGCAGCGACACCAGTGCCAGCACGATAATAGTCATGCCATAGAACCAGGCGGTCTGGTTCAGCCCGATATGGGGCGCTGCCATTCCGGCGGCAATCGCAGGCAGGGCAAAGGCGAGATAGCTTTTGATTAAAAAGGCGGAGAACAGTCCGGCGCGTTCATGACTTTCAGCTAACTGCATAATGATCTTCAGCACGCTGGAGAAAATCGATCCAAATCCCTGACCCGCAATAGCGGTGCCGAGATAGAGCCAGGCCACGCTGTGCAGAGAAAGGCCTGTAAGCGTGACGCTGACGCCCGCTATCAGCATCAGCGTACCGATAACTAATGCCCGCGCAGGCGGTAACGGGCGAAAGAGAAATACTGCTGCCGTTGCGCTCAGCATCAGCGTCGCCACAATCGAGCCGCCGATAAAAGGCGAGGTCAGGCCGGTTGCGTTCGCCACCATTGAGGGCATCAGTGAAAGGTAAAATCCGCCCAGCATCCAGGTTGCGATATTAACCGGCGTCACCATTAACAGCGGGCCCAGCGCGCGTCGCGGTATGCTGACCTGAGGTCGCAGTGCGGCCAGAACACCCGGCTGAGGCGCAATGGTTTCTGGTATTAGCGGCAACAGCGCCATGGCAACCAGCATCAGTATCAGCAGCAGCGCGTAAAGCGTCACCGTGGGAAAGGGCGCAAAGGTGACCAGTATGCCGCCCGCCAGCGTGCCCAGCGTCATCCCCAGAAAGGCGGTGAATGAGTTCAGCAGTGGCCCACGGGTTTTACTGGCGTCAATCAGGCTGGCACCAAAGGTCGGTAAGGCAATACCGGTAGCAAAGCCCTGCACCAGTCGGGCGGCGATTAAGGTGGTGGCAGAGTTGGCAGTCATAAAGATCACCAGCGCGACCGCATTGATCGCCAGCGCCAGCAGCATCAGCGGGCGGCGGCCGGTATAGTCGGACACTTTACCGACCGTCAGCAGCGCGGCCAGTAACGCGAAAGCATAGGCACCAAAGATCAGCGTCAGCATGGTTGGCGTCAGATGAAACAGGCTGCGATAAAGTGGGTAGAGCGGCGTTGGCGCACTGCTGGTGGCGGAAATCAGCGCCGCACCGGTAAAACTGAAAAGCGTGGTGCGGGCAGCAGCCTGAGGCGTCAATGTGGGGTTCATGAAATTACCTTAATGCAAAGTATTAGCTTTTAATAAGGTATACGGCTATCTGTGCCTTAATGCAATATCTTTGCTTTAACCTATTTTGCTGTGTGACTTAGTGTCACCCTGTGGTAAGGTTTGTGTTACTAAGTCACACATGGGAGGAGATATGGCTTCAACAAGACTTCGTCAGCAGGGCGGGGCGGTCGTGCTGACTATCCCCAGCGAGATTGCTGCCAGAGCGGGCTGGACTGTTGGCATTGAGCTGGACGTCACCGCAGAAGGCGAATCCGTGAATATTGTGCCGGTAACGCGTGTACCACGCGGTCGCCGCACAGTTGCTCAGTTGCTGGCCGGTATCGATCAGCAGGAAATTCAACAGTATAACGAAGAGGCCGCGGACGGGCTGAACGACGCGACGCAGGGCAGGGAGCATATCTGATGGTTTCAAGGAGAGTGCCGCAGAAAGGCGAAATCTGGCACGTTAATGGCGATCCGGTTGAAGGGCGAGAGTTTAAAGGGCCGCATTATTACCTTGTTATCTCGCAACGGGAGTTGGTTGCGGCTTTGGGAACGGCAGTTTGCGTGCCGGTAACAAGTGGCGGCGGCGCATCACGCTCACAGGGCGTGACCGTTTATCTGGACGGTAACAGCACAGATACCGGCAAAGTGACCGGCGTGGCGCTGTGCTATCAGGTGCGCTCGCTTGACCTGACTGCGCGCAGGGCAAGCTATGCCGCCACAGTTGAGCCACATGTTATGGATGAAATATTGTCTTTGGTCGTAGACCTTATCGACCCGCGGTAAATCAACACTGGCTGAAAGTTAAAACTTAATAATTATAAATTCCTGGAAAGCATAAAGGTCTGGTCCATATTGTGATCGTGTGACCTGATGCAAGCGTTACAACCCCAAATGGGGCTCGTTTATGCTAACTCACATCCGCTCTCCCTTCGCCTGCGCTTTGTCTCTCCGGGCCGCTTTCCTGCGCTCTTCTCTGTCCGTTTCCTGATACGTGTTGTTATGTGCTTTGCGGGTTGTTTATCAATAATATTTCGGCGAGTCTCACTGTTAATAACAATCAGGGAGCCAGATGATGAAGATAGCTGAGATCGATCATATCCATCTCTACGTTGAAAATATTGAACAGGCAGAAAAGTGGTACAACAAGATCCTGGGCTTTGAACGCGACCCTTCCCTGTACTTCTGGTTTGAACAGGGTGGGCCGCTGGTCATAAGAAATAACAGGGCATCACTCTCTCTTTTCCTGCGAAAATCTCAGCCACCAGGCCATACGGTGGCTTTCGGGGTGGCAGCATCATTTTTCAACGAACTTATGCCTGTACTCCGTAAGAATAAAATCTCTTTCAGCGTCAGCGACCATGACGTGTCGATGTCCGTCTATTTCAGCGATCTCAGCAATAATAAAATTGAAGTGACCTCTTACGACTACCTGGATGCAAAGCAGATACTGGAGAGCTTTGCGTAACGCTATCGCTGTTTGCGCTTAGAGGCGTGACTGCAGGCGCACTTGTGATCTCCGTTCCGAAAGTATAAGTACTTCACTCATCAGCACGCCGGATCAAGTGAAGCCTCCAGGCCCTGAACGGCGATTAGTAAAGTGAGTTCTTCAATCTCTCAGGCAGCGCTTTGTCGTAGGCATCGCCATCAATCTCTGCAATCTGTTTGAGGATGGAACCGGTGCTGGGCAGCGACTGCCGTGAGATCTGCGTTTCGGCATCCCATAATCCGGAGCGAATAATCGCCCGGCTGCACTGAAAGAAAACGCTCTCCACAGTGATGCGCAATACGGTTTTTGGCAGCTGATTGTTGATGGCAAAGCGCTCAAGCAGCGCCGGGTCGGTGCTGATTGCTGCCGTGCCGTTCACGCGCAACGTCTCGCCAATGCCAGGGATGAGAAAAAGCAGCGCTACCCGATTGTCATGCAGAATGTTGCGCAGGCTGTCGATGCGGTTATTGCCGCGTCTGTCGGGTAGTAACAGGGTCTTGTCATCTTCGATTTCGATAAATCCGGCCGGATCGCCGCGCGGTGAAACATCCAGTCCCTCAGGCCCCGACGTTGCCAGCGCCACAAAAGGCGAGGCGGCGATAAACGGACGATAGGCGGGATGAATATGATCCGTCTCTTTAGCGACAGAGGGCCGGGCGACCGTGCCGTAAAGACCTTCAAGTTCGGTAAGTTCAGTGATAATGCTGCTCTGTTCAGACATTTTTGCACTTTCCTTTCACTATTCAGATCCTCATAACGCTGAAGGTGAGACTACACAGACCCGACGCGCCAGTTTAAGCTGCACTTTAACACCCATGCAGCGTATTCAGAACCCGTTCGCCACCCTTTATGGCAATCGCCCCAGGTGAATCCGTCTTCCCGCCGCGAAAACAGCTTATTACCTGGGGCGGCAACCTCTTTCCACCCTTTACCAATATCAGAAGCACAACACAACGAAGTGACAGCCTCTGATGAGAGATCCATATTTTGCAATCAGATGAGTACAAAACCGCGGCTTGTGCTCTGAAATTAGCCACCGTTCGTTAAGCGTATTAACAGAGTTGGTGACAGCAGAAGTTGCTGATATAAAGAGTAAAGATTGCTTATTCAGCACCCAAAAGGAGCGCATGATGGTTTGGGAATCAGAGCGGCTGCTCTACAGATATACTCTTCGCGAGGATCTTGACGACCTCTTCAGAATTTATGGCGACCCCGAAACGCATAAATTTAACCCGCGAGGTCCATGGCCCGACAGAACGTATGCCATTCAGGCCATAGAGCGCATATTACAGAGCTATCAGGAACAGGGTTTTGGCGACTGGACGATATTTGAGAAAGCCCATCCGGATAAAATCATTGGCTTTGGGGGCGTTTTCAGAAGCCAGTTTGACGGTCGTCAGACGAATAATCTCGGTTACCGGTTTGAGCCTGCTGCCTGGGGAAAAGGGTATGCCACCGAGCTTTCCCGCAGAGCCATTCGCTACGGATTCGAAGAGGCCGGGCTGAGCATCATTACGGGTGTGACGCGCGAAAACCATCTGGCTTCGCGGCGGGTACTGGAAAAAGCGGGCCTGACCTTTTTGAAAAAGGTCGACGATCCTGAGGGGTTGCCTCCCAGCCTGATGTACACCCTGACACGACGTGACTGGCTTGCGGCTGGCAACATCGTTACCGAATAAGTTTGATCTTTCCCGTTTGTGATTCAGGCGTGGCGAAATCTGCGCCACCTTTTCGCGCAAAGTCCCTTTAAACCCTCTCTTATCCCGCGATTAATACTCCCCTGTGTGGATTACTTTAGCCACCTTAATCAGGGGAGGCTTTATGGATATTCGTACAATTTTTATTTCAGCAGTTATGGCAGTCAGTCTTTTATGGATAGGCGCATCAGATAACCGTTCGTCACGTCTCACCGCCGAGCCGGTTAAATCTGTCCTGAGTAAACTGCAGCCTTGATTCTCAATCGCCCGATAGCACACATTAGCGCCTGCTCAGCCTGAGATGCGGTACACTGCCGGTATCTGTTAATGCAACTTCGTTGCTTTAACCATGACGTTCAGGCTGATAAAAGCGGGAGAAAGAGATGGCGAGGGAGATGATTCGGCAGGGTGGGCGCAGCGCACGTATTCAGGCGGAAGTGCATAACACCGTTAACCGCTTGCTTGAAACGCTTGATCGTTCAGCTATTACAGTGCCGATGATCGCCGAACAGGCAGGTGTGACACCTTCCACGATCTATCGGCGCTGGGGCGATCTGTCCCAGTTGCTGGCGGATGTGGCCGTGGCACGGATGCGGCCCATTGCAGAACCGGAAGATACCGGATCGACGGCCGGCGATCTTACCGCGTTCATCCAGCAGTATGCTGAAGAGATGTCGTCCAAAGTCGGTCGTGAGCTTCTGGCTGATGTGATAGGAAGTCAGGCTGAAGTGGCGAGCCAGAAATGCTGTGGGTTTACCTATCAGCATCTTGAAACACTGAAAAGTCGGGCCGAGGCACGCGGCGAATCAGGCTTTGACGTTGATCGCATCATCGATGTGGTCGTGGCGCCGGTGATGTTTCATATTCTGTTCGGTGACCGCGACATCTCAGCAAAATACTGTTCGTCTCTGGTTCAGCGGGCATTTCAGACAGCAGTCAGCGCTGAATAAAGGGCAGGGCGGCTTGCGTGATCAGATGCTGCAAGAGTGCTCGCGCCGGATCGTCACCCTGATCTGAGCGGGCGAGCGCGATACCCAGATAGCCGGGCATTGGCAGCCGGTGTGATTCAATCACCAGCGTCTCCGGCAACCCTGCGCGGGTGCGCAGGGTGATGCCCAGCCCGGCCTGTAATGCCGCCCAGATCCCGCTAAGACTGTGGCTGGTGAACACTACTCGCCACGGAATACCTGCCTTATCCAGCGCCTCAATGGCGCGCGATCGCATGACACACGGCGCATCGAATGCCACCAGCGGCAGCGGCTCGCCGCGCTGCAGATATCCCGCCAGATCAAACGCCGGATGCTGTATCCAGGCTAACGGACACTGACCAATTAACTGCGTGCCAGCCTGCTGCTCTGCCTGCCACAGCAGCGCCAGGTCCAGCTCATGACGGGCCAGCGCCGTAAGCAGCGGCAGATTTCTGTCGACGCGTGCGGTCAGCATCACCTCCGGATGCTGCCGGTTGAACGCGCCGAGAATGTCCGGCATCAACGCCTCGCCAAAATCCTCCTGCATCCCGATGCGTATTTCGCCCTGCAACGCTTCGCCTTTCACTGCCCGCAATGTCTCATCGTTCAGCGACAGCAGGCGTCTGGCGTAACTCATCAGCTGTTCACCGCTGCGGGTCAGCTGCACATGACGCCCTTTTTTCATCACCAGCGCCGTGCCGCATTGCTGCTCCAGTTTCTTAAGCTGCGCACTCACGGCCGAGGCAGACCGACACAGATGCTGTGCCGCCAGGGCAAAGCTGCCGGCATCAATGCCAGCGACGAAACTGCGCAGCGCATCCATATCGAGGGACTCCGGTACCTTGTTCATTATTGTCCTGTAATTATGGATGGTAATAGCTGATTAATTTGATTTTCAGGATTGAAGGCCTGAGTGACACTCTGTCTCACCACTGAGGAGTGTGCAATGAAAAAATCGCTTGATCGGGAAACACTGGCGCAGCGCGCGCCAAAACTGGCCGAACTGACACAGCAGGTGCTGTTTGGCGATATCTGGCAGCGCGAACTGCTGTCAACGCGTGAACGCAGCCTGCTGACACTGGCAACGTTAACCGCGCTGGGGCGGGTCCAGCAGCTGCCGTGGCACATCGATTTCGCCCGACAAAATGGGCTGACGCAGGATGAACTGGTGGAGAGCTTCACCCATCTGGCGTTTTACGCAGGCTGGCCCGCCGCCGTCACCGCGCTGGGTTATCTGGAGGATAATTACTGATGCCCTTTACCCGAATTACGCTGCGTCAGGGCTACAGCGAGGCGGCTCTGCATCACATCTCCACGCTGCTTCAGCAGGCGCTGGTCGCGGAATTTGACGTTCCTGAGCATGATTGCTTTCAGTTGATTGAGATGCTGCCCGCCGGACAGCGGGTATTTGATCGTCACTATCTCAGCGGCGGGCGTAGCGACAATTTCGTGCTGTTTCAGGTGACGGCAGGCCGACCGCGAACCCGGCAACAGAAGCAACGGTTTTATCATTCACTTTGTACGACGCTTCAGGCGGAGATGGCGATCGATCCTGACGACGTGATGATCATCATTCAGTTTAACAGCACCGAAGAGTGGAGCTTTAGCGGCGGCAGGATGCTGGCACAGGAGGCGTTATGATTATCATGCACTACCGTTTTACCCTGCCCGCTGACTACGACATGGGCATCATTGAACAGCGCATCAGTCTGAACGGAGCCCGGCTTGATGGCTTTCCAGGGCTGGTGGCCAAGGCGTATCTCTACACCTGCCGTGATGATGACGGACAGAATGAAAACCGTTATGCGCCGCTCTATTTCTGGCGGGAGGCGAGTGGTATGCAGCGTTTCCTGCAAAGTCCTGGCTTTGCGACGCTGGTCAGGGATTTTGGCTGGCCGATCATCGAAAGCTGGCTGGCGCTTGAGGGGCAGACCCACATGCCGGATCTGGCCGATGCCCGCTTTATAACGCTGAACCGCTGGACGATTCCACCGCATTCAGACCTTACGACACTGCCGGTAACAACAGGGATCAGCGCCTGGGATGTGAGCCGCTGGCAGGGAGTAGACGTTAACGCTTCACACCAGCGCCCCGCTGGCGAGCAGGAAGTCTATCGGATCGGTTATCTGGCACGGGGTGCAGCCGCCGCGGATCTGCAACTCTAGCATCGGGAATGTCGCTGCTTTCTACTCACAGGGCAAAAATGGCTTCTATCTCTATGCGCAGGTCAGCGGAGAAAAGTCCGCTGACCTGTACCAGCGAGCTGGCGGGCAGATGCTCGCCGAAGTTGCGATAAAGCACTTCCCGCAGCGCGGTGATCTCTGTGAAAGAGGTGATGAATATCGTGACCTTCAGCAGCGCTGCGAGCGACGTATGCTCAGCCGCGGCAACCGCCCTGAGTTGATTAAAAATGGCTTCTGCCTGTTCAGCCATATCTCCCTGCTGAGCCGCCGTACCAAAAGCGGTCAGTCCTGAGACATACAGCGTCGCGCCATGCTTCACTGCGTGGACATAAGGCGCTTTTACTTCGCCCAGTTGCGGGTAATTTTTGCGTTCTGGCATCGTCATATTTTTCTCTTTTAAGTGATTTCAAACCATACAGGCTACTGGCATTAAAGCAGGCCGAGAGTCGATAGCGGGTTGTGTTAACAAATCGGCAATAGGCAGAAGAGGTGATTGCTGGTGGTTAAGGCGATCTTTTGACGATTTCAGTCGATTTCAGACATCAACGCCGGACCTGTGTTGCGTGCTATATACAATACATTGAATAGCATGACTACCTTCTGCTTTTAAACCTATCAGGACGATGCCTTGCCATCCAGATTCAGTAACGTGGATAGGGTGGATAAATATGTACACGATTTCACTCCTGGGTTATATTCACCCTATGTCCCTCGGAAAAGAGAGGGTCAGTTCAAATCTTACAGTCTGTGAAGTATTTTAACTAACGATGAAATCTGGATGGCTCTACCGGCAATCCCTTTGATTTTACCCGTCCTGTCTAATCGGAAATCATGTATGAACTCAAATCAAACCATGTCCCAGAAGCTTGCCAGAGACAGTCTCGGAAATGCTGCCGCCTTCGAAGGTGGAGTATACGTAACAAAAAACGGCGTCTCTGAACTCTTCATCCAGACTGCTGCTGAGCGTCAGGCTGAGATTAGAGAGATCGAGCAGGAAAGAAACATAAACGCCCTTTTCAAGCTGGCCTTGCAAGCTAAAAAGGAAGTCGCTGATGGCAAAGGCATGACCCCTGAAGACGTTCTGGGAAGGTTACGTGCCGCAAGAAAATAATAGAGAGGCTTTGAGTGTCAGAACAATATCAGCTGGTAATCGCGCCTCTGGCTGAACAGTGTCTCAAGGACATTGAGTCCTATAAGAGCGGAACAGTTGGGGCGCAGCAAGCGGCTGCATTTGTCGATAATCTACTCATGGATTCAGTCGACAATATCAGTCAGGATCCTGAAAGGTATCGCTACAATGCTTATCTTTCAGAGCGCGGGCTTTTGTTACGCGAACGTCTTGATGTTGAAGGAGAGTATCGTGTTCTGTACGATTTCGTGGACAATACTATCCAGATTCTTCTTTTCGTTAGCATGAAACAGGATTTCGGAAATTTGCTCTACAGATACAACATACTGAAATGACGCTCAGGGCCCGCTAATGCAGGCTTTTGCATAATGAAAGCTTATGAACGTAAGTGCCACTTTCAGCATCCCCGTTTTAGTTTCACTCAATTTTTGAGATTTGCGGATTCTCAGCCATAAGCCCATATTCTTCCGGCATCAGGTTATCAGGGATTCATAAGCCCGCTTACCTGTAAGTCGTAGACAAAAAACACGGTAATTTCAGATGCGTAGGGATAAGCCAGGACGGGCGCGGCCATAATGATGACCAGCGCGAAATCATATGATTAATGATATGAACACGCCCGTCAGAAATCAGCGCTTCAGCATCTGCTGGCAGGCGAGGTTATCCTGGGCGGCGCGCTGCTGTTCATCAGGTGTCAGTTGCTGCCAGCGAGCAATCACGCTGCTGCCCAGCCCCGATTTATAAGTGATTTTTTGCAGCGCATAATCAGAGTTGCCGCCTTCAATGACGTTCTGCATCTGCCGGTCGAGAGGCTGCTTACTATCATGATCAATCGCGCAGAGCACCGCGACGTAATACGCCTTATCTTCCTCACTGTCGTGTGGGATAAACCACCAGGCGGCCAGGGCGAGGATCAGCAGCAGGGGCAGCATATATTTTACTTTAGCCATTTTAGTCACCGGTTGAGTGCCGTTAAGTCAGCCGGGTATGGCCAGACGCAGGGCGCGTATCCTGCCACAATTTCTGCTCACCGTTAACTTCGTTCAGCCCCTGTTGAGGCAATGTTCAGTTTGCTGGCGCTTCAATCAGCGTCGTACTGATTTGCGCACCCGGCATCATCTGTTGTAATCCCGAAACCAGATCGTCGCTGGCCTGTTGCAGCGCGGAAAGCGGCATAGCGGGCAGACTTTCCAGAATGAACCACATCTGCTGCGCGCTGGCATCCAGTCGGGTTCTTACACCCTGACGCCAGTTCCAGCGGCGACAGGTCACGCCCTGATCGTCGCGCCAGATCACTTCACCCGGTTCCGGCGACTCATAAACCACCTCGCCCTCTTTAACGGTATCGAAACGTTCACTGCCGTCAGCAATCACCAGACGTGGCTCGCCAGCATAGGCCGCGATATTTTCACCCCCGACCGGCAGCGCATAACGAACGCTGATGGCGTTATAGAGATCGACAACCGGATCGATGGCAGGCAATGCGCCATCCCGCAGCACACGCTTACGCAATGCTTCTGCCGAACAGGGTGTACGTTTCGCTTTGGCACCAAAGGCTTTAAACACCTCAGCCCAGGCGGCGAGATGCGCGTCTGCCCACGTCGCATCATCATTTAACACCTGCTGGCATGCGCTTTTCATTGCATCGCTGGCAACGTCTGGTCGGGTAATCGGTGTGGCTTCCACCACAATACTCATGGCACGAAAGCCGGGAGCGAGCGCGAAAACAGCAGGATCGATTGACGGGTGAACAGATAACATCGGATACTCTCTCAGTGACTAATTTATTTCATAGTAATGACCGATGACCAAAAAAGTCAATATAACGACCGATGCGGGTGCCGATGTCGCCAGTGTCAATCAGGCTGTTTCGGACAGCATCAAAAGCTGGCGTAAAAGTCAGAAACTCTCGCTGGATGAGTTATCCCGCCGGGCTGGCGTCAGTAAAGGCATGCTGGTGGAGATCGAAAAGGGTGCCGCCAATCCCAGCATTGCCATTCTTTGTAAAGTGGCTGCCGCACTGGGCGTCTCGGTGGCAGATATCGTCAACGTTGCGCATGCGCCTGACGCCTGGCTGATTGAGAACAGCGAAATGCCCCGGCTGTGGCAGGGCGAGCAGGGCGGTTATGCGCAGCTGCTGGCGGGAACCCGTGGGCCGGATATGATCGAGCTCTGGCGCTGGCAGATGTTTGCGGGCGAAGCTTTCCGTTCTGCCGGTCACTCCTCAGGCACACTCGAACTGTTGCATGTCGAGCAGGGCACGCTCGCCTTAACGGTGGGTGAGCAGACCCTCGTGGTGCAGCAGGGCTGTGCAGCCGTAGCGCGAACCGATATGCCGCATGCCTATGCCAGCGCCGATCACCTGCCGGTTATCTTCACCATGACGGTGGCCGAACTGCAGCGCTGACGGCACTATTCTGCGGCTGTCGCTTCGCCTGGACACGCCAGCAGCAGCGTTTTCAGCAACCTTTCCAGTTCGGCACGCTCTGAAGCGCCAAGCGGGGCCAGCAACGCCTCCTGCGTAGCGGTATGGACGCGGAGTGCATGCTCAATCTGCTGCTGCCCGTGGGGCGTCAGCCCGACCAGCATGCTGCGCTTATCCTCTGGCGCGGCAATACGCTCAATCAGATGCTGCTGCTCCAGACGGTTCAGACGATTTGTCATCGCACCGGAAGTCACCAGCAGCGCCTGGTAGAGCTGGGTGGGCGACAGGCGAAAAGGCGATCCCGCCCGTCGCAATGTCGCCAGCACATCAAATTCTCCCTCCTGAAAACCAAAAGGCTCAAGTGCCTGACTGCGCGCTTTCGCCAGATGTTTCATCAGACGCAGCACCCTGCCGAAGATCCGCATTGAAGAGGCGTCGAGATCGGGCATCGCGTCGTCCCACTGACTGACAACGAAATCAATATGGTCATGCATAAATCACCTTTAAATATTGTGGTTATGTTGTCGGGTTGTGCGCAGCCTCTTAACACCGGGGGGAATTTATCTTAACGTTAAGATAAATGTTGGCAGCCCGTTGCTGTCATCGCCAATCCTCTGTTAAGGCGTCGATGATGAAAAATAAGGTGTTGTTCCCCATTCTGTTTGCCGTGATCGCTTTTCTTATCGGGCTGAACCTGCGCCCAATGCTGGCGATTATCGGCCCGCTGTTCCCGGTGTTGCAACTGCAGGCCGGGTTGTCGGCGACGACGTTCAGTCTGCTGACCACGTTGCCGGTGGCGATGATGGGCCTGGCCGCACTCTCTGGCCCGTGGCTGATCGCCCGCATCGGGCCGGTAAAGGGAATCGCCGCCGGTTTGCTCTGTCTGACGTTTGCCTGCCTGTGGCGCGGGGTTACGCTTACTCCCTCTCAGCTGCTGCTCACCGCGCTGGCGGGGGGCGCAGGAATTGGCGTGATACAGGCGCTGATGCCCGCTCTGATCCGGCAACGCTTTGCTGAGGCCGCGGCGACGCTGATGGCGCTGTTCAGCACGGGCATTATGGCGGGCGCGGCACTGACTGCTGCCGGTGCCGACCCGCTGTTTTCATGGCTGGGCCTGCAACCCGCGCTGGCGCTTTCCGGCGGGTTAACGCTGGTCACACTGCTGATCTGGCTGACTTTAGTCAGACGATCGCCGCAGGTGAGCGTGGCCTCTGATGCAGCGACGCTGCCTGTGCGGCGTACCCTGTTGCTGATGCTCTTTTTCGGCATTGGCACGGGTGCTTATACATTAGTGCTGGCCTGGCTGCCGCCATTCTATATTCAACTGGGCTGGAGTGCTCGCCACAGTGGCTATCTGCTCGCGGCCCTGACGTTAACCGAAGTGGTGGCAGGATTCATCGTCTCGGCGACGTTACATCGCTTTCCCGATCGCCGTCCGCTGCTGCTCGGCGTGCTGGCCCTGTTGCTGCTGGGGCTGCTGAGTCTGGTCTTTTACCCGGGTACGATGCCGATACTCTCTTCACTGTTACTGGGTACGGGCATCGGTGCGCTCTTTCCGCTGTCGCTGATCGTCACGCTGGATCATGCGCGCAGTGCCAGAGAGGCGGGCATTCTGCTATCACGCGTGCAGGGAGGCGGATATCTGATTGCGGCTCTGATGCCGCTGCTGGCAGGCTGGGTGCGTGATAGCGGCACGTCAATGACCCAGGCCTGGCTGATCATGAGCGCTGGCGTGGTGCTGTTGATGGTGATTGCCCGACGCTTCAGACCTCAGAACAGTATCAACTGAACAAAGCCGTTGCCGATCAATGTCGATCTGGCATGCTGGAATAAAACCCCTGAACCCGGAGTGCATTGTGAAAGTGATTGGTCTGTTAGGCGGTATGTCGTGGGAGTCTACCGCGCTCTATTACCGCATTCTCAATCAGCAGGTTAAGCAGCGGCTGGGCGGCCTGCACTCGGCGGAGCTGGTGCTCTATAGCGTGGATTTTCAGCGCATTGAGCAGCTACAGGCCGCGGGCGAGTGGCAGCAGGCGGGAGAGATACTGGCTGAAGCGGCACGCAATCTGGAACGGGCTGGCGCGCAGTTCATCGTACTCTGTACCAACACCATGCATAAAGTGGCAGCACAAATCAGCGCCGCAACGGGCATCCCGCTGCTGCATATCGCCGACGCCACCGGACGGCGCATTCAGCAGGCCGGGGTGCGTAAGGTCGGATTACTGGCGACGCGATTCACCATGGAACAGGATTTCTATCGCGGGCGACTTCAGCAGCAGTTTGGTCTTGAGGTGATCACGCCGGATAGAGAGGATCGGATTTTTGTGCATGAGGTGATTTACCACGAGCTCTGTCTGGGCGAGATCAATCCCGCGTCGCGTCGCCGTTATGGGGAGATCATGCAGCAGCTGGTCGCGCAGGGGGCGGAGGCCATTATTCTCGGCTGCACCGAAATCACACTGCTGGTGGATGCCACGGATGCCAGCGTGCCACTGTTTGATACCACGCTTATCCACGCGGAAGAGGCCGTTACCCAGGCACTGGCCTGACGTTTATCCTGCACTTAGCCTTGAGGGAATCGCATGAAAATTGAAAATCTGCCGTTTGGCCTGACCCAGTGGGATCAGATTGAAGAGACGATTCATCCCGGCGACCAGGGGCAGGCGACCTGGCGAACCGTGAAGTTTAACGATATCCGGGTGCGGATGGTCGACTATTCACCAGGCTATGTCGCCGATCACTGGTGCACAAAGGGCCATATTTTGCTGTGCATGGCGGGTGAGTTGCACACTGAACTGGCAGATGGTCGCCGTTTCGTGCTGACACCGGGCGTCAGCTATCAGGTGGCGGACGATGCTGAACCACATCGCTCCTTTACGTCCACAGGCGCGCAACTCTTCATCGTTGACTGAGTTCACCATCAGCCTCTCTGGTGATCAGCTGCTGGTGAATCATCGCGTCGTTGACACTTTTAAAAGTAAACTGAATCAGCTTTATAAAAATCAGCAAAATTAATGGCTTATTTCATCAGAGTTATCTGGTTCTGACAGGAATAATTTCCATCAGGTTGTATGCTAGAAGCCTTATATGAACGTTTTGCATTCACCTGAGGTGGGGAAGCCTGTGCTGATAAAAAAGAAGAAAGTTCGTTCGCATACCGAAGATCGACTGCTGGCGCTGGTGCTTGCCACCACCGCCGGCATCCTTAATGCCATGGCGCTGGGCGCGTTTGGATTTTTTCCATCGCATATGACCGGTAACACGTCGCAAATCTCCCAGGAAGTGACCACCAGCGACCTCCATACTATGCTGTTTTTGATGGCACTGATTATTGCCTTTGTGCTGGGTTGTACCGTTGCCCGGCTGGCGGTGGTAGTGGGGATCAGACATAAGTTACGCACCATATTCTGTCTGATCATTCTGGCGGAAGGGGCGGCACTGACGGCGGCATCAATCTTTGAGATCGTGTTCTACCGGCCAAGCTTTAACGGGGAAGTGCTGTTAATGCTGGGCTTTTTAATGGGGATTCATAATGCGACCTCGACACAGCTCTCCAATGGCCGCGTCAGATCGACCCACATTACCGGCACGCTGACCGATGCGGGTATTGCGCTGGGGTCGTGGATCTTTGCCCATACGTCCCACGCCGTGCATCTTGAAACCGACGATCGTCGCTTTTTCCAGAAGGTTCTGCACACCCATCTGACTACCGTGTTTTCATTCCTGAGCGGCTGTATTGCCGGTCTGCTGCTGTTCAAAGTCTATGGCTTTAACGCCATGGTTGGACTGGGGATATTTCTGATGCTGGTGGCACTGACGGCCATCGCCATCACCGTGCAGCGTACCCGCAGAAGCCTCTACTGACAGTAAAACCGCCCGCCCGATGCACACAGCGCATCGGGCGGGTTGCTTACTGCTGCGTTCGGGTTGGCCGCACCACGATTTCGTTCACATCCACCTCTTCAGGCTGTTCAATGGCATAGCGCACGGCGCGCCCAATGGCGTCCGGCTGCAACGCGATAGCGCGATAGTGCTGCATCGCCTCGGCGGCTGCCGGATCGGTAATGGTTGATGCCAGCTCGCTCTCCACCACACCGGGATGAACACAGGTCACCCGCAGCTGACTGTTCTCCTGCCGTAATCCGTCTGAAATCGCCCGCACCGCAAACTTGGTGGCGCAGTAGACGGCCGCGGTGGGCGACACGGCCAGCGCCCCTATCGACGCGACGTTGATGATGTGGCCGCGCTGGTGGGCCAGCATGGTCGGCAACACTGACGCAATGCCATACAGCACCCCTTTGATGTTTACGTCGATCATCTGTTCCCACTCTTCCACCCGCAGCGACGCCATCGGTGACAAGGGCATAATACCGGCGTTATTGATCATCACATCCACCCGGCCCCATCTCGCCAGCGCATACTCAACGAACTGCGTCATCTCTTCGCGGCGCGTTACATCAAGCGCTTTGATCGCCACCTCTGCACCATTGAACTGCAGCTCTTCAGCCAGCGCGGCCAGGCGGCTTTCCCGCCGCGCACCCAGCAGCAGAATGACATCTGTTTTCGCCAGTTCACGTGCAATGCCTGCACCGATGCCGCTTGAGGCGCCGGTAATTAAAATCACTTTCTGAGTCATTTTGTTTCTCCAGTCAGGTTGTCACTGGCGATCATACGGCGACTGGATTATAAAGATAATCCACCGAACGCTTTACGCACTGGTAACTCAATCTGACCAATGAATGCCGATAAAAATGCTCTCGAAGTTTTTGTGATTGTGGCGCAGACGCGAAATTTCCGGCTGGCCGCAGAACAATTGGGTGTTACGCGTCCGGCGATCAGCCAGAGTCTGCGGCGTCTGGAAGACCGGCTTAACATCACGCTGATGCAGCGCACCACACGATCGGTTCAGCTGACAGAAGCCGGACAGCGGCTCTATGCCGAAGTGGCGCCGGCGATCAACCAGCTCAATCGCGCCGTGACCGATATTGCCGAACTGGCTGCGGAACCTCGGGGCCAGCTGCGGCTGGCGATCTCCTCGATTGCAGAGCGGATGCTGGGGGGAGAACTGCTGGCGAGCTTTATTACCGCTTACCCGCAGGTTGAGCTGGATATCACCGTCACCGATGAGGAGTTTGATATTGTCGGGCAGCGCTATGACGCGGGCGTGCGGCTGGGGGAGGTGATTGCTCAGGATATGATTGCGGTGCCGGTATCCACCGCGCAGCGTCAGGTGGCGGTGGCGTCACCCGCCTATCTGGCTCGCGCAGGCACGCCGCAACATCCTCAGGATCTGGTCAATCATCGCTGCATCGGCTGGCGAAAAGGGCCAGGTCTGGCCCCTTATCGCTGGGAGTTCGCAGAGCAGGGACGCGAGTTTGATGTTGCCGTCAATCCGCAACTCACCACCAACGATATGGGGGTGATGATCCGCACCGCCTGCGCCGGGGGCGGCATCAGCTTTGGCATGGAAGAAACCTTCCAGCCTTACATCGCACGTGGCGAACTGGTGACCCTGCTCGACGCATGGTTGCCTGCCTTTGCCGGCTTCTATCTCTATTTTCCCAGCCGTAAAAACCTGGCCCCCAAGCTGAGGGCGCTGATCGATCACGTCAGACTTTAGCGACAGAGTGCACGTCTGATTTAGCGCTGATATTGCTGATCGCTGACCTGCTCCAGCCAGTCAACCGGCGAGCCGTTCAGTGACTCAGCGATAGCAATATGCGTCATGGCGTTATCCGGCGTTGCACCGTGCCAGTGCTTCACGTTTTCCGGGATCCAGACGATATCACCGGTGTTCATCACCTGAATGGCTTCACCCTCACACTGAATCCAGCCCTGGCCATGCGTGACGATCAGGGTTTGCCCGAGTGGATGGGTATGCCATGCGGTGCGGGCACCCGGTTCAAAAGTCACCGTTGCGCCACCCACGCGGGCGGGTTCGGTTGCCTGGAATGGTGCATCAATCCGAACCGTGCCGGTAAAATATTCAGCAGGTCCTTTACGCGAAGGCAGCGATCCGTTGGCGATAATTTTCATTACTCACTCCTGTTGTTAACGTGTCATGCACAGTGTAACCGGCAAGCCGGAGCGTGATTAGCCCGCTCAGTCGGCAAACGGTTATGAGCCGGGCTCATTAATTGCCTGACAGTTTTTCAGGCTGTCATGTTGTAACGGGTGATGATGTTGATTTTAGAGTAGGGCGCGGGCGGTTCTGAGGCGGGCAAAAATCCATGAAACGCCAGCAGCGTTCTGAAGGCGTGCAGCGCATCAAGCTGTAAATTATGCTCGATTAATGCATCAATTTTACCGGCCTGCAGCAGTGCACGATTCTCACGATCGAGATCGTGACCAATAAAAGCGTTAACCGTCCGCTTTTGTTCGGCAAAAGCGCGCAGTATGCCGGGATTACCGCCACCGACGGTGTAGACCGCATCTGCATCCGGTTGGCTCTGCAAGAACTGTGTCACCGACTGCTGCATCCGGGCGTCAATGCCATAACCGCCTGCCACCACGCTCACCTGATGCTGGGGCGCAAACTCCTGCATTGCTCGCTGAAACCCCTGAATTCTCTCCTGTTCGCCAATGAAATCGTGACTGCCGGTCACAGCCACAATATGTGAACGACTCACCCGCAGCCATTTTGACATCAGAAAAGCCGCCACTTTACCGGCATCAAAATTATCCATGCCGATATAGCGCAGGCGCGCGCTGCCGGGCAGGTCACTCATCATGGTGACCACCGGAACGCGTTGTTTCAGCAGTGATTCAAGGGTGGGATGAAGTTCACCAGAACAGGCTGCCTTAAGAATGACGCCGTGACTATGCAACGCTTTTTTATTCAGCAGCGCGTTAATCGCCTCCGCAGTCAAATTCGCGCCGAAGTGGAAACGCAGCTGAAGTTTAAAGGCAGTAAAACTGGCAATCTGACTGCTGAACGCCTCACGTATCAGTGGCTGAAAGCGGTCAGGTGTATGCATGATGACGTCGAAATAGATCGTTCTTCCCCTGGCGAGTCCCGCTTTTTGCATCAGTTCCAGGTCCGCTATCGCCTGCTGGATTCGGTGCTGGGTTGTGGCATGCACGTTGCCGCGCTGATGCAGGGCCCGGTCGATGGTCGCCAGACTGAGTCCCGACTGGGCAGCAATCTGTTTCAGGGTAAATTTAGCCATGTGCTGCTCGTGACACCAGAGGATGACGATAGTTTTATCATACTGCTGGCCATTGTCAGATGATCATTTAACACAGGCTGGTCAGAACATATCAGGCAGGGAAGCCTGCCGCGCAGGTTATCGCAAAAAACAGTGAGTCGAAAAAGTGTTTATAACACATTCAGCCAAAAGTCTGTTTCCGCGATATATAACTATCCAACTCTCAATATACATGGGCATAAATAGATTACAGCGGTTGCTACCACGTTTTGGCTATTTATAGCTTCAGGGCTGCATGGGGTGAAAATAAAGCAAGATAATATTCTGAAGTTGTATAGTTAATAACCTTTTTGCCGCTTCGCTTATATTTCCCACCCTACGGCTTTTTTGTTTTTTGGCTCCCGCTAATGATAGACTGTATATGCATACACCATCGGGAGGTCGTGTGAAGTACGACAACGATAATGAAATCCGTGCGCTGGTTGGTGCGGTAGTCAGTGATTTGATCAAGGCGGGAGAGCCGGTTCATTTCCACGACATTACGGACGCGCTGTTTCGCCTGAGCGAAGAGACGCGTGACAGCAGGCTGAAAGCATTGTGTCAGGAAGCGATAAGCTTTTTCACTCGTAAGATGCATTAAGGTTGCCAGGCCTGATGCCGGGCGTTGTCCCGGCCTGTGTCATGATAGCGTCCCTGCTACCTTTGACATCGGCGATCATAAGAGGCTTTGCATATTGCTCGCAGCCATTAAAACGGATTTTTTGTGAGTCGTTTGTTTTTTATTCAGCGAGACGGTTGATGACCTCATTAAAAATGTCAGTCAGATCTTTCTGTTGATTATTCATTAGGGGTGGCGAATTTCTGATAAAGAAGTTCGCCTTTTCATTGGCAGGTCTTATTAAGCCTGAATGATCATCATCTGGCATGATTGCAAAAAAGCGTTATCGTCGGGATCAAATCCCTGCTACATCATTAACCTGCAAAAGAATTTTTATATCGGATAATTTCTGTGTGGCATATCGGGTATACAGCGAAAGTGAGGGAAGGAAACAAAAGCGGGCGAGGGGGAAGAGTATCCTGCGTTACCAGAGGTAACGCAGAATGGCGTATCAGATGCCGGTATCGTCTGGCGTGCGGCCAACCACGATTTCCAGCGTTTTGCGTAACACATCCAGCCTGACAACATCTGAAGTGCATTCCAGTTCAGCGATCAAATAGAGGATGATCGCTTTATTGGTTACACGTCCCTGATCAGCAACAATGTCACGAATCACTGCGCCCAGCAGTTCAGTTTCCGGAGCAAGCTGATCGCCTGCGCTACGGAAGTAGTCAATGATTGAAGAATCTGATGATGAATGCTGCATGATTATTCTTTCTCTGAGGAAAATGGGTCAGATGCAATGGTTGAAGTCAAAAACGAGTGTAGGCGCAGTTTTCGTTTTGCCCAGCCCGCCTTAAAAATTCTGTTCAGGTCTGCCGCTTCGCTTAAAATTAGCCGCATGTATCAGGTACGCAGTACGCTCAATCAGTGCTTTTTCGAACCTTCAGGCGGGCCATCACTGTTCATACGATGAGCCGTGTTATCACGTTCGGCACCGTCGCCCTGCACGCGTTTGCGCGCGGCAACCATACCATTACGGACTTCAGTGATGGCTTTGCGAATCACTGACACTTTCACGGCGTCGTCAGCATCAGCAGCCATCAGTTCGAGCTGTGCGATTAAGGCGTTGCTGGATACCGGTTTGTCTGACTTGAGTAATGTCAGAACGGCTTCGCCGATCATAACATCTGTCAGTTTCTCATCTTCACTTCTGTACATACTGGCTTCTCTGATTGCGAATCAATGGCCATGCTGCGGGTCCGTATGCGTCAGCGGGTGCGACTTAGTGCACCCGATACGGGAAGCAGAACTGGGCTTTATTGCTAGGATAGATCTTCCTGGGTGATGGCTGAAACAGGCGTCCTGATTAACATGCACGACCGTGAGAGGGCATTAATCTTCGCGACGAAAAAGCATCGCAATGAGTTCATGCAGATGACTCTCTTCTTCTGGCGTGGCAGCCAGTTCAAGGCGACTCAGCAGTTTACTGCAAATCGTTTTCCGACTAAGGCTGTGACCTGCGCGCAGAATTTCCACCACAACCGAACCCAGCGTCTCCTGTTGCGACGGTGAGCTGGCCTGATTGAAGTAACGGGCAATATCGCTGATCGTTTCCGGGGCTTGTCCGTTCTGACGCATGTTGTTGTCCTCAGGTGATTTAAATGTATGCACTCTGGATGCGCAAGTTATACATCTTTGCAAAACTTGTACAGAATTTTGGATTTTTGGGATTGATTTTTTTGTGCAAAAAGTGCTAAGGCTTTTAAAACAGGGTGTTACGAGGAGTTTGTAGCGAGGTAAAAATTGTACCAGATTCTTGTATCATTAACACCCCACCGACGCTCCGACCTGAATATTAAGGCCGGAGAGGAACGGCACACCTGGGTTAGTGTTTAAAGAAAATGTCATCAGCAGAGACGGGAGCAGCGGGCTCTTTGCCAATGGTTTTGGCAAGCCAGTTCGCCGGGGCGGTGCTGCGGGAACCGATGGTTTTGAACCCCATCAGCCATTGAAGCGCATGCTGCATCTGCTCAAGGCGACTCTCATTAACTTCAGAGTCAGCCATGACCCTTAGTTCATTAATCAGCAGTTCAACATTCACTTCCTGACCGGCATTAAACAGGTTCATTGCGGCTTCGCCAATGATGACATTCGCTTTTTCGTCGCTGGAAAAATACAAATTATCCTCCTGGGTGATTGCGGTAAGTAACATTAACTGTAGCAAAAAAATTTACGAAGCTTAATCAATTCAGCCTATCAATAAGATTATTTTAATTGTCGGTCTGCTATGCGTGTCATGTGAGTGCCGCCAGGTGTCAGAGCGCTTTTCGGTCAATTGCACAGCCAGGATGGCCTTTTTGTAATCCTGTTATCGCTTTTGCGGTTTACTCAACCACAGATGAGAAAGGCGTAAAACCCGGTTATAGCTATACATCACGCTTTCCATAAACTTTCCATCAATGAAATTAACTTTTTACATATCAATAAGTAAAACACCTAGCTTACAAAACTTCACATTCGGGCCCGGACGCTGAAGAAACTTCACAACCCTTCGCTGTTACAAAGGTATAGCCTGTGCTATAAAAAATAGCCTATGCTAATTATGTTCTGTTTTTAATCACCTCTGGAGATCGCCCTATGGTCCCGAAAAGAAAAATAACCATGATGCTACTGAGTGCGCTACTGACAACCCTGATGGCGACCAGCAGCTATGCAGCAGAAAAATTTAAGGTAGTGACGACGTTTACGGTCATCGCTGACATGGTAAAAAACGTGGCGGGCGATGCGGCCGAAGTCACTTCCATTACCAAACCGGGTGCTGAAATACACGAATATCAGCCGACGCCCGGCGATATCAAACGTGCGCAGGGTGCGCAGTTAATCATGGCGAACGGGCTTAATCTCGAACGCTGGTTTGAGCGTTTTTATCAGCATCTGGATGGGGTGCCGGAAGTGATTGTCTCTGCCGGGGTAAAACCGATCGGTATTGGCGAGGGGCCTTATAACGGTAAACCGAATCCGCACGCCTGGATGTCTCCGGACAATGCGCTGATCTATGTCGATAATATCCGTGATGCGCTGGTGAAATATGACCCGGCGCATGCGGAAACCTATCGTCAGAACGCAGCTGCCTATAAACAAAAAATCACCGCAGCGCTGGATCCGCTTCGCCAGCAGATTGCCGACATCCCGGAGGATAAACGCTGGATGGTGACCAGCGAAGGCGCATTCTCCTATCTGGCTCGCGACCTGGGCATGAAAGAACTCTACCTGTGGCCTGTAAATGCTGATCAACAAGGCACGCCGCAACAGGTGAGAAAAGTGATCGACCAAGTGAAGAAAAATGCGATTCCGGCGGTGTTCAGTGAAAGCACCGTGTCGGATAAGCCAGCCCGTCAGGTCGCGCGGGAAACGGGTGCGCATTACGGTGGGGTGCTTTACGTCGACTCATTAAGCAACGCTCAGGGACCGGTGCCGACCTATCTGGATTTGCTCAGAGTCACCACGGAGACGCTGGCGCAGGGCATTAAAGCGGGAGAGAAAGCGCAATGACAGACACCATCGTTGTTTCGGATGTCACCGTGACCTATCGCAACGGTCACACCGCGTTGCATGATGCCAGCTTCAGCGTGCCGGGTGGATCGATTGCGGCGCTGGTGGGTGTGAATGGCTCCGGCAAGTCAACCCTGTTCAAAGCGCTGATGGGCTTTGTCCGGCTCGCCAGCGGCAGCATCTCGGTGCTCGGCATGCCAACCCGTGAAGCACTGCGTCAGAGTCTGGTGGCGTATGTGCCGCAGTCGGAAGAGGTAGACTGGTCTTTTCCGGTGCTGGTGGAGGATGTGGTAATGATGGGTCGCTACGGTCATATGGGCCTGCTGCGTCGACCCAAACCACACGACCAGCAGATTGTCAGTGATGCGCTGGCGCGGGTCGATATGCTGGATTACCGCCATCGGCAAATCGGTGAACTTTCCGGCGGACAGAAAAAAAGGGTATTTCTGGCGCGCGCCATTGCCCAGCAGGGCAGCGTTATCCTGCTGGATGAGCCGTTTACCGGCGTGGACGTTCAGACTGAGGCCAGAATCATCAGCCTGCTGGGTGAGCTGCGCGATGAAGGCAAGACCATGCTGGTCTCAACGCATAATCTGGGATCGGTCACGGAGTTCTGCGATTACACGGTTATGGTTAAAGGCACCATTCTGGCCAGCGGCCCGACCCGCACCACCTTTACCGCCGCCAACCTTGAGCGCGCATTCAGTGGGGTGCTGCGTCATGTGATGGTGAAAGGGCTGGACGATCAGATTATCACCGACGATGAGCGGCCTTTTATTGCGCCATGTACGGCACCTGAAGACGGGAACTGACCATGGAACTGTTACTGGAGCCTTTTGGTTATCACTACATGCTCAACGCGATGTGGGTCTCCGCCATGGTCGGCGGCCTGTGTGCGTTTCTCTCCTGCTATCTGATGCTCAAAGGCTGGTCGCTGATTGGCGATGCGCTGTCGCACTCCATCGTGCCGGGCGTAGCGGGTGCTTACATGCTGGGACTGCCCTTTGCGCTGGGCGCGTTTCTCTCAGGTGGGCTGGCGGCGGGCAGTATGCTGTTACTCAATCAGCGAACCCGCTTAAAAGAAGATGCAATCATCGGCCTGATCTTCTCCTCCTTCTTTGGTCTGGGTCTGTTTATGGTGTCGCTCAATCCGACCGCGGTAAACATTCAGACCATTGTGCTCGGCAATATTCTGGCGATTGCGCCCGCAGATATACTTCAGCTGGCGCTGATTGGCGGGCTGTCGATCATCATTCTGCTGTTTAAGTGGAAGGATCTGATGGTCACCTTCTTTGATGAGAATCACGCGCGCGCTATCGGACTGCGTCCTGAACGACTGAAAGTCCTCTTCTTTACCCTGCTGGCAGTCTCAACCGTGGCTGCGCTGCAAACCGTCGGTGCATTTCTGGTGATCTGTCTGGTGGTGACGCCAGGCGCGACGGCCTGGATGCTCACCGACCGCTTCCCGCGTCTGCTGATGATTGCCGTAGCGATTGGCAGTATCACCAGTTTTCTCGGTGCGTGGGCGAGTTACTACCTGGATGGCGCAACGGGCGGCATCATCGTGGTGGCGCAGACGTTGTTGTTCCTGCTGGCGTTTGTCTTTGCGCCCAAACATGGCTTGCTGGCTAACCGGCGTCGTGGCCGCCATCGTCCCGAAAAGGAGCCTGGCTGATGTGGATCTTTGAACCTTTCCAGTTCGCTTTTATGAACAGTGCGTTGCTGATTGCGCTGGTGGTGGCGATCCCCTGTGCGCTGCTGTCGGTCTTTCTGGTGCTGAAAGGCTGGGCGCTGATGGGCGATGCCATGAGCCATGCGGTATTCCCCGGCATCGTCCTCGCCTGGATGGCCGGGCTGCCGCTGGCGGTGGGTGCGTTTGTCGCAGGTCTGTTCTGTGCAGTTGCCAGTGGATTTCTGCAGGACAACAGTCGCATCAAGCAGGATACGGTGCTGGGAATCGTCTTCTCCGGCATGTTCGCGGTGGGATTGATCCTCTATATCGCCGTGAAACCGGAGGTGCATCTTGATCACATTCTGTTTGGTGACATGCTGGGTATTACGGGCGCTGACATAATTCAGACCTCGCTTATCGCAGCGGTGATCGTCGGGGTCATTGCGGTGAAATGGCGTGATTTTATGCTGTTCAGTTTTGATCCGCAGCAGGCACAGGTCTCTGGCTTACCCGCACGCTGGCTGCATTATGGGCTGCTCTGCATGGTCTCGCTGACCATTGTGGCTACGCTGAAAGCAGTAGGGATTATACTGTCGATTTCCCTGCTGATTGCACCCGGTGCTATCGCAATTCTGCTTACCCGCCGCTTTTCACATGCGCTTCTGGTGGCGGTCGTGGTGTCGGTGCTGGTGTCGCTGAGTGGGGTCTATCTCTCGTTCTTTATCGACAGCGCGCCAGCACCCACGATCGTGGTGCTGTTTGCACTGGTGTTTATCGTGGCGATGGTGATTTCAGGCCGCAAAACGCGACAGCTGGAGCGTCTGAGACTTCGCGAGAGCGGCAGGCATGAGTAGAGTGATGACCAGCATGAATGCGGTAAGTTGGGACTTTATGAGCAAACGGATGTTCAGAGTATTCTAAACCTATGAACATGACTCAAAGGAAATGGTAATGACATTTGAGATCAGAAAAGGAAGTAATGTGATTGGTCTCACTGAACTGGAGTTCGGTGATCCTCCGATGGGGTTTGTTTATGGAGAATTTAAGCCTACCACTTTTTATCAAAGAAATGATTCAATGACTGAACTTGCACTTTTTAAGCGAGATGGGAGTCTGCATATTCATACGAAGTTTATAACTATTGTGGATAGCTCCGAGCAAATTGATGAAAAGCTCACAGAAGTGACGATTTTAATTGAATCAGCTGAAGAATATGAAAGATATTTTTATCACCATTTGGAAAAATATAATAATAATTTTGGTTGCGTTGACTGATTTGGGGTGGAAATTGATTGGCTGCAATCTGGTAAATTAACCCGCATACAAAGTATGCGGGCTTTTAATTTATTTTTTCATTGCTGGAGTGATTGTCAGGTTGTTGCCTTGTTGTACAGCCTGGAAGGTAGAGACATAGGCCTTTCTTGTCGCCTTTTTATTCTCACCGCCTGCTTTTTTATTTACTTCAATATAAATGAGGTATGTTTGTCCATTTTCAAGTTTTATTTCTTCTGGCTGAATGCAAAAAAGGCCAGCTTTGGGTTGTTTGTCAGCAGGGAAAATAACCTGTTCTGAGGGGTTTTTCATATTATAAGTTAACGCGGATACAACCTTTTCATCACTTTGTATTGGTATAGAAACACATACATCACTATTCTGGACATGGGCCGGAACAGGTGTTTCTTTAGTATATCGATTATCCAGGTTTTCGCCCAGCGTGCAACCACTCAAGAGAAAAATTACAGGGATTAAGGTCTTAGTTAAAATATTCATTAGAACGGGAACCCCTCAAGAACTTTTTGATATTTTGAATGAATCTTATTGTCTACTGATCCAACATAAGAAACTTCGCCATCTTTACCACGTCTTGCCAGCCACATATTAAGCCCAAATTTAGAAAGCAAAAAGTAATCAGCAATAATTTGTGCTTGTTGTTCTAATCTATAATCAAACAGCTTTTTATTTTCTTCAAAAGAGTATTCGTAGCTAACAAAGCCACTAACAAGGCCTCTCATACGTACCCATATGCCCCTTTGATACTGCCAGACATGCGACATTTCATGGATGAAAAGATGTTGAAACTGAAAAAGATTGAATTGAAAAGTTCTCGCAATACCAGTCCCGGAAATATAATTCTCCATTGGGGCTCATTGCGGTATTTCTACCCTGAAGTTTGAAGGGAAAGTAACTTGCATGATGAATCCACACGCGAGGATAGACGATTGAATTTCCGAATATCGATTTTGCTAACGTTATTTCGCCAAGTGTCAGGAGCCTTTGACTCCCTTCATTATCACTCATGAAATCCTCCTTAATTTCTTGATTTTAATGAACAAATATAGAGTTCAGGCTGAATGCACCTATAGTTAACTTATCTGAATCCCACGACTGGTGATGGATTTTAGCAAAAAAGACGGGAGTTGTCTCAAATATGGTTTTGGCCGTTAATCGAGGAGCTTTTAACTTGAGGTGTAATCCCGGCGGCAAACTATTGCCATTTTTTATCCTGAAGTCCCTGTCCTACACACTGTAAAGGATAGAGATCGTCATCTGGTGAAAATAATCTCAAAATCTAAATTTATAGTAAGCCGAAAAGGATGATGCACGTTCATTACTTTCTTCACATCCGCGAGTATACCTGTAAGTTCGTCACGTTAAAGAAACTATGAGCAATCAGCCGAAGGGGATCTCACCGTTGACCAAACTGTTCAGCAAAGGCGTATAAAACAAAAATTATTTAAGCTCACCCTGAAAAGCGCCACAGAAAATGGCAGGGCTTCTGCTAAATGTGGCGCTTTCATGTATTCTTCCTTTTTACACCGTCTGGTATCAGCTCTGCCACTGCGACTGGCAGACAATGCTGCAGAAGTTAATCAGTTTGAACTGGGCATCCTTGTCTGCCAGTACATCTGCTTTTACGTAACCAAAAGTCATCTTTGGCATGTGCTATCGCAGTTCTGCTGACCCGACGCTTTTCACATGCGCTGCTGGTGTCGGTGCTGGTGTCGCTGAGTGGGGTCTATCTCTCGTTCTTTATCGACAGCGCGCCAGCACCCACGATCGTGGTGCTGTTTGCACTGGTATTTATTGTGGCGATGGTGATTTCAGGCCGCAAAACGCGACAGCTGGAGCGCCAGCGGCTTAATGCCAGCTGACTGGCTATCGCGGCTGTCTCTCAACCGCGATAGCGCACCGCATCAATCAAACGTGTAAAGGCGCTGGTGTGCTGTCTGCGGCTGGGATAGTAAAGATAATAACCCGGAAAAGGCTCACACCAGTCAGCCAAAACCTGAACCAGACGGCCACTTTTAAGGTGTTCCGCAACGCTATCCTGCGGCACATAGCAGATCCCCATCCCGCTCAGTGCGGCATCAATGCGCGACGCGAGATGATTAAAAATTAACTGACCCTGCGTTTTGACCCTGATCTCCTTGCCATCACGCATAAACTCCCAGTTATAGAGGCCACCCAGCGTCGGCAGCCGCAGGTTGATGCAGTTATAATGCTGTAAATCATAGGGAGTCTCAGGTCTGCCGTGCTGATCAAAATAGCTGCTGGCTGCCACCACGCACATATTCCAGTCCGGCCCGATGCGTACCGCCACCATATCCTTTTCGACCTGCTCACCCAGTCGCACGCCTGCATCGAAACGGCCGCTGACAATATCGGTCAGACTGTTATCCACCGACACTTCAACATGGACATCGGGGTATTGCTGAAGAAAGGGTCTGAGCAGCGGCCAGAGTGTAGAGGTGAGCGCATGTTCGCCTGCGGTGATACGAATGTTGCCGGAGATTTTACCCTGACTGTCAGTGACATTGACCAGTTCAGACTCAATCTCGCTGAACAGCGGGGCGAGTGTAGTGATCAGCCGTTCACCGGCTTCTGTCGGGGCAACGCTGCGAGTAGTGCGCGTCAGCAACCGGACGCTAAGACGCTCTTCCAGAGCGCGAATCGCGTGGCTCAGTGCCGACTGCGACACACCCAGCTTCGCCGCTGCCCGGGTGAAGCTGCGCTCTTCTGCTACCACCACCAGATAGATCAGATCGTTAAAATTTTCTTTCAGCATAGGTCCTCTGACCTGTTTGATCGGTTATCCCGGTCGGGACAGGCCGATTTATCGACGTTAACTACGGCTTCGCTACCCGACCTGCTATCAGACCCGAAATTGCCTTTCAGGGTTACACATTTCGCGGCAGGATTAATGAGGCGGACAGATAAACCCTATGAACGACGGCTATAAAAGCTTTTTTCAATAAAATTAATAAAATCATTTAGATGAGCGTTGTATGAACACATATTTATCCCGATTCAACCTCGCTCCGCCATTCAGATAACACTTACTTTTCCCGGCTTCCCCGCAAAATTGCCAAAAAGCTGCTAAACCTTAAAGCAGAGATACGCGCGTAAAGATTAGGGTTATCACGATTTTCCCCCGATTCGAACCCCGTCAGAAATAAACCTATAAAAAATTACATCTTTTGGCCCCCAACAATGGGAAGCAGACAATGTCGGAAAAAATATCGCTAACAATGCAGGTTAATGGTCAGTCGCAGCAGATGCAGGTCGATCCCCGTGTCACCCTGCTTGATGCGCTGCGTGAGCATCTTAACCTGACCGGCACCAAAAAAGGGTGCGATCAGGGGCAGTGCGGTGCCTGCACGGTACTGATTAATGGCCAGCGGGTGCTGAGTTGCCTGACGCTGGCGGCTCAGGCGGATGGCGCCGAAGTGACCAGCATTGAAGGGCTGGCTTCCACCGAAGGTGAGCTGCACCCGGTGCAGCGCTGCTTTATGGAGAATGACGCCTTCCAGTGCGGCTACTGTACACCGGGTCAGATTATGTCCGCCGTCGCCTGCATCAAAGAGGGCCATGCGGGTTCAGAAGATGAGATCCGTGAGTATATGAGCGGCAACCTTTGCCGTTGTGGAGCATATCCGCACATTGTGGATGCGATTAAACAGGCCGCAGCAGAGATGGCGAAGGAGTCCGCATGAATGAATTCAGCTGGAAAGTCGCGCAGTCGCCTGAGGAGGCCGCAGCCCTGAAACAGCAGTCTGGCAGCCAGTTTCTGGCAGGCGGCACCACACAGCTCGATCTGATGAAGTGTGGGGTCTTCACGCCGCCGCAGCTCATCGGCATCACTGGATTGACCGGGCTTAAAAACCTGCAGTTTGACGACGATAAGATCACGGCCGGCGCGCTGGTCACCATGAGCAGCCTGGCGGATCATCCCGCCTGCCAGCAGAACGCGCCAGCCATCTACGGAAGCCTGTGGCAGGCCGCGTCACCGCAGATTCGTAACATGGCCACGCTGGGCGGTAATATACGCCAGCGTACCCGTTGCGCCTATTACCGCGATCCGGCGACCTTTTCCGCCTGCAACAAACGCAATCCGGGTTCCGGCTGCGCCGCACTGGATGGCGTTAACAGCAATCATGCCATCCTGGGCGCCAGCGACAGCTGCATCGCGGTCTATCCCGGCGATCTGGCGGTGGCGCTGGTGGCGTTTGACGCCATCGTGGTCCTGCAGAATCAGCAGGGCGAAACCCGCCGCATCGCGATTGATGATTTCTTCCTGCTGCCGGGTGACACACCTGATCGTGAGCACGATCTGCGCGATGACGAAATTATTGTGGCTATCGAAGTGCCGCAAACCGAGTCACTGCGACACTCACACTACCTTAAAGTCCGTGACCGCAGCTCTTATGAGTTTGCTGCAGCCAGCGCGGCCGCAGGCTTCACGCTGGAGAACGGCGTGATGCGTCAGGTCCATATTGCGCTGGGCGGCGTCGCCACCAAACCCTGGCGGGTGAGGTCGGTGGAGCAGGCGCTGGAGGGCCAGCCGTTTAATGAAGAGACGGTCTTCCAGGCGGCAGAACGGATTACACAGGAGACGCAGGCGCTGACCCACAACGCCTATAAAGTAAAACTGGCGCCGCGTGTGATTGCACGTGCGCTGATGGCAGCAGGAGAAACCGCATGAGTGACGTAAATGACAAATCACGTCGGGAGTTACTGAAGGCGACGGCGGCGATCTCAGCGGCGGGCAGCCTGGGGCTGAGTATGCAAAGCGCCAGTGCCAGTGATACTGCCACGGCGGAACCAGAAACCACCGATCCGATTGAGGGACTGGGCGCCGGGCGCTCGCGGGGTGACGGCAAAGTAAAAGTCACCGGTGAGGCGCGGTATGCGGTAGAACATCAGCCGGGAAATCCGCTCTATGGCGTGGTGATCCAGTCTACTGTTGCCAGCGGCCGTATCAGCCGGATGTCGACGGAAAAGGCGCAGCAGGCCTCGGGAGTGGTGGCGGTTTATACCCATCTGAATAGCCTGAAGATCAACAAACCTACCGCGATTGCAGACGGCGGCGCGGCGCAGTCAACCTATACCCCGATTCAGGACGATGTGATTATTCACAACGGCCAGAACATCGGTCTGGTGGTGGCAGAGACGTTTGAGCAGGCAACTTATGCCGCCTCGCTGGTGGAGATCGACTATGAAACCTCGCCTGCACTGATTTTTGCCACCGATGAGGGTGTCGAACCGAAACCGGTATCGAAACAGGATATCGATATGGGCGATGCACAGGCGGCGATGCAGCAGGCCGAGGTGCGTCTGAGCCAGCGCTATACCACGCCGCGCGAATACAACATGCCGATGGAACCGCACGCCTGTGTCGCTGAGTGGCAGGATGGACGCATGACCGTCTGGGAGCCGAGTCAGTGGGTGGCAGGCGCGCAGGTGGAAATCGCCGAGTGGATGGGCATTGACGTTGAAGATGTGCGGATTATTTCGCCCTATGTCGGCGGGGGATTTGGGTCCAAGCCGGTGCCTTACACCCACGTCGCACTGGCCAGTGTGGCATCACGAGCGCTGAAGCGTCCTATCAAAGTGTCGCTGACCCGACCGCAGACCTTTACTGGTCTGGGCGGACGTCCCGCCACCTCGCAGCAGCTGGAACTGGGTGCCTCGCGTGACGGCAAAATCCAGGCGATTATCCAGCGCAGCTTCAGTGAAACCTCATTAATCGATGTATTTGCTGAGAACTGCAGCAAAGTCACCGCCCGCATGTATGCGGTGGGCAACGTCTCCGCCCAGCATCAGGTCAGGCCGATCAATACCGTGACGCCAGGCTGGATGCGGGCGCCAGGTGAAAACCCCAGCGCCTTTGGCCTGGAAGTGGCGATGGACGAGATGGCCTATGCCCTGAATATCGATCCGCTGGAGTTGCGTCTGCGCAACTGGGCAGACAAAGATTATCAGCTCGATCTGCCGTGGAGTTCGCGTCGCCTGAAAGAAGCCTATCAGAAAGGGGCTGAAGCCTTTGGCTGGGATAAGCGCATTATGACGCCGCGGTCGATGCGCGAAGGGCGTGAATTGATTGGCTGGGGCATGGCCTCTGGCACCTATCCGGTCAACAAACTGCCTGCTGAGGCAAAAATCATCCTGACCCCACAGGGTAAATTTGTGGTGCAGTGCGCCGGTGCGGATATCGGCACCGGGACCTATACCATCCTGGCGCAGACCGCTGCCGACATTCTTGGCGTCGCCTCCACCACCATTGAGGTTCAGCTGGGTGATACTGAGCTGCCGCGTGCCGGTGTCGCAGGTGGATCGCAGCTTGCGGGCAACGTGACCGCGGCGGTGAACGATACCGCCAGACGAATGCGCGACCAGCTGCTGAAACTCGCCAGCGAGCTGCCACAGTCGCCACTGAATGGCACTCCGGCATCTCAGCTCACGCTGAAAGGCGACGGGGTTCAGCATAATCTGCGCAGCGGTCTGGCGGTCTCATTTGCCCGGCTGGCAAGCCTGGCACCGGCGGAGAGTCTGACGGTGAAAGGCGGCACTTTCCCGGACGATCTGTCACAGAGCGAGCGCGACAAGATGGTGCGCAACCTTAATGACATGAGCCGCCCTGAAAAATTCTCGGCCCACAGCTGGAGCGCGCAGTTTGTGGAAGTGCGGGTCGATGAAGATTTCGGCACTATCCGGGTCAAACGGATGGTGGCGGCGCTCGACAGCGGTCGTCTCTACAACCCTAAACTGGCGCGCAGCCAGTGGATTGGCGGCATGATCATGGGCGTCGGTCAGGCGCTGATGGAAGAGGGCATCGTCGATCCACGCAATGGTCGGGTGATCAACAACAACCTGGCGGACTATCTGGTGCCGGTTAACGGTGACATCCCGAGCATTACCACCATCAACGTTGGCGAGCCCGATTTTGAGGCGACCACCATGGGCGGTAAAGCCGTGGGTGAGCTGGGTATCGTGGGCGTGGCGGCAGCGATCAGTAATGCGGTGTTCCATGCCACCGGTAAGCGGGTGCGCGACTTACCTATTACTCTCGATAAGATTATCTGAGCCTGTTCCTGACCTGCTGCCAGCAGGTCGATGTGAGGATATGCGGGCGCGGGCTGAAACCTGCGCCCGTTTTTCACGCTTAGCGGAGAGAAAGAGTGAAGATAGCGTTGATTGTGCTGGCTGCCGGGCTGAGTCGCCGTTTTCGCCAGCAGGCGGGTGAGCATAAGCTGCTGGCCGATCTGGATGGCAAACCGGTGCTGCAACGCACGCTGGAGCAGGCCGCTGCCAGTGGTCTTGACCTGTTTGTGGTCACGCGCCCGGACGCCTCTGCGCTTAAGGCGCTCTGCTCGCAGGCTACCCTGGTGCTGTGTGACAGCGGCGGGCTGGGCGAATCGATCGCCGCAGGAGTCAAAGCCAGCCGTGACTATGACGGCTGGCTGATTGCGCTGGGCGATATGCCGTTTGTCACGCCTGAAAGTTACCGAGCCGTCAGCGCTGCGCTGGCGGACACGCCGATCGTCAGGCCGTGGATTGACGGCAGGCCGGGCCATCCGGTTGGCTTTCAGCACCCCTGCTATCCGATGCTGAGCACGCTACAGGGCGATGCCGGGCCGCAGGCGGCGGTGAAGTCACTCGCCGTCCGGCTGCCGCTTCAGGATCGCGGCTGTTTGTGTGATATCGATCTCCCTGCTGATCTGCAGTTAATAAAGGAATTTTCATGATTACGCTGGATCAACGTGTGATTAATGCGGCACTGAGCAGCTGCCAGGCGGGTCAGCAGGTCTGGCTCTGCACGGTGCTGCGCACCTATGGATCTTCGCCGCGCGCGCCTGGCACCCTGATGACGGTCAACGAAACGGGTGCTTACTGCGGATCGCTGTCGGGCGGCTGCATTGAAGAGGACTTTCTGGCGCAACTGGCGGCAGGAGCCTATCGCGCCAGCAGTCAGCGGGTGCGGTACGGTGAAGGCGGAATGCGTCCTGACGTCAGCCTGCCGTGCGGCGGCAGCCTGGAGATCGTCATTGAGTTTCTGCCGCCCGATGATGCCACGCTGGCGCTGCTGACGGCCATGCAGCGCGCGCTGAGCGGACAGCAGCCGATGGTGAAAATGATACGACCCGGCGAACGTGCGCAGTGGGAAGTGCTCGCCCCGGACAGGGTGTTGCCTGCGCTGGATGCCAGTGAACAGCAGATGTTACTGCCGGTTGGTGCGATACCGGAACTGCTGATCGCGGGCTACTCGACTGTGGCATATGAGTGCATCCGGCTCGGGCAGATGCTGGGATTTCACGTGCGGGTCTGTGAGCACCGACCGGAGATGCTGACGGAGCTGGAGAGCCACTTCAGCGCTGCGGACAACGTGACGCTGGTGTCACAGCATCCGGCGCGCTGGCTGGAGCTGAACGGCGCGCATGCAGCGGTGGCGATTGTGGCACTGACCCACGATCCCCGCATTGATGACCTGACGATGATGGAGGCGATCGCGACACCCGCGTTCTATATCGGCATCATGGGCTCGGCGAAAAATAGCGAGAAACGACGGGCGCGACTACAACAGATCGCCGGCATGGATCGTGCCGAACTGGACCGCATCCATGCGCCCATCGGCCTGCCTATCGGCAGCAAAACCCCGGCGGAGATTGCGCTGTCGGTGATGGCCGATATCGTCCGGGTGAAAAATCGCGGGCTGTCAGCCGCCTGAGTCCGGCGTCGCCTCCGGTGCGAGCCGGTAGAGGTAGCTGCCCGAATAGGGGATCGGCAGGAAATCATGGAACAGCTGCCGCAATGTCTGTTCAGGATCGACATCGCGGAACAGTTGCGGATAGAGCGTGGTGGCGAAGAATTCTGTCGCTACCACGTGCCACGGACTGAGGTAAAAGTTGTGCCAGATTGCCCCGGCATGACCGTCCCGCAATGCCGTCAGCTGCTTCAGCGCATTCTGCTGACCGGTCAGCGCCAGCAGGCTCTGCCGGGTCTGCGCTGTTGTGACGGCGGGGCCGAGTTTTAAGGCTCCCGCTTCATCGGCGCTGCCGGTGCCGGTGGCGAAGTAAAAGTCGGGCTGTGCCGCAATCACACTCTCCTCACTCAGCCGTCCGAACACGCCTTTGATCTGCTGACTGGCAATGTTGTCGCCCCCGGCAAAGCGCAGCAGCTCACCCAGGTTGCCATTCACCGACGTCACGCAGCATTCACTGCGCCGCCCGAGATGCAGCTGCAAAAGAACTTTAGGTTTAGCACCGTGATAGCCCGCCAGTCGGCTCTCAATGCGCTGCATGTGGCTGCGGTAAAAGCGATTGAAGTCAGCAGCCCGCTGGGGCTGATTCAGCACCTCGCCCAGCAGGGTCATGCTGCGCTCGGTATTTTTCAGCAGCTCAACCCGCAGATCGATCTTCACCACCGGGATATGCGCCGCGCTGAGCATCTTCTCCAGCACTGCTCCGCTTTCACTGCCGCGCGCCAGCTGCGGCAGGATCACCAGGTCCGGTTTCAGTGCGATCACCTGTTCGGGATTCATGTCATTGACGCCATCCAGACCCAGTACCGGAATGTCCTCCATCTGCGGAAACTTACTGGCAAAAATCTGCCAGGTCTGGGGATCATACTTTTTCAGATCCTGTGGCCAGCCAGCGATATGCTGCAGCGGATTGCCGGGTGTCAGCAGCGCGACGCTGTAGAGCATCCGGCTTTCACCCAGCACAATACGCTGCGGATGGTCGGGTATCTCTACCTTACGGCCGGTGATGTCGGTCAGCGTGCGGGCGTGTGCGCCAGCGCTGACCAGTATCACGCTCAGCATTAATAACGCACAGCGCAGCGATTTAAAATTCAACACGGGCCTGTACCATCAGGTTGCGGGTTTCACCTTCACGGACGCGCAGGTTGCCGCCGCTTGAACTGTAATAGTGCTGGTTAAACAGGTTATTGATGTTCAGACGCAGCTGCGTTTTTTCACCGAACAGGCGGTTGTTCCATGCCACAAAACTGTCTGCCACCACATAGTCGGGCAGGGTGAAACTGTTATCGGGATCGCCCGCACGGCTGCCGACATAGCGTGCGCCTCCGCCGAGCCGGAACGAGCCGGGCAGGCTGCTGATCTGCATCTCATGGCTGAGATAGAGCGCACCGGCATGACGCGGCGCATTCTGCAGACGATTACCATTGTTATCCGGATTAACCCGGTCATTTACGATCTCTGCCTGATCATAGCTGTAGTTCGCACTCAAATCCCAGCCGGGTGAAATTTCGCCGTTCAGCTCAAACTCAGCGCCGGTCGATCGGGCTTTATCAATGGCCCGCGTGCTGCCATTAATATTCAGCGACATCGCTTTTTCGTCTATCCGATAGAGCGCGACGGTGGCGAACAGTTTCGGCGAGAGTTGCCATTTACTGCCAACTTCCCAGCTGGTGCCCTGTTCCGGTTTGCCGACATTGCCATCATCATCCACGTCGGTTGACGGGGTGAACGACTTACTGACGCTGGTGTAGAAAGAGAGATCAGGTGTGAATTTGTAGATCACCCCCGCCTGCGGCAGAAACTTATTACCCTCATCATTCAGGGTTTCCACCTGCGGATTAAAGCCGCGCGAGGCGCGCTGTTCATAATGCTGATAACGACCGCCCAGCACCACAATCCAGTCGGGTGACACAGAAATACTGTCTTTGGCGTAGAGCGATCGGCTATGAATGCGGTTCAGGTTATTGGCTGCTGCGCTATTTTCCGTGCTGGCGTCCGTGACCGGTGACAGCAGGTCATATTCAGGCGTGTAATAGTTGAACTGGCGGTTGACCTTGCCCTGATACTGATGGGCGCGATAAGTCTGGTTCATCTCATAGTCGGTGCCCACCACCAGCGCGTGCTGCATACCCAGAATTTCGGGATTACCCAGCAGATCCCAGCTCAGATATTTGGTTTTGTGGTTAAACCCGCGATTGGCATCGGCGCGACGTGTGACCACGCCGCTGCTGGCGTTCACCGCCGTCACGCGCACTTCATTGTTGTCATAGCGCCGCTGGTTCCAGCCCAGGGTTAACCGGGTGCGCCACTCATCATTAAACTGCCAGTCATAGTGGGCATTCAGGGTTTTGTTATGGCCCCAGGCGTGATTGGCTTTGTCATCCAGCCGATCTTTATAACCGATGTCGATTGGCTTGCCGTCAATGAAGGCCGTGCCGCGATCGTAGGGAATGTCATAGCGGTAATCGGCATAGCTGATCAGAAAACTTGCCTGCTCGCCATACCATTGCAGAGAGGGTGCCAGCAGTGTGTGCTCTTCACTGCCAAAGTTGCGCCAGTAATCCTGATTTTGCTTTTCGGCGATCAGGCGGAAGGCGAAGCCGTTGCCCAGCGGACCGGTGACATCCAGGGTGCCCGCACCGCCACCTTCACTGGCGTAACGTCCGCTGACGCTGGAGTGCCAGCTGTATTGCGGCTTTTTGCTGACTACATTGATAATGCCGCCCGGATTCTGAATGCCATACAGCAGCGAGGAGGAGCCTTTCAGCACCTCAACCCGCTCGGTCGTGGCATCGAAATTCAATCCCTGACTGCTGCGGATGCCATCCCGGTAGATGGAGCCATCGGCGTTGCTGCCAAATCCGCGTCGTACAAAGCCATCTTCGGTGCCAGCCAGCGTGTTCGCTTCGGTCACACCGCTGACGAAGCGCATCGCATCCGCCAGTGAGCTTGCCTGGTAATCGTCCAGTTGCTGCTGCGTGACCACGCTGACCGACTGCGCCTCATCGATCCGCGCGGTCGGCATTTTACTGGCGACGCTACTCTGAGTGGCGCTGTAATTTCCCTCTGAACTGGCATCCGCGGTCACGGTCATATCCGGGGCGCTGTCGGTTGCTGCATTGACCTGTGGCAGCATAATGCTGCTGCAGATCGCCACGACCAGAGCGGGGTGCCGGGCCGGATATCGTGAGTCTTTGTTTATCATTTTTCTTTTGGTGTCTGTAACTGGCAGTTTCTGAAGCAAATACGCCCTGCATGACGGTCTGTCACTCAGGGCTTCCCTGGAGGTGGTCTGCAATATGCAGCGCTTTAAGCAGAGGAGAATCGCATCAGGGGTCAGACATCATTTCGTCTCCCGGACGACAATACTTCTCATCTGTAATTGAGAATCATTCAAACATCCGATATTGTAGTAGTAAACATAATTTGAATAGAATTGACTACATTTTTTCCGTGTCGTTTATCGCTGCAAAAATGTTGGCTGGCAGTTTTATTTAATTGAAAATAATGAATATATTTTCATGGGGAGGTGAGGTTTTTGGTTAAATCCACATCTTCTTCAGGTGAAATATAAAACAGCATGACGTTTTTACTACATCTCCTGGCCCTTAAACTCTCCATTTAGCCAGACTAGCAATGAGTCTTTCACACATTTAACCCTAGTTGCAGGTGCAGCATGAAACAGAGCAGGCCCGTTAAAAACAGAGTGGATGTGGTGGCAGAACGTCTTCGCGCCCGTGAAAAGCAGCTTTCACCCCGCCTGCTGGCGGTGGCGCGCTATATCGATCAACAGCGGGAAACGGTGCTGGAGAGCACCGCGATGGAGATCGCTGTGGCGAATCACACCTCTGATGCCACTGTAATCCGCGCGATTCAGGCGCTGGGCTTTAGCGGGCTGCGCGACCTCAAACAGACATTAAAGGCCTGGTTTGGTCCTTCGCTGACCTCTGAAGATAAGATGATTACCACCGTCAGTGAGGTGACCAGTGATGTGAACAGCGCCATCGACTTTGTGCTGGAGGGCCACCGTCACGCCTGTGAGGTGCTGTCGCAGCCGCAGAATCGGGTGGCGGTAGCGGATAGCGTGGCGCTGCTGGGCGAAGCGCGGCAGGTCGCTATTTTTGGCATCAACGCCTCAGGTATTCTGGCGGACTACAGCGTGCGGCTGCTCAACCGTATCGGTCTGCCCGCCTTTTCCCTTAACCGTGCAGGAATTGCGCTGGCAGAGCAGATGCTGGCGCTACAGCGTGGCGACGTGCTGATCATGATGGCGCAACAGTCGGCGCACCGGGAAGGGACAACCGTGGTACGTGAAGCGAAGCGGCTGGATATTCCGATTATTCTGCTGACCAACGCCACCGACTCCTTTTTCGCCCGCGAGGCGGATGTCGTAATCAATGTGCCGCGCGGCGGCGAGAAGGGACGCATTCCCCTGCACGGCACGATTATGGTCTGTCTGGAGATGCTGATCCTGTCGGTTGCCTCAACGCTGCCACAGCGTACCGTTAAGACGATGAAACGGTTACAGGATCTTAATCGCGGGCTGAAGCCCGCCAGCAAAAAGTAGCCCGTGTAACGACGCCGTGGTGGGTTCCCGGTATTTCACCTGAACCAGCACGGCTGATCTTTAAGTCAAATTTCTCCGCTTTGCGAGCGCGATCCCGTATTTTCTGCCACCCCTTTCCTCAGCCGTCTACGCTTACAGCTTGCTGCGCCAGCCGGTGCGGTTCTTACTCATACTGACTTTCATTTGATTTGTGCGGAGCTGCTGATGAAACCCCTTCACGCGCAATACCTTTTCTGCTGTGCCACCCTGAGCCTGCTGTCGCCGCTGCCTGCGATGGCCTGGAGCGACCTCACCGTCTTTGGCGATAGCCTGAGTGATGGCGGGAACGTCGGGCGCTTTACCTATGATGGCGCGACCCATCCGCTCTATGACGAGATCGTAGCGCAGTCGCTGGGTGATAACCTGCGCCCTTCATCGCAGGGCGGAAGCAACTATGCCGAAGGTGGCGCAGTTGCGGTACCTGCAATTAATCCCCTGTTTAACACTCAGGATCAGCTTGATAACTACCTTGCGGCGCGAGGCGGACGAGCTGATTCGGACGGTCTCTATATTCACTGGATTGGCGGCAATGATTTAGCGGCGGCGGCTCTTGCCCCTCTCGCTGCCCGGCAGATAGTGGATAACAGCGCCAGTGCAGCGGCCTCACAGGTCAGCCGGTTGCTGGATGCCGGAGCCGGAACGGTGATTGTTCCGACGGTACCTAATGTAGGGGCAACGCCCGCCCTGCTGCAGGCGATTCTGCAGGTGCCTGGTCCAGCGGCACAACCTGCCACGGCGGCGCTGTTTCAGTCGCTGAGCACCACCACTACGCCTGACCGTGCCGCAAGAGAGCAGGCGATTGAAACCGCGCTTGGCGAGGCGGCCGGACAAATCTCTTCAATTCCGCTGATCCGGGATGCCATTGCACAGCAGCTGATTGCCGCCTGGCAGTTACTGAGTCAGGAGGCGGCGACACTCACCGACCGTTACAACCAGGCTGAAGAGCAGGGGCTGGTGACCGCACGCGGGAACATCGCGCGAGTGGATATCAATGGCCTGTTTAATGAGGTGATCGATAATCCGGGCCTGTATGGACTCACGAATACGGCCGGAATGGCCTGTCCGCCAGGTGTCTCGGCGATGGACTGCACCTCCTCGACGACAGGATTTTCGCAGTCACAGCAGTATCTGTTTGCAGACAGACTGCATCCCAGCCCGGCGGTCCATGCGCTGATCGCCGATTACATTCAGTCGGTGCTGAATGCGCCGCTGCAGGTAGCTGCGCTGAGTCGGGCGCCGTCGATGCTGGTGGGCGATGCGCATAATACGCTGGATGGACATCTGCAGCAGCAGCGTCAGCAGTCCGCTAACGCCGGGGAATTTACGGTTTTCGGCGGTTATGCCGGGCAGCAGCGTGATTTCCGCGGCGACAGCCTGCAGGATGGCGATGCGACCAGCGCCAGTGGTACCGTGGGTGTGGGCTATCAGCTGACCGATCACTGGCAGGCCGGTGCCATGCTCTCTACGACCTCGCAACGTCAGGATCCCTCGTCGCGCTTTGATTACCGTTTACGCGGCAATCTGGTGGCGCTCTGGAGTCAGTTGAATTATCTCGATCGGGGATGGATTAATGCGGACGCCCATTATGCGGATCTCGACTTTGATGATATTGAGCGTCAGATCAGGCTGGGACCGGCGACCCGCACGGAAAAGGGCAACAGCAATGGTAAGGTGCTGGGAATGCGGCTGCAGACCGGCTGGGATTTGCCGCTGGGTAGCTATGTTTCTACTGGCCCAGTGGCCAGCTATGCGCTCGACTACACCCAGGTCGATGGCTATAAAGAGGAAGGCAACAGCAGCACCTCAATGCGCTTTGGCGACCAGACGCTGCACTCTCAAATCGGCGCAGTGGGCTGGCGTATCGACAGCAAAGATTTGCTGATCAATCCCTGGGCGCAGGTCAGCTACAATCACCAGTTTGGTGACAGCGATTCGGCGGTGACCGCCGGACTGAAATCGACCCGCACCGCCTTTACCCGTAGCAGCGATTCCAGTGATGATAACTGGATCGATATGGCGGTGGGTGCGAGCGTGCCGCTTGGCACCTCGGTGAATGCCTTTGCGGGCGTCTCGGCGGTCACAGGCAACAGCGACATGCATCAGGTGACATGGAACGTCGGGCTTAACGCCCGCTTTTAACGGATCTGCTTTGCGGAGTGAAAAGCCCTGCAGACGTTGTCCGTCGCTCTCATAATGATAGCGGCGGGCGACGTTGCAGCAGATCTGAGCGTTCATCACACCCCGGATGCAGTCGGGTATAACTCTCTTCTGTGGCGTACCTTTTTCACGCTTCGATCAAAGCCTGCGCCTCCAGTTCGCGGACCCGCGGTATCACTTCGCGGCCAAAGAATTCGACCTCTTCATGAAAGTGCAGAAATGCCAGCAGCAGCAGATCCACACCGGCCTGCTTCAGTTCGATAATGCGTTCAGCAATCTGCTGCGGTGTGCCAATCAGATTGGTTTTAAAGCCGTCGTTGTACTGCACCAGATCCTCAAACGACGATTTCGCCCAGTTCCCCTCTCCTTCGGGTGAGGCACTGCCAGCATTTTTGACCTCATGCTGAAAGCCTTTTACCGCATCCGGGTTGGCTTTGCTGATGATCTCATGAAGCACCGCCTGCGCCTGCTGTTCGCTCTCGCGGGCAATCACAAAACCGTTCAGCCCGATTCTGACCTGATGCTGATTACGTCCGGCTTTTTCACGGATATCCGCGACCTGCAGACGGACACCGTCCGGGGTATTACCGTTGGTAAAATACCAGTCTGACACCCTGGCGGCCATGTCGCGCGCCGCGCGTGAACTGCCACCCTGGAAAATTTCCGGGAGCGGTGACAACGGCTTGGGTTTCATCACGTAATCGCGGAAGCGATAAAAATCGCCGGCAAAGCTAAAACTCTCTTCACGCCAGATGCCGCGCAGGCAGCGAATAAACTCTTCTGAACGCAGATAGCGCTCTTCATGATCGAGCCAGGGTTCACCAATTGCCTTGAACTCGCCCCGGAACCAGCCGCTGACAATATTAACGGCGATGCGTGGACCATAAAGATGGCTGATAGTGGCAATCTGCTTTGCCGCCAATACCGGATTCCACGGGCCGGGAAGCAGAGCGGCAATCACTTTTAATTTCGAGGTGTGACTAAGTAAATCCTGCGAGAATGTGACCGATTCATGCTGATTATCTGCGCCATATCCTGCAGTAAAGCGAATCTGCGTCAGCGCGTAATCAAAACCCGCCTGTTCAGCGATCTGCGCCAGTTTGCGGTTGTATTCGGCATCCCAGCGGGTACGCTGCTCTATCTGACTGATCACCAGTCCGCCCGAGACATTCGGCACCCAGTAGGCGAACTGTAAAGGTTGGTTCAGTGACATGGTTTTCTCCTGGCATATAGCTGGATTAATGGAAAAGTTAAATCTTCCAAACTTTCAGATATAAAAGAAAAGACCAAGCAGTAACCATGCCAGAGATTAAATAATTGAAGTTAAAGGATTAAAATCCAGTTTTGCATAAGCGAGCTGTTGCAAATGCAGCAACACAGAAACAGCCCGGTTGCTAATGCAGCAGCGCTTCATCACGGCGCGTAACTGCGGCGAGGCCAGGGACATCTGAACCCGGCGGTATTCGCAGATAGCCGCAAAGCGATGTGATAACGTAGCGGTTCTGTTGCAGAGCCGGAGGGCACTATGATTGTCAGACAGGCATCGCCCGAAGAGGCGCACCATTTATGGAACATCAGAAATCTGGCCATCCGTCATGGCTGCCAGCATGCTTATCCACCCGACGTGCTCGCCGCCCGGACGCCGGACCGCATGCCCGCCAGCTTTCCTGCAATGATCCGCATGAATCCCTTCTTCGTGATTGATGGCCCGGACGGCGTGCCGGTTGCTATGGGATCGCTGGACCTTGCCGCCGCCAGCGTGGAAGCCATTTTTACCCTGCCCGGATTTACCGGACAGGGAATGGCTGGGCTGATCATCGACACCATCAAAGCGGAGGCGCTGCAGCGTGGCTACCACCGGTTGACGCTCGCGTCGACGCCGAACGCCGTGGGCTTTTACCAGCAGCATGGCTTCCGGCCGCTGGGCGAAAGTTTCTATCCGTCAAAGCTGGCGGGCAGCGATTTGCGCTGTACTGAGATGGCGATTGATCTGTGAATGCCCGCTGCAGTCAGGCTGGCGAAGCAGGGCAAAAGTTTCCGGTGCAAAGACTTCGCAAGCCCCCGCTGGTAAGGTATAGTCCGCGTTTTTTGGAGGAATCATGCTGACTGACTCATCAACTCGTCTTAATAAATACATCAGCGAGAGCGGCATCTGCTCCCGTCGTGACGCCGATCGTTACATCGAGCAGGGCAACGTTTTCATTAACGGCAAACGCGCCACTGTAGGCGCGCAGGTATTTGCAGGCGATGTGGTGAAGGTCAATGGTCAGCTTATCGAGCCGCGCGATGAAGACGATCTGGTGCTGATTGCCCTGAATAAGCCGGTGGGGATTATCACCACCATGGAAGAGGGCGAGCGCGATAACATCAGCGATTTCGTCAATCACAGCAAGCGCGTCTTCCCGATTGGCCGACTCGACAAAGATTCTCAGGGCCTGATTTTCCTTACCAACCACGGTGATCTGGTCAACAAGATCCTGCGGGCCGGTAACAACCACGAAAAAGAGTATGTCGTTACGGTCGACAAGCCGATCACCGATGAGTTTATTGCCGGAATGAGCGCAGGTGTGCCGATGCTGGGCACTGTGACCAAAAAGTGCAAAGTGAAGAAAGAAGCGCCGTTTGTCTTCCGCATCACGCTGGTCCAGGGGCTGAATCGCCAGATCCGCCGTATGTGTAAGCATTTTGGCTTTGAAGTGACGAAGCTTGAGCGCACCCGCATCATGAACGTCAATCTCAAGGGATTGCCGCTGGGGGAGTGGCGCGATCTCACTGACGACGAACTCGTTGAGCTGTTTAAACTGCTGGAGAACTCCTCTTCAGAAGATAAACCAGCGAAGAAAGCTAAAGCTCCGGCGAAACCGGCCGCCGCTAAAAAACCGCAGAAGAGTGCGGCGAAACCCGCTGAAAAAGCGGATGCTAACGGTGCCTCACGCAAGCGCTTTGTCCAGCCGGGACGTAAGAAGAAAGGGCGCTAATGCTGGCCCGATGCAGAGAGCGGCTTTCCTGCTCTCTGCATCGGTAATCAGCGGATCATCACGGAATGATCCGGGCCGCCCGGAAGCGGGCAAACAGATCGCAGAACATCTTATCCGTTGCGCGATAACCGTGGAATCCCGCCCGCCGCAGCTTGCTGCCGTCGCCAAACATGTCGTAATCCCAGCCAAAAACAAAATCAGCGAAGACACCATCACTGAGCGCCAGAATATCGGGCTGGAGCAGCGCGTCGGCAGCGGCGATTTCCCGCCACAGCGCACGATAATCCTGAAATAGTTGCCGGAACGACAGCGAAACCGGCGGCGCGATCTCCAGTTCAAACCACGCTGCAATGACCGGCCATAGCTCACTCCAGCGCCAGAGATCGCCATTATTGATATTAAAGGCCTGATTGCGTGCGTCTGGAGTACGCGCGGCCCAGATCGTCGCGTCGGCCAGCAGAGTGGCATCGGTAAAATCGACCATACTGTGCCAGGTTTCCGGCGAACCGGGAAAGCGTAAGGGCAGCCGCGCCGCGCGACAGATTGAAGCGTACAGCGCCAGGCTCAGCGCCAGGTTCATGCTGTTGCCCGGCCTGTCACTGCCGACCACACCGGGCCGCAGCGCACTCCAGTGCCAGGCTTTACCTTGCTGTTGTGCGGTCAGCCAGTTCAGCTGCGCGGCGTTAAACTCAGCACCCGGTACACCAGGATCGCTTTCCCGCGCCGGCGTTTTAAAGCGTCCGAGATGGGCACCATACACCTTGTATCCCTGCATCAGGCTGACATGCTCAAGTGGGGCGACATCCTCCATGGTCTGAACCAGATTTTGCAGCATGGCAAGATTTGGCCCGACCATCGTTCCCCAGTCAGAAGCGTTCAGCCAGGCGCTGTAAAAGATATGCTTGACGTCGGTGAGTGATGCCAGCCGTTGCTGGCACTGCTGGCTATCGCGCAGATCAACCGCAATCACCTCTGTGCCGCTGACTGCAGAGTCTGACCGATGCGTCAGTGCTTTGACCTGCCAGTGGTCTGCTACCAGCGCCTGACTCAGTTGCTGACCGACAATCCCGCTGGCACCCGCCACCAGCGCAACCTTCTTATCCTGCGTCGTTTTCATGATCATTGCCCTGTTAAGAGAGAAGCTGCATTCTCACCTGCGTTTATTTCTGATTAAATCCCCTGAACCGGATGTCACTTATCAGGAAAATCAATAAATGCAGAACAAACTGAATGCGATTCAGACCTTCATCCGGGTGGCGGAAGCGGGATCTTTTTCGGCGGCGGCCCGGCAAAACGGCATGAAGCAGTCGGCGGTAAGCCAGCAGATTGCCGCGCTTGAAGAGGCGCTGGGGGTTGTGTTGCTGCACCGCACCACCCGCAAAATGGCGCTGACGGAGCAGGGTCAGCATTATCTGCAGCAGGTCAGGCAGCTGCTCAGCGCGATGGAAGAGCTGGAGCAGCAACTACGGCCTGAGTCGCAGCCTCTTCACGGCAAACTCTATATGCAACTACCGAGCGGCATCGGGCAGCGGCTTATGCCGTATCTGATTGCATTCCAGCAGGCGCATCCCGCACTGCGTCTGAATATTGCGCTGGAGGATCGCCTGTCGGATCTCATTGGTGAAGGCGTTGATGTGGCAATCCGCCTCAGCGAATCGCCGCCCGCCACACTGGCTGCCCGTTCACTCACCACGGTTGAAACCGTGCTGGTGGCTTCCCCTGAGTGGATAGCGCGAAACGGCACGCCGCAAACTCCCAGTGACCTGCAGCACCATCCCCACATACGTTTTAGCGGCGTATCGCCCGATGCGCCGCTGCAGCTGGTGTCCGCGACCACGAGGGTGTCTGTGCCGGTGGAAAGTGCATTTCGTTCTAACAACAGTGATGCAATGATGCAGGCCCTTGAAGCGGGGCTGGGGATCGGTGGGTTACAAACACTTATCGGCGCAGACGCGCTGGCATCCGGCCGACTGGTGCGGGTTTTACCGGACTGGCGGCTTCCCGACCGCTATCTTTATGCAGTTTTCCCCGATGCCCGCTTTATCCCGAATAAAGTGCGGAAGCTGGTCACGTTGTTAACTCAGGAGCTGGTGCGGCTGCAGGGAACAGGGCAGGGCGAGACCTAACGCCCAGGCAGTTTTACTGATCCGCATGGTGCAGCAGAACCCAGAAACGCTGAAGACGCTCGCGAAGCTCTGACAGGGCAGCCCGTAAGGCTGGCATCCTGTTTCATTATCGATGCCTCCGCTTTCCCCTCTCTGACGAATTTAAAACGCTAACCCCTCTCCCCAATCCGATAGTCCGTTTCATGCCTCCGGCCAGATTTTAATGGGGGTCACATTCAGACCAACGACACTTTTCACCCTGATCAGGGCGTGGCAGGATAAGCGCAATCTATCAAGGAGTGTGCCTGATGTTACTGAAAGGTATGAACGATCCGCTGCTGAAAGCGTATCAGCATCCCAAATCACGGATGATGATCAGTCGTTTCAGGGGGCTGGCGGGGGATCGAAGACTCAGTGACTGGCAGGCGTTCTGTATTCTGGTCACCGGCTTTACCAATTACTGGTATGTGCATGCAGGTCACTACACCATTAATGTCACACTGACTAAAACCCGCCAGTTCGACTTCCTGCAGGACTTTCTGCATTTCACGGTCACGCTGGATGGGTTAAATGGTGATGAACATTTTCATAGTCCGGACTTTGTGCTGCCCCATTACGATGTGCCCTACGAATTCTGCCGCTGGCGTAACAAGCGCGGCTATGATGCGTTAACTACCTATGTCAGCAAGCAGGGTGTGAAATCCCATAAAGGGATATTTGTCGCCTCAGAAGGGGCTTCCCCGGAAGAGCAGGTGATGAAATGGGAAGGTGTGGTCAACGTCTATGACAAAACCTTTTTTAGCGTGACTAACTTCAGCACCACCCAGGAATTTCTGATCAAAGACATCAGTAGATCCATACAGGAAGGATTACTGAAGCACCTGAGTTTTTACCGCGATCTGTTTCACTATATCTTCCCCTCACCGGCGGAGGCGCGGTTGCAGGCGCGCGATGACAGGCGCTATCTGGCTAAAAGATAGCGCCCGGGCATCTTCAGATCAGGTCAATGGGTTCAGCCGGGTCTGCTTAAACGTTGCAAACCCGGTAGTCAGCTGATCTCTCAGCGGGATTTACCACTTCATCTCGCCGGTATTGACTTTGGCGCTGAGTTCCAGTGAAGCCGGTTCTGCCAGTTTCGGCCAGGCGGCTTTCATGGCGGTAATCACCTGCGCTGAGGTTTTATGTTGCGCCAGCGCCGCCTCAAAACTCTTCAGATAATTCAGGGTGAAATCCACCGCCTGTGAACCGGCCGGCCGGGCACCGAGATAGTGACCCGGAATCACGTTCTTCACGTTCAGCGTCTGCATTTCGGTCAGGATATGACGCCATTCAGCGCGGCTCTGAACGGTCTGAGTGTCAGCTGTCCAGACATGAATGCCCGAGGAGAGGGCGGTACCGCCCAGAATGGTGCTCGCAGACGGGATCCAGATATAAGCGGCGTATTGCTCCGGATGACGCAGCTCCAGCACCTCGCCGTCGACGCTAAAGCGGGTCTGATGGGTCACTTCAGGCACAAACACCTTATCCGGCGCGCCCTGCTTCATCTGTGGACCCCAGTATTTCAGCTTGGCGTCATGCGTCTGCTGGATATGCTTCACCACCGCCGGCGCGGCAACCACCTTCACGTCCGGCCAGGCTTTAACAATTGGCTCCAGACCAAAGTAGAAATCGGGATCGCCAGAGGTAATCACAATCTCCTTTAGCGTTTTTCCGCTCTTTTTAATCATCTCTGCCAGTTTTTCACCGTCCTGGGTGCTGAACTGGGCATCAAACAGAATCGCTTCGGTTGGCCCACTAACCAGCGTTGAGGAGACGGCAAAGATGCCCTTTTCCTGCGGATTATAGGTTTGCAGTTGCAGGGTGGCCGCGCTGGCGGAGGCCGAGGCCAGCACCAGCATCACAGGTAACAGCATAGTTTTCATTGAGGATCCTCAGAGATAAATGCCCGACTCAGGCAGGCGTAACGGGTAATGTTCAGTATCAGTGGTGCTATTCTACGCATCTGGCTATCTGTTAGAATTCCCGCAATCAGAGATGCTGAGTTTCATAATCCGAACAGGTGGAGTGGATGGACAGAGTCACGGCGGCAGCCGTTTTCAACCGGATATGTGAACTGGGCAGCCTGAGTGCCGCCTCACGATCGCTGGGGATCTCCCGCCCGATGGTCAGCCGTTATCTGGAGGAGATGGAAAAGTGGGCGGGAACGCGTCTGCTGCATCGCTCTTCTCGCCAGCTGACCCTTACGCCTGCCGGTGAGGCGATCCTGCAAAAAACCCGTCAGCTGGCCCTGATCTCAGAGGCGATCCAGCAGGAAACTACCCAGGGCGTCCCGGCCGGAACGCTTCGCATCGCCTGCGCCCACTTTACGGCTCTTCATCTTGTCGGCCCGGTGATCCCCGATTTTCTGGCGCGTTATCCGGCACTGCGCATTGAGCTGGAAATTAACAATCAGCCAGTAAGCCTGATTGGTGAGCGCATCGATCTCGCTATCCGCATCACCGACTCGCCAGAGCCGGGGGCGATCGCGCGCCGTCTCGGCGAATGCCACTCGGTACTCTGCGCCTCACCTGAGTATCTTAAGGCGCGGGGTAACCCGGAAACCCCGGACGATCTGGCTCAGCATAACTGCCTCTACTACAGTCGCTTTGCCGGACAGAGCTGGCATTTTACGGCGGCTGGCGGGGAGAAAATCGCGGTTGCCGTCAGAGGAAATTTCAGTGCGGGTATCTCTTCACTGTTGTGTGACGCGGCGATAGCGCATTGCGGGATAGCGATGGTGCCTGAGCAGGAGGCTCGCCACGCACTGGAAGCAGGGAAGCTGGTAAAATTACTGCCCGATTATGAGCCGCAACGTATTGGCATATGGGGGCTTTACCTGTCGCGTGAGCACCAGTCTGCCGCACTGCGGCTGATGCTGGATGAGCTGCAAAGCAGAATCCAGAGCCGGTGATGAGAGGGGAGAGTAACCGATCAAAATGGAACCTTACTATGAGTGATAATCAAACCCATTACTGGAACCCTATGGTGCCAGAACTGACCGTCACTGACTTTACTGCTTCGCTGCATTTTTACACCGTGGTGCTGGGTTTCAGTGTGAGAATACAGCGCCAGCAGCCTGATTTTGCTTACCTCTGCTATGGAGAGGTGCAATTGATGATTGAGCAGTTCCATCCGCAGGGCTGGAACATAGCCGATCTGCGCTGGCCGCTGGGGCGGGGTATTAATTTCCAGATTGAAATCGATGATGTTCAGGCTGTGCTGACGCGTTTGCAGCAGCATGCTGTTCCGCTCTATCGGCCGCTTCGGGACAACCACTATGACATCGGCGAGACCACCGCCTGTCAGCGGGAGTTTCTGGTGCAGGACCCCGATGGTTATCTGCTGCGTTTCAGCCAGTATCTGGAATAAGCTGAACGTGTTTTGGCAATATTAATCAGCAGGAGAATGGCTTGAGTAAAATAAACGTTCTCTTCGGATATTTTATATTGACTGTTCAATCATGATCAACGGAAGCCTTTAATAGCAGCGTAGTAAAGTCATCTAAAGCGCGAAGAGTTACCTGCTGTTTACCACCGTCACATTAATCATGACCTTTTCCACTAACGGAAGGCGCATTAATAGCGTGTTAACTATTGCAACGCGTCATTAAGCCACAGGCAGCCGTGATTTGCTGCTACAAGGCCATAATAAAAAATGAATGTAAGAAAGAAAATTTATCCAGCGATGGTCTACACTCTCGTTAGCTGGCTGGATTGGGATTATTCTTAACAAAAGTTTTTTAAGGGATTTCATTGGGCTAAGCGTTCGTACATTTACATTTATTCGTTCACTCAGCACTTAATCTTTGGGAATGTGAGCCGATAACAGGTGATACATACTCAGGAGGACGCACAATGAAATCTTTTTTATCTGTCTGCATTAGCACGTTGCTGATTGCCCTGGCCGGACCGGTTATTGCGGATTCAGATTCTGGCACTATAACCTTCAGCGGAGCCATTACTAATGGTTCATGTAATATGAATGTCGGACAAAATCCTGTCGTGTTTGACTGTTTTGATCCCGCCAGTGGTAAGGCTGTGGCCACTACTGCTGACCTGATGAATCGCGAATTGCTGACCAAATTACCCCTGGAATTAAAAATGCACTGGTTTAATCCTGAAAAGAGCAAAGGGATACTTTACGTTACCTATCTTTAATGCTTCTCTTGAGGTTTTATTCTGAACGACAGTGCAATGCCTTAGCAGCAACGGTGACATGGAACCTAAAGATATAAACCCATAGCCAATACAGGGTTTATCATTAAGTCACTAAGAGTCAGTGAAGTATCTTTTTTGTAATTTTTAAGTCAGCATCGGGGAATTCAGTTTACCGTATTCATCATCAGCAGATAATGTGTGCATCTTATTAATCCCTTGCATAATCGAGGGTTAATACGCGTTGCATCTGTTGATATGCAAAAAAACCCACCTTTACTGTCAAAGGTGGGTTTAATTTACAAAAAGCTTGCGTGAAGATCAGTAAGAGTCAGAAGAGCGCTGAGTAAAATATTTCGTGTTCTGACGCTTCTCCTTTTTACGACGCAGCACCAGGCTGGTGGTAATAATCAGTAGCGTCAAACCGCCGGTTGCCAGTAATTCAGCCTGATGTTTCGCATCAAACAACATGATTATCAGCACCGTGACGATAAACAGGATAGTGACCCACGTCAGGCCAGGAAATAACCACATCCGGTAACTCAGGACTTCACCCGCTTTCTCGCGCTTTTTACGCAGCACCAGGTGGGACGCAGCGATCACCAGATAGACCAGCAGTGCAATCGCTCCCGACGTGGCCAGTAAAAATTCAAACACCACGCTGGGCGCCAGATAATTGGCGATCACCGCCAGAAATGCAGCCGCGGTAGAGAGCAGCACAGCAATCCACGGCGTGCCGCTGCGATTGGTACGTGAGGCAGCCGACGGTGCATCTTTGCGGCGTGACAGAGAGTAGAGCATGCGCGAAGAGGTATAAAGTGCAGAGTTAAGACAACTGCACACCGCCATCAGCACCACCAGATCGACAATCAGTCGGGCGTGCGGGATGTTCATCGCCTGTAACACTGTCTGCCATGAACCCTGTTCGACCAGTCCTGGCGCATTCCACGGCACCAGCGCCACCACAAAGAAAATCGACAGCAGATAGAACAGCGCAATACGCCAGATAACGGAGTTAGTTGCCTGAGTAATCTGCTTGCCGGGATTCTTCGACTCTGCGGCGGCAATCGTGACAATTTCTGTGCCCATAAAAGAGAACATGGTGGTCAGGATGGCAGCCACCACCGCGCCGATACCATTTGGCATAAATCCGTGAGTGTCATAGAGATGCGACAGGCCGCTGGTATTGCTGTCAGGCAGCAGACCAAACACTGCCGCACCTGCCACGCCCAGGAACAGGATGATGGCCACGACCTTGACCAATGCAAACCAGAACTCAAACTCACCATAATTTTTCACGCTGAGCAGATTGGTAATGGTCAGCAACAGGGTGATAGCAAACGTGAACTGCCAGATGGCGACATCGGGGAACCAGGCATGAAGAATGGTTCCCGCTGCGTTGGCTTCCAGTGGGATCACCAGCACCCAGAACCACCAGTAGAGCCAGCCGATGGTAAATCCGGCCCAGCGTCCCAGCGCTTTATCGGCGTAGGTTGAGAACGAGCCTGAATCGGGTGAGGCGACGGCCATCTCTGCCAGCATCCGCATAATCAGGACCACCAGCGCACCGGCAGCGGCATAAGAGATCAGCACCGCGGGGCCCGCTTCAGAAATAGCATGGCCGGAGCCAACAAACAGCCCGGCGCCAATCACGCCCGCAATTGAGAGCATACGCACGTGGCGCGGTTTCAGGTTTTGAGCCAGCGAATCTGCATTCGCACTCTGAGTCATCGTCATGTAAACGTCTCCTGTCGACGTCCGGCCTGGATGGCCGGACGAACGGGGATGAACTTGCGTTAACGCGTCAGCGAAATCAGGCCGGGACGACGGGATGTCCGGCGGGTGCGACACAGTGATTGAGCACCGTGGAGAGAATGGTCAGCGCCTGGCTGAACTGCGCATCCGGAATGGTGAGCGGGTAGAGGAAGCGGATAACGTTGCCTTTGGCTCCGCAGGTCAGCAGCAGCAAGCCCTGTTCCATCGCCATCTTCTGAACCGCCTGCGCGGTGCTGGCCTGATAGAACTCCATCGCCACCATCGAACCCAGCGCACGCACTTCAGCAATGTCCGGATGTTTGCGTTGATGTTCCTGAAGTTCTGCTTCAAGCCGGGCACCGAGATCAACGGCGCGCTGGCAGAGCTGCTCCTCTTCTATTACATCCAGCACCGCATGGGCCGAGGCGATAGCCAGCGGGTTTCCGGCATAGGTTCCGCCCAGCCCACCTGGTGCAGGTGCATCCATCACCTCTGCACGACCAGCGACCGCGGAGAGCGGCATCCCGCCTGCCAGGCTTTTCGCCATGGTGATGATATCGGCCTTCACCGGGTAGTGTTCCATGGCAAACAGTTTGCCGGTACGGGCAAATCCACTCTGGACTTCATCCGCAATGAGCAGAATGCCGTGCCGGTCAGCCAGCTCCCGCAACTGCACCATAAACTCTGCGGGTGCCGCATGGAATCCACCTTCGCCCTGCACCGGCTCCAGCACGATTGCGGCGACGTCATGAGGCGCAATGTCCTGCGTAAAAATTTCTTCAAGGCTGGTCAGTGCCGCCTCGATGCTAATCCCCTGAACCGCACTGGGATAGCGTGCATGGAAGACTGACGGCGGCATCGGGCCGAAATCTCGCTTGTAAGGCGCCACTTTTCCGGTCATCGCCATGGTCATAAAGGTGCGGCCATGGAATGCGTTACCAAAGGTAATGATGCCGTGACGGCGGGTATAGGCACGCGCCACTTTTACGGCATTTTCTACCGCTTCCGCCCCGGTGGTGAAGAAGGCCGTTTTCGCCGCACCGGCGATGGGAACCCGCTGATTAATACGCTCGGCCAGTGCGATGTAGCTTTCGTAAGGGGTGATCTGGAAAGCCGTATGGGTAAACTTTGTTAATTGATCGGCAATCGCCTGTTCAATGCGTGGATGGCGGTGGCCGGTGTTCAGTACCGCGATGCCGCCCGCGAAGTCGATCCAGCTATTACCCTCCTGATCCCATAAGGTGGCGTTCTCTGCCCGGGCAACGTACCAGTCGCACAGCGTACCGATACCTTTGGGGAGAGCCTGTGCTTTGCGCTGCTGCAACAGGTTATTTTTTTCGCTCATTTATTCCACCTCGTTAATATGCGTGTTTACAATTCCCGACAAACACGTTTATTTATGCCTGAGGCGTGGTGAGTTGCCAGAGCCAATTGTCAGAGGAAAGGTGGAGCCAATTGCGACTCTTATACGCAGATCATCTATTAGCGCGGTTACAGTTTTTAAGAACTGGCTCATTACATCAGCGGCTGCTGAACTGCATGCAGGCCGCGATCGCTGAAGAGGTGTTTCCGCGCGGAAGCCGTTTACCGCCAACCCGCGATCTGGCGCGCGAACTGGGCGTGTCGCGAAACACGGTTATGCATGTTTATGAGAGCCTGATGGCTCAGGGCTATGTCACCGCGCGGACCGGCAGCGGCACCTGGATTGCAGAGACGCTGCCGGAAAACTCTCTGCAGAGTGATGCGATAGCTGACCTTCAGGCGGTGAAGGCGCAACGACCAGCTACGCTGTCGAAGCGTGGCGCCAGTCTGCTGGGGCACGCGACAGCATCGCCTTACCAGTGGGGCGCGTTTGTCCCCGGCGCGCCCGATGTGACCGAATTCCCCCACAAGCTGTTCAGTCAGATTCAGGCGCGTCTGAATCGCGAACCTGACGTTCACCGCCTGGTCTACAGCAGCGGCGGTGGCTGTCCCGATCTGCGCCATGCGCTGGTGGATTATCTGCGGGTGGCACGCTCAGTGCGGGCCGATGCTGACCAGATCCTGATCACCGAAGGGGTTCATCAGGCGGTTGATCTGGTGACGCGGGTGTTGTGCGATCCTGGCGATCGGGTCTGGATGGAGGAGCCCGGCTACTGGGGAACACGCAATCTGCTGCGCATGAATGGCCTGAAGATTCGGGCGATGCCCGTGGATGAGCAGGGACTGGTGCCGGACAGCGGCCCGGCACCAAAGATGGTGTTTGTGACGCCCTCTCATCAATATCCGCTGGGTGTGCATCTAAGCCTGGCCCGTCGTCAGGCATTGCTCACCCTTGCACGTCGCCATCAGAGCTGGATTGTGGAAGATGACTACGACAGCGAATTTCGTTTTTCCGGCCAGCCTCATCCCTCACTGCAGGGGCTGGAAGCGGATGCGCCGGTCATTTACATGGGAACGTTCAGCAAAACGCTCTATCCCGCGCTGCGCATTGGCTACATGGTGGTGCCGAAACCGCTGGCACAGCCGTTGCGCATCGCCGCGGCAGAGCTCTATCGCGGCGGACATCTGCTGATTCAGCGTGCGCTGGCGGAGTTTATCCGGCTGGGCCATTACATGGAGCATATCCGCCGGATGCGCCTGCTTTACCGCCAGCGGCGGCAGTTTCTCTGCAGGCTGATCGAGCGCTATCTGGGGCCAGCCTTTTTACCGGCATTCAATCATGAAGCGGGACTGCATCTGGTGATCCCGCTGCCAGCAGGCGCGGATGACGTGGCGATAGCCGCGGAGGCGCTAAAGCGCGGCGTCAAAGTACGGCCACTTTCGCAATATTATATGCACCCTCAGGAGGCGCGCGGATTGCTGCTGGGTTACGCCTGCGTCAATGAGCGGCAGTGTCAGGATGCGTTTGGCACACTTAAAGCCTGTCTTGCGTCCGCCGGAATGGTATTCACTCCGCAGCGCTAGCGGGTTCAAGGGTGCTTTTTTTGAAGGAGGGCGGTTTTACTGCCGCCTCTGTGCTAACGCATTGACATTTAATCAGAGTCACCGAGAATACTCCTCTTTGCGCCCCGACCAGACAATACCGGAGTCTATCATCGCCTTTAATCCCTTTACTGCACCGGCCCGTGCGGCTATTAAGCGAGGCGCCGCGCTGGCTGCCGCGTTGTTGCTGGTCAGTTGCGCATCTGAGCCGCCGAAATCGCTGGTCACACCTTTTCCGCCCGTGACGAAACAGCCGCTACCGACGCCCGGCAAGCCAGCACAACCTCATGCGCAGGAACCGATGCGGGGCGTCTGGTTAGCCACGGTTTCACGTCTTGACTGGCCGCCGGTTGCCTCGGTGAATGGCACCAGTCCGGCGCAGCGTATCCGCCAGCAGCAGCAATCGCTGATCGACAAGCTGGATAAGCTGAAAAGCCTGGGCATCAACACGGTGTTTTTCCAGGTTAAGCCTGATGCCACTGCGCTCTGGCCCTCAAAAATCCTCCCCTGGTCAGATATGCTGACAGGAAAAATTGGTGAAGATCCGGGCTATGATCCGCTGCAGTTTATGCTGGATGAGGCGCATAAGCGCGGTATCAAAGTCCATGCCTGGTTCAACCCTTACCGGGTGTCGGTAAACACTAAATCGTCTACCGTTAGCGAACTCAACCGCACGCTGTCACTGCATCCGGCCAGCGTTTTTGTGCTGCATCGCGACTGGATCCGCACTGCAGGCGATCGCTATGTACTCGATCCGGGTATCCCTGAGGCGCGTGACTGGATCACCAGTATTGTGGCCGAGGTGGTGGCGCGTTATCCCATCGACGGTGTGCAGTTCGATGACTACTTCTATGCGGAATCTGCCGGTTCACTGCTCAACGATAATCAGACCTTCAGCCGCTACGGTCAGGGGTTTGCCAGCAAAGCGGACTGGCGGCGTCACAATACTCAGCAGCTGATTGAGCAGGTGTCACGTACCATCAAACAACTGAAGCCGGACGTGGAGTTTGGTGTCAGCCCGGCGGGCGTCTGGCGTAATCTGTCGCATGATCCTGCCGGTTCCGATACCCGCGGAGCGGCGGCGTATGATGAAGCTTTTGCCGATACCCGCCGCTGGGTGCAGCAGGGCTTGCTGGATTACATTGCACCTCAGCTCTACTGGCCTTTTTCCCGTCAGGCGGCCCGATACGATGTGCTGGCAAACTGGTGGGCAGAGGTCGTGAAACCGACTAAAACCCGGCTCTACATCGGCCTTGCTCTCTATAAAGTGGGCGAGCCGTCAAAAGTTGAGCCTGACTGGACACAGCAGGGCGGCTTACCGGAGCTGAAAAAGCAGCTCGACCTTAATGAATCGAACCCCAATATTGATGGCACGATTCTGTTCAGAGAGAACTATCTGAATCAGCCGCAGACTCAGCAGGCGGTAAGCTATCTTAAAAGCCGCTGGGGAGGCTGAGAAACGCCGCGACGCTGGGCCATTAACTCTGGGTCATATGACGGTAACGGGTTTGGTATGGATCTGGATGCAGGAAACTTATTGCTGCAATCATCCAATCTGAAATCAGTGAATGCTACCGAATGGATCCCGATTTTTATCAATGGCGAGCCGCGTTACATACAGTATCAGGAATTCAATAACGCTATCCGATTCCCTCGTTATACATATGCTGAGTCACCAGACCCGGCTAAAACAACTTATGGGATGTGTTTCTGTACCGATACAACACGCACGCCAAAAATGCAGATGCTCTACGCGTCAAATGACGGGTTGTGGTATCCGGTTAACAATCCATCAGAAAAGTGGAAACCTATTTAATGGCCTTCACAGCTAAATTTATACCAGACGAATCAATTGTCGATGGGATTGGTATGCCCGATGCTCGCGGTTATTACAACGTCGAATTTGATTTTCTGGATGTGGTAGAGATTATCGAAACCGAGCCCCAACAGGTTGTGTGCTGCTTCACACTTACTATTGAGGGAACGATACTAAACTATCGGTTTCGTTACGCCTTTACTTATGACGGCACCAATGCAACTGCTGAGGCGGCTGAATATGCCCTCCAAACGTATCTACAGAAAATATACGAAAGCTCTGGTACTGAGGTTGATGATTAACTGAAAAAAGGCTGCTATAAAATTGGAAGTAAATCTTTTATTTTCATGCACTTAAACCAATCGATCTATTATACCGATCAATCTTCGAAAATTGATCGGTACAACCAGTTGGAGCCACCCTAAAACTGAGTATATTTTAATCATGGTTAGAGGGAGCCTGATATATGAATAGGAGAACAACGTGGACGTTAATATTATTTGGATGTGTGATAGCTTGGGTGATAACAATAACTGGACTGATAGAAATATATAAATATTATTGGTTTCACTTTTGAAGTGCCAACACCAGCCCGGTTTATCCGGGTTTTTTTATGTAATGCATCTATTCAATATTATTTGGAAGACGTGTCGCAATATTGACTTCCAAATATTCAAAGAACGATTTGATAAGTTACATTCGGTTTTTTATAGAATGGGAACAGCAATATGAAAAATGGATTTGAAGAGCAAGTACACGATGCTGTATGTAAGGCTATTGGGGAAGCAGTCTGGCAGTTGGTGACAACAGGTGAGCAATTAACGCCTGATGCCATCGCCAGAAAGATTGTGGTGCTCTCAGAGCATCGTGATGGCCTAGCTGCCAGCATTGCACTATCAGTGTTGCTGCAAGCTTACAATTCGCATTATGAGTCCCTTTAGAATTCCGGCACAAATTTCATGTCAGTAACGTTGTGTGATTTATTTCATCTTTATAGCCCGCATCAGACTGATTATTCTATAAAAAAAGGCAGCCTCTGCAGGTGAGGCGCCCTCGTAAAGAAGTTGTTAATCAATGCATATACGGTGTGATTACGGAAATCAGTAGGCCAACCGAAAATATCATGAACACAGCACCACCCGTCTTATTAAGATATGAGAATGCTCTACCCGCAGCCAATTTTTTCTTAACAGCACTTGCAGATGCGCCATAAAAAAAATGAATGATTACGACTAATGCGCAGAATATAGCCGAAAGGGTACAAAACTGCCCTATGAAAGGTTTTTCAGCATTGATGAATTGTGGAAACAGCGCCATAAAAAACACAATAGGCTTTGGATTAAGTAATGAAACAAAAAAACCCTGCCGGAATCTTGAAGATTTTGATGGGAGAATCAGCGATCCTTCGTTGCCAAGCTCGTTCATCTTTCTTGGAGTTGAGCGAAATAGCTTCACACCAAGATAAGCAAGATAAGCGGCTCCGACAATTTTGACGACAATCAGCGCAAACTGAGAGGTAGTGATGATTATGCCAAGGCTACTGGCAGCAATGATAGAAATTACACCCATACCAACTGCCACACCAATAATACCGACTAGTGCACTGCGCAAACTGTAGTTAAGAGTATTAGTTAGTGTGAGCAGGACACCCGGTCCAGGGCTCGCAATGGTTAGGCTTGCAATTAAGATATAAAGGTAAATCTGAGACATTATGATGCCCTGAAAAAAAGGGGGGTATCTCCCCCCGGCAGTTGAAAGATTAGAGTGAAAGATCTCTGTATTCCTGACCTGCAAACAGTGGGCTGTCAACCAAGCGATCGCCATCAGTCTTTGCGACTTCCAGATGGAACTTCGTTGGGCCCGCATACTTGAAGTAGTTTCGTGGAATCTCAAGATCGCTTGCTCGCTTGGCATCATAGGTGCTTTCAGAACAGAAGAAACGCATTACAAATGCTGCACGAATGTCTACCTCACCTTCTCCCAGCATGATGCTACGATGGATGACGTACTTATCGAAAATAAGTGCATCTCCAACCTCAAATTCATCTTCCACACCAAAGTGGTTAAGAATAGCCATTTGAGCATTGTCGTTGAGAGGTCCATCGCGCCACTGAACAAAATCATCTGTGGTTGGATTCTCTTTAGCATCAATTTTTTCCTTCAACATCTGGAATACTGCAGGATCGATATGGCTATAAAGGTAATCACCATTAACGCGATTTTTAGGTACGTAAGCCATACCTCCGCGCTGTCCTTTTGGGTTGATATTGACTAGGGGAGCCCAGATTGTACATCCAAAATCTTCTGCATGATGGTAGCCAAAACTCTGAGTTCCTATATGCCATGGAAAACCTTTATTTTTGAGTTTTTCAAGCTCAAAAGATAATGCTTGCGCATAAAACATATTTCGACCCGTCAGGTCTCTCATTGCTTTCTTAAATGCCGGGTCTTTCAAAAGTCCTATCACAACTTCATCGCCATCATACATGTCAAATGCTAAGCGACTGAATCCCGTCTGATACTTATCAGTAGGTTTATCAATGTACTGCCCAATAGTTGATTTGATATAGCTGATGAACTCCGAAGAATAAAACCCTTTTAATAAAAGGAAGCCTTTTTCTCTAAAGTCTGAAATCTGCTCTTGGTTTAAGCTAAAATTTTTATTAATCATTGCACTACTCCATTTTAAAAGCCCAATAGGGCAAGGCCAACCATATAGGTTGAGGTAAATGCTGCTTCCTGGGGTGATTAAATTAAAAAGTTCAGCAATACATCATAATGTCAGACCTGAGCATCTAAATAATTCGAAGCTTCTGGCATTATTACATTTATTTTTTTATGTTGTTACCGAGCATTGGAACGAATCAGTTACTGATACATCGTTCAGAAGAATCGACATTACTTCTTAATACTTCAAATCGCAGGGCCTCTTTTATTATTTATTCCTGGCCTGCACGCACTTGCATCAGCCTGTCAGGTAAAAATGGGATGGCCAACTCTTGTGCAGCAATGAACGCTACCAACTGATAAAAATGCCCTTCACTATCGATTTCACTTTAAATGCATCCGAAGACCAGCGTTAATTTTTTGCTTAAAACATAAGCTAATCAGGGTATGAGAGGATTTTTAGGAGCATATCACTCTGTACATCATCAACATTTTATCATTAAACCGACTTTCTTAAGAATTCTCTCTAGCGCATGTGATTGCAAATAATATTCAGGAAAAATGATTAATAACATAAAAAATAAGACAATTTTCATGTCTATTTTAGCCCTGAAATTATCCCCTCAAAACTCAAGGCGAGACCTGATGTTTACATAAAATTTACTTTAACTACATTTGGTTTACTTGTCATTATAAAATTAACTATCTGTTTTTAAAGAGTTAAAAAGCTAGAAATGAGAGGTAAGGTTAAATTTTAAGCAGCTCTTAGTGCATTTTAAAGCCGTGATTTTATAAAATACTGCTCAGCGCCATCAAATCAGATACATAAACTATAATGGATAATTTATGACCATAATTAATATCAAGCATAGAATATATATGTTTTTTAGAGTGAATAATTCTTTCGAATATTAACATCATGATTTTAATGTGAAACTATTTGCATGTTAATAGATTCATTTAGGGCATAAATACAAGGATTAATATCTCTTATGGCACACGTCCAATTATAACGAGATCTTCTTATCAAATGTGTTGCTCAACCTCTGCTTCCCAATTTGAAAATGCCTGATATTCATTTTGAACCCCCCTTAAAGCAGAACAATTTGTGCCTCCAAAATTTAAAACCCTATACTCCTTACAGCCTTGCCTGATCCACCATTGAGTTTATTTTTTTCGCAATGTGATTATCGGCTGTACTTCAATAGATGCTTTGTTATAAAGACCATTGCACCCATGCCCTCACACCCGAAATGCATCCCTTCGTCCTTCACTGGTCCGGTTAGCCTATAAAGGTTACTTCTCCGGTTCTGTTGGAAAGCTTTAGGGGCCATGCGTAGGCCCATGTACTTTTGCCTATCGGCCTGCCGCTGAGCCAGCTTCAGGTCCCACTGCGCCTGCATGCTCCAAAGGAACTGCACCAGACCGCTTTGTGCTAGTAGCGGACATCTCACATATCCACATTCGCATATGATCCGCTGCGGCCTACTTCAAGGAAATTAAGCTAAGTAACATTCATATGGATGACACTTTAGATACTCAAAATGATTTATTCGGAATATTGGATACATTTTGAATGGAGCCTTAAGTGCGTCTTTTTCATTTCAGCGATAGTCCTGATATCAGCACATTCAAACCTCGCCCAATAAGGGTTCATGTCGATAGGCCTGCTGGACAAGAGTGGTTAAATGGGTCACTGATATGGGCTACTGATGAAGCTCACGAATTACTTTATCTTTTCCCTCGGGAGTGCCCGCGCATCGTATTTTGGCCACTACCTAATACAAACAGAGTGGACCTTGAACAATGGATGGGAAACAACTCACATGCTACTGCCATTGCCTGCATTGAGCATGCATGGCTATCACGCTTTCAAAATGGAAAAGTTTATAGGTATGAATTGCCTGTAGATCACTTTGAGCCAACGGGAGATGTCGGTATGTGGGTATCCCGGACAAACGTTATCCCAACTGGCTTGAAGGTAATTTCAAACCTGGATGCTGAACTTGTATCAAGGAATATTACGCTTCGTGTAATGGAGAGACTCACGCCACTCAAAAGTATATGGCTGACATCGCTTCACGCTAGCGGCATTAGATTGAGAAACGCACAAGACTGGGGAAAACCAGGCTGGACGCATTCGAAACCGGGCCGCCAGGTTATCGTTTAAATTTATAATTGAGAAGTTAGGCCTTTGAGCCAACGTCAGTGATGTCCGCCTCTCGCTCATAGCGGACCTTAAAGCACCAATGATTTCTGTAGATTTTCCATTCCACATAAATGGCGACATGTCAGCGCGTATGATGGCGATATTGGGGGAGATGGCTGCAGGACAGGAGGTTTACTCTATTGACGAGTGTTTTCTGGATGTCACCGGAATCAGCAGCCTGATACCACTTGAAACATACGGCCAGCAGATGCGCGAGCGTATCCGGAGAGAAACCGGACTGATAATCGGCGTTGGATTTGCGCCGACTAAAACGCTGGCCAAACTTGCCAATCACGCAGCCAAAAAGTGGACAAAGACGAACGGCGTCGTTGATCTGTCTGACAGAAATCGGCAGCGAAAGCTCCTGCATCTGACTGACGTCAGCGATATCTGGGGAATTGGTCAGCGTATCAGTAAACGGCTGAGCCAGCTGGGAATAACAACGGCTTTGCAGCTTGCAGACAGCAACATCAGCATGATACGAAAAAATTTTGACGTTATCGTTGAGCGTATTACGCGTGAGCTAAACGGCGAGTCTTGTATAGCTCTTGAAGATGCGCCACCGCCGAAACTGCACATCCTGAATTCGCGATCATTTGGCGAGAGAGTAACAAAACTGCAAGACATGCAGCAGGCTATCGTGTTGTATGCCACGCGTGCGGCGGAAAAGCTCAGGGAGGAGAATTCGCGCTGCCACCATATTAGCGTGTCAATTGCTACCGGCAGGCACGGCGATGAGCCGCGATATTCGAATACTGCATCGTGCATCCTCGACTATCCGACCAATGATACGCGTGACATCATCGAATCTGCTCTTCGCGGTCTTGGCACTATCTGGCAGGATGGCTACCGGTATGCCAAAGCGGGGGTGATGCTGGGTGATTTTTACTCGTCAGGCGTGGCGCAGTTTGACATGTTTAGTGAGCAGCAGCCGCGTGCGAATGCAGACGCTTTAATGGCAGCGCTGGACGGTATCAATCGCTCAAGAAAAGGCAAGGTATGGTTTGCAGGGCAGGGGGATCGCGATAGTTTATGGCAGATGAAACGTGAAATGCTGTCACCTCGTTACACAACGAGAATAAAAGATATTCCTAGGATAAAGTAATTTTAAAAAATAGGCGAAGTTGATAGTGTAGTACTTTTTAGCAAAAAGTAAACTTTGTGCTAAAAGCCAGCTCCACGTGAGGCCAACCAGGCAACAGCAAGGAATAGCTAATTTCAAGTATCATTCATTAATTAAAAGTGGAAAGTCACGGAATGATCAATTTGATCATTATTATTATCAACAATTATTTTATAATTGGCTGTTATGTGCGCTTTCAGCGATAATGGACGTGGATGGAGATAAGTTGAGTGATTTCCTGCAGAAAAATATGCTGAGGAAGATTCATTACGTGGTTTAAAAACACCTATACTGCTAGGCTCATCACCATGATGTGGCACAACCACATAGCTAAAGGATTCTGCAGCTAATTCACTTATTTTTATATTTCCATCTGATGCTATTTTAGAATAGATATAATCGCCGGGAAGTAAATATTTGTCTTCTTTAGAGTGAATTATAGAAACAAGCGCGTTATTATTTTTCGATTTTTTACCATTATGAGGGATCGTGCGATAAGCTTGTAGGGCGCCGTTATCTAAATTAATTTCAATCGAGGTGCAAGCTTTAACGATAGGTTTTATTTCTACATCTTTAATAAGCCCTGCGGACACATTCGCTGGAACATAGAGGCTACTGATTTTAGCAAGGATATGGCTATCCCAAGATAGTAATCGATGGTGGTCACTATCAAAATGCGAAAGAATCATTGAAACTTTATTTAACCCGCGTAAGTCATCAATTAGTTTATTTGACTTTAAAGATGAGTAACTAAGTTGCTTAATTGGTGTCCCAGCACCGCAGTCTATTAGAAAACCTTCCCTACCATTATGCATTAAGGCGCACATTCCTTGCCCGACATGATATGAGTGCAAGGTTACGTTACCCGGCAGGTTTAAAACATAATTATTAACGAGCAGTGTCGGGGCGCGAAAAAGAAAATTAAATATGTTTTGGTTGTTATGTATGAAATTATTGTACTGGTGGGCGAAAGCAAGAGTAACTATTTCAAAATATATCGGTGACCGAACCGCAGCAGGGTTTTCCTCTAATGATACATAACTACGGTAATAGTAAGCTTGAGACTGTCTCACTTCGTAGAACTTTAAGAGTATGTAACACTCATCACGAAAGAATCGTTTGATATGATAAGGAATGTAAGAATTGCCTTTGCGGGACTTTAAGCCAAAGAAGATGTCGCGTTGAATATCGACGGTAAACGTCTCAACAGCTTCCGTCTTTTCGTCAATCGCCTCTCTGAAAAAACCCGTAAGACGAATGCAACTTTCGCCTTCGGCAAAATCCATGTCTATGTTTTCTTTATCAATTATACAGATAAGTGATTTAACTTCGTTGTTTTCCTTCACTCTTTCACTCTCCTGTAATTGCTCCATAAGATTAGTCGTCAAACGCCCATTCACAAAGATACTTTAACTTAATTTACTTGTCTTGTTTTTTTAATTTTCAAAATTTAGCATGATTAAGATTAATTTGAATTAAGGCAGTATAGAATATTGTATTGATGTGAATAGAGGCTGATTTGACGTTGAATATCAGATGCAATGCAAACTAATTAGTGGGTTATGAACATAGTAAAATGCATCTCACGGATAGAGGGAACCGCATAGATTACTAGTGAACAAGATTTGAGATTGGTTGCATAAAAATTAACCCACCAGTCTATAAATCCAACATACTTAGCGGCTTTACAATTTTTCCATTACTTTCTCCTTGATCAATTCTGTTGGTAGATATTGCTGTATATGGATACAGTGCTTTTCATGTAGGTAGATGACTATGACAGGTGAGTATAAAATCAAAGACGCTTTTAGACTGGCCATCAAGCGGGACGCGCGCCGCAGGTACACCGCAGTATGCTCGATTTTGTCCGGGAACTTCATCAGCTGAACTGGCATTTCACGGCCATGGAAGCAAACATGTGGATAGAAACGCACTAATCAGATTTCCGGGATGTTTCAAGACCGGAAGGTGAAGAACGTACCTTTCAGGTTTTCAACCCGAATGACTATATGTGATGTTTGCGCTGGTGGATGTTAACTCGTTCCATGCCAGTTATGAGACGGTTTTCCGTCCCGATCTACGTGGCAAGCCGATGCTGGTTTTAAGCAATAATGCTCTGAGTGATCGGCACTGTTAGTTGGATATGAGGGGCGGCTGCATCAGGAGAATGCAACCGCATTTGAAAAAAGCTGATGAGAGAAGGTGAAATTAACTCGCCTGTACAGGTGGTAGAAATCTTTTGAGTGTTGCACATAAGTCTTGGGCGTTTTCCTCATCTCGCAGCATCCGAGTAAGCCACGCTTCAAAGGCAGTTAATCTTGTCTGCTTCAAGTGCTGAGCGGCAAGGGCAAGCAATCCTTTGTTATCATAAATGGTTAGTAAGCTAGTCAAATCACCATTATCTAGAGCATCTTGGATCTTTTGAGTCGCGACTGATGCGATGCCCTCGATATCTAAAGCAGAGGTGCGAACCTCGAACTCTGAAATTATTTCGTTTATGTTCTTAGAATCGGAAAGATCGACTTTTTTCAAAGCCCGATCTATTCGTCGGCGACAGTATCTAACAACCACATCTTCAATTGCCGCTTGAGAATTTAAGCTGTTAAATATTCCAGTCTTAAGATTCGTCAGTTTCTGTTCGAGTTCAGCACCCGCGTATCCTTCAGTCTGGGCAATAGCACGGCTGACATCTGGTAGGAGAATAAGATTTTCAATTTCGGATACCGGCAAAGGAAAGACGCCTAAACTGTTTAGATGCTGGATTTCGTCTATCGTGTAGTCATCGGCATCAACAATTCCCGCGCAGGTAATGCGAGTTAGCTGTGCGTTCGCACGCATAGTGACAACTGCGTGTACGACGTGCTCACACGAACCCCGTGTTATTACAGTCCAGTCTGGATAGCAGCACCGATAAATCGCTAAATCTAGGCTTGTTCCCGCCCCCTCCACAAATAAAATTGGACGGCGACTGCCGAGTATAAGCGTTGTGACTTCCTCGCTGAAGCCGCTGTTCTCTGGCACGCTTTCTATCATCCATGCCGGCGTCGGAACATACGACTTAATTACGTATTTTTGGGCTGACCGCGCTGTGGCGAAGTGCAAGTCATGTGTGATGAATATAAATGCGCAATCCTTTCGTGATGCCTCAATTTCATCCCACAGGCTTGAAATAATAGAGGGGTGAACGTGCAGTTCAGGCTCGTCGATAATGAGAAGAGAATTATCAGCAGCAACTAAGGCTTGCGCTATCAAATAAAAAATTGAACGTTCGCCATCGCTCATTTCTGAAGCGGGATAAGTTCCCGAACCTTCGATAGCGGAGACCTGAATATCATCGCCAGTAATCACTAATTGCCGGTGTGGAAGAAGGCGCTGCCAAATATCCGCTAGTATTTCGAATTTTGTCGGTATCACTTCCGTGAGGGTACCCGCCCTGTACTTACTGTGCGTATCCAATGTTTTAACGGATTGGTCTGCGAAAAGTGCCTGAATCAGACTGTCGAAGTCGTTCAGCATTCCCACCGCTGGTTTTGAGTTAGGCCATCGATTGCCCGTTCGGTGTATAAGTTCTGCGTTCTCATGATCCCATCCGATTCTGAGTTTTCTAAGTGCCTCGGCACCACGGATTTTCGGTACAGCCGGATTGAGATTGAGCGCCCGGTGAGCCGAGATACGATGAGCGTCAAGGCCTGCGGCATCTTCGATAAAAACAGCTAGGCGCGTTTTTCCAGAACCATTCGCCCCTACCAAGACAATGGATGAGCCTGGATCAATCGATATGGATATTGAACTATCTGCGCTAGGAATTTGAAAATTGAACGTCAAATGAGAACTCCTTTCATGATGCCAGTTAAATGAACCAAAGTATTAACCTTCCTCACCTACACTATGGTTTGGATCTATATGCAAGCGATAGATTCAATCATGATACCAATACTCAACACGGCACAAGTGAATTTATGATAATTAGTATATACAATGCCGGCCATTTGTTCGGGCTGCGAATGACCTTCCGAGAGATTTTCTAAACTGCTTAAAACATGTTTCTGTAAAAATCATTTGGTACTGTTGTCTGGCAGTTGGAGACGACAGGGGAGTAATTGACACTCGATAACATATCCAGAAGGATTTTGACTCTCTCAGAACGTTGTGATGACCTAACGGCCAGTATTGCACTGTCTGTGCTGCTGCAGGCATAAAAAATCCCCGGCGACGGGGAAATGACTCAGCCGCTCCTGTCTTAGCAGGATGCGGGGTGTGTTCATCAAGGTTAGGTGAGCATCAGAACAGGTACCAAGCGGCGGGCGTGAAAAAACCGGCGCGGTGACCGGCTTAAGATCATTATTCGGAATCACTTTTAACTTCAAATTTAGGATGCACTGTATCAACTAGCTCATAGAACTCTTCTGGAGTTTTTGAAATTTTCAAAAGGGTAACTATAGATGCCAAATGCTCTCGAAGTTTTGGGTGTCCGATATCGTCGGTTAACCACTGATGTAGTTTTGCCTTTTTTTCGGCTTTCGTGGCAGCCCGCTTAAGTTCTGGAAGCAATTCAGGTGCCAGGCGGCTATAAACTACATTATTTGTTATGGTTCCAATGAAAGAAGGACGCCAACTTTTGTTTCCTGCAGGAGGGTACTGAAGCCCATAAATTTTAAACATCCCTTCATAATAATCAGCGGGAAAGGTGGTAACCCAAGGGCGTAATTCTTTGGCCACAAAATCTTCTAGAATTTTGGCAAGGGCATTTTTTTCTCGATCCCTTTGATAACCTGTCGCCTCATCGATGAGGGCAACAATACCAACACGAGCAAAACCACGAACTAATAATTCAGCTCTCTCAGCTAGGTGTTCCTGTTGTTTTTGAAGTTTACCTTCCTTTCTCGCAGCCAAAATAGCATCACAAATGTCAGCCAAAATAGTTGCTGGATATCCAAAAGCAACACCACCACCGGTGCGATGTCGAAATTTTATGGGGTTTTCGATCATCACCAATACATCGTTGTTTATAAAAGGTTTTATCCTGTCACCACCGACAAAATTAATAAGTCGCTCAGCAGCACCTGCAGACATACCCAGCCCAGCAGACATCCCCCTTTGAGATAAAACACGCGACCCATCATCGAGTACGTAACATTGTATTTCAATACCGCCAATCTTGAGTGGAGTTTCAGTAGATCCATATTCTGCAATTGGAAGGGATGCCAATTCTTTTTTAGCTGCCGCAGCCTTGATTGCTGACTCTTTTCGCTCTTCTGGAGTCATTTTAGCTGCACGAGCCCTACCACCCTTGGCCTTTCCTGATTGCTTATCGTCGTTTTCAATAACTTCAGTCATGTTTATTTGCTCGTGTTGTGAATGTACGGACATTTAAGCATATGCACGTTGAAACGTGCAATTTCTTTTTCGCACGAGTATTTGCATTTAATTTTTAGTATTACTTGCCAACTTTTCCGCAAAAAAATCTATGGTTCAACTTGATCAAAACTGCCCTTAGATATTACTGGTTATTTATACAGTATTTTTTTATGGGAGATTTATCATGCCACGAAACTATGAAATCAAACATGCATTCATGAACGCTATGAGGCGGGAGCCGGGGCTGAGCGTTATCGTTACTACGCAAGAATTCATGCGCCAGTTGGAACTACTCAACTGGCACTTCAGCCTGCGGGAGGCTAATCAGTGGATCAAAGCAAATACCGTGACGTTTCGCGAAGCGTCGACGCAGGAAGGTGAGGCCAAAACTTACAAGCAGTTTAACCCGAACGGAGGTCTATAGCATGGGCTTCCCATCACCGGCGCAAGACTATGTTGAGCAGCGCATTGAGCTGACAAAATCCTTATGCCTCACCCGGCTCATATGCTGATGATTGAGACGCCGGTTGGCTTCGCTATCATCGATAGTACAATTCAAGGTCTGACAGGCGATAACGTAGCATTTCAGCTTGGGGAGCATTCTCAGCTGGGCAGATTGTTCAGAACAGGCATTATCACGCAGGACGGTGAAACTATCGACGGGGAAGGACTAGAGGGAATCATTGTGCTAGGAAAAGTTACTGCCACTATTATGGCCGTGTATGAGCCATTACGGCCTAAAATATAAATCAGCAGGTTCCCATCATAGATTTTTATCGTGTATATATTAGTGTACATAATAAAAAACAGTTACAAAATCACGCTAGAAAACCCTCCATTTACCAAGCGTGTGGGCGCAGTACTGTTATAGTTGCGCTTTATATGGGAGGAACCATGAGCGAACTGATTGATATTTTTACAAGTCACAAAAGTGAACGCAGTTTCACTGAGCAATCTGTCGATGAAGCTGTGCTGGATCGGATTATCAGTACCGCTTATCGCGCACCGACATCAGTAAACTCGCAGCAGGTTTCTGTGGTGATCACGCGTGATGCAGGACGTCGCGCACAGATAGCCGCCATTGCAGGCGGTCAGCCGTGGATTGCCAAAGCACCGGTGTTTATCACCTTTGTGCTGGATATGCATAAATCAGCCGTGGGAATGGCCGCTGTCGATCAGCAGCAGATCGCCCATCAGAGCATTGAGAGTATCGTGTCGGGTTCTACTGATATCGGTATCGCGCTGGGATCGGTAATGGCGGCTGCGCGTGCGGAAGGTCTGGGGATTGTGCCCATTGGCGGTATCCGTCGCGACCCGCAGGCGATGATTTCACTGCTGGAGCTGCCGCCACTGACCTTCCCGGTAGCGGGTGTGGTAATCGGTCACGTAGACGAACCGGCTCATCAGAAACCACGTCTGCCTCTGGCGACGTTCCGCCATGATGAGACTTACCAGACGCAGGGTCTGGAGCAGCAGATTGCGGCCTACAACGATGAGATGGTTCAGCACTGGAAGACGATTGGTCGTAATGACGGTGAGAGCTGGAGCGAAAGCGTCAGCGGTTACTATAAAAACATCTACTTCCCGAATGTACTGCCAGCACTGCTGAAGCAGGGTTTTGGCACAGATAAATAGTTCGCTCTCGTTATTGAGTGAATAGAAAAAGGCCATCCGTAGCGTTTACGGGTGGCCTTTTTCATTTTGTTACTATAACGAAAGGTGACTTTCCACGTCGTAACACATAATTTCCCTTTTAACCGAAGCGCAACTGCCTCTAAAACTTACCTTCCAGGGAAATAACATGTCTCAGCGTTCACTCTACGCGCTCTGTTTAATGAGCTTTTTTCTGGCCGATGTCCGCGACGGCCTGGGGCCATTTCTGGGCATCTTTCTTACGGAGCGACACTGGCAACCCGACGAAATCGGTCTGGTAATGACCTGTGGCGGTATCGCCGGATTACTTGCCACGCTACCGGCAGGGATCGCCGCCGATGCGACCCGTCATAAAAAAATCATTGTGCTGCTGGGCTGTCTGGTGATTACCGTTGCCACACTGCTGCTGTGGTACAGCAATCAGACCTGGACGGCGATGGTCTCGCAGGTTGTAGCAGGCCTGGCTGCGGCGTTTATCGGCCCGACGGTGGCGGGGATCACCTTAGGGCTCACGGGTCAGCGCGGCTTTAACCAGCAGATGGGACGCAACGAGGCGTTTAATCATGGCGGGAATACGATTGCTGCATTGCTGGCCGGTTTTTCAGCCTGGTACTGGGGCATGGGTGCCGTTTTCATTCTTATGACGGTAATGGCGGTTTTCGCTGCTTTCGCTACGCTGGCAATTCGCGGAAATGAGATCGATAACGATGTGGCACGCGGTTATGAACCGCATGAAGAGCGTCAGCCAGCGCTGCACTTATCAATGTTGTTGCGAAACCCGGCGCTGATGATCGCCGGTTTGACGCTGCTGCTGTTTCATCTTGCCAATGCCGCGCTGCTGCCGATGCTGAGCATGCGCGTCGCCTCGGCAGGCGGCCAGGCGGCGATCAGTCCGGGCCTTTACGCGGCGGCAACGGTGGTGATTTCCCAACTGGTGATGATCCCGGTCGCGCTGTGGGTATCTAAACGCGTTGATACGCACGGCTATCGCCTGTTTATCATGATCGCCCTGATGATATTACCGCTGCGCGCGGTTCTCGCCGCCGGCTTTGCCGGGCCGATTTTTGTCATTCCGGTTCAGGTTCTGGATGGTATTGCGGCTGGGATTCTCGGTGTGGCAGTGCCAGGCTATATTGTCTCCCTGCTGCGGGGTACGGGGCATGTTAACGCCGGGCAAAGCGTTATTATGCTGATGCAGGGCGCAGGTGCCGCGCTGAGTCCCGCCATGACGGGCATGATCGCCGCACGTTATTCCTACAGCACCGCGTTTGCGGTACTCGGCGCAATTGCGCTGGCAGCGCTGATTCTATGGTGGCGCACCAGTAGCGCCCCAGCCGCCCGTCTGGCCTGATCAAATACAAAAAAGGCTGCCCATTGGGCAGCCTGTTCTGGCAAATCCGTTTGCGACCATCCGTTATTTATACAGTTCTGCGGTCATGTGAACACGGTTGTTGGTGTTCGCTTCCGTAATTTTATACTGCGCGCCCTGTTCCTGAGCCTGAGCTGCAATTTTTGATTCTGCGCCATCCAGTGTGGATGAGGTGACAGAAACGCTCTCGGCAAAGCTGCCAAAAGAGATTAGAGAAAGAGCTGCGAGTGCGGCGATTGAAAGTGCTTTTACGTTTTTCATGGTCATATTCCTGAGTTATGAATTGGGAGGATGTTTGCCTCCGATGGGAAGAATAGTAACTCAGGTTATGATATCAATATTAACTATTAGTGCGGCAATGGTGATCGTGCTAATTGTTTATCTGAGGATCAGACAGCGACTGTGCCGTCTCCGCAATCAACGTCCTGAACCAGCGATGGGCAGGATCGTCGCGATAGCGTGCATGCCAGCCCATTTCAACCGGAAAGGTGCCCAGGTCAACCGGCGCGGGAATGATTCTGAGCCGCTGATCGCGTGAAAGGTGCTGACAGATCAAACGCGGCAGGGTCGCGCAGTAGTCCGTGACCGCAATCATTTCCGGCACGGCCAGAAAGTGTGTGACGGAGACTGCAACCTGACGACGCAGGCCTCGCTGTTCAAGCGCCTGATATAAACCGGCGCGCATACGGCCAGGCGGCAGAACGTTGACGTGCTTTAGCTGCTCATATTGCTCTGCGCTGAGGTTTTCGCCCACCAGCGGATGATCGGCGCGTATCACGCAGGCCAGACCTTCATTCATCAGGTGCTGAACGACGAGATTGTCGGGCGGCTCCACGATACGGCCCAGCACCATATCGGTATTACCTGAAATCACACCGGTTTCAGTGACGTCATTGCCAAAAGGAGTGAGGCGGAGTCGGATGCCGGGCGCACAGCTCCTCAGGCGGGCCACGATGGCAGGCATCATGATGAATTCGACATAGCTGTTAGGCGCAAGCGTGAAGAGCCGGGTGGCATTAAGTGGATCAAAGTCCTGCTGGCCAAGAATAACTTTGTCGATCGATGACAGCGCAGCACCGACCACCTGGGCCAGCTGTTCCGCTTTCGGCGTCGGTCGCATCCCGTAACGCTCGCGGATAAATAGCGGATCGTTGAGCGTTTCACGCAGCCGGTTTAATGCATTAGAAAGCGCCGGCTGGGTTATGCCAAGCCGTTCCGCTGCGCGGGTAACGTTGCGCTCTTCCATCATGACCAGCAAAACTGGCAGTAAATTCAGATCGTATTTCATTAAGCTATAATGCTATGTGAATAACTGAAATTGAAGAAATAAATTTCATAAATATTCGTAACCCCGCCATGATTAACGGGTCAACGCAGAAGATAGCGGCTCAGACGCTGGTTCTGGCTATCCTTACACCTGAAACCGACTAACTGTTATATGGAGCGGAAATGAAAATTTTAATGGTTTTGACCTCGCATGATGAGTTGGGCACCACTGGCAAGAAGACCGGTTTCTGGCTGGAAGAGCTTGCGGCACCTTACTATGCATTTCTTGATGCGGGCGTAGAGATTACCCTGGCTTCACCGAAGGGCGGACAGCCTCCACTCGATCCAAAAAGTGATGAACCCGATTCTCAGACTGATGAGACCCGCCGCTTCCATGCCGACTCTGCTGCTCAGGCAGTACTGGCCTCGACCGTCAAGCTTGATACTGTTGATCAGGCAGCGTTTGATGCCGTTTTCTACCCAGGCGGCCATGGTCCTTTATGGGATCTGGCAAACGACAAACACTCCATTTCGCTGATTGAGCAAACCCTGCAGGCGGGCAAACCGGTTGCGCTGGTCTGTCATGCTCCAGGTGTCCTGCGTGATGTGAAAAATGCTGATGGCACGCCTCTGGTCAAAGGAAAGAAAGTTACTGGCTTTACGAACAGTGAAGAAGAGGGCGTTGGCCTGACTGACGTGGTGCCGTTCTTGGTTGAAGATGTGCTAAAACAGAACGGCGGCCTTTACTCACGCGGTGATGACTGGCAATCCTATACGGTTCAGGATGGTTTGCTAATTACCGGTCAGAACCCAGGTTCTTCAGCCGAAACCGCGAAGGTTTTACTGGCAAGCCTGGCGAAATAAAGATCTTTACAGCATGCTGAGTGATAAGGGCGCCTGCGGGCGCCTTTTTTATTCCTACCTCTAAGTGCCAGGGCAGATAGTGACCTGCTTAATTATTCAGGTTGAATAGATTAGGGCTCAATTTTTCTTAACATTGATAATAAATTTACGGGCGTTTCAGAGCTAAATTATTGCCTGAAAAATTCACTGCAAATATAAACATGTTTTTAAAACCAGTGTTGACATCGTTTTTTATATCCGTAAAGTAGGACTCATCAGCGGCGTGCAGTTGCCCTGATAGACTGAAAACCAAAGGTGTTTTGTGTTAAAGGTGCCGACAAGTGTTTGAGTTGAAGTTGTCGGTGGTTCTGTTAAACATTGTTCTTTAAAACTGTTCGTTAGTTAAGATAACCCTGTTAAATGGAGTCGAAGTAAGTCTTTAAGAAGTATGTAGTATCGCGTCGCGATGATGTAAGGCCTCGTAGTTCTGAACGTTACGTTACGACAGGATACGATTGCGGTTTAAACGTCGTAATGAAAGTAAGGCAACGCATCAAAGAGTATATATCGCGATGGGGGTGTGCAGATTTATACGGGCCTGACCTGTCTTTGTCTCCTGAAAGACTATCAGGTGGTTGAAACCGATAATAATAGTGACATTTCAGTATCGTGATCATTATTATCCGCAGGATCTGTTCATAAATAGCAGTACCGAAGTAGTACCTATCAATTAAGTTAGTTAATGGTAAACGTAAAATCTGTAGTACCTTAAAAGCCCTGGCTATTTCAGTCAGGGCTTTTATCATTTTACGTTGTCTGTCAGTTATTTTCAGAACGTAAATATGAGTAATTAACATTATCAAAGCAGCTTTTATCGATAATATTTAAAGTGATTCACGCGCGATTTATTTTTCTGCTATTTTTTCCTCAGTTCAACACTCTTTTTCCTGAATTCCCCAGCATCAATTTTTACCCCGCTATCGACATAGCAAAGCGCGATTTTGCCTTTTCGACGTCGGACAGAATGCGATATAACGCCCCGTTATCCTGTCTGTTGCTTAAACAAAATCGCAAAACAGTGAGCCGCAGTCCGCTATCTCTGTTAATACACCACCGTTTTAGCCACGGACGCCAGTCGTTCACGCAGCCACTCATGCCCTTTGTGATGATGGGTTCGGTTATGCCAGGCCATGATTTTACTGAAGCCAGGGATGATCAGCGGTGCTGGCAACATGACCAGACCCGTAGTGTCGACCGCAAGTCGTTTCGGTACCACGCTTACCAAATCAGTGACGCGCAAAATTTCCGGGAGCACCAGAAAACTGCAAACTGAGAGCGTTGCACGGCGGGCCTGGCCAATCGCAGCCAAAGCCTGGTCGGTGACCCCATGAAATTTTCCGACGGGCCACGAAACCAGCGCATGATCCTGCGCACAGAACTCACCCAGCGACAGCGTCGCACTGCCCGCCAGAGGATGATTTTCACTCAGCAGACAAACATATTCTTCATTGAACAGTTGCTGCGTATGCAATGTCGGCGGCGTGGTCTCTGGCGTCAGCAACGCCACATCAACGTCCCCATGTTCAAATTGTCCTGACAGGGTCTTATCTGGCAAAGTAATGATGAAAACATAATCAACCCAAAAAAGGAAAATACATCCGTTATAAATTTTTAAATTATTGAAAAATAAGCTCTATATCCAAAATATACTGAAGAAAGACTTACTCAGCATGGTGATAGATGACTGATAGATATCTCACATCAAAACTATTCATCTATAAGATTTAATTAGTAATTTATATGAAAATATCTCTTTTCTGGAGTCTATAGCCTTCAGGGGGCCGGGAAGGGTTTTTTAATGGATTTTTAATTTACCCATCGCAAACCTTTTCCGTTTCAAATGGCAAAAAAATCAATCTGCGTCATAGTCAATATTCACCGAGTTATTGCGCTATAGCTTTCTTTTGAAATTCATCTGCGCCTGTTAAGTGCGCTATTCAAACAGAGGTTAAAATGTCTGCAGAATCTCCAGAGAATATCTCCAGCGATCTTTCTCAGTTCGTCGGTACGCATTTTGTCTATACCTACGATAATGGCTGGAAATATGAGTGGTACGCTCGCAACGAAACCACCTGCGACTACCGCATTCATCAGGGACTGGTAGGTGGCCGCTGGGTGACCAACCAGAAAATGCACGCGATTCAGTTCGCCCCGGGCATCTACAAAGTAGACTGGCATGAACCCACCGGCACCTGCGTCAGCCTGCTTTTTGATCTGAATCGCACCCTGCTTCACGGCACAATTTTCTTCCCGCAGTGGATTGCCGGTGAAGGTCAGCATCCGGAAAAAACTATCTGTTATCAGAATGACTTCATTGAAGATATGCACCGCTTCCGCGATGAAGGCCCGGCTTATCCGTATGTGATCATTCCAGAGTTTGCGAAAGTGACCTATATGAAAAATGAAGGTCCAGATAATGATGAAGTGATCAATCAGGCACCCGGACAGATGCCCGCTGACTATTTTGATGGTAAGTAATTAAGTCGGTTACCCGCCCCTACGGGCGGGTAGCTTCTGCCTGACGCGCCAGCGTGCGGGCCAGTATTGAGGAGTAGAGTGGTTTCCCTCCCAGAAACTGCGCCAGCAGCGTAGCGCCCAGACAGGTAATAATCATCGGTAATATCAGCTGATAGTTATCGGTCATCTCCAGCACCAGTACGATACCGGTCAGCGGTGCCCTTACCGACGCCGCAAACAGTGCTCCCATCCCCGCGATAGCAAATGTGCCCGCTTCCAGATGATAAAACGGGAACAGGTCCGACATGACCACCCCAAAGGCTGTACCGAGCAGCGTACCCAGCGCCAGCATCGGCGCAAAAATACCGCCCGGCGCACCTGAGCCAAAACAGAGCAGGGTGGTCACTAGCCTGACCAGAAAGATGATCAACAGCAGGGTGAACGGGAAGACGCCATGGACCGCCTGTGGGATCAGTTCTGAACCGCCGCCTGCGCCAGGTGCAAACAGCAGAGCCAGAATACCGCAACTGCCGCCCAGTAATGCACCGGCCAGCACCACGCGCGCCGTTTTACCGGCATAAAAGCGCGCAAAAAGGTCCTGCGTGATAAATATCAGGCGGTTAAACAGGACGCCGACCATACCGATAATCATCCCGAGCACCAGATAGAGCCACAGCGTCTGCACCGGCGCATCAGCCAGCTTGCCGACGGAGATCACCGCCTGCTCGCCGTTGAAACAGCGGAACACAATGCTGGCCATAATCACACCGGTAAACACGGCTTTAATTGAAATCAGGTTATAGCGGAATTGCGGACGCATCTCCTCGATGATAAACAGGATGCCCGCCAGCGGCGCATTAAACGCTGCCGCCAGACCGGCCGCCGCGCCGGTTGCCAGCAGCGTATGGCGTGCCTCATTGCTGCGCATCCCCAGAATATCAATGACCATGCGGCCAATGTTCCCGCCCAGCTGCACTGTCGGGCCTTCCCGGCCCAGCACCATACCGGCACCCAGCGTGCCCATGCCGCCAAAGAACTTCACCGGAATCACCCGCCACCAGCGCACAGGCCTCAGCTCTTCCAGCGCCCCTTCAATTTCAGGGATACCGGAGCCACCCGCTTCGGGAGCAAAGCGCCTGACGAGAAAATATCCCACCATCGCCAGCAGAGCCGAGATGGCAAAGGCGGCGGCGTAGAGCATCCAGCCCTGAAACTGCGATGGTATAAGCGTGTCAGCACGCCACTGCTGTATTGTTTCAACGGCCCGGGCAAACGCCACGCCCGCCAGGCCAACCAGCGTACCGACCAGCGCGGCACAGAACAGCATCGCCAGCGGCGTTTTATCACGATAGAGCAGGGCGCGAAACATCCGGCTGCGCGCCGCGATGGAGCGGGGAACATAAACCGGCTGCGGTGATTCTTCATTCATTGAGAGACATTCTTGTTCAACCAGACCAGCGCCCCAGTTTACTGAGTGATAAGGTGAAAACAAACGTCAGGATCAATTTCATCGGGGTAAAGGGTTAATTCGTCTGTGGTGGACAAACCACTTGCGCCATGCGTTCGCGGTAGGCTGGATCATCCTGGTTTTTCAGCGCCTGAGCCGCCGCGGCCAGCGTGACCTGATTCTGCTTCTGGTTCTGCTTATCGTTAAGAAACCTCTGACGCAGTTTTTCATCGGAGATGGCTGGCGATAACTGGCACTTCTGGCGCAGATCGTCAGTTATCTGCTGCTGACGCAGCGCAAACTTCAGCGTGTCGTAGGGTGCGGCTGCCACAATCTGCGGGCTTAACAGCGGCAGAATAAACAGCGTGTTGCGGATCACGTTCATGATGGTCTCCTGACTGCTGAGGACAGGATCGGGTCTTCGGCAGTTTTCAGTTGATATTAATCGCATTGAGTGATTAGCCTGAGCACAATATCCCCGACCGACTGCGGCAACGTCGCCACGGTCGACGCAATAATCATAGCAATACTGGCGTGACAGGGAGCTGACATGCAGCCACATTCCACTGAAATTCTCACCGCTGACTGTTGTATCGTCGGCGGTGGCCCGGCCGGATTAATGCTGGGTTATCTGTTCGCCCGCGCAGGCCTGCGCGTGGTGGTGATCGAAAAGCACGCCGATTTTCTCCACGATTTTCGCGGTGACACCATCCATCCCTCGACGCTGGAAATTATGCACCAGCTCGGTCTGCTGGAATCTTTCCTGACGCTGCCGCATCAGCGTGCTGAAAAGCTGGAGGCGGAAATCGGCGGACAGAGTATTACGATGGCCGATTTCTCACGGCTGCCGGTTCAGTGCCGTTTTATCGCCTTTATGCCGCAGTGGGATTTCCTGAACTATATGGCTGAACAGAGCGCCCGGTATTCGGGCTTCAGCCTGCTGCAGTCGACCTCTTTTGAGTCGCTGAATGTTGAAAATGGCAAGGTCAGTGGTGTGATCGCTTCCCGCGGGAATCAGCAACTGCACATCCGCTGTAAACTGGTGGTCGGTGCAGATGGCCGCCATTCACGCGTACGCGAAGCGGCGGGACTGACCGGACAGGAATTCGGCGCAGCACGCGATGTCATCTGGTTCCGCTTAAGTAAACAGCCGCAGGATCCCGATCTGGGTATGGGGCATAAAGGGCCACGCCAGAACTTTATTGTTATCGATCGCGGCGACTACTGGCAGTGCGGACTGACTATTCCGAAAGGGGAGTTTAAAGCGAAACAGGCCGCCGGACTCGACGCATTTAAAGCGGAAGTTGCCGCACTGTCGCCGTTCGGGCCTGCGCGCATGGCGGAAATCGAGAGCTGGGAGGCGTTCAAACTGTTGTCGATACGTATCGACCGCCTGGACAAGTGGGCGAAGCCCGGGGTTCTCTGCATTGGTGATGCGGCGCATGCCATGTCGCCGATTGGTGGGGTTGGCGTAAATCTGGCGATTCAGGATGCGGTAGCGACGGCGAATCTTTTGACCGATCCTCTGAAGCGGGGAGAACTGCAGCTGCGCGACCTGGAAAAAGTGCAGAAGCGCCGTCAGTTCCCTACCGTCGCCACACAGTTTTTGCAGATCAAAATGAGCCGCAGTAAAGCAAAAAGAAAACCTACGGGAAGCAGCAAGGTTCCCGCGATTATCCAGCGCCTGCCGTTTCTGCGTTTTGTACTGGGACGCCTGATCGGTCTGGGCTTCAGGACGGAGTCGCCGCAGGTTGCGCGCATGAAAGAAGAGCGTTAAATGATTTCGACAGCGATCAGATATCATGCGACACTGTTTCACTGTGAAAGTACTGTCAGATTGAGCCGCTATTTATCTGATAATTGGGCGCTAATTGAGCATTCCTGAGCTAAATTATTTTCGATTTTTGCGCCTGCATAGGAGAGGTTTCAGTGCATAACGAGCAAAATGGCAGCGACGTAAAACGTCTGAGTGCGATCAAGGCACTTTTGTCCCCGGATGAAGCCCGGGATAAGGTGCTGGAAAGATTCGTTAATCTCGCCAGCCAGGTGCTGGGTATTTCTGGCAGCTTCATTTCAATTATTGACGATCATAACCAATATATTAAAGCGTCCCGCAACTTCGATCTTAAGCAATCGACCCGTGATGAATCTCTTTGCCGCCACGTCATTGATGGTGAGGGACATCTGGTGGTGTATGACACCTTACTGGATGAGCGCTTTGTCACGCACCCGTTTGTGAAAGGCGATCCGCATATTCGTTTCTACGCCGGTGTCTCGCTGCAGAACCTCGACGGCGCGGTGCTGGGCACGCTCTGCGTCACCGACACCCAGCCACATCCCTTTACGGATGAGAAACTCGCTACGCTGCGCTCACTGGCTACGCTGGTCACCTCATTTCTGGATGCCTGGAACAATGCGGGTTTTGCCGACGTCATTACGCACCTGCCGAATCGCCCACGTCTGATTCGTGATATTCAGCAGCTGACCCTTGTCGCACCACAGAGCCGCTTTCGCCTGATTCTTATCGACTGCCTCGACATCATTCGCGCCTATGAGCTTTCCCGTGCGGTGGGCATTGCGCCGATGGAGAAACTGCTAAAGCAGATGGCGCAGGATGTCGCTCACCGGCTCAATCTTCCGGAGAATGAAACGCTCTATACTTTCGCTCCAGGCCGTTTTGCCATTGTTCAGCCCTACTCGGGTCGTTATACCGCACATAACATGATCGACCTGTTTAAGGGCATGAAGGCCGATCTGGCGGAAAATATCACGCTCGACCTGGATGTCTTTACCGGTGAAACAGAGTTTGTACCGGGCCAGATGGATGCCAATGAAACGGTGCGTCAGGCCGTGAGCGCGCTGCATGAGGCGGTGGATGAGAACATCAGTGCAATGTGTTTTGAAGAGAGTTACGACTCGCGGCGCACCGATGACTTTATGATCATGAACGATCTGGCTCAGGCGCTGAATAAAGACGAAGAGCTTTACCTGGCCTGGCAGCCTAAAGTGTGTCTCAAAAGCGGTAAAACGGTCGGGCTGGAGGCGCTGATCCGCTGGAATCATCCTGAGCGGGGCGAGCTTTTCCCTTCAGAATTCATTCCGTTAGCGGGTAAAACCAACCTGATTTCCGATCTGACCAACTGGGTTATCGATCACACCATTGAGCAGCTTGCGCGCTGGGATCGCGAATACGATCTGATTCCGGTTTCGATCAACGTCAGCGAACGCGACTTCGCAAAGCCCGATTTTGCCGATCGGCTGGTGGCAAAATTAGCGGCGGCTCAGTTACCCAATTCTATTCTGGGCATTGAGTGTCTGGAGAATGAACTGATCACCAAAACCAATGTGGCGATCAGCGGGCTGGAAGCGCTGAAATCACACGGCTTTGTGATCTCACTGGATGATTTCGGCACCGGCTACAGCAACATCAGCTATCTGCAGGATATCCCGCTGGATGTGATCAAGATCGACCGATCCCTGATCTCGCGTATGGGTGAAGATGATGCATCAAAAATCATCGTCAGATGCATTATTCAGATGCTGAAAGAGCTGAACTACACCGTGCTGGCCGAAGGCGTTGAGACGGAAGCCACCCTGACGTTGCTGAAAACTTACGGTTGCGATCAAATCCAGGGCTACTTCTTTTCAAAACCGCTGCCAGCCAGCGATATTGAACACTGGCTTTATCAGAAGTGATGCCAGGCAAATGGCCCGCAGCGATCGTTGCGGGCTCTCTTATTACTCACTGCCGGTGGCGTAGCGCTCAACCGGCGTGATGCTTTTAATCAGCTTGTTATCAAACAGAAATTGCTCGTAAGCCTGATAGCGTGCGCGATCCAGTTTTGCCGGATCGGCAGCGAACAGCGGCAGGGTAGCACGCCATGCCTGATGATTCAGCGGCGTGTTCAGCTCCGGATGCGCGCGGGCAAAAGCCTGCCAGCTCTCCTCCGGGTGCGCCTGCAACTGCGCATTACCCTTCTTCAGTGCCCGCAAAAACTTTTTGATTTTCTCCGAGTGTGCCTCATCACGGTTGGCGACGATGATCAGTTCGTCATAGGCCGGAACACCATAATCCTCGACGTTGAAGACTACCGGGTTTTTACCGTGCTGTTTCATCTCAAGCGCTTCGATATTGCGATAGCCGCCGATAACGGCATCCACCTGCCCGGTCATCAGGGCACTGGTGAGCTGGAAATTGACGTTAACCAGCTTAACCTGATCGGCCTTAACGCCATCATGGTTCAGCATGGTCGCCAGCGTCGCCTGTTCAATGCCGCTGACCGAATAGCCGATACGTTTCCCTTTTAAATCGGCTGGTTTTTTTACCGTTTCGTCTAACGTCATCAGCGTATTCAGCGGACTGTTAATCAACGTCCCCACCCGCATCAAGGGCAATCCCTGATCGGCGAAGAAATGCAGCTGCGGCTGATAGGTTATCGCTAAGTCCGCCTGCTTTGCTGCCACCAGACGCGGCGGCAGCGCCGGATCGGAAGGCGGCACAATGTTAACCTCCAGCCCTTCTGCCGCAAACGCGCCGGTCTGCTGGGCCACCATAATTGGCGCATGATCGGGATTGATATACCAGTCGAGCACCAGAGTCAGTTTCTCCATCGCCTGAGCCTGTGTGGCTAAGGTGGCGCTGAACAGCAGGGTAAACAGAGGCATTTTTGTCATGGGTTGTCTCATTGGTTTAGTCATTAATGTGTCTCGGGTGCCCAGGTAATCAGGCGGCGCAGCAGGATGTCGAGGGTCAGCCACAGGGCCAGCGTCATCAGCACCAGAATAAACAAGGCGGCGAAACAGAGGTCGCTCTGCATCCGGGCGTTAGCATTCAGCATCACGTAGCCCAGCCCTTCGGCCGAGCCGACCCATTCACCGATGATTGCGCCTATTGGCGCGACGGCTGCCGCCATCCGCAATCCTGAGCCCAGAGCGGGCAGCGCGGCTAACAGCCGGACATGGCGCAGTTGCGCTGCAGGTGATGCGCCCAGCGTGCGGGCCAGATCGAGATAGCCGGGGGTGACGCGACGCAGGCCATCAAAAAAGGCGGAGGTCACCGGGAAGAAGATTACCAGGACGGCCATCGCGACTTTGGCGCCCATGCCGAAACCAAACCAGAGCACCAGCAGCGGCGCCAGGGCAAAAACCGGAATCGCCTGGCTGGTGATCACCAGCGGCATCATCCAGCGCTGCAGCCACGGCGAAAAGGTCATGCCCAGCGCCAGCACACTCCCCAGCAGCACGCCGAGGGCCATGCCGCTGACGATCTCGGTCAGGGTAATCAAAGTGTGATGGCCGAGATAACCTGCGTTTTGCCACAGTGCGATGGCGACCGCAGCGGGTGAGGGCAGCAGAAAGGCCGGAACCGAAGTCAGTGTGGCGAGCCACCACAGCGCAATCAGTCCGGCAAACAGCATCACTCCACGGTGAAGACCGGCAAAACCTTTGTGTAATCTCATCCCGCTATCCTGCTCAGCTGCTTCAGCAATGCGGCCTGACTCTGCAATACCTGTATGTCGTCTGCAGCCCGCGGTGGCTGATCCGGCAGGGGCGGGCAGGTTTCAATTCCCGCAGAATCGATCACCAGCATGTGGTGACTGAGCCGACAGGCTTCAGCGGCGTCATGGGTAATCAGCAGCACGGTGTGTCCGACCAGCACTTCTGCGGCCAGCGTCTGAATCTGAGCGCGGGTGAGGGCATCCAGTGCGGAGAAGGGCTCATCCATCAGCACAACGGGCTGGCGGGTGTAAAGGGTGCGGGCCAGCGCGGCGCGCTGACGCATCCCGCCGGAAAGTGTCGCGGGTCGCGCGTTCGCAGAGTGGCTCAGACCTACCCGCATCAGCAGATGCTGCGCCCAGTCGCGATCGGCCCTTTCACCTTTCAGGCGACTGGCGAGACAGACATTTTGTTCAACCGTCAGCCACGGATAGAGCAGATCCTGTTGCCCCATCCAGGCGATGCGTCCGGTCAGTGGCAGGCCGTCGCTGCCGCTGACCTGCCCGGCGGTGGGTGGCGTCAGACCAGCAATGACCCGCATCAGGCTGCTTTTTCCGACGCCGCTGGCACCCAGTAAAGCGGTAAAAGCACCGCCCGCGATCTCCAGATCAAGCTGGCTGAAGAGTGGCTGCTGGCCATAATTCAGGCTGAGCTGGCGAATTGAAATGCCTGGCGGCACCGGATGGCACGGCAGGTTCATGAGTTGATCCGCTGGGCGGCAGCATGGTTGAGACCCATCTGCCAGAAAGCGGCTTCCAGCCGGGTTGCAGTGGTAAAAATCTCCGCCAGCGGGTTAAACCGGTGTTCACCGGCGCGCTGCCGGGCCAGGGTTTCAAACAGTGAAAGTGAGGAGCGAACGCCAGCCAGATACGCTTCGTCGCCGTAATTTTCTATCCATGCCGCGTAAGGATTTCCCTCAAAGCGGGTCGCGGGATCATGCAGTAGTGTCAGGCCAATCTCAGCGTAACCGGCAACGCACGGCATCAGCGCGGTCAGCAGCTCCAGCGCATCCCCGGCGTGACCCACGTCCAGCACGTAGCGGGTGTAGTTGAGCGTTTCCACGGCTTCGGGTTCACTCGCCATAGCCGCCTCGCTGATGCCCCATTGCTGGCAGTAAGCCTGGTGAAGTGGCAGTTCGCTGACGATGGCGTTAAGCGATGCCGTTGCGCTGCGTAAGGCTTCTGGCTCGGAAAGTTTGCTGATCAGCAGGCCCCAGGCACGGGCGAAGTGCAACAGAAACAGATAATCCTGGGTGAGATAGTGGCGGAAGGCGGCGGGTGGCAGGGTGCCCTGACCGAGTTGCCGCACAAAATCGTGCCCGATATAGGCGTGCCATTGACTGCCCGCCTGCTGGCGCAGACGACCATAAAAGCCGGTGTCGAAAAGCGGATGTGACATAGGATCTCCAGTAACAGGGAGATCCGGGCATACGGTCTGGAACAGGGAATGTTGCAGGAGATGACGCAGAAAATCTGCCGACCCGTCCCTTCGCTGGCATGACCCAGATCAGGTTCAAAGGGTTCGGCTTACGCCATCTCAGCCCATTACAGGACACCCCTCGGAGACATTGGTTATACGATAATTACTGCCGGAGTACAACGGCAGAAATAAGCGTTCTGTTCCGGCGTTGTTGTCGCGCCAGTAACAGCATGACGATAGAATTTAAGTGACGTTGTCACTCAAGATCCGCGCCATTACTGGCGATGACTTTTTTGTACCACCAGAAGGATTTCTTCCGCGTGCGCGCCAGCGTGCCGTTACCCAGGTCGTCGCGATCCACATAGACAAATCCGTAGCGCTTGCTCATTTCACCCGTTGAGGCGGCAACCAGATCGATACAGCCCCAGCTGGTGTAGCCCATCACTGGCACGCCATCCTCAATTGCGTCGCCCATGGCGCGGATATGTTCGCGCAGATAGCTGATGCGGTAATCATCGTTGATCTCGCCATTTGATTCGATCTCATCGCGCGCGCCCAGGCCATTCTCCACCAGAAACAGCGGCTTCTGATAGCGGTCAAACATCATATTCATCGTGATGCGTAAGCCGAGCGGATCGATACCCCAGCCCCACTCACTGCGCGGTACATGCGGATTGGTCAGGGATTTCACCACATTGGCGGCGCTGCTGTTCTGCTCGTTCATCTCTGCCGAGGCGCAACGTGAGGCGTAATAGCTGAACGAGACAAAATCGACGCTGTTTTTCAGAATGTCGGCATCGCCGTCAGCGATCTCAAGCGTCACACCTTTTTCACGGAACACGCGCGCGGCGTAGGCCGGATAGGCCCCACGCGCCTGCACATCAATAAAGAACAGGTTTTCGCGATCCTTTTCCAGCGCAGCCCAGACATCTTCCGGCTTGCTCGACCAGGGATAGAAGTTGCCGCCTGCCAGCATGCAGCCGACCTGGTTCATCGGATTTACTTCATGCGCGATGCGCGTTACCAGCGCGCTGGCGACCAGTTCATGATGGGCCGCCTGATACTTTACCTGATCCTTGTTCTCACCGGGTTCGAACACCAGACCGGCGCCGGAAAAGGGGCTGTGCAGCAGAATATTAATCTCATTGAAGGTCAGCCAGTATTTCACCAGGCCATCAAACGCCTCAAAGCAGCTGCGGGCATAGCGGGCAAAAAAGTCGACCATTTTGCGATTGCGCCACGAGCCATATTCAGTCACCAGATGCATCGGCACATCAAAGTGACAGAGCGTGACCAGCGGTTCGATATTATATTTCCGGCACTCCTCAAAGACCGCGCGGTAAAAGGCGATGCCTTGCGGATTGGGCGTCAGTTCATCGCCATTGGGATAGAGACGGCTCCACGCAATCGACGTGCGGAACACGCTGAACCCCATCTCCGCCATCAGCGCAATGTCTTCCGGATAGCGGTGATAAAAATCGATGGCTTCATGGCTGGGATAAAATTCATCGTCACGCAGGGTAAAACGCTTTTCCAGACCGAGTTTAACCGGCATACGGTGCAGGCCATGTGGAATCATGTCGACGGTGGTTAAGCCCTTTCCGCCTTCACGAAAGCCGCCTTCACTCTGGTTGGCGGCCAGTGCGCCGCCCCATAAAAATCCTTGCGGAAACCTTGAATCAGACATGCAATCCTCTTTTCCGGGTCAGCGTGACCCTTTCCTTTAGTGGCTATTAATCGCGTTAGCGCGTTCGGTAACGGGCGCAGGTTGCGTTGCGCTTTCGGGTGCGGTTTTGATTTCGGGTTCGGTTTCAGGAATATCTTCAAAACCTAACAGCAGCGTCAGCACAAATGACAGCACCACAGACAACACCATGACCGCACCGACCCAGACAATACTCATGGGATTGGTGGGATCGAAGAACTGTACGCTGGTAAACAGGCCGGGAGAGGCCATGGAGTGGCTGGCCAGCCCGCCAATGCCCGCTACCGCGCCGCAGATAAAACCACTGATCAGACAGGCGATCAGCGGTCGTTTTAAGCGGACCGCAACGCCATACAGCGCCGGTTCTGAAATGCCGGCAATAATCGCTGATGCCGCCGCTGCCAGCGCGGTCTGGCGCAGTTCACGGTTTTTGGTCCGGAACGCCACCGCCAGCGACGATCCCCCCAGCGAGAGGTTGGCACCAATCTCTGACGGCATCACCATGCCCTCTTTGCCGGTTTCGGCAATGGTCTGGATGATGGTGGGGGTGAACACCCGATGCATCCCGGTCATCACCAGCAGCGGCCAGATTGCGCCCATAATCGCGACGGAAAGCCAGCCAAGATAGCCATGCACGGTGTAGACCAGCGCGGAGATGCCGCTGCCGATCCAGATACCAATCGGACCAATCAGCACAATCGCGATGGGTGCCGCAATCAGCACAATCAGCATCGGTTTCAGGAAGTTTTTAGTGACGGCAGGGGTAATACGATCCACGCCGCGCTCGATGTGCGACAGGATCCAGGTCATCACCAGCGCCGGGATCACCGTATAGGTATATTTCACCGCGGTCACCGGGATGTAAGCAAATTCCACCGCCTGACCCTGTGCCGCTTTCGCCATCAGTTCAACAAAGTTGGGATGAACCAGTACACCGGCAATGGCAATCGCCAGCGACATGTTCGTTTTGAATTTCAGCGCCGCAGAGGCGGCCACCATGATCGGCAGGAAGAAGAATGCGCCATCGCCAATCACGTTGAGGATGACCAGCGTTGATGAGCCTTTCTCAAACACGCCCGCCATATCCAGGATCATCGCCAGCAGCTTAACCATTGACCCGCCAATAATGGCCGGAATCAGCGGCGACATGGTGCCCACCAGCGCATCAAGAATCCCTGCACCGATGCCTCGCAGCGTGATTTTACGTTTCATGGGTGCAGCCGATGTCGCTGCGGGCGAGCCCAGCTCCAGCACCGCCTGATAAGCCTGTGAAACGTTGTTACCAATGATCACCTGGCACTGAGTGTCGTTGTGCACCACGCCCATAACACCATTGATCGCCTTGAGCCGGGGATAGTCGACCTGAGCTTCATCTTTCAACACAAACCGCAGGCGGGTCATGCAGTGGGTTACGGCTTCGATATTGGTGAGGCCGCCTAGCGCATCGACGATGGCGCGTGACACCTCGGCATAATTTCTGGGCATGATCGCTCTTCTCTGTAGGGTAAATCGGTTAAAGTTTTTATGTTTTTGCGCCTGCGGGCAGGCAAATAGGAAACCGGTTTCACAAAATCATGAAGTGCTTTCACAGCGCCGACAAGTGCCAAAAGCATCAAGATCTCTTTTTTGTGAACTCCATCACCTGATGCTGCCAGGTAACTTCGCGCAAGGGCGGGGTAAATATTTCCAACATTGAGAGGCTTAGGTAGACTGCAGGACGACGCAGCAAAGGAGCATCACCATGGCAACGATTCAGGAAGTGGCAAACAGGGCGGGCGTCTCAAAAGCGACAGTGTCACGTGTGCTCTCGGGCAATGGCTATGTCGGGCAGGAAAAGCGTGAAAAAGTACTGAAGGCGATTGCCGAAACCGGATACCGGCCCAATCTGCTGGCGCGCAACCTGGCGACAAAAACGTCTCAGACCATTGGACTGGTGATCACCAATACGCTCTACAGCGGCAGCTACTTCACTGAACTAATGGCACACTCCGCGCGCATACTGGAACAGCAGGGCCGCCAGCTGATTCTGGCGGACGGCAAACACACCGCTGAGCAGGAAGAGGCGGCGATTCAGTTTCTGCTCGATCTGCGCTGTGACGGCATCATTATCTATCCGCGCTTCCTGAGCATTGACGCACTGGATGCGATTATCTCCCGGCACAAACAGCCGATACTGGTGATCAACCGGCGGCTGCGCGTCAACCATAGCTACTGCATTTACAGCGATCAGCACGCCAGCAGCGCCACGGCGGTGAGCTATCTGCTGAATCAGGGGCATCGCGAGATCGCGTTTATCACCGGTTCGCTCGATTCGCCGACCGGCGTCGAGCGACTTTCCGGCTATCACGCTGCGCTGGCCGCACAGGGCATTGAAGCCGATTCCCGGCGAATCGTGACCGGTAAATGGACGGCGCAGAGCGGTATGGCGGCCGTGGACATGCTGCTGGAACGCAGGGTGACATTCAGCGCGCTGGTGGCGAGTAATGATGAGATGGCGATTGGTGCCATCAAGCGTCTGACTGAATGCAACATCGCGGTACCCGGGCAGGTTTCGGTGATTGGCTTCGATGATATTCCGCTGGCGCCCTTCATCACGCCGTCGTTATCCAGCATGAAACTGCCGGTCACCGAGATGATCGATGAGACGATTAACCGCCTGCTGACCATGCTGGATGGCGGAGACTGGCATACTCAGGCACCTTTCACGGCCAGCCTGATGCTGCGGGACTCCGTTACTAAAGGCCCCGGCCGTTCTGCTTAACCTGCGGCGATCTGTATCACCTCTATCGCCTGTTCCCTGAGCTGCGCTACCGTCGCCGCATCCAGCGTCTCATCGGTAATCACGTGCCCGACCTGAAAACCGGATGAAAGCGGATAGGGGTGAATCTGACCAAACTTGGAGGCGTCGGTCAGGGCATAGCTCTCAGCGCCTTTCGCCAGCACGGCATCCACCACATCACAGCGCAGCATGTTGCGGCCAGTAAAACCAGTTTCGGGATGCCAGCCATCCACGCCAACAAATGCCCGATGAAAATGAACCTGCTGGATGGAATACCGCGTCAGCGGGCCGACTACCGACTCACTGCTTTTCTGAAGCAGACCACCGAGCACAATCACCTCACAGGTGGCTTCCCGAAGAAGCTGGGCAATATAGTGACTGACGGTAATCAGCGTAAGATCGGCGCGGTCAGCCAGCGCACGCGCCAGCAGCGCATTGGTGCTGCCGCCTTCGATGAACACCGATTCACCCGCCTGAACCAGGCTGGCCGCATGTCGTGCCAGCGCCTGCTTAGTGAGATAGCGGGTATTCATGCGGGTGCCGACGTTATCGCTGTCCAGCGCCAGCGCGGAACCGTGAACCCGCCGCAGCAACCGGTCGCGTTCCAGCAGTGTGAGATCCTGACGCACCGTCACTTCAGAAACCCCGGTAAGCTGCGCCAGTTCGCTGACCGTTACGCTGCCCCGGCTATTAACCAGTTGAATAATCTGATGATGTCGCGGGTTCATAATTGCGTTTCGCAGAAAAAAAGAAGCTCCAGTGTAACAGGGATATCCCGCGCTGGTGTACAACGCGGGATTGGGATCAGGACAAATCCAGCGACCGGCGTCCGTTAAGATTGAGATCCTGCAGCGTAAAACGCTGGTCCCACTCTGTTTCATAATCTTCTGGCGGAAAATCTCCCGGCGAACGTCCCTGCTCCAGGGCCTGTGCAACCCGCCGGGCATAGGCGCGGTTTTTGTCACACATAGGTGCAGCGGGGATATACATCACATTGCCCCAGCCCTGCTGATCTTCAACCGGTGCAACGGCGTGGATCACATCACAGTGCCACCATACCGAATCGCCCGCCTCTAAGGCCGGTATCGAACAGAGTCCTGCAATCAGGTGCGGATGCCACTGTTCATTAACGGGCAACACCCGGCCCGGCGCGACGCCGCACAGTTCATCTTCAGGTACGTCTGAAAGCAGCGGGCGCAGCAGAACATAGGCCATCGCCTGCGGCACCGGCACCACGTGCAGCAGGCCCTGACCGTGGATCATATCGGAGAGTGCGGTCCAGCCCTGAAAGGTCCGGAACACGGAACATTTGGTGGTACCCGGCAGATCATACTCATCCACTTCGGTGCGGTGAGCTGCATCCCAGGGGTCGTAAGCGGCAAAATCACCGTGAAACAGCTTACTGAAAACCTGCTGATACGCGGGGAGTAACCAGCGTTCCAGCGCGCCGGAATCGGTATGGGCGCCTAATCCTTTCGAGGTGGTGCCCGGCAAGCGGCGACGGATGCGATCGGGATAGATAACGCTGACATCCGGGTCAAACCACTGCTTGCCCTGTGATTCAGACTTCCATAACCGGTTCAGAAAAGATTGCGCGTCAGCCATTGCCGCGCTCTGCCGCGCCTGCATTTGCGCCTGTGACCAGTAAATCGGATAGATTTCGGGGCGGGAGGCGGCCAGCGATCCAAAAAAGTCATCGCCGGGGCCGCGATAGTGTTCGTCAAACCGGTTGTGATCCAGATAGTCGAGCATCGACTTATCCCATGCCAGCGCCTGCTCACGCGCGAAGTGCTGCTTAATTACCACACAGCCGCGACGTTTAATCAGCGCCCGGGTTTCATCCGAAACCTTTCCCGCTGCAATGTCCTGCATGGGCACTACCGGCCAGGCACTGCCCGTGCGCTTTTCATCTGCTTTTGCTTCAGCAATCGCAGCAGTGATGTTGTCGCAAACCTGACGGAAAAGGGCATCGACATCACCAATCTGTTGACGTAACTGCTGTTTCATCTCGCGAATAGCGGTTTTGACGTCGTCAGGTAAAGGGGTTGATCGGGAATCTTCACGCATCTCGTGCTCCTGAATATCTGGGGGTTGAGTTACGAATGTAATTAAAATAACCTTCATTCGTAATATTCGACTGAGGTTAACATCCTTTTAACGAAAAAAAACGTGCGTGATAACACAACTCCGGAACCGGAACGCTCTGAAAGCCGTTAGCAAAGTCACTATTTGCATTCTCATTAATCCACACAGCGAGTAAGCTTTATGAATCAAATCAATCAGCCGAAAGGACAGAACGGCGAACGTATAGGGGCAGGCGAGATGGCGGTTAAGATGATTGCGGTGGATATGGACGGCACCTTTCTGGACGACAATAAGCAGTACAACGTTCAGCGGTTTTCACGTCAGTATGCGCTGCTGAAGCAGAAGGGCATCCGTTTTGTGGTGGCCAGTGGTAATCAGTATTACCAGCTGCAGCGCTATTTTCCCGACATCAAAGATGAGATCGCTTTCGTGGCGGAAAATGGCGCATGGGTTTCTGACTGTAATGAAGAGATCTTCTGCGGAGAGTTAGCTCAGGAGAAAGTGCATAAGATCCTCGATATCCTGGCGCATGAACCTGACATCGCGGTCGTGGTCTGTGGACGCAACGGCGCCTATATGCATTCATCCACCTCTGATGAGGTGATGGCAATGCTTGCAAACCACTATCACCGGCTGGAAAAACGCGATGACCTCTATGCCATCGACGACACCATTTTCAAATTCTCGCTGAAGCTGGAGCACGAAGGGGTGGATGCACTGCTGCAAAGACTGCATTCCCGTCTGGGCGAGCTGGAAAACATCATGCATCCGGTATCCAGCGGTTTTGGCTTTATTGATCTCATTATTCCCGGCTGCCATAAGGCACACGGCATTGCGCTGCTGCAGGAAAAGTGGGGCATCAGCGATTGCGAAGTGCTGGCAATTGGTGACAGCGCCAATGATATTGAGATGCTGCGTCAGGCCTGCTTCAGTTTCTCAATGGCCAATGCCGCTGATTCGGTCGCTGCCGTGGCGCGCTATCAGACTCAGAGCAACAATGATGAAGGCGCGCTGAATGTCATTTCCCGCGTGCTGGCGCGCGAATTCCCGTTCGATTAAGCCTGCACTGCGTGAGAACTGGCGGCCTTCTATCCGCCACTCTCCTGATGGCTGCGCGCGTGATGTTCCATTTCATCCAGCGCAGCCTGATTCTCCAGTCCCCACTGATACATCTGCTCTATTGGCTGTGCGAAGGTATGCCCCAACGGCGTGAGGCTGTATTCCACTTTTGGTGGCACCACCTGCCAGACCTGACGCGACACCAGTCCGCGCTGCTCCAGCTCACGCAGCGTCTGAATCAGCATCTTCTTCGAAATACCCTGCAGGCTGCGCTCCAGTTCACCCGTGCGTGCCCGATTTTCCGGCCAGTGATAGAGCGCATGCAGCACCATCGTGCTCCACTTCACCGAAAAGAGTTCCAGCAGGCGGCGTGGCGGTGAATCCGCATAAAAGCAAAGTTTTCCTTCAACCCAGACCGGCATAGTGACTTCCCAGACATAATGGTAACCAAAAGGTAACTACTACCAAATGGGGTTCCGTGTGTCTATAGTGGGCCGCTTTCTTTACGACCACCAGGTGAAAAGAGGCAACAGATGAAAATTAACGCACTGATAGCGTCCCAGGCAGATCAGCCGCTGCGGGCAGGCCAGGTAGAGTTACGCGAGCTGCAGGCTGACGATGTGAAAATCGAAATTCTTTACTGCGGTGTCTGTCACTCCGATCTGCATATGGCCCGTAATGAATGGGGAGTCAGCCGCTATCCGCTGGTTCCCGGTCACGAAATTGTCGGACGCGTAGTGGCAGTGGGCGGCAACGTCACTAAATTTGCCGCCGGGGATACGGTTGGCGTGGGCGTGATGGTCGACTCGTGCGGTAAATGCCATTTCTGTCAGCAGCAGGAAGAGCAATATTGTGAGGCGGGTTTCACGCCGACCTACAACGGTACGGATAAATACACCGGCAATACGACATTTGGCGGCTATGCGCAGCATGTCATCGCCGACCAGCATTTTGTGGTCACGGTGCCCGACAATCTGGCACTGAATGCGGTGGCACCGCTGCTGTGCGCTGGCGTGACCGTCTGGTCACCGTTGCAGCATTTTAAAGTCAAAGCAGGCGATCGTGTGGGTGTGGTCGGGCTTGGGGGATTGGGCCATATGGCGGTTAAACTGGCCAGTGCACTGGGCGCAGAAGTCACCCTGTTTACGACTTCTCCGGCGAAAGGGGAAGATGCACGCCGGCTCGGCGCTAAGAACGTGGTGATCTCACGAGACGCCGCACAAATGGCTGACTGCCAGTCGTCACTGGATATCATTCTGGACTGTGTCGCTGCACCACACGACCTTGATCCTTATCTCGGTGCGCTGAAAACCAATGGTCAGCTGGTGCTGGTGGGCATACCCGATCAACCTCATCCATCACCGAATGTGACACCGATGGTGTTTCGTCGCCTGAGCATCACTGGCACCTCAATTGGCAGCATCCAGGAGACGCAGCAGATGCTCGACTTCTGTGGTCAGCACAACATCACGGCTGATGTTGAGATGATCACAGGTGAAGAGGTCGAAACTGCCTTTGAACGTATGCTGACCAGCGATGTGAAATATCGTTTTGTCATTGATATGCAGAAAACCCACTGGTGATGAATACGGCCCGCTGTGAAAGCGGGCCGTCTGACTTTTACACGGGCTGAACCCAAAGGATTAAGCCCTGCATATAGTTACAACATACTCAAATGTTTTAATATCAACCCACCTCATTGAACTCCGTGCAGCAGGGGTCTTGCAGCAAGATCGTTCTGATTAAACAAAAAAATACCCGGCTCATTGACCGGGTATCTCTTTTGCCGCTTACCAGGCGCAGTTAATCCTGCTCTTTATCCGCGTCACTCTTTTCCGCTTCTGCTTTCTCCACAGCATGGGTAAAAGGCTTAAGCAGCTGAATATCCAGAATCACATAAACCATGGTGCTGATAAACAGGGAGATGACACTGCCAAACACCCCGCTGGTGGTAAACGTCAGAAAGTTATAAATCACCAGCCAGGTCAGGCAGATAAACAGCGCGAGCGAAATGGAAAGATTGGGTACGGAGTAGTTGCTGGTACCACCGCCCTGGGTATGCGTCGCTTTAAACAGATTTCCGATGGAGTATTTCTCCAGTACCAGGATAGTCCTTTCCCAGTTACGCTGTTTACGCGCGCTGGCGCGGGTCAGGAACAGATAGAGAATAGAGATGAAGAAGCCGGAGAAGGCGATCAGCACCGGAATCGCTTCCAGCGCATATTCAATACTCTTATGAGGCGTGCCCGTGGTACTGAGATCAAGCGTCAGCGAGGCACCCAGCGCAGCATATAAAAAGAGAAACAGAATCAAAAAAGTCAGGCTACGTTTCCAGTCGCCATCGGCCTCTGCACCTTTTTGCTGGATGGCCAGCTGTAGCGATTGCTGAATCTGTTGTGCCTGTGGTGAGTCTGTTTCAACGGTGTGGCATGGCGCAGCAAAGAAGTTGTGCATAAACAGCTCATCTTCTTTGTGAATGGTGATTTTCATCAGAAACCTGTATTCGGGAAATTTTCTTTATTCTAATCAGCACAGCATGAATTAACAGTAACTTTGGCTTTATACCTTCAGCCCCGCACTGACTCAGCGGGATATCAGGTTTATCAGACTACTTAAAACTGAATCGTTTGCGAAATTCTGCTCAGCATTATCCTCTTCGTGACGCAGTTGCTGATAGCGCAGCAGGGCGGCATCGGCGTTATCGGCATGCACCACGTCCCACGCCATCTTATAGCCATCAGCCATTAACGCGTCCTGCTGATCCTGCCGCTCAGTGTTCACGGCTCTGACTGTTTGCTCTTTCTGAAACAGACGATAGTCTGGCATGGCTATTTCTCCCCAGGCTGGTCCAGCGCTTTAAACTGCTTAATGGCTTCATTGATATTGTTGGTATCGACGGTTGCAATACAGCGATCGCCGTTGAACACCTCATAGCGGGCGTTGTGCAGCTGAAACAGCAGATCCCTGCCACGGAAGTGTATACGTTTCTGTTTAACGCCAATCCCATGCCGCCGTAATAGTGCCTGTGACAGGCGATCGGTCTCTTTTATCATTCCTTCAGCTCCTCGGCAGTACGTGGTCACTGCCAGTAAACCTGATGAACATTAGTTTTATATTAAGAGATAACCCTATTTTTTACAGGGCTAAGCGCAGGTTTCAGAGAAATTACCGGGCTGCATGTGCTGACGGAATCAGCAGCTCACCGGATTAATGCCATTCCCTGCGTTAACGGACCGCAAATGCGGTACACTTGCCGGAATAACTCGCCACAGGACACGCCGCTATGAACGATAAAAAGATGATTTCCATTGATCAGTTCAACGCTGATGAACGACTGGCCGTCGAGCAAACCTATAAGGGCCTGGCCGAGAAGTACCGTCAACGAACCGGTAAAGAGCCTGATAGCAAAAAAGAGAAAGAATTCAATAGTGAAGCTCGTCAGATCATCATGACCAGCAAACTGGAGAAGGAGAGGGCGCAGGCTGAGAAGGAGAAGAAAAAACCGCTGCGTAAGAAAAAACCTTCTTCAATGACCGCCAGTGAAGTCAGCGATTTCAACTGGTCTGCCTCAGTGGTTAAAGGCCGCCGATAAAAAGCTTCCGCGCGTATTCATGGCGCGCGGTATCTTCTCACATTACTGCTAATGTCCCCTGACTGCCATCGTCCCCGGCACACAAGTCACAGCCTAACGAGATGCCTTTCGCGGCCCGCAATAAGAATATTCTGTAAATAGTTTACCTTAATTCATTAATTGCCGATAAACTGCCATAACCTGTTGCTGCTTCAGTCTGCATATGAATTACTACACTCCTGACGATATTCAGCTGAAGCGCCGATCGACGCGATTTGTGCGCCGCATGTTCATGATGCGCCAGCTCGGCACCTTTCTCTGTTTCCTGCCCATTCTGTCAGTATTGATGGAGCTGGGAAAAAGCCTGGAACTCTGCGCACTGCTATTTACTAATGCGTTTGTCTGGCCCTATGCCGCTTTCAGACTGGCATTGCGATCGCGCGATCCCACGGGTTTTGAACGTAAGAATCTGACGCTGGATGCCGCATTCGGCGGCTTCTGGGTGGCAACCATGGCGCTGAGTCCGCTTCCCTCGATTATTATCATGGCGGTACTGATCTCTGATCGTTACTCGGCGGGCGGTTGGGTTCAGCTGAAGTCTGCTCTGCAGGCCTTTCTGTTGACCTTTTTACTGGCCTGGTTAGCCGAAAAGGCGCCTTTGCAGCTGACCTTCTCTACCCGCACCGTCTGGCTGACTCTGCCGCTCGCCAGCGGCTATCTGCTGGCGCTCAGCGTGGTTTCACACAATCTGACCCTGAGTCTGCGAAAGAAGAATCAGGAGCTGGAACGCATTGCGCTGATGGATCCTGGTCTGAAAATACCTAACCGACGTCTGTTTGAGCGGCGGCTTGAAAGCGAGTTTTTACGTACCCAGCGAGGTGAGGGTAAAGCCTGGCTGATGCTGCTGGATGTCGATCACTTCAAACAGGTTAACGACACCTTCGGGCATGAAGCCGGCGACTTCCTGCTGGCAGAAATCTCGGCACTGCTGCGTGACAGCGTCGGCCTGAAAGATATACCTGCCCGCTTTGGCGGCGATGAGCTGTGTGTGATTGTGCGGGATGCGGATGAAACCAGCATCATGTTGCTGGCAGAGCAGATCAGACAGGGGATTGCCCTGCTGCGGCTGCCGGCTTCATCTACCTTTCAGTGCTCGGTGAGTATCGGGATTGCACCGGCATGCGATGCGGCGACAATTCATGAATGGCTGAGATGCGCCGATGAGGCGCTGTATCAGGTCAAGCGCGCCGGACGTAACGATGTGCAGGTGTGGCATTCCGGCACGCTGGAAACGCTGAGTGAAGTCAGGGGCAGTTAACAATGCAGCCTGAGACCCTGTCTCAGGCTGAGAGATTAAATCGCCGGGTAGTCGCCGGTTCCTTCAGGCCAGGGCGTGAGCAGATCAAAACCCTCATCGGTAACGGCGACGGTATGTTCCCATTGCGCCGAGAGCGAGCGATCTTTGGTGACCACCGTCCAGCCATCTGACAGCACGCTGGTTCCGGCTTTACCGGCATTAATCATCGGTTCGATAGTGAAAATCATGCCTGCTTTGAGTGGCATCCCTTCGCCCGGCGTGCCGTAGTGCAGCACCTGTGGATCGGTGTGGTAAATTTCGCCGACACCGTGACCGCAATATTCACGCACCACCGAGAAGCCAGCCGATTCAGCGACACGCTGGATAGCCGCGCCCACATCGCCCAGCGTCGCGCCAGGACGGACGGTTTTGATACCGGCGACCATCGACTGATAGGTGATCTCGACCAGACGTTTTGCACGGACTGACGGTGTGCCGACAAAGTACATCCGGCTGGTATCGCCATACCAGCCATCTTTAATGATCGCTACATCGATATTAACGATATCGCCATCCTTGAGTTTTTTGCTGGCCGGAATGCCGTGGCAGACCACATGATTAACCGACGTGCAGGTGGTACGGGTATAACCGTGGTAACCGATGTTTGCTGGCGTCACTTTAAGCTCATTCACAATAAAATCGTGACAGATATCATCCAGCTCTTCCGTGGTGATGCCGGGACGGACGTGAGGTGTAATCATCGCCAGCACCTGAGCCGCAGCCTGTCCGGCTGCCCGTGCCATTTCGATTTCCGCTGCGGTATGAATTTTAACGCTGTTCATGACACGTCTCCTTGTGTGGTGAGGCTCTCTTTAGAGAGCATATTGCGTATATCAGCGCTGCCTTCCAGTTCAAGCCGGATTAGCATCTGCGCCAGTTGATGTTGAGTCTGCTGCGGATAGAGTTCAGCCAGCATACCGAGTTTTAGCCAGTGTTCTGCCTGTGCATTAATTGAGCGGCTCATCGCCTGACTGGCGATGCGCAGATTCTCATGCATCAGATCGGAGATTTTTACGATACCCATGCAAGCCTTATATGAAACGTATATGTTTCGTATAGCTTAACGTTATCGGCGTGATTTGAAAAGAGGGGTGAGATTGTTGCGCGTCTGAAGCAGGGTACAGAATGATGACCAACGGCCACGCATTTCGATCGGAACAGAAAAATTTATAGATAATAGAGAGGTGTGTATGGCCAGGTAACAGTAGTGCAAGCTCCGCCGAAAAAGCACTGACACACTGGCTATTTGCTGAAAGGTTAGCTGATGACTGAGCAGATGAAATACTGGGTTGTTCTGGTGGCTGTGGATATTAAGTCAGTAGAATTAATGGTATAAAATATGGGCAAAGATCAGGGATGTAATCATGAAAAGAATAATTGCTTTGACTGCCGCATTGGCAGTTTCAGGATGCCATATGAGCACAAATCACATCCGACAAAAGGGAATTAAGACTCCCGACGCGTCAGAGATTAAAAGTCAGTGTGAATCTCAGACACCACAGCAAACTCAAGAGCGTGAAACTCAGCTTTGGCTCTGCCAGGCTGTTACAGCAATACAATATCGGTTTTTCGATGCAGATAATTATCGCGGTAAAACATGTGATGTAAGGATCAGGCAGCCGGAAGGCGAGCCTCCGGTAAGCATCAACGTTCAGGGCGGAGATCCAGCTCTGTGCGCTGCTGCAATTAAAGCAATCAAACAAGCTGCAGATGCCCACACTTTTCCAATGAGACCCGCCTTTATGAAGGATGAAATCCCGATACATTTTGCTCCGCAATAAGATTACATAGCTAAGGAAAGTGTTAAGCGTTGCACTTAAATGTCTAAACTCACAATCCCATAAGGCACCGTGCTGCTCTGAAGCTATGCCGTCAGATACCGGCTGCTAAAACTGTGCACCGCGATGCAGTTATCCGTTGTCAGCAACAGACAGCAAACTCTTACTCCGGTACAAGCTCCATTCAGCCCAGCAACTTTCAGGGTTGATATCGAAGTAACCGCGGCATTCAGCCATGGCGAGAGCAACATCACGCGGCACTTCGATAGTTGTGGCATTATCACGGATGCTACTGACTTCCTGCTCAGTAAGCGGGCTTCCTTTCTCATTCTCAATTCTCATCAGTAATGGGATGAGGGCAGGTATAAAAACTATGGTCATGAGTTATATCTCATATTATTAAAGGTTCGTGTCCCTACGAAGTCACTAAAATATGACCTCTCCGGGGTGCGGTAAGTGGCATTCTGTAAAATGTGTCTTCCTGAAAAATATCAATTCATCGTCGTTTCATCGCTACAAGGCTTGAAATCAATTAACACTGCCCAGGCATACAGGCAGGTTTGTATAGCCCGGCTGGCTTACCATAGATAAGGGTGAACATGTCGGTGCCATATTCTGGCTAACTGGCTGAGCCTGGGGCTGATTTGGATACTGGTTGTCATAGCTGTTCGTTGAGGGTTTTCTTGCGGCCTGACGGCCCTTCTCACGCACTTAGGATGACGTGTAGTTATGGGCCTGGTATGCGCCATAACCCGCCACGCCCGCAGTAGCATATCTGGCCGTTCGCTTGCTGCTGGAATATCTCTTCTTGATTCTGGGTGTCGTTGTTTGTGATGAGTAAGCTGAACTAAAACTATGGCTGTAGCTTCTATGCCCACCCCCACCACGATGGCCGCGCGCATCAGCTGTAAACGAGGCAGCCATCAGTGATGCCATAGCCAGACTTAAAATAATTCCCTTCATTACTGCTCCAGTTTATTCATATTCATTAATTATGTTCTCGTCAAAAATCACGATATCTTCAGCCAGAAGAACAATTTTTTTAGATTTATTTAACTCGTTCAACGCTGCGCTATCCTTATGGGAGGAGGTCCCCATGTGTGGACGGTTTGCGCAGTACAGCAGCAGAGACGATTACTTTGCATCCCTGGGGATGAAGCCCGATGAAATTATTTATGATCCGGAGCCGATAGACCGCTTTAACGTTGCTCCAGGCACCAAAGTGCTCTTGCTCAATGAGCGGGATAATGAACTGCACTTTGATCCGGTTTACTGGGGTTACGGTCCGGAGTGGTGGGACAAACAACCGCTTATCAATGCGCGTGGTGAAACCGCTGCGACGGGACGCATGTTCAAACCGCTGTGGGAGCATGGTCGCGCCATTGTTCCTGCCAATGGCTGGTATGAATGGAAGCGAGAGGGCGACAAAAAACAGCCTTACTTTATTTACCACAAAGAGAAAGAACCGCTGTTCTTCGCCGCTATCGGCAACGCTCCTTATGGTAAGGATCATGGGCATGAGGGTTTTGTTATCGTAACGGCAGCGAGCAATAAAGGCATGGTTGATATCCATGACCGACGCCCGCTGGTTTTAAGTGCGGATGCTGTACGCGAATGGCTCAGTGCCGAAACCACGTCAGAACGTGCTCAGGAAATTGCACATGAAGCCGCATTGCCGGAAAAGGACTTTACCTGGCATCCTGTTACAGCCAAAGTCGGCAACATCCACAATCAGGGTGAAGCGCTTATTAAAGAGATCAAGCCTGACTGAACAGACTGATGAGGTGAGAGATTTACATAGTTTCCCGCACCGTTTCCCGTTATAAAAACAGGATCACTCGTTTCTTAATCTGAGAGCGTTTATTTTGCAGCCAGACACTATGCGGTTGTTTCTTCGGCCAGTCACCCCATCAGATGCCGATGATCTTTACAGGATCTACGGCGACCCTGCGACGAATACGTTTAATCCCGCGGGCCCTCATCCGGATATCCATCATTCACGGGAGGTGCTATCGCGCTCTATCCGTCACTGGGAATTGAATGGCTTCGGCAGTTGGGCTATCTCGCTTCAGGATAATCCAGAAAGAATCATCGGTTTTGGGGGATTGAGCATCAGAAGCTTTGCCGATATCACGATCAATAATCTGGGATATCGTTTCTCTCCGGAATCCTGGGGGAAAGGACTGGCGACGGAATTTGCGAACTATGCAGTTAGTTATGGGTTCGAAGAGATAAAACTGGCTGAAATTTCTGCAGTCGTAAGAGCGAATCATCTGGCTTCACAAAAGGTTCTGATTAAGGCCGGACTCCGTCATACCCGGGATATTTATGATGTGGAAAATGCGCCCGCAAGCATGCTGTTTACCCTGAGTCAGGATGAATGGAATCAAAAACGGGGGTGAGGAGGATATATCCTGTCCTGTCAGTACCTATCGTTTCAGGTCAATCAGTGCGAGCTGTAGATGATGCGCTATAAAGTTCGCTTTCAGCGCGCTGTAGCGTTGAGCATCGTTGTTACAGAGTGATGCTGCTTCACGCTTTATCTCAGCATAGGTTGCTGCGATATCTCTGTTTTCTCTGAGGTAATCACGGAAAGCAAGGTGCCTTATTATCTGTTCGTCTCCAGCTGCAAACGCATGCACCTGATGGCTACGCCGTTCCCCACCCTTAATAAAATATCTGCGGCCTGAGATTCCGTTCTCACCACGAGGACACTTCTATTGTCAGTCATCTCAAATGACGCTGAAGAGTCTGTTAAATCCGTGGTGCCACAAGCGAAGCTGGAATAGTTTTATCCGCATTCAGGCGACAAGTTACGAGAATAACACTCACTGCCTTAATGGCATCCGTCAGGGATTTACCCTTTACTCAGCCCAGGAATCATCGCTTCTTACCCCTTTCATTACTGTAATTTCTTTCCCCGCTGCCGATAACAGATCCAGTACCAGCGAGCCATAGAAGCGGAACGTCGGTGATAACCTATTAATTCAAACATCGGGGTCTCCTATGTATCGGAACAAAAAAATAAAATTAAGCGTCATGCTCACTGCGGCATTCCTCACAGTCATCTTAACGGGCGTTTTTGTGACAGGATTTGCCGGGTTTAAACTCAATACGGCCAGCGATCAGCAGGAATTGACGCGCGCGCGGCTGGGCGATCTCCAGGCCCTGCAGACGCTAAAAGATAATTTAACTCAGCAAACTGTCCTTTTACTGTCCGTGGCTTCAGACACTCAGCCTCAGGCAGAGACCACTATAAAAACCCAGTTCTCTGCGTTGCAGACCAACAGTGATAATACCACCGCGCATTTTCGCGAACTGATCAACGGTGCCAAAAGCATTCCGGGGATCAATCTTGCTGAAGTAGAAGAGGCTTCCACGCAATTAAATAAAATCGAAGTGGCAGCGGGTCCGCTTCATCAGGCAGAGCAAAACCTGTTTATGCAGAACGCCACTACGTTCCCGGAAAAACTCCGTGGTGAACTGATCCCTGCGCTTTCGCACTACCGCAGTGCGGTAGATGGGATGGTTGATTATCAGGCGCGGGTAACGAGTAAAACGGCGGAAACGTCCACGCAGGCGCTCTCCGGTGTTTATATGACGCTGGCAGGCCTGACCACCCTGTTTGTTGTGATGGGATTTGTGATGAGTGGGCTGATTACCCGCTGGATCAAGACTCAGCTGGGTGGCGAACCTTCTCATGCGCAGGGCCTGGCCGCTGCGATTGCGGCGGGCGATCTGACGACAAAAGTGACCCTTCGTCAGGGGGATACCCTCAGCATGATGGCTTCTCTTGATAGCATGCAGAGCAATCTGCGCGACCTGGTCTCGCAGATTAAAGATTCTTCCGCTTTGGTCGCCATGGCGGCTGATGAAATTTCCCAGGGCAATACCGAACTCTCTTCCCGTACAGAGCAGCAGGCCGCCGCTTTGCAGGAAACCGCCGCCAGTATTGAACAGCTCACGGTTACAGTGAAAAGCAATGCAGCGGGCGCACAGCAGACTGCGGATTCGGCCCGTGAAACCGCTGCGCTGGCGCGTTCGGGTGAACACGATATGCAGCGCATGTCAGAGACGATGAATGATATTTCAAAAAGCGCGGTGAAAGTCCGGGATATCACATCCGTTATCGAAGGAATTGCATTTCAGACCAACATTCTGGCGCTTAACGCGGCAGTCGAAGCTGCGCGAGCGGGCGAACAGGGTCGAGGTTTCGCCGTCGTCGCGGGTGAAGTCAGGACGCTGGCGCAGCGCAGTGCAACGGCAGCCAGAGATATTAAACATCTGATAGAAGAGGCTGTGGCGCAGGTCGAAAGTGGTGTTGTCGTGGCAACCGGGACCGGCAAGAGCATTCTTGATATCAATGCGATGGTTGGAAAACTCGCCGTCGCGATGGATAACATCTCACTCGCCTCAGCTGAACAGATGCAGGGCATTTCACAGGTCAGCATCGCAGTGAACGAGATGGATGGCGTCACGCAGAATAACGCCGCGCTGGTTGAGGAGTCCTCTTCGGCATCACAGTCGCTTTCAGCCCAGGCACACGCTTTACGTGAAGCCGTGAATGCTTTTCGCATTTAAGCATTATGGTTACAGCTCACGTTGAAAGATGCGGGAGAAACGCGGCTGATTTGTCCGTTTCATATTGCCGGAATGGATGTCAGGGAGCGATTTCTCTCAGATTAGTACAAGCCCTCCATCGTGAACTGTCCCCGTAATGTTGGACACTGTTTCATCGGAGGATCCCCTCGACCATCTTGATATATATTGGTCGGGGGGCTTCAACAGCACTTTATAATTCTGTGTTCTATCAACTTTGGGTGTTCTATTGTCAATGCCCCTAAGACAGAGATAACTTTATTTTACTATGTCGATAAGGGCCGATAAGAGGTCGCTGAAGGTTTCGTACTCTTCAATAACGTAATCAGTTGATGCTTTGTCACGAATTTGAAAACATTTCTCTTTGAAGCTGTACACGAATACGGACATTCCATCTTCACCAATCAGCAGTTTGTCTGTCAGATTGGGATCAACGTAGACGTCATTATCGCGCGTATCAATGTTCCTGATATAGATATTTGACCATGCCAACTCACCATTCTCTGCCTGCGTCAGGCTATACAGGGTGAGTCCGTTGTATTCCAGACCATCCATGACTTCGAGCATATCGGCGTAGTCCTGGCGATTCATCACTAGTTTCTGAATATCCGAGTAAACACCGCGTTTAGTTTCATCCCATTCCATTGGCGCAGGATTGCGCTTCAAGTCCGTAATAACATCTGGTGCTATTGGGCTGGCTATCGGGTAACTATCGGAAATCATCAAATTTTTGAAGATACCCATTATCTGAATTGTGTTATTCATATCGTTTTCACTTCCCTACAGGGTAAATTACGCCGTTCGGCGAAGGCCATAAAACGTTAGTGCTGGCGTTGTATGGGAGGTCTTTAGTGATTATCGCCTGTGTCTTTGAAAGCGCGGAGTGATATGGCGAGTTTTGGATCAGTATCAGATTATTCAAAGCATTTGTTCCACTGTCATCGAGTGGGATCTTGTGGTGAACCTGCCAACCGGGCGGCACTTTACCATCGGCAAGGCGTATAAGATTGTTAGAATCAAACGTTGATAGTGCATCAGGGTGCCCGGAAATCGATTTGAGGAAGTTGGGACGAACAGAACTGTTGAACTCACCACGTAGCGCGGCATATTCAGCGCGGTCACGGCGAACATAGTTCAACTCTGACACGTTGACATCATCCAGGAGAACGTGTGCCTTTTTGTATTTTCCCAGATAGCTGGTCAATTCTTCCGCAGCAACTGGGTTACGGACAACCAGCAGTGAAGCAGCTGCGACCATCATCCCGGAAGTGGTTTCGTTGAGAACGCTGTCGTATCCCTTCACCGCATCACCGCCTAACTGTTCGGCGGTCTTTCTGAATCCTTCCGGATTGCCATTATAAATCCCGCCAGCGGCCAGAAGCCTTCCCGCAGCTTTGCTGTTGATAGTATTACCTGTCTGTGGGCGCTGAGCCGGATTACCTCTGGTGGCTACGGGGCGGACAAGCTGTCGTCTTATCACAACTTCAAGGCGAGAACGCAGAAAAAGCGGCAGCGTACTGATAAGACTGCCGTCTGAGTTAGCAACACTGCCGTAAATTGTGCCACTTTCGCGCCGGAGTATAACGATATTTCCGCTTCTCACCTCATACAACGCGTCCCGGTAGGCCATATGTGGCTGCTGGAAATGCATGCTGAGATAGCGCCTTACAAGCAGCGAGTATCCATCAGGCAAATCCCACTCACGAATGATACGTCCGGGATTTGCCGTATCTGAAAGATAGCTGTACGCGGTATCGGGGGGAACAATATGGGGAATATCGTTGAGGTAGATATCATCCAGAGTTCTGGCCTGGCAGTTACGTAGCATAATATCCCTTTACGCTATATCGGTGACACTCCAATTATAGAGAATTAGCGTAGTTAATGGAAAAAATGAGCAGCGGAATACTTTTTTGGTGGTAGATCAGAAGTCTGCACCTAAATTCTGGTGCCGGCTTTTTCGGTCTTCCGCGTTTCAGGCCGGAGAGCGCCCCGGCCCCGGACGCCTGAAAGCGTTTGACCCACTGGTAAACGGTGCTCTCATTGGGAAGGTTAAACTGAGCGGTGGCATCGCGAAGCGAGAGTTTATCATTGATGACGGCGCGGACAACCTTCAGCCGGAACTCAGGAGTGTAGTCACCCGTTTTCCATGTCAGCCCGTCAATGCCGGCTGCCGTGCGGAAACCCAGCGGCGAACCGCCGTGCGGCCCACGCCAAAACGGTTAGCCGTCTCACGATAACCATCCCTGCTGTTGAGATAATGCGTGACAACGGCGAGCCGTAATTCAAGGGGAAACTTAGGACTGCTCACTGAACTGCACCTTAATCAGTCGGGTTTCCAACTTTTGGGGTGCAGTTCAATCGGAGGGCTTTTCTTTTGGCGGACATTCCGGGACGCTCAGAGACTGAAATATTCAATGTAAACATATTGACCTCGCCCGTAAGTTTTAGCCTTTTGAAAAACAGGTTTGTTTATGAGGGAAATGATGATAAATCACAAGATTAACCTCTACTTCCATGGGTCGGGCGCGGTTGAAGTTAAATCAACACGTGGCATCACTGGCGTCTTACCATCGTAGAAAAATGCAGAGTTTGTGAAGGAGTAAACCTTATCCGTCATTTTAACAAATATATGGTCATTAACCGCCGTTATGTCCGCATTGGCAGTATCAGCTTGAAGGAAAGGAGCCGTTTTAGTAATTACCTTCATGGCTTTATCGTTAGTCCGATAAGTCAGGCATGAGCAACATAAACAGGGCTGTTCTGTACCCGTCAATCCGCATTCTCATGAAGCAGAACACCCCCCGCTAAAAAAATTTAAATTTTTTTGCATCCGTTTTCGCTGCTCATTCGTATTAACAGATAAGGGCGCTCTCGCCCTGTCCGTTAACTCAATGAGGGAAGTGAAAATGAAACCATTCCTGCCAACTCTGATTTTTTCTGCATTAGTCTTCAGTGGCGCCAGTTACGCGGCGAGCATGGACAGCGACACGGTGATGGTCGGCGGTGCTGCTATGTACCCATCGAAAAATATTGTTGAGAATGCTGTTAACTCGAAAGACCACACCACGCTGGTCGCGGCTGTTAAAGCCGCCGGTCTGGTCCAGACACTTGAAGGGAAGGGGCCGTTTACCGTTTTCGCGCCCACCAATGCCGCCTTTGATAAATTGCCTAAGGGCACCGTCGACTCCCTGCTTAAGCCAGAGAATAAACAAAAACTCACCAGTGTCCTGACCTATCACGTGGTTGCAGGAAAACTGGACATGAAAGCGCTGGAGAAAAAAATCAAAGCGGGAGGAGGCAAAGCCGAGCTGAAAACGGTGAATGGCGAATCACTGTGGGTGATGGCAAATGGCCCGCACAATATTCAGCTTAAAGATGCTCAGGGCAATATTGCCAGTATCACCACGTATGATGTGAACCAGAGTAACGGTGTGATTGACGTTATTGATACCGTGCTGATGCCGTAAGGCGTTACCTATACTGTGTGTAGCCACTTATCGCGTGGCTACATCTTTCACAGGGAAGCCGATGACAAAAAATGTGCCCCATATTCAGGCCGATTTAATGAATCAGATAGCCGTCGGCGATAAAGCTGCTCTTGAGCAGCTTTATCGCGTTCTGTCGCCCCGACTCTATGGGATCATTCTGCGAATGGTGAGACGCCGGGACTGGGCAGAAGAGATCCTTCACGATACGTTTATCCAAATCTGGCAGTCGGCTAACTATTACGACGATAAGCGCAGTGAGCCGCATATCTGGCTCAGTCACATCGCCAGAAATCGGGCGATTGATTTCCTTCGTAAACATGAAAACAGAAGCTGTTCCGTGGATGAGATCAGCGAAGCGGAAGCAGGTTTCCAGACGCCACTTCCTGCCGATGCGAGTCATGCGGAGGCGCGTCGCCTTCAGCACTGCATGGCGCACTTACCCTCTGAGCAGCGACAAAGCATTTCGCTCGCCTATTATCGTGGCCTCTCACAGAGTGAGATTGCGCTCTCAATGAGTCAGCCTGAAGGGACGGTGAAAAGCTGGATCCGTCGCGCGTTAACCCATCTTCGGGAGTGCATAGGCCTATGACTGGTCAGGAACAACATGATCTTACTGCCGCGGAATATGTGCTTGGTCTTACCGATGATGTGACCCGTCATCGGCTGGATAAACGCCTCAATAACGATTCAGTATTCGCCGCGGAAGTGCTGAACTGGCAGAAAGCGTTCAGCGGCATTGATCTGCTCACTCACGCCGTTATCCCGCCTTCTGCGGTCTGGCAGCAGATTGAGCAGGATCTTGGCCGGAATGCAGGCGTCTCTGGCACGCCATCAATCCGCAGGCATCCTGGCTTCTGGCTCGGCTGGGGCCTGGCGGCGGCAATGGCTGGCATCCTCATTTTCACCCATTTAAGCAAGCCGGATGCCCCACAGTCTCTGCAGCCGATTGCGGTACTCAGCGGCGCACAGCCCGATGCACAGTTTGTGGTGAATCTGGATAAGTCAGCTTCACTCCTTCAGGTTTCGGCGCTGAACATCACGCTGCCAGAGAATAAAAACCTGCAGCTCTGGCTGATCAGGGGCAGTGCTGCGCCACAATCTCTGGGGCTGATCAATCACCGCGACAGTAATGTTTTCCGGTTACCGCCTGGCGAGTTAGATAATCAGACGGTACTGGCGGTAAGTCTGGAGCCGCTGGGGGGATCTAAGCTCAGCGGGCCGTCCGGTCCGGTGATTTTCCAGGGCAAAGTCACGGTGCTTTAATCATCAGGACGCGGGTCCACGGACCGGGATTCAGCGGAAAAGGGGAGTGGATGGCTTTTCGAATGGCAGGCCTCCATGCCCTTGCCTTAACCTAATCAGGGGGAATGACAAAAGAATGGAAATCAGAACGGCGTTGGAGTCTGATGCGGCAGGCATCAGTGAGCTGATACAGCTTGTGTCTGTGCAATGTAATTTTTCAGAGACAGAGCCCTGTCCGCAATGGTTTATCGACAGCACAAAGCCCGATGTGCTTCAGCCGTTGATTGTTTCAGATGACTATCTCTGGCTGATTGCCGTGGAAAGAGGTGAGGTGACAGGCGTACTCACCCTTTTCGAAGGCAATTTAGTTAAATACCTTTTTGTACATCCGAAATTTCAGCGAAAAGGGGTAGCGAGGGCACTCTGGCAGCGGGCGATTCCCGAACTGCGTTCAGAAATCAGCGTACGGTCATCACTCCTTGCCGTCCCTTTTTATGAGAAAAGGGGATTTAAAAAAGTCGGGGAGGTCAAATTTTTTAACGGCGTATCATTCCAGACAATGATCGCTCAGCTCTGAATTAACAAAGAGATTTTTAGGTTCTCTGTTTCCGCAATAAAACGGCCCGGCCACGCATTTATCAAACCAGCTTTGAGGGTGAGCGGAACCGGGCCAACCCGCCTTATTTATACCCGCGTATATTCACTGTCTTCAACTCACTGACTTTTTGCGCCATCGCTGCCCGCTAATGCTATATCGGGCGCGTGATTTGCAGCGTTTTTACACTTCATCAGACTCTTTTTACGCCTTTTTTACAGGCCGTTCGGTTTAATTAACGGCACCGGGCATTTACGTGACAACGTTACACGATGGCGGTCACAACCCGATTTTGCAAAAAGCGTCTGCAGGCATTAAGTGGACAGGGTGCACATTCATGAGTGGTTTTCTCCAGTTTATTCTCCGACCTCCTATTAATAGCGGCTCGCTGCCAGGCACTGGTGCCTCTCCGCAGCGGGTTCTTAAGGAATACAGCATGTCAGGCCTTATTCTTGTTTCGCATAATCAATGTCAACGTTCGACGCTTACTGCAATTTATGACGGCATCCTTTCCCGTCAGGGAGGCGTCTGGATTAGCTGGGATGGTGAAAGCAGGGTGATGCCTCCGGATGCGTCAAGACCCTACGCCGTGCAGCAGATGGGTCAGTATGAAACCGTGACCTTCCCGTATACGCCTGGCGAGCTTAATGAGGGGTACCACAATTATATTCATAAAGGGCTCTGGCCTGTTTTTCATCAGCGTCCGGACATGGCTCGTTTTTCCGCCAGCGGCTATCAGGAATATAAAAACATCAATAAAGCCTATGCGCGCGCCATCTGCGAAAACGCCGCACCCGACGATGTTATCTGGATTCAGGATTACCATCTGCTAGGCTGTGCCACCTATATCCGTGAAGAAGGATTGACCAACTTAGTGGGTATTTTTCTGCATCAGCCTTTCCCGGCTGGCAGAATGTTTGAAACCATACCCGAATGGCGCTGGTTCACTGACTCACTGTTATGTTGTGATCTGATTGGCTTTCAGACCGTGCAGGATATGAATAACTTCCTTGTCTGGCTGGAGAGCGAATTCCGTATAGAACGGCTGGAGGCGCAAAGCTTTCGTGTTCATGGCCGGATTATCAGGGTGGGTGTGTTTCCTGTCGGAATTGACCTTGACGATGTCCAGTCTCTGCGTGATAGCAATAGCTGTGCTTACATGGAAATGCAGTGCCGCGAAAGCCTGCCCGAAAATACCGTGCTAAGCGGCGGCCATCTTGATGAGAGCTCAGGGCTGCCTTACCGAATCAGCACCCTGGAGGTGCTGCTGCGAAAACATGATTGCTACCAGAAAAATATCACGCTGTTGCAGCTGGCGCCTCCGGCAGCCGGACACGCACATGATGCGTCAGAACTCGGTCACGCTCTGGAGGCGTTGTGCGGGGAACTTAATGGCGTGCATGGCACAATGAACTGGTATCCGGTGAACTATCTGACTCATGGTTACAGCCGGGAAGAGCAGGCTGGTATCTATCGTGCCTCACGCGTTGCGCTGGTGACGCCGTTGATGGCAGGCATGAGCCTGATGGCCAAAATGTATATCGCCTTACAGGACCCGAAAAAACCCGGGGTGCTTATCCTCTCGCAGTTTGCCGGTGCAGCCGGGCAGATGGAGGGTGCCATCATCGTCAATCCTTATGATCCTGATGCAATGGCCAGTGCGGTACATCGTGCATTGCAGATGCCGTTACACGAACGGCGGTCTCTGCATGCCCGTCTGATGAAGGGACTGCATATGCACAACAGCCATCACTGGGCTGAGTCATTTTTGCGCATGCTGAACGCTGAGCCAACTGCTCCGGAAGCCTTGCCGTCGCCTGCCTTTTTTCCGCACCTGAGCAGTAGCCGGGCGAGGTACTGAGTTTTATAGGTTAAAACGGCGATTTAAAAGGGATGGTGTGGACGTCAAACAGCATCACGCGGATAGAGAACAGGGCAGGTAAAACTTTTACCTGCTTATTCATGGGCTCTTTGAGTTTGCGCTCAATAACATGAGGTTAAGGTCCTCATCGAACGAAGGTGTCACTACAGGTCTTAGCTTCACATGAGAGCAGCTATTCAGGTTCGTTCTGTCATCACGCTACGCAGTTCCTCCCTGAGCCAGCGCAGTGACAAATCGTTATCAAACCGTTTATGCCAGAGCAGTGACAGGGCTATTTCCGGTGTTTCAACGGGAACGGGGCTACAGCATAAGCCGTAATGCGTCACCCACTCATCCGACAGCCCGGCGGGAACGGTGGCTAACGCGGGTGCGCGCGCCAGCAGCGGAGGCAGAGAGGAAAAATGCGGCGTCACGTAGCGAATCGAACGTGCCTTTCCTGATGCCGCAAGCTGGTCATCGATGGCGCTCCAGTTCGCCCCTCGATAGGAAACCAGCAGATGATCATGCGCCACATAATCCTCCAGCGTCAGCGGTGCATGCAACGAAAGCTGTTCCGGGTGCCACAACGTACAAAAGTTGTGTGACACAATCTTCTCGCGCTGGAGCGTGGCGGGTGTGCTCTCGCCAACCGAAATGGCAAGATCGATCTCGCCACGCGCGACCAGTTCTGCATCCCGGAAGGGATCGCTGGCCGTAACCTGAAGCGTCACGCCGGGAGCGGTGCGCGTGATGCGCGCATACAGTCCCGGCATCAGCCAGCGTTCAACCCAGTCGCTCATCCCAAGCCGAAAAACATGTGTCGCCTCAGAAGGCGTGAAGGATGCTGGCTGAAACAATACGTTCTGCATCTGTGCCATTAACGGGCCCAGCTCAGCGATCAGCGCTTCAGCACGCGGGGTAGGCTCCATGCCTTTCGCCGTGCGCACAAACAGTGGATCGCTGAACATTAGCCGCAATCGGGCCAGTGCATTACTGACTGCTGGCTGACCCAGATGCAGCTTTTCTGCCGCACGCGACACGCTGCCTTCCCGCTTCAGAACCAACAACACCGTCAGTAAATTCAGATCGATTCGATGAAAATCATTTTCTCTGATAGTGAGCATCAGTTTAATCAATTTGAGTGATACAGGTTGCGTAAGGATACTGCCCACCACGTTGTGATGAAACTTTCTGGAGAGATATTTATGAAAATTTTACTGATGCTGGTGGCTTCTCTTATCGCGTTCAGTCCGGTCTATGCTGCCGAACAGACCTCTGTACGGGATCAGCAAGCTCCGGGTTATTACCGGATGACATTGGGGAAATTACGCATTACCGCGGTTTCCGACGGCACGGTAACCGTTCCCCTGAATAAATTACTGACTAACATTTCGCCTGAAAAACTAAACCATGCAATGGCCAGAGATTCGATGACGCCGCAGGCCGAAACATCAATCAATGCCTTCGTTATCGATGATGGTAAAAAGCGCATTTTAATCGACACCGGGGCCGGTGAGCTTTTTGGACACAATGGCGGACATCTGCTGACTAATCTGGCCGCCGCTGGCTATCCGGCAGAGTCGATCGATGCCGTACTCTTAACCCATATTCATGCCGATCATTCAGGCGGTGTTTCACGCGCGGGCAAGCCTGCTTTTCCAAAGGCCGAAGTGTTCGTGGATAAACGGGATGTCGATTTCTGGCTTAATCCGGCTAACGTCAGCAGGGTAGAGACCAGTCAGGCCCATACCTTTGCAGAATCTGAACGGACTCTTCGCCCAGTCATCAATGCTGGCCTGCTTAAAACGTTTATGGCACCAGCCACACTACCGGGGGGAATCCGTGCAGAGTCGACAGCTGGGCACACGCCGGGTAGCGTACTTTATCGCGTAGAGAGTGAAGGTCAGACCCTGGTGCTGTGGGGAGATATCATCCATGCCAAAGCGGTGCAATTGCCCGATCCTGAAGTGGCCATCCATTTTGATGTCGATCAGAAACAGGCTATCACTGCACGTGAAAGGGTACTGAAACAGGCTGCAGATCAGGGCTACTGGGTGGCTGCGGCGCATATCGCCTTCCCTGGCCTGGGCCATGTTCAACATGAAGGTAACGCTTATCGCTGGGTGCCCGCTAATTACACTACGCAGCTCGGGCAGTAGGTTGTTAACTAAAAAATGTAATAATATCAGGGAGAAAAATTTTGATGTAAGTTAACAGGCGGCGCTTCAATATTAACAAATTGAATAATGTCTTTTAGTTTAGAGGCTTCTCTGTAAGAGGGGCCAGAGCGTTGCCGTACAGATTAGTAATCAATGAGGTTATGGGGCTGATAAAGTCGACAGCGTTATGCCACTCATTGTCGCTGCGCTCTGGGCCATTTCTCACTTCAACCTGAAGGTGAATACAGTCAATGTTCGGGATATCGTTGTAGAAGCTTCTCGCTTATACAGTCCCGTTCTTTCTGTAGGTAGAGTAATAGCGCAGGACCTGATTTTCCGAGGCCAGAACCTTAAAGAAGGTGACAGGGTCATGTTTTACACGGCGCTGGCTAACTTCGATGAAAAAGTTTTCGATAACCCATTCCGTTTTATTGCGGGGCGAAAAGAAAAGCCACTATCATTCGGCACGGGCATGCATATGTGTATTGGTATGGGCATAGCACTCAGCTTTGCTTCGTCGTTTATTGGCCACATGAACTCACATTACATGCTCAGGGACGTTAGCATAATCGAATTTGCAGAGGGTGTGTCTGCGCCAGGTGCTTCAGATTTTAATATTGGAATAGACTTCAATGAACTGGCTGAAAATTAAAGATTTCCGCACGTTACTCGCTTCTCTTTTCATCTCGAAGTTGGGCGATTATGTATATGAGGTCGTTTTTGTGTTTATTGTGCTCGAGAACACGCATAATAATTATCTTCTTGCCGGCTGCGTCTATTTTTTTCGTTTTATTCCTTTTCTATTTTTCGGCCCCGCTGGTGGCTGGATGGCAGACAATTGGCGCATCAAATGTTCAGTTATACTCTCATTGGCAGACAAGCCCTGGGTGCTGATGTTCAATACATTAACGTATGCAATTTCAATTGTTATACTTTGTACGTTTTCAGAAAATTCACAGAATAAAACGTCGGCGTTCAGATTGAAACAAGTATATCAGGAGAATCTATCCTGCATTAAAAGTTTATTTCAGGAAGCTCCTGGCTTATTTATTGCTATTTTTGGTTCATCTGTTTGCATTCTCTTTACCGGATCATTACTTCGTTTTATTATTCCCGCTGTAGCTGTCAGTCAGGGGAATGGGGAGATATTTACCAGCTGGATATTTTCTCTAATGGCTGCAGGCACAATTACCGGGGGGCTCATTTACGGACGGTTTGCCATAAATATTTCACCATTGAATGTTATGCGCAATTGGTTCTTTTACGGAATTTTACTGATTTTAATGTCATTTATTGCCCTCTATTCGCTCGAGGCTCTGCTGCCGGTAGCATTCGTCCTTGGTATGAGTGGTGCATTCGTTGATATTTCTCTGGTGACACTCATACAGTCCTGGTCTTTTGCAGAGAACACAGGCAAGACATTCGGCACGTTTTCTACCCTGGCTAATACTGCTGAAGCACTTTCTGGTCTCCTTTCCGGACTGGCCGCCGCTGCGAGTCTGATGGTTGTTTTTGCAGGCATGAGTTCTCTCATCGTACTCACTGGCATTATCTCAATGGCTTGTCTTCCAGACAAAAAACAAAAGAATATTTCGGGAAGCAACGAATCCGATAGTTCTGTTTAAAGAGTGCCCAAATGGACGACTTAAATAACTGAGGTCTCTTTTAGATATTCAAAGCAGGCGGTTGGTGCCAAAACAGGGCGTCCGTTCCGGACGTCCCTGGAAGTCACTATTTTACTAAAGGTTCTCTTGCACCGGGCCTGAAAGCATGCTTTTTCGCGCACCAGGCGATAATCAACGCAACAGCCATAAAGATCAGTAGCGCCCATGGGAAAGATACCGCACCGGCATTATTGAGAAGCAGACCACCAATGACGCCGCCGCTTGCGATAGCCAGATTCCAGGCAGTTGTAACCATTGCCTGAACGACATCGACATGATTGCTTGCCGCATCAGCGGCAGCCGTCTGCATCTGAGTTGACGCGCCGCCAAACGACCATCCCCATACGATGACGGCCAGAAAGACCACAATCTGTTCCCGCATGCCTGCGGCGAGTGCCACAGAAACCGCCGCCAGTGCCGCCAGACTGAGCAGAACCAGATTGCGCAGATGGCGATCCACCAGCATCCCGGTTATCCAGATGCCAATAAGTGCCGCAATGCCAAAAATCAGCAGGATAAGCCCGACATTTCCGGTCAGCCCCGACAACTGCAGGAACGGTCCGATGAATGTATAAAGAATATTGTGTGCCGTCATCCATAGAAAGATAACCGCCAGAACAGGTCTGACTCCGGGCATCTGGAAAACTTGCCATACCGGTAGTCGGCGGTCGGCCTGCTGTCCCGGCAGGTCAGGAACCGCCACCCATGTCCAGATGAACAGAATGACTGCCAATGCTGCCATGATACCAAAGGGGACTCTCCATCCCATCGTGCTGCCAAGCCATGCGCCAGCCGGGGTTCCAAGGGACAGGGCAACCGGTATTCCAACCATAGCAATAGCGAGAGCGCGGCCCTGCATTTCAGCAGGAACGAGGCGGCGGGCATAGCCCGCCAGAATTCCCCATGCAAGTCCTGCAGCCACACCCGACATGAATCGGGCTGCCATCGTCAGCCAGTAACTGAACGAAAGGGTGGTAATAGTGTTGAAAATCAGGAAGGTACCTACGGCGAGTAATAGTACCTTTTTACGACGCCAGCCACTGGTCAGAACCGTCAGAGGGATTGCCGCGAGTAGCGAACCCAGCGCATAAATGCTGACCAACTGACCCGCCATCACCTGAGATACGTCAAGACCCATTCCAATTTCCGGAAGTAAACCCGCCGGAAGGGTCTCGGTCAGGATGGCAATAAAGCCTGTCATGGCAAATGCCAGCAGGGAAGCCAGTGGCAGACCCCGTTGTGTTGTGGTCTCACTGAATACTGTATTGGCGTGCACGTTGGCCCCTTTTTTAGTTTGTAACGACTAAAAATTGCGAAACCCTCCGGATAACGGGTTTTACAATATATATACCGATCGGTATATATCAGAAAGTATAGGCTACACTGAGGCTTGTCAAGTATATATGTATCGATTAGTATTTATATACGATAAGCGAAAAAGGAGCGGATATGGCTCAGATGGGACGCCCACGGACATTTGACCGGAACGAGGCAATTCGTCAGGCGATGACCCTTTTCTGGCAGCATGGTTACGAGTCCACTTCGCTTGCCATGCTCAAGTCAAACCTCGGCAACGGCATCACCGCCCCAAGTTTCTACGCCGCGTTTGGTTCAAAAGAAGCGCTGTTTGAGGAGGTTGTCGATTGTTATATGACGACTTTTGGTCAGGTTAACGATTGCCTATGGGATGACACGCTTGAACCCCGTGACGCTATTGAACTAGCGTTGCGTCGTTCTGCAAAAATGCAGACAGAACAGGGGCATCCCAGTGGTTGCCTGATTGCGCTATCCGTTAATACCTGTTCGCCAGCGAACGAGCACATTCGTGAGATTCTGGCAGCGCAGCGCGATCGGACCAGGGCGGGATTTTTGCGATGTGTCACAAGAGCGAAAGAGGCGGGACTCCTGGCTTTCGATACCGACGTGCGCGCGCTGGCCACGACCCTTCACAGTTTTGAGATCGGCCTGTCGACTGAAGCCCGTGATGGCGCAACCGGCAATGAACTCGATTCGGCGGTATCAACCGCGATGAAAGCCTGGGATGCTAATGCACTGAACGTTGTTGAGTGACAGAGAACGGCGCTTAGTTTCAGCACGAAGCTTGTGCCTGTCAGAGAGCAACTGTGCGGAAGCGTAAAGTAAGCACGTCTCAATAAGTTAATGCCTGTTAGTGAGTATCAAACTTATTGCTGACACCAGACAATGGGTGTGAGACATCAAACGGGACTGCACGCGGTATGGCTTGCCGCCCGCGATCTCCGCACGCCGATGCTCGCTGAAGTGCTGGCGTTGACTGTCGCAGCCTATACTGTTTAACCCACTTGATTTAATACCCGATTTCATTCCCATCATCGGTTATCCCGATTACCTGCTTATAGTGCCTGGGACGTCTTACCCAGTCGATGTCATGCGTGAAAACCGGGAAACCGCAGCGCAAGCTAGTTAATCTCCGGTCGGTCGCATGAAGGCAAGCGGTGTTTATATTGATATGGGTAGTTTGTGCTACTCTGCTTGTCAGGCCACTTAGAGCGTCAGCTTGTGGTTCTGATGTGTTCTCGCTTTATTCATTTCAGATGCCGTCGCGATCAGCGCAAAATGGTTTTCCGCTCAGATTTGACCATCTAAGAAAATTTCCCACAACGCTTCTACCGCCCGGGACATCCTCGCTGCGGGTCTGAACAGCCGGATCTCTATGGGTATCCAGAGTGCGCTCTCCTTATTAGCTGCTACGGCAATCGAGCCAGCATCAACATCCGACGCTGCCAGTGTTTCCGGCAGCCATGCGATGCCGTCTCCGGCTTTGACCATGGCGAGTAAGGTGGCAGCAAGATCAGCCGTGAAAGCAATATCCATTCCGCGTCTGGCCCGGTTAACCTGTGAGGTATTAGACAGGATGCGGCCCAGGCCGGATTCAGCAGAATAGGAGAGGAAAGGAAACTTTTTACCGCCTGACGCATGGAATAGAGGCTCATGCGTTGTCGGATCGCATCGTGAATAAGGCTGTAAAACTTCCCGTCCAAGCCGTACGCTGAGATATTTCGACTGATCGAGATGAATGTGCATATGAGGATGGTAATAAGAAAGCAGAAATTGCGCGTCACCTTTCTCAATCATGCGTTCGCAGGCACTTAATGAGTCTGATAACAGTCGAAAAGATCCGAAGCGGGCAATTTTTTCGTTGTTCCGCATCAGTGCCGGAAAAAAAGAAAATGACAGCGCGTGCGTGGCGGAAAAAATAACATCCGGTCGGGCTTCTCCTGCGGCCTCGATAGATTCACTCCTCAGTGTATAAAGTGCACGAATAAGTTCCGGCACCTGCCTGACGAAAACCTCTCCGGCGCGGGTCAGGCTGACGCCCCGACGATTTCTTTCAAAAATTGGCGTGCCAAGCCACTCTTCTAGCGAGACGATTCTGCGGCTGAATGCAGGCTGTGTCACATATCGTGAAGCTGCCGCACGGGAAAAATTGAGTGATTGCGCCAGCGCAATACAGTCTTCAAGCCAGGTTAACTCCAGGTGATGCCGATTTTGCATTACAGGCTGCCTCTTTGGCATTAGAACGGAACCCATGTACTGCTTAGGATAATAGCAGACAGAACAATCAGGTCCCTTAACACTACGCTACTTCATTGTGCCGATGAATGCCGATAAACAGATGGCATGACATAACTGATTGCGTAGGTATTTTAGTAAAACAGTCTTTGACTGAGAACTACCGGAGAGATCATGCGCATCCTTGATGTTGTAGAAATTACCAAACCCATTGCTTCCCCTATTCGTAATGCGTACATCGATTTCAGCAAGATGACGACAAGCCTTGTCGCCGTTGTGACCGATGTTGAAGTCGACGGGCACCGTGTAGTGGGATACGGATTTAACTCTAACGGCCGTTATGGCCAGGGTGGCCTCATCCGGGAACGCTTCCGTGACCGCATCCTGGAAGCCGATCCCGAAAGCCTGCTGAATGGCAAAGGTAACAACCTGGATCCGCATAAAGTCTGGGCTGTGATGATGAGCAACGAAAAGCCTGGCGGTCATGGCGAGCGTTCAGTTGCAGTGGGAACCCTGGACATGGCCATCTGGGATGCAACGGCAAAAATTGCAAACAAGCCGCTGTTCCGCCTGCTGGCCGAAATGAAGGGCGTTGAGGCTAATCCGCGCGTCTTCGTCTATGCGGCTGGGGGTTACTACTATCCGGGTAAAAACCCTGGCGCACTGCGACAGGAAATGCGCGGCTACCTGAACCGCGGCTATAACGTTGTGAAAATGAAAATCGGTGGTGCCTCTCTGGACGAAGACCGCCGCCGTATTGAGGCCGTACTCGAAGAAATCGGCAGCGAAGCGCGCCTCGCCGTTGATGCTAATGGTCGCTTTGATCTGGAAACCGGTATTGCCTACGCAAAAATGCTGCGTGAATATCCGCTCTTTTGGTACGAAGAGGTTGGCGATCCGCTCGATTATTCTCTGCAGGCAGCCCTGTCGGAGTTCTATCCAGGCGCAATGGCAACGGGCGAAAACCTCTTTTCACATCAGGACGCGCGAAACCTGCTGCGTTATGGCGGTATGCGTCCGGATCGCGACTATCTGCAATTTGACTGCGCGCTCTCCTATGGGCTGGTTGAGTATCTGCGCACACTGGATGTGCTGGAGCAGTTTGGCTGGTCACCGTCACGCTGCATACCTCATGGTGGCCATCAGATGTCCCTGAATATCGCCGCCGGCCTCGGTCTGGGTGGTAACGAAAGCTATCCCGATCTTTTCCAGCCTTACGGCGGTTTCCCTGACTCGGTGAAAGTTGAAGATGGCCATATTATTATGCCGGAACTGCCGGGTATCGGTTTCGAAGGCAAATCAGACCTTATTAAAGAGATGCGGGCGCTGGCTGAATAAGTTTTCGCTTACATTACGGTATGTTTAATGTCAATGCGCCCCTCGTTAAGCCGAGGGGCTGCGGAAAAATATCAATCTCTTAATTAACCTGACGCCTCAGGAAGAATAAATTTATCTGAATCTGAGAGGAGAGGGCGTTATTGAACTGGCTAACGGTAGCATTGTTAATAATTTCGGGTTGAAGGGCTGGCTTTGATTCAGGCACAACATCTTCTTGTAGGTATATCAGCCATCCATTGAATTATCGGCATTCAGATATTATTTTTGGATTAGATATGCACTGGAAATTTTGAGAAATATCAGGCATTTCGAACCACTCATTAACCCTGGCGCCCGGCCTGTTTATCCGCGCCTTTTGCTTTCAGATCGCTCATTTCTCCGTTACATCCTACGGGTAATGAATAAAACATTTTGACTGATATTCAGATGGATTTGCAATCAGTATTTCTTCCCCCTGCCACAGTGTTAAATGAGGAAGTTATCATGAGTGAGAAAACTCTCAAGGGTCATGCGCTTATCGGAAATAAACGCTGGACAATCATATTACCTGCCGTATTCATCATGTATACCATTTCATTTTTTGATCGGGTAAATATAGGCATGGCGCTGCCCCATATAACAGCTGAAATGGGCCTGAGTCCTGTTAAAGCCGGCTGGCTTGGCGGCGCATTTGCATGGGGTTACGTCGCCACACAATTTACTGCAGGATGGCTGGCTCTCCGTTTTGGATCACGGAAAATAATCGGCATCAGCCTGTTTTTGTTCGGGGCCTGCGCAATGCTTACCGGCCTGACGCGTAACTTCGGTGAACTGGTAGCGATCCGTTTCTTACTGGGCATCGCTGAAGGTCCAATTCAGGCCGCCACGGCCATGTTCCTTGCCCAGTGGTTTATGAAGCCTGAACGGGGGCGGGCATTCGGAATCTGGAATCTTAGCCTGGGTGCGGGCGCGTTTCTGGCCGGTCCGATATCTGGCTGGATCCTTGCACATCATAACTGGCGCCTGATGATGGTGATTGAAGGTGCTCCGGCCTGGCTGTTTTGCATCATCTGGTTTTATCTGGTTCCTAAAAGTATTCAGGCTGCTAGCTGGCTGAGTGCCGAAGATCGGGATTATATCCAGAAAGACCTGGCGGCTGAGCAGTCAAACTACAGGAATGAGAAATCCGATCCCTGGTGGACCATTCTCAAAATACCGGCCCTCTGGTTGATGCTGATCGGCTACTCCCTGCATAGCATGCTCGCTTACGGTTTTACGCTCTGGCTGCCGACAGCTCTCAAAGGGTATGGCACGCTCAGTGAATTTATGGTCGGTCTCATCAGTGGGATGCCATTCCTGATGACGATGCTGGGCATCTGGTACATCACCCGGCGTTCAGATAAGTACAACCAGGAGCGACGACTGCATGCCGCTATTCCTACCGTCCTCTGTGGTGTGGCATTACTGGCAGCCGCTTTTGTGCCGCTGTCATATTACTGGACTCAGATAGGATTGTTCATGTTTGTCGGCCTGACAATGAAGATGCTGGTGCCGCTGGTTTACGTCAGGCTGACTGAAATTCTCCCGACAAAGAAAGCAGTCCCTGCGGTGGCTTTTGTCGGCGCATGCAGCAACTTCATTGGACAGTCTGGCGGCCCCCTTGTTGCCGGATACCTCAAGCATCTGGGTGGCGGTAGTGATATGACGCTGGCATGGGGTGTTCTGGGGCTGTTCTCAATTGTGGGTGGCATGCTGTTTGCCCTTGCCGTGGGACGTGAGGAACGCATCCGGGACTTCAGCAAGGCATTCTCTGTGTCTTCACACAGAGCAGTATCAACACGTCAATAATAAAGCGGAATCTTCACACTGCCATCGAACGCCCGATCGGTCAGGATGCGCGGATCAGCATTAAGCACTCTTGTGCACCTGTGGAATTATCATGCTCATCCCCGGCGTGTATCTCTCTCAATACCTGACTGTTACAGCCCGTACTTCACGGGCTTCAGAATGCCTACAATCCCACCAGCGTGATATGTTTCTTTGTTGTCAGCGCCTTATATAACGCTTTTGCCAGAGTGCCTGGTTCCACACCTGATTGAGCGCCCTCGGAATCGGTCCAGAACGATTTGATGCGCAGTATAGTGTTGATACTCGTTACGCGTTCCATTTCCAGCACGGCCAGCACAGGATGGCGCATTTCGCCATGTTCCTCTGTCGCATCCGCCTGGATCACTGCGGCGCGGGATGCCTGACTGTCAAAGATAACGTGGCAGCGTACGCCGTTCAGGTTGAGTATGCCGATGACTTCATAAAGGCACTCAACAGCCTCTGCACTGTAGGATGCGGGCACAACAAACATAACAGATCCTTCTGAAGCGAAACTTAATGAGCCGCCAGCATAGGCGAACTGTAATCAGAGGAGAAGTTACTGTTTTTGAATGAAAAATGTAGAATTCAAAGGTTACGATAACGCGCGTTATTTTCACTCCAGTTTTCGCTGGTACTATTAATAACTGACGTGTAACCCGATCATGGCGGTGGGGTGCGGATTTGACTTAAGGAAAGGCCCGCAGGTGGCAGGTTAATCGTTCCAGTGGGGAATGTATTTATCTGTACGCGCAATGCGTTAGCTGCGTGTTTCAGCCACTTAACAGGATGAACATCAGATTAAGTTTAAGATTTTTCGCGCTCTTCAATCGCTCATTTCTCAATCCGGCCGTCACGTTTAACCGTAAGCCATCAGTATGACATCAGGTGCTGACTCATATACTGTTGTTATCCGTGTAGCAACGCTGCAGTCAGCTCAGTACTGACGCCATCCAGCACCCTGGTGCATTACCTCTGACCTATACCCATGAACGGTAATTTTAAATTTTGAACATTCATTTCCGTTAAACATGCAGACACCATCGCCAGAGCGATCGCCTCTACGGCAACGCGAACGATATTAATTTACTGACAGCCCAAAGTGACGGGGCGGAAATGAAGCGCGTTATATCTGCCACAAATGAAATAGGTTATTTATTCACCCTGACAGGCTGAAAGCATTATTCACCTTTCTGACGAAATTACAGGCGAATGAGTACTTTGACATCGCAAGGCTATGTTAAAAGCCTTCTGACAATCAATTCTCTCATGACGTATACCATACTGCGACACTATCAGCATTGAATTGGTCTCACAACAGAAACCGGACAAAAGCGCGGTCAGCAAAGTATCTGATTTGCATAACCTGAATTCAGGAGCGTCAGGTCATTATGCGCGTCAGGACCATTTATTTCTGGTTTTTTTTAGTAATTCTTCCTGAACATTCATCACATTAAAAAAATGAGGTAATTCTCAAAAATTAAGATGCTGACTTACAGAAGGGATAAACCTGAATTTAGCTGAATAAGTAAAATATTCTTTAAAAATCATATGGATATAAAGATTTACATTGTAATTTTAAATTCTCAATTTTTGACACTCATCAAATTTAGCGAATAAAATCCACTGTTTTACTTAACTCAAACTGGTGTTTTTTAAAGGATTTGCTAACGTTAAAACAAATGTTAGCAATTATTGCTACCTCGTAACAGTTGCTGCTGGCGCATTATGCCGGACGCTGTAAGCACGTCTTTAATTCCGTTGTACCGGATACAGTCTTCATTCGTCTGAAATCCCGAGGAACTCATGAAATTAACACCTCTAGCCCGCAGTCTGGCCCTGGCCGGTTTACTCTCCACCGCTTCGCTTAGTGTATTTGCAGATGAGGCACAAAAGGATGCCGCGCCTGCTACCAAACAGGCCAATGATGCCCTCTATCAGCAATTACCCTTCGATAACAAAAGCGACTTTGAAGATGCCCATAAAGGGTTCATTGCTGCACTGCCTGATGCCGTCATTAAAGGCGAGTCCGGCAATGTTATCTGGGATCCGAAACAGTACGCCTTTATTAAAGAGGGTGAGAAAGCACCGGATACGGTCAATCCCAGCCTGTGGCGCCAGTCTCAGTTGATCAATATCAGCGGTCTGTTTGAAGTGACACCGGGAATCTATCAGATTCGTAATCTCGACCTTTCCAATATGACCATCATTGAGGGTAAAGAGGGCGTTACCGTGGTTGACCCGCTGGTTTCGGCTGAAACCGCCAAAGTCGGTATGGATCTCTATTTCAAAAACCGCGGTAAAAAACCTGTCGTTGCGGTCATTTATACCCATAGCCACGTTGACCACTATGGCGGCGTGCGTGGGGTTGTCGATGAAGCTGACGTCAAATCGGGCAAAGTCAAAATCTATGCACCGGCCGGCTTTATGGAATCTGCCGTCTCTGAAAACATTATGGCAGGCAATGTCATGAGCCGTCGTGCCAGTTACATGTACGGCAACCTGCTGAAAGCCGATGCCAAAGGTCAGGTAGGTGCAGGGCTGGGCACCACCACTTCTGCTGGCACCGTCACCCTGATAGCGCCTACCGATTATGTGACCAAAACCGGTGAGAAACGCGTCATTGATGGTCTGACCTACGATTTTATGATGGCTCCCGGCTCGGAAGCTCCGGCAGAGATGCTGTGGTTTATCGAAGAGAAGAAGGTCATCCAGACAGCCGAAGACGTCACTCATACCCTGCATAACACCTACTCGCTGCGCGGGGCCAAAATCCGTGAGCCGCTTCCCTGGTCCAAGTACATCAATGACGCCATTAACCGCTGGGGCGACAAGGCAGACATCCTGATGGCGCAGCACCACTGGCCGACCTGGGGCAATGAGAATGTTAACAAGCTGCTGAAAAGTCAGCGCGACCTTTATCGTTACATCAATGACCAGACTCTGCGCATGGCCAACGAAGGCCTGACGCGCGATGAGATTGCCGCTCAGTTCAAACTTCCGCCGTCACTGGCCACCATGTGGGCCAACCGCGGCTATTACGGCTCGGTCAGCCATGACGTGAAGGCGACCTACGTGCTGTATCTCGGCTGGTTTGACGGCAACCCGGCAACGCTTGATGAACTGCCGCCGGAAGATGCTGCGAAGAAATACGTTGAGTACATGGGCGGTGCCGACAGCATTCTGCAGAAAGCCAAAACGGACTATGACAAAGGGGATTACCGCTGGGTCGCCCAGGTAGTCAGTAAAGTGGTGTTTGCCGATCCGGAGAATAAAGCTGCGCGTAATCTGGAAGCCGATGCGCTGGAGCAGTTGGGCTATCAGGCCGAATCCGGCCCGTGGCGTAACTTCTACCTGACGGGTGCGCAGGAATTGCGTAACGGCGTGAAACAGCTGCCGACGCCGAATACCGCCAGTCCGGATACGGTCCGTGCCATGACGCCGGAGATGTTCTTTGATTACCTGGCACTGCACATTAACGGTGAAAAAGCGGCCAATGCCAAAGCCGTGCTGAACGTAGATTTTGGTGAAGACGGCGGCAAGTACAAGCTGGAGCTGGAAAATGGCGTGCTTAACCACACGGCAAATTCAGAAGCGCAGAACGCGGATGCAACGCTGACGCTTTCCCGTGAAACCCTGAATAAGGTGATCCTGAAAGAGGAAACGCTGAAGCAGGCGCAGGATAAAGGCGAAGTAAAAATCACCGGCAACGCCGACAAGGTCAGCGAGCTGCTGGGCTACATGGATAAGTTCGACTTCTGGTTCAACATGGTTACGCCGTAAAAACCCAGCCGGTAGCATAACGCTACCGGCTTTTTTTTAAGCGACAGAAACGCCGGGTGATATTCAATGAAAACTGCCAAGATGAGCGTCGCGTGTCTGCTTTTTTCTTCCCTTGCAGGCAATGCGTACTCAGCCGAACCGCCGGCAGACGCCGCTCAGGCGAATAACCCGCTGGCGAACATGACTGCTTTTAACATGCAGAATTATTACATCGGTGACGTCAGCGAAAGTGACAAAGACGCCAACCAGTTCTGGTTCCGCTACGCCCAGCCTTTCTCGCTGGGTGAAAGCAAATGGCTGCTTCGCGCCTCGCTTCCTGTGAATACTTATCCCTCTCCGCCCACCGGCGGACACCAGACAGGGTTGGGCGACCTGAACCTGTTTACCGCTTATCTGATAGATACCGGCAATCCGGCTGTCAGTTTTGGCTTTGGCCCGCAGATCACCGCACCCACCGCGACCGAAAACTCACTCGGCAGCGAGAAGTGGTCCGCCGGGCTGGTGAACGTGTTGTTTGATGCCAGCTCACCGAAAATTCAGTATGGCTATCTGGCCTCCTGGCAGCACAGCTTTGCGGGCGAGGGCGATCGCAGCGACGTTAATCTGGGTGCTTTTCAGCCGTTTGTTTTCTACCAGCTGGGCGGGGGAACGTATCTGCGTTCCGCGCCAATCTGGAACTATAACTTCCAGAACGACAGCTATGGCTTGCCGCTGGGTCTGGGCGTCGGGCAGGTCATCAAACAGGGTAAAACGGTTTATAACTTTTTCGTTGAGCCGCAGGCATCGGTCGCCGACGACGGTCCGGGACAGCCACGCTGGCAGATTTTTGCCGGGCTTAACCTGCAGTTCCTGAACTGATAGCCGGGGGATGCCCCAACATTTTTACCGGCGAAGAGAGAAGAATGATTCGCGCCACCGGCCTGAAGCTTTACAGGAAATCAGGCAAAATTTCACCGTTTAGCGGAGCCCGAAAATGAAACTTACCTCAGCCGCTGTTGGCTCACTGCTACTGTTATCAGCGATGCCGATTGCGGCCTCGCCCTACCAGAATCTTGAGTACGCACTAAAGGAACAGAAGATTATTTCTGACCTGCGGACACACTGCACGCTCGGAGAAAACATTTCGGATGAGAAAATCCGGTCCGTATTTCTTAGCAACGAAAGCAGTCATGACCTGATCCTTGCTGCAGCAAAGGCTCTCTCTGCGGGTAACCAGCAGGTTTACGCAGAGTCTGTAGAAAAGATTCAGTGTCCCGACATCAAATAAACCCGCCACAGCCATAATCTTCCGGAGACGCTATGCGGCGAATCACAGGACTGTTTGCACTGCTTTTAGTTTCCGCTTCATCACAGGCCAGCGGGCTGTACCTTTATGAAATTGGTACGGATGATATCGGTCTGGCTGGTGCCGGTCAGGCGGCACGTGCGCAGGATGCCTCAACCCTGTTCACCAACCCGGCGGGCATGACAATGCTGCCAGATAAAATGCTAACGATAGGTGCACAGGCCCTGTATGGCGATGCGCCTTATCATCTGGACGATGATGCCCAACTCAGCGGAAACAGCCCTGGCAATGTTATTGGCTGGTTTCCCGGTGGCAGCGCTTTTTACACGCAACGGATCAACCCAACCGTAAGTGCCGGAGTAGGATTTTACGGCAACTACGGGCTGGGTCTGCATTTCGGTGACTGGGCCGGAGAAAACCTGATCAGGGACAGTACGCTACTGGCGGTCACCCTGATGCCTGCGCTTGCCTGGCAACTCAACGACGCCGTTTCGTTGGGTGCGGGTGTCGGGATTAACTATGGCCTGCTAAAAATCAAACGCGCCCGCGGCGATGAACTCTCCGACCATGACTGGGCGCTCAATGGAAAAGTCGGTGCGTTGTGGCAGTTTACCCCGCAGACGCGTGCCGGATTAACCTATACCAGCCGGACAAATTATCACTTCAACGTTAACAACACTATCCGGCTTGACCAGCTCAATAATTCCCCGTCCTGGACATTACCCATTGCCGCCACCGTCAATACGCCTCAGCAGATCATGCTCAGCCTTTTCCACCAGCTAAATGATCGCTGGGCTGTTATGGGTGATGCGGGATGGCAGGACTGGAGCGATTACAGCAACAGTGAAATAACCGTGGCAGGCAATCAGGTGGGCGATAACGGACGTCTGCGTGATACCTGGCACCTCGCGCTGGGTACCCAATTCAGACTCACTTCTGACTGGACGCTGAATACCGGCGTTGCCTTCGACAGCAGTTTCTACCGCAACCAGCAGGATACCTCCCTGACCATGCCTTCCGGCGATACATGGCGCTGGGGGGCTGGCGTGCGTTACCAGCTCGATCCTGCCAGCAGCATCGGCGCGGCCTTCGAATACGCGCACATTGACTCCTCCCAGGTCGCATCGCCCTTGATTAAAGGGCGTTATGACAACCCTGCTCTCTACTTTTTTGGCATCAACTACAGCCGGACATTCTGACCGGGCAAACCAAGGAGGCGCATCACATAACCTGATATCGAACGATCTGACCTGATGGGCGAAATTTATGCCTTTCCTATGAGAGTCCACTTATCTGGAGCACAGAAATGTCAAAAGTGCCATTTTGCAAATCGCTGCTCGCCTCAGTGCTGTCTGTCGCCTGTTGTGCGACCAGCACCTATGCAGCCCCGGCAAGCACCACTCCGACGGCGCCGGAGCAGAATAATCAGAAGCCCAACATCGTCGTCATATTCGGCGATGACATCGGGTACTGGAACGTCAGTACCTACAATCAGGGAATGCTGGGTTATCAAACCCCCAATATTGACAGTATTGCGGCGGAAGGTGCCAAGTTCACTTCTTATTACGCGGAACAGAGTTCTACGGCTGGCCGTTCATCGTTCATTACAGGTCAGATGCCATTCCGTACCGGGATGAGTAAGGTCGGCATGCCCGGCGCCCCACAAGGTTTGCAGAAAGAAGATCCGACCATTGCCACTGTACTTAAACAGCTGGGGTATGCCACCGGTCAGTTCGGGAAAAACCACCTCGGCGATCGCAACGAGTTTCTGCCTACCGCGCATGGTTTCGATGAGTTTATGGGCAACCTTTACCATCTGAACGCGGAAGAAGAACCGGAGAATCCGGACTACCCGAAAGATCCTGAGTATAAGAAGCAATTCGGCCCGCGTGGCGTGATCAAGTCCAGCGCGGATGGAAAAATTGAGGATACCGGCCCGCTGAACACTAAGCGTATGGAAACCGTCGATGAAGAGACGCTGGCGGCGAACAACGACTTCATGGAGCGGCAGGTAAAAGCTAACAAGCCGTTCTTCACCTGGTACAACACCACCCGTATGCATAACAAAACGCACATTAAACCGGGCGACAAAGGCGTGACCGGTTTAGGTGACTATGCCGACGGCATGGTGGAGCACGACAAAATCGTCGGTGAAGTGCTGAAGAAAATCAAAGATCTTGGCATAGAAGACAATACGATTGTGGTTTACACCACCGACAACGGCCCGATGACAGCAACCTGGCCCGATGCCGGTATCACACCGTTCCGGGGTGAAAAAAATACTGGCTGGGAGGGCGGCTTCCGCGTGCCTGCGATGGTGAAATGGCCGGGACATATTAAACCCGGAACGCTCATCAACGACATCATCGGCAGTAATGACTGGTTCCCAACGCTGGTGGCAGCAGCAGGCGTGCCGGACATCAAGCAGCAGTTACTGAAAGGCTACAAAACCAGTGCCATGACCTACAAAGTGCATCTGGATGGTTATAACCAGCTTGATTTCATCACCGGTAAAACTCAGGAGGATCCGCGCAAAGAGTTCTTCTACTGGAGTGATGACGGTGATCTGCTGGCGATGCGTTACGGTCGCTGGAAAGCACACTTCATGATTCAGGAACGGTCAGGCATGGATGTGTGGAAATACCCGTTCGTCAAACTGCGCGTACCCTTGATCTTTGACCTGAAAATCGACCCTCTGGAAAAAGGCACCGATGGCATGGATTACAACCATTGGTTCTACGATCGCCTGTTCCTGCTGGGCGGTGCGCAGAAATATGCCACTGAAATGCTGCAGAGCTTCAAAGAGTTTCCGCCACGTCAGAAACCGGGTTCATTCACCGTTTCTGATGTTTCGAAACTGATTGAGGAAGGCAGTCCGGCTACCAACTGATGCTCTGACCACACTACCGGGTGAAATAGTTCACCCGGTACTCAGGAGGCGCTCATGAAATACAGCACTACGTTGCCGGTTAAACCTCTTCCTACGGCGGAAAAATTCAGTGGCAAAGGACCGGCCTACACGCGCCGTTTTCATGTGATGGCGAAACCCACCGGATCGCGTTGCAATATCGACTGCAACTACTGTTTTTATCTGCACAAAGAACAGCTTCTGGAACAGGACCGACATAGTGGGATGAGCGATGAGGTGCTGGAAACCTTCATCCGGCAGTACATAGACAGCCAGGATGGCGAGCAGGTGGTGTTCTCCTGGCAGGGCGGCGAACCCACGCTAATGGGGCTGGAGTACTTTGAAAAAATAGTAGTGCTGCAAAAGAAATATCAGAAGCCAGGCCAGCGCATAGAAAACGATCTGCAGACCAACGGCATTCTGATAAATGACCACTGGGCACGCTTTTTACGCCAGCACAATTTTCTGGTCGGCATTTCGATTGATGGGCCGGCTGAGCTGCACGATCGCTATCGCGTGACGCGCAGCGGTAAACCCACGTTTGAGAAAGTGATGGCAGGGGTTGCGGCGCTGAAGCGCCACCAAGTTCCCTTCAACGCCTTAGTTACCGTCAACCGAACCAATGCGCGCTTCCCGCTGGAGGTCTATCACTTTCTGACGCGCGAGCTGGGTGCCACCTATATCCAGTTCAATCCTTGCGTTGAGCCGGTGGATTTTAAGCAAACCGCTCCGCAGTTCTGGCGGGATGACACGATACCGGTTACCGGGACCCGCCGCGCCAGACCCGGCGATCTCGACTCGATTGTCACCGACTGGTCAGTGGATCCCGATGACTGGGGCCGCTTTCTGATTGCGGTGTTTGAAGAGTGGGTAAACAACGATTTAGGCCGCGTTCAGGTCAACCTGTTTGAAACTGCGGTGGCACAGACCATGGGCATGCCGGCGCAGATTTGTATCACTTCAGAGTTCTGCGGCAAAGGGCTGGCGATTGAAAAGAACGGCGACATCTTCTCCTGCGACCACTACGTCTATCCCGAATACAAATTAGGTAATGTGCAAAGTACCAGGCTGGCGCACATGGCCTTTTCTGAAAGACAAAAAGCCTTTGGTTTAGGTAAGCGCGATACGCTGCCCGCTGCCTGCAAACGCTGTCCCTATCTGAAGCTCTGTTACGGCGAATGCCCGAAAAACCGCATCGTCAGGAGCGAGGAGGGTGAACTGGGGATGAATTATCTCTGTCCCGGTATCAAGGCCTTCTTTAGCTATGCGCAACCGATTCTGGTTGGCATCGGGACACTGCTCAAACGTCAGACGGTGGAACCTGCATAATGAATAATCGTGAAAAGCTGCTGGCGCTGGAAGCCAGTATGAACAAACAGGTGATCGGACAGCAGGAGCTGGTGCGGATGCTAATCGTCGCCTTGTTGTGTGACGGTCATGTGCTGCTGGAAGGCTTACCGGGTCTGGCGAAAACGCGCGCGGTGCGTGAGCTGGCTCGCCATATCGAAGGGGAATTTCGTCGTATTCAGTTCACGCCTGACCTGCTGCCGTCAGACATTACCGGCAGCGAAATCTATCAGCAAAATGCCACGCGAGAAGAAGATCAGTTCCGGTTCCGTCCCGGCCCGGTGTTCGGCAACATTATCCTTGCCGATGAGATCAACCGCGCCTCAGCCCGCGTGCAGTCAGCGCTGCTGGAGGCCATGGAAGAGCGTCACGTGACCGTCGCGGGCAAAACCTGGCCGCTGCCGGGCGTATTTATGGTCCTGGCGACACAGAACCCGGTGGATCAGGAAGGCACCTGGCCCTTACCTGAAGCCCAGCTTGATCGCTTTCTGATGAAGGTGATTGTCGATTATCCGTCGAAAGAGAATGAGCTGCAGGTGATGAAACTGGTGCGCGCCGAGCAGCAAGCCAGATATCAGGCTGCACGGCATGAAAATCCGCCACCAGCTACGGACCCTTTACTGATTGGGCAACAGGATATCGCCGACTGCTGGCGTGAAATTGCCACGGTTTATGTCGCGCCAACCGTAGAGCAGTACATCGTTAATCTGGTGGAGATGACGCGTCATCCTGATCAGGTCAGCGAAGCTTTTGCGAGTTACATCAGCCTGGGCATCAGCCCGCGCGGTACGCTGGCACTGGACCGCTGTGGCCGCGCCTGCGCGTGGCTGGATGGACGTGATGCGGTGTTGCCTGAAGATATTCAACGCATCGCACCGGCGGTGCTGCGCCATCGCCTGCTGCTGAGCTATCAGGCAAATGCCGATAACTGCACGCCCGATCAGGCGATTGCCATGCTTCTTAACGCAGTGGTGGCGTGATGCCGCAGCCGCTGACGCTTGAAATGGCTGACCTGATGTCGCTGGCAGTTGATGCACAGCGACTGGATAATCCGCCGGGGCAAATCCCACCCGGCGCGTTAAGCGGTGAGCGCGTGTCCCGCCAGCAGGGACGTGGCCTGAACTTCGATAGCTTACGCCGCTATCAGCCCGGTGATGACGTCAGGCTGATCGACTGGAAAGCCACTGCGCGTCTGCGCACACCGTGGATCCGCCTCTACAATGAGGAACGCGAACGCCCGGTGTTTATCCTTGTGGATCAGCGACTGGACATGTACTTCGGCACCCGCCAGCAGATGAAATCGGTGGCCGCTGGAAAGATTGCCGGATTGCTGGCATGGCGAAGCTGGCATGACGGTGATCGGCTGGGCTGCGCGATATTGGGCGATGATGAACTGGCCCTGCATCCCTGTCGTGCACCAAAACGAAACCTGATGCCTGTTCTCACCGATATTCAGCGCGTGAACGCCATGCTTCCCGACCACTACGCGCAAAATCGCCGGCAAGCCGTCTCTTTATCAGAGGCGTTGCAGCGTATCGTCCCCCTGCTGCCATCGGGCAGTTGGCTGGGGATCATCAGTGACTTTCACGATCTGGATGCGCGCTGCGATGCAGTGCTGGCCTACCTGCGTCACCGCTGCGAGATTACCGCTTATGTCACGCTGGATGATCTTCATCGCCGCCTGCCGCCACGCGGCCAACTTGCGGCTTATTACCATGACCTGAGCACCGCACTCAATCTCACCTCACACCTCAGCGATCGCATCCAGCAAAGCGTTACCGAACGTCTGTCGCAGCAGCAGCGCCGGTTACAGCGTATGGGGATCACGGTGAAAACTGTCGTGACCGGTGAGGAAATTCTGCCTCAGCTAAAGCAGGAGGATGCACATGCTGGCAAAAGGATTTAGCACGCCGGAACTGGCACATCCTGCTTTGCCAGACGCCGCCTCGTGGTTCCCGCTCCCGCCAGGCTGGACGGTGCTCGGCGTGATGCTGTTATTGGGGCTTTTCATTGTCCTGCTGATATTGCTCGCGCGCTTTCGTCGTAATCGCTGGCGGCGTGAAGCGCGAAAACAACTCGCCCAGCAGCAGGTGGATGGCTGGATTACATGGGTTAAGCGGGTACTACTGGTGCAACACCCTCGCGCCCAGGTCAGCCAGTGGCAAACGCCGGAACAGCTTCTGGCACAGACGCCGCTGGACGAAGAACTGCGCGCGCTGATGTGTCGTCGCTACTGTCAGCCGGATAATCAACTGGAAGGCGTTATCAATCAGCGTATCGCACAGCAATTACGCCACTGGCTGGAGACGCTGCCTCATGTCTGAGTTTTTATCGCAGATCGATTTTGCCTGGCCATGGATGGGCGTGCTGCTGTTTTTGCCGCTGATTACGCACTATCTGCTCCCGGCAAAACAGCCAGTGAGTGAACAGGTGAGGGTGCCTTTTTTACCTAAACTGGCTGAAGCCCTGCAACTCTCTGCGCCAGCACCGCAGGCCAGCTGGCGCCATCGGCTACTGTTCTGGACGGTATGGATCTTAATGGTTACTGCGCTGGCCCGCCCTGAATATCTGATGCCACCGAAAACGGTGATAAAACCCATGCGCAACATCGTACTGATTCTGGACGTTTCCGGCTCAATGGAGACAAGCGACGGGCAGAATGGTCAGACGCGCTTACAGGCGGTACAGCAAACAGTGCATACCTTTATCAATCAGCGCAAAAATGATCGCATCGGTCTGGTGATTTTTGCCAGCCAGGCGTGGCCTTTTGCGCCGATCAGCGAAGATAAACAGGCGCTGCAGGCGCGCATCAGCCAGCTCGCGCCGGGCATGATTGGCCAGCAGACTGCGGTGGGGGATGCGCTGGGCGTGGCAGTGAAGTTGCTGGATCACAGCCTTGAAGCCGATGCGTCCAAAATGGCGATTCTGCTGACCGATGGCAATGACACTGCCTCTCAGCTGCAACCCACGCTCGCCGCACAACTCGCTGCCGCGCATCACGTTATGGTGCACACCATCGCCTTTGGCGATGTTAACAGCAGCGGCGAGGACAAAGTGGATACCGCGCTGCTGGATAACATTGCCAGTATCACCGGCGGTAACGCCTGGCGCGCCGCCACTAACCGTGATGCGCTGGCCCAGGTGTGGCAGCAAATTGATGCCCAGACTCCGGAACAGGTGAAAATATTGGGTTTATCCTGGCATCGTCCGCTGTTCGTCTGGCCGCTAGCGGTAGCGCTACTGATTTTACTGCTGTTCGCCATCGGCAGCACAATGATGAGGCGACGCGCATGAGCGATTTCCACTTCCTCTATCCCTGGCGATTACTGGGTTTGCTGCTCTTTCCGGTGCTCTATTTTCTGGCTCAGCGTTCGGGCAGTGCCTGGCATCGTGTTATGGAAAAGCCTTTTGCGTCGGCATTGATTAAAGGTCAGCACGTACGGGCTCGACAGGTATTACCGTGGCTCTTTGGCCTGGGGGTATTGGCTTTAGCGGGTCCGAGCTGGCAACGCGATTTGCCCGCCGCCTTCACGCCTGAAAATAATGTGATGGTGATCATGCAGCAGGATCTCAGCATGCTGGCGCAGGATGTGCCGCCTGACCGTCATCAGCGCATGCAACAGAAAATCGCCGCGCTGATGGCGCAAATGCCCGGCAGTCACTTTGGTCTGGTGGTTTACAGCGCGAATGCCTGGCTTACCACGCCGCTGACCAGTGATGCCGATTTTTATAATCTGTTCCTGACGGCTCAGCAGCCGACGCTGGTGCCGCAGGAAGCGGGTTCCGGACTGCGTCAGGCCATCGCTCTGGCGCTTAAAAATTTGCCCTCAGCGCCTGAAGCACCACGCGCGCTAATTCTGGTCGCGAATAATGTGGCACAGCAGGACGCTGAATGGCTGCGGCAGCAAAATCTGCCTCTGCAGATCTGGGTAGCAGGCACGGCGAACGGCGGCAGATTGCCGGAAGCGCAGGCATCGCAGGGCATCGATACGCGACTCAATGTCGCACGCTTCGAGCAAATCCGTGATGGCGGGATTCCGGTCACGCTGGTCTCTGCAGAAGATGATGATCTGCGTGCGGTCAGCGGCCACATTCAGCAGAGCGTGACGGCGCAGCAGAACAGCCGACAGGATTTGCAGTGGAAGAACAGTGGCTATTTGCTGGTTATTCCTATGCTGCTGCTTTTACTGCTCTGGCGACAGCAACTGCTCTGCCTGGCTGTCGTGATGCTGCCCTTACTGCTTTGGTCTCCCGGCAGTTCAGCAGCACTGCTGGATGCCTGGGTAAGGCCCGATGTGCAAGGGCAGCTTGCCTTTAATCACGGTAATTATGAAGCTGCTGCGCAGCGCTTTCAGGATCCGTTGCGACGGGGGATTGCCTTCTACTACGCCGGGGATTTCGTTTCGGCGCTGGGTGCTTTTCGTCAGGTTCCCGCTACTCCGGAAAGTCTGTTGTGGATTGGCAACTGCTACGCACAGCAGAAATCCTGGCAGCAGGCGCTGAACAACTACGATCAGGCGCTGAGTTTACGTCCCGAATGGGCTATGGCTCAGGGAAATCGGGCAAAAATTGCGCACATCATCATGCAGCTGCGACAAAAAGAACGCGACCGTCAGGCCGATCAGCATGAGCAAAAAGATGAAGATCCTGATGCCATTAAACACGATCTCAAACCCGAACAGGGCGTGAATCAGCTGGATATGAAACCCATCGCAGGCGCTGCGCCCTCGGCTGAACAGTGGTACAGCAATCTCACGCTTTCGCCTGGCGGTTTGCTGGAAAATCTCTACCGCTCAGCGCCGGCGGAGGCACCATGAAGCGACTTCTCCTTTGTCTGCTGTTGCTAATTAACCTGCCGGTTCGGGCTGAAATGGCCATGACGCGTGAGCTGGTTGCACCCGAACAACTGGTGCCAGGCCAGCCCGTAACGATTGCGGTGACCTTCTGGACGGATAGCTGGTTCAATCCACCGCCACAGTGGCCGGATATGGTGATTGAAAACGGTAATTTACTTAATACGCCGCTGCCCAACCAGCTGGTAACGCGTAATAGCGACGGAGTCAGCTGGAGCGGTATCCGCATGGAGCGTCAGGTGATGGCGTGGGATCAGGGCAAGCTGCGTTTTCCCGCTGCGGATGTGGTGATGCGTTCTGCGAATCAGCCACCGAAAACGGTATCGCTGCCGCTTCTGGAGAAACCGGTCAGCTGGCCCGCGGATGTGCGTCAGCCTGACCGCTTCTTGCCCGCCAGCAGTCTTGAACTTTCGCAACAATGGAAACTTTATCGCGCTACTGAGGATAAGCAGCTCCATGTCGGTGACGTCATTGAGCGCGTCGTGACATTGCGCGCGACCGATGTGATTGCTGTACAAATCCCGCAACTGCTTTACGCCATTCCCGGTTCCGGTGCGCAACGTTTGCCGCCGGTAAACAGCAACCTGACGCAGGGACGCGATGAAATCATCGGCGCACAGCGAGAAGAGCGGTTGCGATATCTGCCCTCTCAGCCTGGTGAACTGGTGATACCACCGTTGCGTTTACGCTGGTGGGATACACGTCAGCATCAGTGGCAACTGGCCGAATTACCCGGAACGCATTACGCCATTGCCGCTGCGCGTCCGGCGGGCAGTGAACAAACGTTGAAAGCCCACGCCCCGGTCAACTGGACGTCGTTGTTGATGGGCCCGGCCATCCTGCTGACGTTGCTGCTGTTGAGCTTCTTTTTTCGACACGCCCTTAAAAAAAGCCTGCAAAGAGTAGTGCAGCGCACACGGGAATACTGGCGGATCGTTCCGCTACCTGACCTCATTCCGACCAAAAGGAAAAGATGATGAAATTAAATCCTCTGCTGGCACTGCTGCTAACGGCGTATCTCGGTTCGGCTGTTGCGGCAGACGATCCGCTCAGTGCCTGGAATGACGGTCACGCAAAACAGGCGATTAAGACATGGGTGAATGGCGCTACGACAGCCAATAGCAAAGCGTTCATTCCTGTGAGTCAGCGTTATGTGGTGTTTGATAATGACGGCACATTGTGGCCGGAAGCCCCGCTGACCTTTCAGCTGCAGTTCGTGATTGATGAAATCAAACGCCTCGCTCCGCAACACCCGGAATGGAATAGCGATGCGTTAGTGCAGGCAGTAATTAACAACGATATGAACGCGGTGATGCAGTCGGGCAAAAAGGGATTGATGCAGCTGATGACTCTCACGCACAGCGGCATGACGACGGAAGAATTCAGTCAACGCGTCAGCAACTGGGTTGATAGTCATCGACATGTGCGTTTCGGCTGCCGTTATGACCAGCTTGGCTATCAGCCGATGCGTCAGCTCCTCGATTATCTGCGGGATAACGGATTCAAAACCTGGATTGTATCCGGCGGTGGCATCGATTTTATGCGCGTACTGGCAGAAAAAATGTATGGCATTCCACCTGAGCAGGTAGTCGGCTCCTTTTCGCTGAGTGAATTTTCACTGACAGATAATGGCACGCAATTACGTAAAACCATGAACGGTGCCTTCTACGATGACGAAGCGATGAAGCCGGTCGCCATTCATCTGTTTATGGGGCGGCGTCCGGTCGGTGCTTTCGGCAACAGCGACGGCGACGTGCCGATGCTTCAGTACACCTCCGCCAATCCGACCTATAAAACCTTTGGTTTACTGGTTCACCACACCGATGCGGTGCGTGAATATGCCTACGACACGCATCCGCCCGCCAGTGGCAAGCTTATCAGCGGTCTCAAACTGGCACCCCAAAAGGGTTGGGTGATTGTTGATATGAAAAAAGAGTGGAAAACGGTTTTTGACCCTGCGCAATGTGCTGCGGTTGCAGGCGATAAGTAAGGGCTTAATCCGGGTGTAAAAATGGCCAGAATGGGCCGGGAGATAAGAGTGAAATACCTGATACCGATCGTATTAATTTTGCTGTCACAAACGCCAGCACTGGCTAACTCCGCCTACGAAAATCTGGCCTACGCGCTGAGACAGCAGAAGATTACCGATGACCTGCGACAAAAGTGTCAGCTACCGGCGTCTGTATCTGATGAACAGTTACGGGCCCGCTTTCTTAATAGTACGCATGATAACTCTGCCGTGCTGTCAGCCGTAAAAGCGATGAGCGAAAATAATCAGCAGCGTTATCAGATCTCCCTGAACCAAGTTAACTGTCCTGAATGACGAAATAGCCTGGGGCGCCACGCTTCCGGGAAACCAAATCAACGTGAGCCGGAGTGTGACTATGTCAGATCATTTTGGTAAAGCATGGGTTCTCGGAGTGCTGGCACTAAGCCAGGGAGCCGTTAGCGCAGAAATTAACGATCATCGTGACAAGCTGGATGATGACCCGACAAAGGTGACAACCAAGGCTGGGGTTTCATGGTCAGATACCTACGACATGGACGACAGCAATCTCTCTTTTTCCGGCTCTGTGGCGCTGGATAAGGCTAAGAAACTGAATGCGCGGGTTAACAGCGACGCCAGTGAATGGCGCGTTGGCGGCTCCTGGTTGTTTCCGGTGGGGATTATCAACTTTAACTTTGGCAAAAACGAGTACACCAACGGTGCAACCCAGACTAACTATTCCGTCGGTACCTTTATCCCCCTTAGCATTTATGGCTTCACGCCTGCGGGTTTCCAGATATTCCCGATGGCCGGCTATACCTACAACACCGGGGAGATAACGGGCTGCAGCACCGGTAATCCGGCTGACTGCAAAGCGCCTCAGTTCACCGATGCTATCCCCTCAGAGTATGGCTTCAGCACTATCACCACCTCCGGCAGCAGCGGCTATCTGGGCGCATTTACGCTGCGGCCATTGACTTCGAAACTGACCATGATTGGATTTGCGGCAGGCTCTTACGGTTCCAGAAATGAGGAAGGTAACCATTACCAGGGCTATTTTGGCGGATTGGGAGCTGGTTACCATTTTGATCAACACAGTTCAGTAAACCTGCTGACGTTCATTATGGATAACAATACTTATCTGGACGATCCCGACACACGCTTTCTGGTCTCTTATACCTGGCAGTTTGAATAGCGGATATGAAGAGTAGCCGCCGGGCTGAAACTCAGCCCGGTAATAACGTTGATCAGGAGGCGAAATGTTTAAAACACTTCTGTGTTTAGCCTGTTGCATGATGCTTTTCACCGTACAGTGTGCAACCGGTGCGGAGCCGCGTCAGGCGCCGTCGCCGCAGGAGCGCGCTCGTACCCTGTATCTGCTTAATCAGCCCGTTGTTATGCTACAGGCAACATTTGGACTCACCACGCCCGAAGAGCGGGTACAGCGTATCGTGACGCTATTGCGATCGCTCAATGATCATGACCTGGCACAGCCGGTAGAAACCCATAACGTGACGCGTTACCGGCAGCCTGCCGTGCTCTTTTCGGTTAACGGCAAACCTTTTATGCTGCTGGCACAGGGCGATCTGGATGAGGGCGATGACCTGTCACTTGCCCAGGCGGTTGAACGCATCCGGCTGCGGCTGGATACCCTCCGTCTTTCACTGGGTGAACAGTATTCTTCCCGTTATCTTCTGCTTTCTTCGGTGAAAAGTGTGGCGGGTGCGATGCTGCTGGCTTTGTTCATTCTGTTTGCCGTCCGCTCCCATGACTGGCTGAAGCGGCGTTATGCTGCACGACTCCTGCAGCGAAAAAGCCTTATCCCTGATGCACTGCGCGCCTTCCTCGGTCCGGTTGAGGTACGGCTCTATGCCCTGGTGCTAATCGCCGCCGTACTCGTAGCACTTTACCTCTGGGTGAGTTGGGTATTACGGCTGTTTCCATGGACACGGATCTGGGGCATGGAGCTGGGCGGGTATGCGACAGGCCTGCTGCAGCGTCTGGGGCTGGCGATATTTTCTGCGCTGCCAGGCCTGCTGATTGTCGTCGTTATCTTCCTCATTACGGCACTGGTGACGCGATTAATCAGACTGGTGCTAAGGCGGGTTGAGACCGGACAGTTACGCCTGCCGGGCCTGCATCCGGATACGGTGGGGGTGACGCGTAAACTGATCAGCATCGCCATCTGGCTATTCGCGCTGTCAGCGGCATATCCCTTTCTGCCAGGCGCCAATTCACTCGCCTTCAAAGGGATCAGCGTGTTCTTCGGCCTGATGCTGACGCTGGGCTCAGCTGGCATCATGAACCATGCCATGAGCGGGCTGGTTCTGACCTACTCACGAGCACTGCGCAAAGGAGAAGTGATCAGGATTGCCGATCATGAGGGCGTGGTCAGTGAAGTGGGCATGCTGGCCACCAAAATTCTGACCCGAGAAAATTATGAAGTCACGGTTCCTAATGCGGTGGTCGTCAGTGGCAGGATCGTGAATTTAAGCGCAATGCTTAAAGGCGAAGGCATCAATATGACGACCAGCGTCACGATTGGTTATGACACGCCCTGGCGGCAGGTAGAGGCGATGCTGGAGCTGGCTGCCAGCCGCACATCGGGCATTAACCACGACATCGCGCCGCTGGTGCGCCAGCTTGCGCTTCAGGACTGGTACGTGGCTTATGAGCTACAGGTCCGACTCCGACCGGGAGAGTCGCTGGCCGGAGTAAGGAGCGTTCTCCACGGCCATATACAGGATGTATTCAATCAATTCGGTGTACAAATCATGTCGCCAAACTTCATCAGTCAGCCCGAACAGCCTGTAATTGTGACCAGGCCGAACTGGTTTGCCCCACCGGCTGAAGAAAAACAGGAGTGAGATATCCCAGTGATTAGCGCTGAAAGAGTGGATTTATTTCTCCCACCGGTTACGTCCCTGTTGTTTTGCACGATAAAGCGCCTCATCCGCCCGGGCAATCACGCCTTCTGCGTTATCATGCATGCCTGAAAGCGCGATCCCCATGCTGACAGTGACCGACTCGCTAACTGCTGATGCTGCATGTGGCAGTGCCGTTTCATGAAGAATTGCCTGAATACGTTCAGCAACCCGCGTAGCTTCATCCAGAGAAGCCGCGGGTAGCACAACAACAAACTCTTCGCCCCCGTAACGCGCCACCAGATCCGCGGGTGTCCGGACTGATGATTTCAAAATATCGGCCACTTTCGCCAGGCATGTATCTCCTGCCTGATGTCCGTAGTGATCGTTGTAGCGTTTGAAATAGTCCACATCAAGCATGATCAGCGCAAACGGCAGTGCCTGGCGAAAAGCGTCAGCAAGAAACTTCTCCATCAGACGCCGGTTAGCGGTCCCGGTCAGCGCATCCTGATGCGCCAACAGGTCGAGTCGGGCGATAAGCATCCGGTTATCCTGATAACGCAACCAGGCTTCATCAAACCAGCGCTGCAGGATAACGCGGCCATAAATAAGAATAGCGGTAAGCGGAAGCCAGACCAGTAAAAACCGGATATTCACCCCCTGGTTAAGCTGCACGCTGGCCAACAGGGCAGTAAGCCATAGGGGTATGGTAAACAGCATTAACGCGGGAGGGTGATAATAAAACGCCGCCAGTGCGGTGAGCATAAGGATGACACTGAGAGGCCAGGCAAAAGGCAGCTGCCACCAGACAATAAAGCAGTAGCTACAATAGCTCCACATCACGCCGAGAATCAGCAACAGCACCGTGCTTAGCGGTATCAAGCGCGCTGGCAGGCGGTATGAAAGAAGGAGTAACAGTAGTGAGAAAGCGATAATAGCGCCCGCGGTGAGATCGATTAACGGCAGTATTTCAGTGTGAGCGCTAATGGACCGGTCAAAATCACGAATAAGAACATGCCGGAACAGAATGATCAGAGCAAAACTGACATTCACAAATGCAAACCATGGAAGACTCGCTGATAGCGCCTGCCTGACCATATCCTTTTGATCCTGCCACACTTTATCTTTATTTAAAGCACGGCGTCTGTCCGTGTTCTGTACCATCCTGAGAGCCTCATAAATGAAGTATTACCTTCCAGTGTAATAGACAGATATATTTCAGGAGGAAATGTCCGGAGTGGTGGGATAAGTATTATGGAGGAATGCAAAATTTATCCATTAGCACAAATCAGGCGGACTTTTTATTTGGAACTGTTGTCCGCTTCTGGCACCAGGCATACATGCGCGTATTACATATGTCCATTATCATCAAAAGCAGCTGAAAACGATTTGTGTACTTTAGCTGGAATGAAGGGATATGATTTTTTTCTATAGATATTCAACTGGCGTCCATAGAGTCGCTTTTTGCAACGCGCTGATTCTGATGCAGTAGTGTTTCACTTACGCAGATACTGCATCAGTGAGGCGCAACACACTCTCTCTAACGTAAAGGCGTAGCCAGAAATTCCGGTCGCTGTTCGGCTAGCAATGTAAACCCGGCCAATTCCGGATATCGCTCACGGCTGACGGTATCCGGCAGCATCAATTCTGTAAAACTCCAGGCCACTGCGATGCTGATACCGGCCACGGACAGCATGTCAGGATGACTTTCCCGCAGCCCGTTCTCCAGCGTCTGCCAGGCACCATGCAGTTGTTGAGTTACGCGATCCACCCAGGGCTGATGCTGTTTTTCTTCCGGCCTGAGACGCTGTTCGTACACAATCTGCACCGCTTTTTCGCAGGCGGCCAGGGCGAAGCCGGTAAGATGCAGATCCCGGAACTCTTCTACGCCGGACGCTGATGTAGGTGCAGGCGAATGACCGCAATATTTCTCAAGGTAATGAATGATTAGTGTGGAATCGATCAGCACCTGATTATCATCTGTGATAAGCGTTGGAACTTTAACGGCCGGGTTAATTTTCGTTAAGGCATCAAAATCGCCGAATACCGAAAGCGGGCGATGCTCGAATTGAATACCCAATACTTTCATATAAATAGCAACCCGTCTGACATAGGGTGAATCCAGCATTCCGATAAGGATCATGGCTCTACCTCATATTATGTTGATTAACAAAATCAATTACCTGTGCGGCGACTGGCAAGGGGGCATCTTCCATTAAAAAGTGTCCGGCCTGTTCAAAGATATGCAGCGTGGAAGAGACGATGTCGCGCTGCAAACGCCTTGCATACTCAACGGGTTGCCATTCATCTTCGGCGCCCCATAAAATCTGTACTGGCAGCCGGAGTTGCGGCAATTTTTCTGCAAAGTCACTGGTGTAACACTCATTATAGTGCGCAACCTGATGCTGATAAAATGAAGGTTGCGCTACCACACCACAAAGCGGTGCAAGATAACTATCCAGCCGCTGCTCTGTCATACGATCCTTATTAAAAACAGCCATCTTTAACTGGCGACACATCGCGCGGTAATGCTCAGTGGCGGGGATCAGCGCATAATCCGCATAGTGATCCCGCATATCTTTCCATGTGGGCGAAGGCCAGGAATCGTAGCTCGGAATATCCGCAATCGTAAGCGTCTTCAGAAGGGATGGGTTGTCGAACGCCAGTCTGAGTGAAATGGCCCCGCCTATATCGTGACCAAAAAGATCTGTTTTTTTGAGCTGCCAGTGTTCAAGCAGTTTCAGCAGAAAACCGACTTGAGCGGCAACCGAGGTATCAGCCGTCAAAGGGCGCTCTGACGCGCCAAACCCAGCCAGGTCATACAGATGAACATGAAAACCCGCATCGACAAATACCGGCACCAGTGACTGCCAGATTACTGAGTGTGCGGGCGTGCCATGAACCAGCACCAGAGGTCTTCCTGAACCATGGACTCCGGTCGCAATGCGACAACCATTTATCAGAACGTCGTCATTCAGTAATGGGTTATTAGCGGGCATCTGCTTTCTCCGTTATGTTTGTTTCAGTCAGGCTATCCGTTGACTGAATATGACACCAGTGACATTCTTTCCCGCTGCAATCCTACTTTTGTCATACAAAAATGAATAAACGACTCTCCGTTGACTCACTCAGAGTGTTCCGGACCGTGCTGCAAACGGGCAATATGAGTAAGGCCGCATTACTCCTCAACCTGAGCCAGTCCGCTGTAAGCTGGAAGCTCAGACGGCTTGAGGATCAACTTCAATGCCAGCTACTAACGCGAATCGCCGGAAAAGCCGTTCCGACAGAAAAGGGCAGCGTTCTGCTGCAACATGCGGAAAAAATACTCACTGAACACGATCATGCCGTAGCCTATTTTTCGCCTTCGGCGCTGCGTGGCAAGCTGCGAATCGGAGTCACTGAACACATCTCAATGACTGAAATTTGCGGGGTGATTTCAACCTTCACTCACCACCATCCAGAGGTGGATATACAACTGGTGGTGGAGCAAAGTCATCTCCTGCGTCAGCATTTTTCTGAAGGAAGTCTGGAGATCATTTTACATCAGGATTTCACGGGCACGGCATCGATGGAAGATAAGGTATTGTGGAGTGAAAATTTATACTGGTACGCAACGCCTGCCTGGCGACATGACTCGGATAAGAGCCTGAAGCTTATTACCTGGGGACCGGATTGCTATTACCGTAACCTGGCTGAGGAGAAACTTCGCCAGGCAAACATTCCATTTGCTGTGATGCTGGAGTGTCCTTCAGTAGCAGGTATGCTTGCGGCGATAACCACGGGGCTGGGGGTGGGAATACTCAATCAATACAGCGTTGATAAAGCGATTTGTAGCGTGTCTGAACTTGAGAAATTGATGCCTCTGCCGTCGGTCGATTGCCTGCTACGCCTGAATAAACACCGCGTTAATCCAGCAAGCGAGGCCTTCTGCGAGATGCTGACCCGGCTGATGCATAAAGATTGAAAGTGAAGTGGCTGCAATTAGTTGATGAAAAGAGGCGTTGTTAATAATGTCCGCTTCCGACCAGGCGGACTTATCCCCATCTTCAGCTAACAACCTGAAACTGAAGCCTGCACCGTTAAGGTTATTTTAGCGACAGGGAAGTATCATCTGATGTCGTAAACTGGCACTAAGGCTGAACAAGGTTGTTCTGACGGTCAATGTTAAAGCCAAACACACAAAACCCCAGTAAATCTTTTGCCTCATCCTCCACCCGCGTAATCATAACCAAATCGGTGCTACCGCCGGGCAGCTTTACTTCAAACGGAGGGTAAGGAAGACCTTTTATCCTGAAATCCTGCAACCAAAGCAACTTCTCGGCTTGAGACGGTATCACTTCAAAAATATGGCGATGGGTAATGTCCTGCATTGGCCAGCCAACCCGCGCTGCAAAGGTATCACTTGCGTCAACAATCATCAGTTCAGGGCTGAGAAAACAGATAGAGGTGTCAGGCGCAGCATACATCGATGAAATCTGATGCGCGCGCTGCTCAAGAGACATTCGTGCCACACGACTATGAAATTTACGGCCAGAGCCAGCGGTGAGAAAATTATGTGTTTCTTCAGCCGGGATCGGCCTGCTGAATAAGTAGCCTTGTGCATAAGCGCAGCCGATACCCCGCAACATCTCAGCTTGTTCCTCTGTTTCAACACCCTCAGCAATGACGTCCATATCCAGGCTGCGGCCCAAACCGACTACGCTGGAGATAATTTTCCGGCTATCCTTTTTCTGAAGCATTGAACGAATAAAACTGCCATCAATCTTAATCGTGCTGGCGGGAAGCTGGATAAGCCAGGCAAGGCTTGAACAGCCGGTGCCAAAGTCATCCATAGCAATCATACAACCCATTTCAGACAATGCTTCGAGTTCTGCATGAGCCGTCTCAATATCATCGATCAATGCTGTCTCGGTGATTTCTATCCTGAGCCGTGAAAGGCTGAACTGATAACGTTCAGCCAGTTTTCTTAAAATTTCGGGAAGGTGCTTACCGTTCAGTTGTGAAGGAGAAACGTTTAAAGACAGAAACTGGTGTTCTGGCCAGGTGCTCGCTGTCATGAATCCCTGAGTGGCCAGACTTGTCATCAGCTCATTGAGTAACCCATGATGTTCCATAGCCGGAATGAACTCAGCCGGAGATACGATAAGCCCTTCGGGCAAAATACGCCGTGCCAGCAATTCAAAACCTACTACGCGCTGATCCTCAAGTGAGACTATCGGCTGAAAAAAAGGTTTAAACTCGCCCGACTTAATTAGCTGCTGACAAGCTGCACGAGAATCAGTATCTTTCAATTTTTCATTCATTTAAATATCCTGAAACGTATTTCTGTAAGGCATTGATGACCTGAGCGGGAATGGAATAGAAAACCTTTTTTAAAACCCTGTTTTGTTTGCGGCGGAAAAATTAATCTTTTGCAAACGTCATTTTGCGGAGGCCTTAAATTGTCTATGGTTATTAAGTGCGATACACATAGCTATGATGTCAGTGAGCGGGGAAAGTTCATGAACATAAAATGCCATACTTATTTAACTCACGGGTCTGCATGAGGCTGATGGTATCTGGTATGGTAAGCCAGAAACAAAGTGAAACCAATCTCATAAAAATATCGCTTAAGTTAAATATTAAACCCTGTTAATACATCCAATATGATCAGCAGCTAGGCTCTCTTATGCGTTGACGAATTATACTTATGGATATCAATAAGTCATGTCCGGACTTTTGTCTGCAGGCAGAGGTGGCAGCTCAAAGCTAAGCCACTCATTTAATACCTGCGATAGCCGGAAAATATAAACTCACAACCGTATGTCAAAACTCAGCATAACAATTCACTGTGAATCTTCATGGGGGATCGGAGCGTCGGGATTATAAGGCCTGAAATTTTTCAGATATCATAGACCAAAGATAATTTTGTGCCACATGATTTCAAAAAAATACATTTAGCACGCTGGTGGTGATGCTCATCCATCATCTCTGTTCCGGTAGCTTTAGCTGGCGAGCTATCTATAGCATCTTGTTACAGTATTAATTCAAACCAGCGACCTTTAACTGAATATCCAGAAAGTTCTGCCGATAACCCTTTCAGGCATATTTTTATGCCTGTATATGCTCACCAGGAGAAATAATGCTGAATTTATTCCGGAAACAGTCCGCCAAAGAGCCGACAACGATGGATATCGCTGAGAAATTTATCGATGAAACGCTGGATGTGGATCATAGTGATGCCACGCTGCTGAAATGTATTATGAACCTCAGCCAGAAAGGCTACTGGTATGTTGAGACGACCGATCTTAAAAGTGACGCGCCTGCATTTGTTTCACCTGAAGCACGCCAGCTTATGGGATTGCCTCTGCAGAAGGAGGTCGGGCTCTCTTCGCTGATCCAGATGATCCATGCGGATTTCCGGGAAGCGTTCAAAGGTTTGATAAGTCATACACTCAAACATAGCGGTGATGAAAAGCTGTTACGCTGCCTGATCAAAACTGGCGCAAATACCTTTCAGTGGTTTTGCATCCGTGCATCATACAGTCGTGAATTTACGCCGCCGCGCCTGGTTGCCGTTATAGAGAATACAGAAGAAGAAACGTCACAGTCCCGCAAGTTTGATATTGTCTCCACCCGTTTTGACCTGTCGCGCGAAATGCTTAATGACGGCCTCTGGGATCTGGATATTATTGGCGGAAATCCCCTGAATCCCGACAACGTATTCTGGTGGTCACCGCAGTTCAGGAAGCTGCTGGGTTTTGAAACCATTGAAGAGTTCCCTGATGTGATGGACAGCTGGGCATCACGCCTTCACCCGGATGACAAACAGAATGCGCTCGATGCTTTCGTCAACCACCTGATGGACTTCAGTGGTAAAACCGGTTTTGATATTGAATATCGTCTTAAACTGCGAAGTGGTGAATACCGGTGGTTTCAGGCCCGCGGGCAGACTAAACGTGCACCTGATGGTACCCCTTTGCGTGCCGTCGGCGCGCTTATTGATATTCAGGGCCGTAAAGACCGTGGGCGACATGAGGAAAGCGAAGTCAGGCGAAACATTCAGACCGCCGAAACCGCAAAAGAAATTGCCGAACTCGTCTCTGAAAACGGGATTATTGCTGCGCAGATCAAACTCATTTCACTGAACGCCAGTATCGAAGCCGCGAGAGCAGGTGTACATGGCCGTGGGTTTTCTGTCATCGCCAGTGCTATCCGGGGATTAGCAGAAAGAACGGCAGATATCACCGGACACATTTCTCGTCTTCAGATGCGAATAAGTAATTCGGCTAGCGGCATAGAAAAATCGCCTGAATAATAAACATCACACATTGATGAACACTTACCACAGGTAAATACAGGGATGTTCTGGTGAAGAGATACGACGGCCTGTCTCTGATTTACTCTAACCAGAACATCAGTTCAGTTCGCAGTTTCACCCTATGAAAATTCTCCCGGAGCGAGTACACATTTCCGTATGCAAACTTGCTCTGAGAGTTACTCACCACCTCAGAGCAGAGAGTATGGCCTTGTCATCTTTTATCAGCCTGGGCTTTAAGAAATCATGTGTCTGATAGAGGTTTGTTAAGGGCGCAAGGCATACGTTGAGTCAGGTTAAAGTCATTAGAGAATGTCAGCCTGCTGGTGGCTGAGGCTCTGTGTGTTTATGAAAATTTTCAATAAGGACTGAAAGCTTATCTGAGCTGGCTTTGTGCAGATCTGTCCCGCATCACGTTTGATAATCATCTCGCCTGAATATCACCTGCTGCTCTTCAGCCTTTGTCATAAAACCATGATCAGCGTCTGGCACTTAGCCGCCAGAAGATCATCTGGCGGCATCAGTCACTTTAGAAACCAGGTGTGCGGGTTTGTTTACTGTCCATCATTTTAATACGGGCATTCGTCCACGATGGGTCATTCATCTCCAGGGATGTACCTGATAATTTCAGTACCGGCTGCTCAGGATCCGGGCCGCATGCCATGGTTGCCATCTTGCCGGGCGCTTTACACCAAACCATCGGTGTGTAAGGTGCATTTGACTGGACACCATATTTTTCAACGGCGGCTTTGGCCATGGCATTTTTATTTTCAGTGGAGTATGGGAGCTCGTAAGAAATCTGAGACACAGCCAGCGCATGTTTCGGATCTGCAGGAACACGGCCTTCAAAATGTACAAGCAGTTTGACGCCATTTTTTTCGTAAGCAATATACTGTGGCTGCTTATCTCCTGTTACCACATTTAGAGCCGGGTATTTATCAACGTCTAACGATGATGCTGGCACATGAAAGTGCTCAGTCATGGCTTTTACGGCCTCATCATAATCCATACCGGTTTTTACCCCGGCAACATCAAAGGTGATTACATCGGCAGCCCGCAGGTTAGCAGCCTGGGCCTGGGATATAGCCATCATTGACATTAAAAACAGAGAAGCACGGCGCATAAACATATCAAATCCTTTTTTTGAAAAGTGAGTAGCCCGTAAGCTTTCTCATCTGTGGTTCACATCCGGAAGTGCATAACGATAGCAATATGGTGATGAATAACAATCATTTTTCTGCCAATGTCAGCTCCTGGCACTGAGCAGGCAGCGTTGCGCACAAGGCAACGTTCACTCTACGTTCACCACCTCACCAGCCGGCGCCTTAACGGTGGAAAAATCAACCTGTTAGCAGTCCGTTTTTACCGCAAATATCATTTTCCTGTCATTTATCGTCTTTACGCTGTCAGCTTTCCCTCATGGATTTTAATATTATGAAAATAAAAACGATTTCTTTGATTATCAGTTGTGCGCTCTCGTTTTCTGGTCTTGCGGCGCAACCTCCGGCTGAGCACTATATCGTCAGTTTTCCGGAAGGTACGCGCGTGAGCTACAGCGGCGCGTTCGCCAGTGCGTTTCCGGATGGTTTGCCGGTGGGAATCGGCTCCGGTTTGCTCTTTACCGGTAAGCAGGGGGATGCGCTCACCTTCGCGACCGTCACCGATCGCGGGCCGAATGCCGACTCACCCGATGTGGGCAAGCATGAGTCAAAAATTTTCGTCACGCCAGACTTCGCTCCGCTGCTGATGAATATTCGGGTGCAGAACGGCAAAGCAGAAGCCACGGATGCCCGACCGCTGCATGACGACAAGGGCAACATTAACGGATTGCCGCTACAGGATGGTGTCATCGGCTCAACCAATGAAGTCGCGTTAAGCGACACACTGAAAGTGCTGAAGGGCGATAACCGTGGTCTGGATACGGAAGGCATTACGCCGGACGGGAAGGGCGGGTACTGGTTGTGCGACGAATATGGCCCGTTTCTGATTAACGTTGATCAACGCGGCAAGATTCTGGCGATTCACGGGCCGCAGGCCATGGCAGGGGAAAAATCCATTGCGGGCGGACTGCCTAATATTCTTAAGTGGCGTCAGCCTAATCGTGGTTTTGAAGGGCTTACCCGTATGCCGGACGGGCGCATCATCGCCGCGGTGCAGAGTACGCTGGATATCGACGGTAAAAGTAAAAAGCAGGCGCGCTTTACCCGGCTGGTGAGCTTCGATCCGGCGACCGGTAAAACCGCGATGTATGGATACCCTATCGACAGCGAGGCTTATAGTAAAAACAGCGACGCCAAAATTGGCGATATCGTGGCGCTCGATAATCAGCATATCCTCTTAATTGAACAAGGCAGCGATAAAAACGACGCGATGCGCAACCTTATCTATAAGGTGGACCTCAGTGCGGCTACCGATCTTGCCGCATTCGACAAGCCTGGTGAGTATCCGGAGTCGGACGATGAGAAAGCGCTGGCGCAGCGAGGCATTAAGCTCGCAGCTAAAACGCTGGTGGTCGATTTACGTCAACTCGGCTGGCAGCAGGAGAAGGCCGAAGGACTGGCGCTGATCGACAGTAAAACTCTGGCAGTCACCAATGACAATGACTTCGGCGTGAAAACGGTCATGCAAAATCCGGTGGAAGGTAAGAAGCGCAAGGATTATCGGCTGAACGAAAAGGGGGAACTTACTGTAGAGGGTAAGCCGGTTGCAACGACGATCGGCGTGAAGCCGCTGAAGAAACCGGAGTCGGACAGCGAGTTATGGATCGTAACGCTGCCGGAATCGTTGAAATAAACGTTCCCCTTACCCTGGGCTGTCTCCTTAATTTCCTGACTTTCTGTAAAAGAGCAGGATACAGCCCGGACATACCCGCGAAATATCGGTCTGCGCCGTTTTGTTATAGCGGCCGGCAGCAGACCGATATTCGTTTAAGCAGTTAAACAGCTTTCCACTGCGTTGCGTTGCGATGCTAAGCGTCACTAGCGAACTTTAAACGCCAGCCTGGCGGTTATTTTTTACTTTCAGTTTGATAACCGTCTTATTCCGCACAGGATGGCTTTCGATAGCGGGCAACCCGGCCAACTACGGCTCACCACCGCAGGTTACAGGGCGTGATTATAACATTGTGTAATAATGTGTTATCTGCCTCTTCAACAGACCCTCCACACCGTGTAAGTTCTGGGATCTTATACGTTTGTTGTCCCCATAATCCGCTGAGGAGAAAGAGAGTGAAAGCAACCGCAATGGCCGCTACAAGTCTGTTAATGCTGATGAGCAGTGTTCACGCTGAAGGTCTGACGACGTCGGCAGATGGTAAAAACCTCACCGTCAGCTTCGGCCAGCCCACCATCAAACAGGTGCTGCACTACCGAAAAATGTATGACAAAAAGCCGTTTCCGGATGCGGAGATTTATTATTACGACAACGGTACCTATAAAATCATTTCTCAGGGCGAAAACCACTACGGTGTTTACGTCATGCAGGGCAAGTTTGATGATGAAACTTTCACCGTGCGTTTTATCTCTCTGCCTTCTGCTGACTGGGGCAATAAAACGGCTTTTCATCAGTTAACTTTTATCAGAGGTGACAAGCAGAACGTCTTTATTCAGAATGCCATTGTGGATACCGGTGAAGCCATTGCGCAGCAGAACGGCACCTATACTCAGGAAAAAAACACCGTAACCAACCCGGTTTCAACCAGCTGGAAAAACAAATAATTGTCGGGTGGCAGCGTGTCTGCCACTCTGATTCAAACCCGGTGCCTGTCACTTCCTCGCGCAGGATCATATTGAATTTTGGCTGGCGGACACCTTTACACACTGATTTTTTACTCAGAAGATGCATAGCCGCAATTAAATGCCTTATATTTCATAGCCTGATGTACATTTGCCTTGCAGCGCCCACGCCAGCAGTGTGAGTGCGCTGCAACATGCAGTACCGGTAATTTGCCTATGAAGGGTAACTCCTGCTTTTTTTGATACTGCCAACACTCAATTTGTCAGGTCCTGAGGCGCAAATATGGACAGAGTTTCACTCCTGCTGGATGTGCAGGATGTCGCTTTTTCAGTCGGGGATAGGCAGCTACTGAAACCGGTCTCCCTGCAGTTATATCAGGGTGATTGCGTCTTGCTGACCGGCCCATCCGGAAGCGGAAAAAGTACCTTCCTCAAAATCCTTGCTTCGCTGATTACCCCCACCTCCGGGCAACTTTTCTTCAGGAACAGTGATATCACCACGCTGAGAGCAGAGGCCTATCGCCAGCAGGTCTCGTACTGTTTTCAGACGCCGCAACTGTTTGGTCAGACGGTATATGACAACCTGGCGCTGCCATGGCAGATTCGACGTCAGAAACCTCAGCGGGACAAACTTGTTGCTGCGCTGGAAAGCGTAAATCTCTCTCCGGATATGCTGAATAAACCTGTTGAACAACTATCAGGCGGAGAAAAGCAGCGTGTCGGACTACTGCGCAATCTGCAGTTTATGCCTGAGGTACTGTTACTGGATGAAGTCACCAGCGCACTTGATGAAGAGAACAGACTATCAGTACTTTCACTGATTAACCGGATCGCAGCTGAAGAAAAGGTAGCCGTGGTGCGGATTAGCCATGACGTTAACGATATCCAGCAGGCTGAGCAGGTGCTTCGGCTTGAGCCGCCAGAAAAGGAGAATAAGCGTGAATCAGCATAATATCAGTGACACCTCTCTATTGCTGTCACTGACGCTGGTGGCCATAGCGCTGCTTATCAGCCAGAAAGAAAAGCTCGGCATGAGCAAAGATATTCTCTGGAGTGTATCCCGGGCGATAATTCAGCTGGTCATTGTCGGCTTTGTATTAAAGTCGATCTTCGATGTTAATAACAGCTGGCTGACGGTACTGATGGTGCTGTTTATCTGCGTTAATGCCGCGATCAACGCCCGTAAACGCGGACGAAATATTGATAACGCCTTTACGATATCGTTTGTCGCTATTTTTAGTGGCACCGTTATCACGCTAACGATTCTGGTGCTGAGCGGGGCGATAGCGTTTGTTCCGATGCAGGTCATCCCCATCACGGGCATGATCGCCGGTAATGCCATGGTCGCAGTAGGGCTCTGTTACAGCAACCTGAACCAGCGCTTCAGCGACAACCAGCAGAAAATTATGGAGATGCTGAGCCTTGGCGCATCGGTGAAGCTGGCATCGGGCCGCATCATTGCCGACAGCATTCGTACAGCTATGATGCCGACGGTGGACGCTGCCAAAACCGTCGGACTGGTCAGCCTGCCAGGGATGATGTCCGGACTGATTTTCGCCGGAATAGATCCGCTCAAGGCGATTAAGTATCAGATTATGGTTACGTTTATGCTGATAGGAACTGCCAGTCTGTCAACGATCATTGCTGTCTATTTATCCTATCGTCGTTTTTATAATGCCAGGGCGCAGCTAAACATATCGGATAGATCGCTGGATTAGCGAAACTGATTGGCGGATCTGAAGGTTATAGCTGGTGAGGAAAGTAAGTCTGCTATCACACGGCGCTCTGTTGCTCGCGAGCGCTTAATTGATAGCAGAGTGCTCAGGGGATGCTGCAAAAAACTCCCCGCTGATCTGAAATATCCCTGCAGGGTTCGTGCTTTGATTGTTCATCTGAATGCCTGATACACAACTGGCTTTGGTGTTTAATTCTGCCTGTTCTGATAAAGGTCCCAGCGGTTGCCGTACAGATCTTCAAAAACCACCACGGTTCCGTACTCCTCTTCACGAGGCTCCTGGGAGAATGTAACGCCTTTCGATTTCATGGCTTTGTAGTCTCGCCAGAAGTCATCCGTCTGCAGAAAAAGGAATACTCTTCCGCCGCACTGATTGCCGATAAAACCTTCCTGTCTGTCATCTGAAGCGCGAGCCAGAAGAAGATTGCAGTCGCTTTCAGGGTCAGGTGTAACTACAACCCAGCGTTTACCTGGCTGCGGTGTATCCTCAACAAGGGTAAAACCCAGCTTTTCGGTGTAATACTCAATTGCCCGATCATAGTCATCAACCACGATGGCCACATATCCCATACATCGCTTTTGCGTTCTCATTTCTGCTCCGTCATGTTTCAGGCCTGGTTGCCTTGAAACATTGTTTTAACACAAACGAGTATCCCTGGTTTAAGTGAATTGATTCAGTCTTCACAGTATTAAGCCGTTGTAATAAAGATACATCAGCTGACTTAAGCCTATAATTTTTATAAATCCATGGCGCGGGTATCAAAAAATGTTTGAGGGATTTACTCATACACAAATCAGACTTTCTGAAGCAGTGCTAAATGTTCGCTATGGAGGTAATGGTCCTCCGGTTTTGCTGCTGCATGGACACCCCCGCACCCATGTAACCTGGTCAAAGGTGGCCCCGCAACTTGCCGAATCTTTTACCGTGGTTTGTCCCGATTTAAGGGGATTTGGCCGCTCATCTAAACCTGCAGATGAGCCCAATCATGCTGGTTCTTCTAAGCGAGCTAAAGCGAAAGATTGTATTGAGTTGATGAGCCAGTTAGGTTTTGATCAATTCGCGCTGGTGGGACATGACAGAGGTAGTTATACAGCATATAGGGCCGCACTTGATTACCCTGAGCGAATTACACGGCTTGCTGTACTGGATTGTATACCCATACTTGAAGCGCTAAACCGATGTAATGAGAAGTTTGCCCGACAGTGGTATCACTGGTTCTTCTTTGCTCAGCCTGAAAAACCCGAAATGGCAATTTTAGCCGATCCGGACAAGTGGTATGGAGGCCAGCCCGAAACAATGGGGAATGATGAATACATTGAATTCAGACGAGCTATACACGATCCGGAGACTGTACATGGGATGATCGAGGATTATCGTGCCGGTCTTACTATAGACAAAGAGCATGAGCTTTATGATCGTCAGAATGGGCGATTGATTGAATGCCCGACGCTCTGTTTATGGTCAAAATATGATGATCTGGAAGATATTTACGGCGACGTATTGGGCATCTGGAAATCCTGGGCACCGCATGTTCGGGGTAAAGCGATAGCCAGCGGTCACCATATGGCTGAAGAAGCACCAGAAGAAGTTACCACTGAGCTCCGGCATTTTTTGTTGCATGAGAATCCTTAACTGGCCGGTGCGCAGTAACATAACATCCCATTCTCCACCCCAGAAAACGAATCGTTGTTCCTGCATTGTCATGTTATGGTTAAAACCCTTCAACAACATGAGGATAGCAACATGATTGTCAGAACATGGCACGGATGCGTACCGGCCAGGCACGCTGAAGGTTTTGCAACTCACTTGCAGAAGACTGGTGTTGAACATTCAGAAGCGACGCCAGGGAATCTGGGAGCGTATGTACGCAGAGAAACGCAGGGTGAGTGGGAACATTTCTTCCTTGCGACGTACTGGGAAGATTTAGAAGCCATCAAAGCCTTTGCAGGCGAACAGTATCAAATTGCTGTTACCTATCCGGACGATGAAGAATATGAGTTGCTATCAGATCCCTACGTTTTTCAGCATCAGGTCCAGACTGTAATCCCATTATAAGTATTTGCCTGCCGCCGCCAGAAGGCGGCCAATGACTCACCTGAACCTGTCCGCTGACTCAGCATTAAATTTTACCAGGCAAAAAGCATGACTTTTAACACAAGGTTTAGATAAAGCCTTTTAATTGTAGATTGATCGATCTACAATCAATCTTCAAAACAGGAGAACCTCATGAAAGCATCAGCAGGCAGACCCAGAGAATTCGATCCAGAGACGTTCCTCAACACCGCACTTGAATGCTTCTGGCAGAAGGGATATCAGGCAACATCTATGGCTGATCTTATGAAAGCATCAGGTCTTGCAAGTGCCAGCATCTATAAACTTTATCCCGATAAGCGTGCTATTTACCTGGCTGCTTTGCAGCGATATATGGATGAAGGCATTTCAAGGACAGTGAAACGAAATGAAGAAATGTCGCCAGAAGCTGCATTGCGAGAAACGCTCGAATTTGTGGCTCAGTTATCATCTGCTCCTGCCGGAGAGAAAGGGTGCTTTACTATTGCGGCAGCCAGTGAACTTTTACCCGGAGACGAAGAGGTTAAAGGGAAAGTTTCCTTTAAATTTAACCATTTAATTAACGAGATAGAGAACATCTTAAAAAGAGGCCAGGATCAGCGGGTATTTCGCCAGGATGAAGATGCGCGAGTCATGGCTCAAAGCATTTTCATGATGCTGGAAGGTATGCGGATATATGGAAAACTCCAGCCAGCGATTGGAGATCTGAGAAAAAGTAATGACTTCATTGTCAGAACGATACTTTCAGATACCCATGACGTAACCGGCAATAGTGCGGTTAAGGCATCCGCATGATTGAAGTGGGCACCATTGTTCGGCGAAGAAAAAGAAGAAGAATAATGGTGGTAATTGAATATGAAGATGGCATGGCATTGTGCGGCTGGGTCGATAAAGGACGTTTTTTCAAAAGACGTTTTCCACTGTCTGAATTAAAAATATGCGTACCTTATTCAAATTTCTGGTCACTCACCTAAATCACTGCACCTTTAAAGACATCGAGTTCAAATAAACATAATTAACATAACCGGCTGCCCTTAATGCGCCGTACTTTAGCGATGCAACAGACTCTGAATAGTTATCACTCAGCGATTACCGGACATTATCATTGCCCGGTAATCGGCTGATTTACATCGATGCTACAAACTCAGCTTATTTTTGAGACTGCTGATTTTGCTCAGCCTCTTTCTGTTTTTTCTTTGCCATATGATGACCGACTGCGCAGCCCGCTGCGGCACCGGCCACACCATGATGAGCAACATGACCTGCGACGCCGCCTACTGCGGCTCCCTTAAGACAGCCCTGGGCATTAGCCTGTAAATTCACCGACAAAAACAGTCCGGTAGCAATAACGATAACTGATAATTTTTTCATCACTTAATATCCTGATAGCTAGTTATAGTTGCAGGTTGAACCCGACAGAGCATAGCCGTACTCTGGGGTGTTTCGCTGGCCGGGATACAGGAATCACGACATTAGTTACCTATCGTTACGCTTTCCAGAGGGAATGTAAGTATTTAATGCCATACCCGTGAGCCAGATACTTTCCGGCTCGATAAGCGGCAGCCAGAGATTAGCACTGAGAAGATAAATCGGGGGGAGTGTAAACAGGAGGTTTTTCGACGAAGACGAAAAAACAGCGCTTCCACCGGGAAGCGCTGCTGCAGATCAGAAGGACATTGTCAGCCCGGCATAATATGCGCGTCCCGGTTCGTTATAGGTTGATGCACCATCAGCTTCGCGATATAGCTGCTTATCTAGCAGGTTATTAATCCCGGCATTGGCACGCAGATTTTTGGTGATGTCATAATTAAAATTGACACCAAATACTGAATAAGCGCCGACTTCGCGATTCGACATAGAATTGTTTTCTGTGCGGGATTCCGCATACTGGCGTGGTTTCTGACGACCATACATTGTCCAGTTCAGATTAGTGGAGAAATCCTGCGTCACCTGCCAGTCCAGCATTGTATTGATCGTGTATTCAGGAATGATCGACAGCGGATTACCGGTCTTTTTATCCTTCGACTCGATCATATAAGTTGCGTTAGTCCGCCACTCCAGCTCGTCACTGACCAGCGGGATAGTGAAATTGCCTTCCAGACCTTCCACTACCGCTTTGCCGCCGTTACTCCATTGCAGGATATTGTTACCATTAGAGGCGTAACCCAGCACCTCCGTCCCGGAGACGATTTTGTTTTTATAGTCATTGCGGAACCAGGTGATACCCGCAACATAGCCATCCTGGCTGAACTCGATACCCAGCTCTTTATTGATGCTGACTTCAGGATCGAGATTTTCATTGCCCAGCAGATAGCAACTGCCACGGGTAACGTTGATCGGACAGCCATTTCCCCGCGTCGCCAGTAAATAGCCTTCGCTGGACTGATAAAGGTTAGGGGCTTTAAACGCACGGGCGATACCCGCTTTCAGGGTAAAACTTTCTCCCAGAGCCTGAGAAATATTGAGCGACGGACTCCAGTTCGCACCAAAGGTGTCGTGATAATCAAAGCGCAGACCGGGGATCACTTCAGTGCTATCGGTCGCAGCAATATTATCTTCAAAATAGAGTGAGCTCAGCGTTGCGCTGTTTTTACTGTTGCGGCTGCCCGCATCACCACTGACACCGTCGATGGATACGCCAGGCGCACTGGTGCCGTTCATTGAATTTGGATCGTTCAGCTCATCACGGTTCCACTCGGCTCCCAGCGTAACGGTCTGTTCACGCAGCAGTTCCAGCGGGAAGCTGACTTCGCCTCCTGCCCGGTAACTTTCAAAGCGACTGGTTGAGAACGTGTTGCTGTTGATCCGGCCTTCACCCGCACCCGCCGTGCCTTCATTCAGGCGGGTGTTATTGGTTTTTTCATAGTTAAAGGTGAGCTTAGATTGTCCCCAGTCCCAGATGCCATTATGCGCAAGGCCCCAGGTCTGACGATACAGACGGTTGGTTTCCGAACCATCGAGAGATTCGATCAAGGCATTACCGGCACCGTTGCTGTACTGGGTATCCCCGGTGTAAATGTTGCCCTGACGGCTGTATCCGTAGCTGAAATCCAGCACCTGTAATGGCGTAATCTTCCACGACAGCACGCTGTTGATGTCTTTATTGCGAACGCCTTCGCGACCGGCGGCGCCGGAGCCATTGTGCGACTGGTTAATGTCGAAAGCATCGCTGTCGGTTTTGTTGATGTTGCCATAGAGCCGCATGGTCAGAGCATCGCCCGCCAGCGGACCACTCAGGTTAAAGTTAGCGCGGCGGGTTGCGCCTTCTTTATCATCTTCCGGCTGGTTGGTATAAAGCGACAGCGATCCGCTCCAGTCATTGGTCGGGCGTTTGGTAATGATATTAACCACGCCACCGGCCGCGCCGGAACCGTAACGCGCTGCCGCCGGTCCACGAATCACTTCAATCCGTTCAACCATTTCTGGTGGTACCCAGTTTGAGTCACCGCGGGAATCGCGCTCGCCGCGCCAGCTATAACGCACCGAATTGCGCGAGGTGGTCGGCACACCATCGATCAGAATCAGCGTATTTTCCGGCCCCATGCCGCGAATATCGATCTGACGATTGTTACCGCGTACGCCGTTGGCGCTGTTGCCGGTAAGGTTAACGCCTGGCATTTTACGGATAATGTCGGAAAGGTCGTTGACCGGCGGGTTTTTCTCAATGTCCTGCGAGGTGATCACCGAAACGCCAGGCTGCTGTTTCAGCTCCTGTTCAGCAGTGACCAGCATCGTCTCATCATCAGCCAGCTTTTCTGTCTCTTCCTGATTAGCGCCGTTAGCAGAGGTACTCAATAAACCGGCCAGCAGTAGCGCAACAGGGCGCTTATGGACACGCATGGTTACATTCACTTAGAAAATCTCCCTGAAGTATTAAGGCATGTAAGCAAATGCGTATGATAATGATAATAGTTATCATTGTATATCGCGGTAAGCCACCTTTACATTCCATAACAATGGGCTATTTATTCGCCATAACCGTGACCAGAAGGGAGAAGTGACGTTAGTTTTACTTGTTGGTCATCACCCGAAAACTTCCTCAGATTTCATCAGAACGCGTCTTTATGACTCCAGACTTATTAGGTCTGGAGTCACAGATAAACAATGGATAGAATGGCCCGCTCTTCATGTCTAACAGGTATAAATGTGACCCCAGATCTGACACAGATCCCTGCGCGTTCAGCCCACGTAGGCCGCCATGTATTGATCTGGCTGGAGCAGGTTAAAAAGGCTTCACTTAGCGAGCTGGATAATTTTGGCGATGAAGGCACGGTGGAGCAGGTGATGAAGGTCTGGGTAAAACTCTCGCTGCTGATCAGCCGGCGTCGTCCTGAGATCGCCATCTCCTCATTGCTGAAACATGTCCTGCCGAACATCGGTTCGCAGCCACTCAAAACGCTGAACCGCTTACGCCTTAACCGGCTCTATAACATTCTGATCGCCGACGGTAAAAAAGAGGAGGCGCGGCGGGTGTTCGCGCTGACCAAACAATTTCTTGCCTGGGCCGAGATGCAGGGCTATCTCGATCATTCACCCATCGCTTCAATGAAAAAGCGTGATGTCGCGGGTCGCGCTACGCCGCCGCGCAGTCGGCAACTTACCGATGCAGAAATCTGGGTGTTCTGGCACGGGCTGGATAACTGGGCACTCTCGGAACAGGCGCGCTGGGCGCTGCGTTTATGCCTGGTCAGCGCCCGGCGGCCGGATGAAATTGTGCAGGCGCAGAAAGCGGAGTTCGATCTGCAATTAGGATTGTGGATGCAGGGTACGCGCAATAAATCGCAGCGGGAGCATGTGCTGCCCATTTCACCGCTGATGCGTCAATGCATCGAAGCACTGCTGCGCGCCGCCGAGCCAGCCTCACCCTGGCTGGTGCCCGCGCCACGCGATCCGCAACAGCCGCTGTCAAAAGGCGCGATGAATCAGGCACTTCGCCGGATGATCCGCGCTCCCCGTGGGCTGGGACTGGAGGCGTTTACCCCGCGCGATCTGCGCAGGACTGCGCGTTCAAAACTCTCAGCGCTCGACACGCCTAATGACGTCGCCCGAAAAATCATGAACCATGCGCTGGAAGGTATCGATCGGGTCTATGACACTCATGACTATCTGAGCCAGATGCGCAGCGCCATGACTATCTTTTCGGACGCGGTTGAGCAGATTATTGAATGCGAAAGCTACCATCTCCTGCGTCATCGCTATGATGGCGAAACCCTCACGCTGGACGATCTCTCGCTCATGGCAATGTCACGCTAACGCTTATATCGGCAACTGTCAGAAGTGGTAGCGCAGCCAGGCAAAATAGACGTTGCCGTTGTTATGGGTGCCGGGAATATAGGTCATCTGGAAATCGAGATCGCCATAGCCGACAGAGGCCAGCGGCAATAGCGCTGGCACCGGAATATAATCCCAGTTGTGCCGTGCGGTAAAGCCCGCCGTGTAACCCGCGCCCCAGTGAAAATTCTGGTCGGCCAGCGGACGCCAGGTTGCCACCCAGCCATAGCCACCAAAGGGTTCCCATTTATTAAAGGAGTCCTTAAACGCCATTAAGTAGATGCCGTTCCAGTTCCCTTTTTCATCGTAGCGGGAGATACCTCCGCCCGCGCCCCAGGGTCTTTCATTATATTTATTGATGTGTTCACGATCGTAAGTGGCACGGTTGTGCCAGGTAATCGCGGGCAGATAAAAGTCGTAACCTTCAGGCTGCTGCCAGGTTGTGGCGACTTTATCACTGAAATTATCCCAGCCCGCACTCACGGTCTCCACAAGTGTGGCGGAGTGGGCTGAAAAAACACTGAAAACGGTGGTCGTTATCAGCGCTTTAAGCATTGAAATTTTGCGCACGTACGAATTCCTGCAATATCTGGTGTTAAATAAGGTGATAAAAGATTTAAGACGGATATTGTGGCATCAGGAGTGACAACTACAGTTCAATGAACGGCCATTACAGGATTTTATCTTTATCAAAAAATGATGCAGCAGCCCTGCTTCTCTGACAAGTCAGCGGGCGCGCTGACCCCATAAACGCCTCCTTGCCTTTATTACCCTCCAGCCGCCTTTCACGCGCAGACAATTCCCTGAAAAAATTCGTATTGTTTGCTAACAAAATCTTGCAATGATAATCGCAATGCGTATATTTCTCATTTGTTTTAGAAGTTCATCACACCCGCGCGCAGGCGCTCAGGGAAAGGTTTCTGGTTCCTCAAACCATAAGCAGGGCAGCGATGTCCGCAGGAAGCATGGTCGTGACAGTGGCAGCATAAAAACATAAAGATAATTGAGGAATTAATGAACGCTTTCGATCTTCAACACCCCAGGGCAACGGACACTTCTGCTCTGCAACGTCCATTCCGCTTCTCCTTGCTGGCTGTCATCGTCGCCTCGTCGCTGGCGCATAACGCTGCTCATGCCGCAGAGACAGGCGCACCCACTGCCAGCGATAACCAGACTATGACGGTCAGCGCGTCAGCCGATGATGCCGTAGCCGCTTCGCCCGCCACTGATTACAGCGTACCGGTTACCCGTGCGGGCACTAAAATGCTGGGCACCGTACGTGATGTCCCGCAGTCAGTCAGCATCGTCAGTAAGCAGCGTATGGCCGATCAGCAACTCCAGTCGCTGAATGATGTGCTCGCAAATACCACCGGTATTCGCGGTATCAGTGGTGATATGGATCGCACCAACTACTATGCGCGCGGCTTTATGATCGACAACTACATGGTCGATGGTATCCCTACTGCCTTTGCCGCTCGCTGGAACCTGGGTGATGCGCAGACCGATATGGCAATGTATGAGCGCGTTGAAGTGGTGCGCGGAGCGACCGGTCTGTTAACCGGACCGGGTAATCCATCAGCCGCCATCAATATGGTGCGCAAACACGCCGACAGCAAAGAGTTCGGCGGCACTGTCTCCGCCAGTTACGGCAGCTGGAATAAGCAGCGTTACGTGGCCGATCTCTCGGCTCCGCTCAGTGACTCCGGCAATGTTCGTGGCCGGCTGATCGCGGGCTGGCAGGATAACAACAGCTTCATAGAGCGCTATGGCGCCAAAAAACAGTTCATCTATGGCGTGGTTGACGCTGACCTGACCGACTCTGCCACGCTTTCGGTCGGTTATGAATTCAGCCAGGTCAATACGGATTCCACCATGTGGGGTGGCGCGCCGCGCTGGTACACAGACGGCACGCAGATACATACCCGACGCGGCTACAACACCGCACCTGACTGGGCCTACAACGATAAAGAGAACCGTAAAGTCTTTGTGAACCTGAAACAGGACTTCGATAACGGCTGGAACATCACGCTGAACGGCGCGCACAACGAGATGCGCCTCGACAGTAAGCAGATCTATCTTGATGGCTATTTCGATCGTAACACCGGGGCGGGCGTCTCTTCCTATGCCAACTATCCGGTGGTAGGCGGGACCGGTTACAACACGGGTAAACGTAAAGTGGATGCCGTTGATGCCTTCGCCAGCGGTCCTTATGAATTGCTGGGTCGTCAGCATGAGCTGATGGTCGGCGTCAATTACACCCGCCAGGATAACAAGTACTTCAGTACCTTTGAGAATATCTCATCAGAGTCGCTGGGCAACTACAACGAGTTTAACGGTCAGTATCCGGAATCGGCCTGGACGCCGCGTCTGCCTGCCAGCGATACCCAACTGGTTCGCCAGAAATCGACTTATATGGCGACCCGTCTGTCGCTCGCCGATCCGCTGCACCTGATTATCGGTGCCCGTTACACCAACTGGAACCGTGAAACGCCTGGTGGTGAAATGGAAGAAAATAACACCACCCCTTACGGCGGATTGATTTATGACTTCGCTGAAAACTGGTCGGCTTACGCCAGCTATACCTCGGTGTTCCAGCCACAGGACTATCGCGACCGAAACAGCGATTACCTGTCGCCGATCATCGGTAAAAACTACGAGGCAGGCCTGAAATCTGACTGGATGGATAGTCGCTTCACCACCTCGATTTCGGTGTTCCGCACCGAGCTGAATAATGTCGGTGAAGCAACCACTCAGACGGTTCAGGGGTCAGGTGATGTCGCGTACATTGGCCGTAAAGGCGTGGTGAGTCGTGGCGTGGAGTTTGAAGTCAACGGCGCATTAACCGACAACTGGCAGATGACCCTGGGCGGCACGCGCTACATTGCGGAAAACCGCGATGGCAGCACCTTTAACCCGCAACTGCCGCAGACCAGCTTTAACCTGTTCAGCAGCTATCGCCTGCCGACGCTGCAGCAGCTGACGCTGGGTGGCGGCGTGAACTGGCAGACACATATCTGGAATGACGTCGGTGGCCCGGAAGGCAATGGCACCTGGCGTGCCCGTCAGGGCAGCTATGCGCTGGTTGATCTCTTCGCCCGTTATCAGGTGAACAAAAATCTGTCGCTGCAGGGCAACCTCAATAACCTGTTCGACAAAGAGTATGACACTAACGTGGCCAGCTCCGTAGTCTACGGCGAACCGCGTAATTTCTCAGTGACCGCCAGCTACACTTTCTGATTTGTGTCGTTGTAAAGCCTGTGAAAAACGCCTCAGTTGAGGCGTTTTTTTATATTAAGATCGGAGAGTTTAATTTTATGGCCTTTGTCTGCTGAAACGATCGGCTGAAAGGCTTCACAGCATGTGCAGAGCGATCAACAGTTGTCCGCGAAATATCGGGAGGTTACCGAATGAATACTGAAGCTATCAGGCTGTCAAATGAGCTCGCTGAAGCGGTACCGCTGCTGGCTGGCAGCAGCCAGCGCGAGGATTATGAAGAAGCACTGAAACTGGTCGAATATCTGATTGAACATGAGCCGGATAATCCGCTGGTTGACCTGCTTTGCGCGCGCATTGCTCACTATGAAGATAAAGATCCGGAGCTGGCCGAATTTAATGCACGTCAAAATGAAATCAGCACAGGCCCCGGCATTCTGCGCGTGCTTATTGAGCAACACAATCTTAGCCTGAGCGACTTCGAAAATGAGATCGGTAAAAAATCGCTGGTTAGCCGAATCCTCAGCGGCGAACGTCAGTTGACTGTGTCGCATATCCGGGCATTATGCGCCCGGTTTGGCCTGTCGCCATCTCTGTTTTTCTGATTTAAGCGTGCTGCGATGGACTATTAAGATTCGATAAGTCTTTATATTTTATCGGTCCGTGCTCTGAAGAAACGCCTCACTTGAGGCGTTTTTCATCACCTCCTGAATCTGCACTCAGGTAAAACGCAATGCCAGGTTAAAACCTTCTGCCGACTCCACCACAATCGCCTCGGGCTGCTCCTGAAAGGCAATTTCACCCTTCACCAGCGCGCGTTTCACCAGGTCGAGATCTTCCGTCTCAAAACCCAGCGCGACCATCCGGGCGCTGCCATCATAGTCTTCCGGCAGCGGGCCAAATCGCTGCTGCGCATAGTCTGCCGAAGCAAAACGAACCGTGGCAGCACCCGCGCGCAGGACAAAGGCGCCTTCGGGACAGGCGAGCACTTTAGCGGCCCCAAACAGGCGGCTATAGACCAGCGCTGAAAGCGCCGGATCCTGCGCGACAATCACAAACTCACTGATATTACGCACGCCATTGGGGTGACGCTGCCATGCCGGCTGCCATACCGCTTCGGGCGTCAGATGCTGGCAAAAAAAGCTGCGGCCATTGGGTACCAGCGAAGGGCGAATCCGTACGGTCCTAAAGTGCGCTTCACTCACCGAACCGTCGGGCAGGGTAACCGGACGATGAAAAGCCGCTGGCGGATCGCCATCCAGATCCTGCCGTTGCAGATGCTGAAACTCACTCTCTGCATCGCTGCTTTTCCACACCAGACCGCTCAATCCCAGCGGCGATTGCCAGAGATCGGCGCGCTGGCTCCCTTTGCCCGTCTCATAGCCCAGCAGTTCCAGGTAGTTCTCACCAAAAATAGCCAGGTGATTACTCGATCCCAGCGAGTGATGACCCCGTTCAGTGAGCTGAAAGCCGAGCCTTCGGAAGCGCGCGCTGGCGCTGTCGAGCTGGTCGGCCACGTTAATCACAGCATGATCAAGAATCGGTTGTGGAACCTGAACTGACATAGCAGCACTCCTTTTTTTCGTCATTGCGCCGCCACAATCTGCAACGCGCGCGGCACCAGCTGCGTGAAGTAGTCCACCGCCGGTCCAATCAACGCTTCATCAGGATCGAAGGCGGCGTGATGCAGACCAAATTCGCTGGCACTGCCGATGCTGACAAATGCCCCCGGCACCTGCTGCAGATAGAAGGCAAAATCTTCTCCTCCCATTTGCGGCGACTCAGCGTGCTCCGCGAGATAGCCACTCTGTTGGGCAACGTCCAGCGCAACATCCACCCAGCCTGGCGAGTTAATCAGGGCCGGCGGTCCTTCAGTCCACTCCAGTTCGGCGGTCGCACCAAACCCGGCGGCAATACCCTGAATCAGGGATCGCATGCGGTGCGGGATCTGCGCCCGAATTTCGCCGTTGTGGGTGCGCACGGTGCCCTCCAGCTCAACGCTTTGTGGCAGCACGTTCCAGGTGTTACCGGCGGTAAAGCGCGTCACGCTCAGCACCACCGTTTCCAGCGAGCTGAATACCCGGCTCGGCAGGGTCTGCAGAGCCGTTACGATATGGCTGGCAATCACAATCGAATCGATGCCCTCCTGCGGTCGCGCGGCATGGGCGCCTTTGCCCTCAATGCGGATAACAAAGCGGTCTACGTTGGCATAAAACGCACCCGCCCGGCTACGCAGTGTGCCCAGCGGCAGGTCGGGCGCGTTGTGCAGGCCGAATATCGCCTGAACGCCTTCCAGCGCACCGGCATCAATCAGCTGACGTGCGCCATTGAAGGTCTCTTCAGCGGGCTGAAACAGAATCCGTACCCGGCCTGGCAGTGTGTCTTCCTGCTGTTTCAGCCGTAACGCCACGCCGAGCATCACGGCGCTGTGAACGTCGTGACCACAGGCGTGCATCACGCCCGGCTGCTGTGATCGCCACGGGCGTTCGGTGGTTTCTTCAATCGGTAACGCATCGATATCCGCGCGCAGGGCGATCAGGGATTCGCCTTGACCGATTTCAGCCACGACGCCGGTTTTCAGCCCCAGCGGCAACAGCCGGATCCCGGCCTGCTCCAGCCAGCGGGTAATACGTTCCGTAGTGGCAAATTCATGATTCGAAAGTTCCGGATGCTGATGCAGTTCGCGACGCCACTGCACCAGTTGGTCGGTTAAAGGCAAAGTCATGATTATCCCTGTTGTTCCGGCAGAAAAGGTTCGCCCAGCGTCAGCATCAGGCGATTAGCCCAGGCAAAAAAGGCGGTTGATTGAATCAGATCGAGCAGGGCGAGCGTATCCAGACCCTGTTCACGCAGTGCAGAGAGCTGCGACTGTGTCGGCTGGGCAGGTGTCAGTGACAGTGCTGCTGAGAATTCGATGATCGCCTGCCAGCGCGCGGTGTGTCCGTGAGATAACACCGCGCCGGGTGCAACATTCAGCAGCTTCTGTACCGCTTCATCCTGCTTTGAGAGTTGGCTGGCTTTACGCGCATGGACTGAGGCGCAGTAAATGCAGCCGTTGACCTTACTCACCACGGTGGCAGCCAGTTCGCGCTCGGCGCGTGGCAGCCCTCCTGCGGTATAAAAAATGCCTTTATCGGTCAGGGTGCGCTGCTCCAGCAACGGCAGATTGCGCGCCAGCAGGCGAAAATAGTCGGAGTCGGTGTGACCGAATTTTGCCAGTGTCGCCTGTTCTTCCTCGCTGAATTCCGACAGCGGTTTTGCCGGCAGCCAGGGCTCCCAGCCGAGTTCCTGTTGCGTAAACGCGGTCAGGGCAGTTTTGCCGCTGGCGGTATGTAAGGCCTCGTGCCAGTGACCGGCGACTACCGGGGCAACCTCACCCGACGCCTCATCGCCCTGTAAGCTGCGCAGACCCGCCAGCAACCGGCTCTGAAAACTGACAAATGCCACCAGCTGTGCCAGTGTGACAATGCCGCGCAGGCTCCAGCCCGACTGTTTTAAAGCCTCCAGATGCGCGGGAGCAGCAGTAACCGGCTCAAAGGTCAGGCGATGGGCAAAAGCCTGTGCCGCGTTGATCCGATCACTCCCGGCCAGACTCTCCTGTGGCTGGTAGTGCGCCTGCAGGCCTGGTTGTGCATGCCAGCCGGCAACCTGAGCGGCCAGCAGACGGCGCTCCGCCAGCGGAAAATCTTCATCACCCTGGCTAAACAACAGGGTGTAGCTACCCTGAGCATGTTGTGTGGCGGCGTGACGTGTCTGGCGCGCATGGGCCAGTTCGGAATCGGGATTGATATCTGCCAGTGTGGCGATCAAATCGTCAGGTTGATTCATGAAATTCTCCTGTGAGGTTCGCCAGCGGCACGAAGCGCGGGCGCAAGATGTTGGGCAATCAGTTCAATCGAGCGCAGCGTGTCGGCATGCGAAGGCTCAACCGAATGCACCTGAAATGAGATGTCGGTGACGCGCGCCAGTGCGCTGTCCTGCGCCAGCGAGTGCTGCACCTGATCGATGCCGCCAACATGGGCATCAAACTGCGCCAGCAGGTCATCAAAGCGTTCACCGCGTAATTCGCCACGATACTGCGCAGCCTGCTGACGAATTCCCGGTTCAGCTACCTGACGGGCATAGCGGTCAGAATCGGCCACGAATGCGGTACGGGAGGCGAGGATGCGCGGAGTGGTTCCCGCAGGAAGTGCCGCAAGATAGGCATCGATCAGCGGATTCTGCAATGCATCCAGCGGCAGCTCAGGCTGGCCCGCCGGGCGCGGCTGGGTGCGGGACAGCATCAGGCCATGGCCGCCCTGAGCGGCACGGATTGCGCCCTCAACCGAGAAGGTGGCGATCCACACCCGTCCGGCAAGCTGCGGCGCGGCGGGATAGAGATGATTATCAGGATGCCCCAGTGAATCCCCGCGCCAGGCGCTGAGCAGCGTATGCAGATGGTCGGCAAAAGCGGCACCGCGCTCGGCAAAGGTCAGACCAAACGGCAAAAACGAATCCGGCGTGCCACCGGAGCCCAGCCCGATCTCCAGCCGCCCATCTGCCAGCAGATCCAGTACTGCGGCATCTTCAGCCACCCGCAGCGCATTTTCCATTGGCAGGGTGATGATGGCGGTGCCGAGCCGGATGGTGCGGGTCTGCGCGGCGACATGCGCCAGGAAGAGCAGCGGCGACGGCAGACCACCCTCATCCTGATGAAAATGGTGCTGAGCAATCCACGCATTATCAAATCCGCAGCGTTCGGCATGCTGAATCTGTTCGGTGGCCAGCTGATAGCGCTGTTTCGCCGGCACCTTATCCAGCAGTCGGGTAAAAAATCCGAGACGTCGGCTCATGCTGACTCCTTGTGGGTTAAGGGAATAAGCGGAGGAATGGCAGCCATTAATTCCCGGGTATAAGGATGCTGTGGCGCACTGAAAATAGTGACAACGTCACCTTGCTCTGCGACTTCGCCCGCTTTTAACACCGTGACGCTGTCGGCAATCTGCCGCACCGTCGCCAGGTCGTGCGTGATAAACAGATAGGTCAGACCCAGTTCGGCCTGGAGCTGCTGCAACAGGTCGAGGATTTGCGCCTGCACCGTGACATCCAGCGCCGAGGTCGCCTCATCCAGTACCAGAATCTCCGGCTTGCAGATCAGTGCCCGCGCAAGCGCCACACGCTGCCGCTGTCCGCCGGAAAGTTCGTGAGGATGACGTGAAAGAAGAGAGAGCGGCAGCGCCACCCGCGTGGTCATCCCTTCTACGCGCTCACGGCGCTGACTGCGGCTCAGTCGCTCAAAATTACGCAGTGGCTCTTCAATAATTGCATATAGCGTCTGACGCGGATCGAGCGAGGCAAATGGGTTCTGATAGACAAACTGGATCTTCCGCCGCAGCTGACGCAGCGCCTCGCCGCGTAATCCGTTGACCACGATGCCATCCAGCGTCACCTCGCCGCTGTCTGCGGTTTCAAAACCCATAACGATGCGCGCCAGCGTGGTTTTGCCTGAGCCGGATTCGCCTACCAGTGCATGCGTAGTGCCGCGCGCAACCTGAAAGCTGACCTGGTTCAGCGCCTGCAAACGCTGCTGTTTGCCCAGCGAAAAGCTTTTCATCACGCCGGTTGCCCGGATGGCGGGGGCAGAAAAACGGGCGGTTGCAGATTTAACTCTGGCGGGTCGCTGCGGTGCCGCATCATTCAGTAACTGACGGGTATAAGGATGAGCAGGCGCGCTGATAACCTGTTCAGTGCGGCCCGATTCCTGAATCTCGCCGTGACGAAACACGATAATACGATCTGCGCGTTGCGCCGCCAGCGCCAGGTCGTGGGTGACAAACAGCACGGCGGTGCGGGATTCCTGCCGCAGGTTGTCCAGCAGATCGAGAATGCGCTTTTGCACCGTGACATCCAGCGCGCTGGTCGGCTCATCCGCAATAATGATCTCCGGCTGCAGGGCGAGGGCAATGGCGATCAATACCCGCTGCTTCATGCCGCCCGACAGCTGATGCGGATACTGCTTAACCCGCTGTTCCGGATGGCTAAGTCCGACGCGATTCAGCAGGTCAATCACCCGCTGCTGGCGCTGCGCTGACGGTAATTTCAGGTGCAGTCGCAGGATCTCTTCCACCTGTTCGCCGACCGTTTTCACCGGGTTCAGGGAATTACCGGGATCCTGCGGTACCAGACTGATGCGCGCCCCGCGCAGCGTATCGAAACGCTTTTGCGACCACTGACTGATATCCACGCCGTTGAGAAGAATCTCGCCCCCTTCGCGACGGCCATTTTCCGCCATCAGACCCATTATCGCCTGTGCGGTGGTAGTTTTACCGGAGCCGGACTCCCCGACCAGCGCCACCATCTCACCGGGCTGCAGCTCGAAGCTGACGTTATGTACCACCGGCTGCCAACGGTTGCCGCTGCGATAGCTTAGCGTCAGATTGTTGACCGCGAGTAACGGCTGAGCGCTCATCGGCGTCCTCCTGAAAGTTGCTGGCTGATGCGGTTGGCTGCGAGCACCACAGCGACCACCACCACACCAGGAAAAGTGGTCAGCCACCAGGCGGTAGCCAGATAATTACGCCCTTCAGCGATTAACAGACCCCATTCCGGCACCGGCGGTGGGGTGCCGTAGCCGAGGAAGCTCAGAGTCGACAGCGCCAGAATCGCCTGACCAAATTGCAGGGCGGCATAGGCGATCACCGGCGTCAGCGCATTGGGCAGAATGTGACGCCACAGCACGCTGAAAAAGCGGCCGCCACTGCCGTAAGCCGCTTCGACATACTCGCTGTGACGGATGCGTACCACTTCGGCGCGTGCCAGTCGGGCGAAGCTGGCGATGGAGGCGATGCCCACCGCTAATGCGGCATTCAGGGTGCCGAAGCCGAGTAAAATCAGCACGCTCAGAGAGAGCAGCAGCGCCGGAATCGCCAGCAGGACATCCACTGCGCGCATCACAATTGATTCAGTTTTGCCACCGATAGCCCCTGCCACCAGACCCAGCGCGGTACCTGCCAGCAGTCCGATCGCCACCGCCATGACGGCGGCGGAGAGCGAATGGGACGCGCCGTAAACGATGCGGGCAAAAAGATCGCGGCCGAGCTGATCGGTGCCGAGCCAGTGTCCGGCCTGCGGAGCGAGTCGCTGTGCACCCGCAATTCCTTCAATCGGGCTGGCCTGGGTAAAGAGGGCCGGGAACAGGGCTGCCAGTACGGCCAGCAGCATGACTGAAACGGCGAGCCACAGGCCCGGCGAAAACCGTAAAGTGCGCATCTTTGCCGCCACGGGTTGCCGCGCAGCAGCGTAATCAACCAGACTCATGTTGCACCTCGTAACAGCTGTAAGCGCGGGTCAAAGAGCGGCATCAGCAGATCCACCAGCAGGTTGATCACCACAAAACCCAGCGCGGAGATCATCACCACCGCCTGCAACACCGCCACATCCTGATTGTTCACCGCCTGCTGCGTCAGCTGTCCCAGACCACCCAGGCCAAACACCGTTTCGGTGATCAGCGCACCGGCAATCAGTTCTCCCAGCAGCAGGCCCGCCACGGTGAGCACCGGCAGCATGGCGTTGCGCAGGATGTGCCGCCACAGCACAGAGTGCTCGCTGGCCCCTTTGGCGCGCGCCACCGCCACAAAAGGCCGGGTTGAGACCTCATCGATGCTGCGCAACAGAATCTGAGCCAGCGGCGCTGAGATCGGAACGGCGACCGTAATAATGGGCAGAATCAGTCCCTGCCACGGTGAGGGATTGATTACCGGGATCCAGCGCAGCTGGAATGAGAAGAGCTGAATCAGGGCTATGCCGAGCCAGAAGGTCGGCACTGAGATAAACAGCGCGGGCAGTGACTGCAGCAGATTACGCAGGCCGCGCAGGGCAGGCAGCCGCGACAGTGTCGCCAGCACGAATGCCAGCAGTGTCGCCAGCAAAAAGCCGCACAGGGCCAGTCGCAGCGTGCCAGGCAGATTGCTGGTCAGCAGTTCACTGACCGGCACGCCCGCCTGCACCGAATAGCCGAAGTCGCCGTGCAGCATCGCCACCAGCGTGTGCAGATATTGCTGCCACAGCGGGCTGTCCGCGCCATAGGCCTGACGCATCTCAGCAATCTGCTGCGGACTCAGGCCGAGATCCGGATTCTGAAATTTGATCAGGACCGCATCGCCTGGCAGTACCTGCAGCAGCACAAACGACAGGGTAAACGCGGCCCACAGGACCAATACCCCCAGGCCAGCACGTTGCAGCAGATAATGACGCATCCTCACCTCCGGTTACTGTTTTTCCAGCCAGGCGCCATAGAGCGCCGGACGGCCTACCGCTTCAAAACTGACCCCTTTCAGCCAGGGCGCACCGGCATAGACCTGCGGCTCTTCGAAGATCGGAATCACATAGGCCTGATCCAACAGATACCGCTGAACGTCACCGGTCAGCTGTAACCGTTTTGCCGGGTCAACTTCAGCGGAGATGGCGACCAGCAGCTGGTTCAGTTTGTCATCGCGGAAGTTTTTCACTTTGTCGCTGGAGCCGCCTTTCTGCAGCAGGTTGTCGCGGTTAGCCGGGTAGAAGCTGCTTTTGATCACGTCGGGATCGGCGCGGCCGACTTCGGTGACGTTCAGCGGGGTCTTAAGGGGGTCGAGATTATCCAGCGTTTTGCTGCCGGCATCGCCCGCTTTAACGCTGAGGGCGACGCCCGCCTGGCGCCACTGCTGCGCCACCAGTTGCAGCACCTCTTTGTTTTGCGGCTGCGGCAGTGATTCATAGACGGTTAGCGCCAGTCGCTGGCCAGCTTTTTCACGGATGCCATCGGCACCCGGTTGCCAGCCCGCCTGGTCCAGCAATGCCTTCGCTTTTGCCAGATCAAAAGTGAGTTTGTCCGCCAGATTGACGTAGCCGGCGGCGGTGGTCGCCACGACCGAGGTTGCCTGCGGATAGTTCGGCGAGAAGAGCGTCTCAACCACCTGTTTGGAATTGGTGGCGTGCAGCAGCGCCTGACGCACCCGGATATCGCTGACCAGCGGATTATCCGGACGGAAGCTGAGGCTGTCGTTTACGCCACGGGTCGGCGCGGCATAAACCGGGAAGTTCTGATCTTTAGCCTGCTTCTCATCGTAGGCCTGCACCTGACGGATCAGGCCTGCCTGGCCCGCCAGCAGTGCACCGATGCGCACGCTGTCTTCCGGCGTCACGATCACTTTTATCGCATCCAGATTGGCCGGACCTTGCTGCTGAATGTTTTTCGGTCCCCACTGATAATCTTTACGCGCTACCAGATCCACCTCCCGACCGAGTTTCTCATCACTGACCACAAACGGGCCGGAGCCGATAATGTGACGGGCATCGCCCAGCTGATCGAAACTGCGCGCCAGGGTACTCAGTGAGACCAGGCCAGAGCCAATGGTGGCGGTGCCCTGCAAAAATCCGGGTGAGGGCTTTTTAAAATAGAATTTCACCGTCAGCGGGTCGATCACTTCGCTGCGTTCATAGTTATTAATCACTTCCGATACCGGCAGGCGCAGCGCTTTATTTCCCAGCCCGTAGGTATCAAAGTTTTTCGCCACCGCGTTCGCATCTAATGGTGTGCCATCGGAAAAAGTCACGCCAGGCCGTAATTTAAAGGTGTATTCGGTTTTGTCGGCGTTGGTAGTCCAGCTTTCTGCAATCCAGGGTTCAACCTGCAGCGTTTCGGGATTCTGCCAGGTTAATTTATCGGTGATCTGATTGAGAATGCCGCCATTAGGGTAAAAGCCACCGGCAGGCGGATAGAGGTTGGTATGTGCCTGCTGTTCAAGATAAATCAGCGTACCGCCTTTGACCGGTGCAGCCACCGCGTTAAAGGTCAGCGTCCCGGCAAGTAAAGTAAAAACCAGCGTTTGCGCGCGTGGTTTAAGGGGAAATAACGTCTTCATGGTGAATTCCTTTGTTATCAATTGCCTCAGCAGGCGGAATCATCATCGAATGACGCAACACACAGATAAAGTAACGATTTGGTCAAAGCTTATCTGAAAAAAATAAATGCGGGATTGGGTGGGAAGCTGATCAGTTAAGATTAGATTTGTAAAAGGCTGTCACGGTCAGACGTGGCAGCTTTTTTTCCGGGCGAGCGAGCCGCAGTGCGGGCCAGCGCACCTCTGCTGCTGCCGGGCCGTCCTCGCGCCGCTCACGCGGTACCTTCGGCTTTGACGTCGTGCCGACGAACCGTTCGGGG
>NZ_JALNPO010000038.1:0-548 GCF_024520895.1 Pantoea sp. Fr-CA_6 | reverse complement strand
TATCAGACAATCTGTGTGGACACTGCGCGGGAAGGTATCTTCAGGTAAGGAGGTGATCCAACCGCAGGTTCCCCTACGGTTACCTTGTTACGACTTCACCCCAGTCATGAATCACAAAGTGGTAAGCGCCCTCCCGAAGGTTAAGCTACCTACTTCTTTTGCAACCCACTCCCATGGTGTGACGGGCGGTGTGTACAAGGCCCGGGAACGTATTCACCGTGGCATTCTGATCCACGATTACTAGCGATTCCGACTTCACGGAGTCGAGTTGCAGACTCCGATCCGGACTACGACGCACTTTGTGAGGTCCGCTTGCTCTCGCGAGGTCGCTTCTCTTTGTATGCGCCATTGTAGCACGTGTGTAGCCCTACTCGTAAGGGCCATGATGACTTGACGTCATCCCCACCTTCCTCCGGTTTATCACCGGCAGTCTCCTTTGAGTTCCCGACCGAATCGCTGGCAACAAAGGATAAGGGTTGCGCTCGTTGCGGGACTTAACCCAACATTTCACAACACGAGCTGACGACAGCCATGCAGCACCTGTCTCA
>NZ_JALNPO010000037.1:0-552 GCF_024520895.1 Pantoea sp. Fr-CA_6 | reverse complement strand
TCGCCTTCCTCCCCGCTGAAAGTACTTTACAACCCGAAGGCCTTCTTCATACACGCGGCATGGCTGCATCAGGCTTGCGCCCATTGTGCAATATTCCCCACTGCTGCCTCCCGTAGGAGTCTGGACCGTGTCTCAGTTCCAGTGTGGCTGGTCATCCTCTCAGACCAGCTAGGGATCGTCGCCTAGGTGGGCCATTACCCCGCCTACTAGCTAATCCCATCTGGGTTCATCCGATAGTGAGAGGCCCGAAGGTCCCCCTCTTTGGTCTTGCGACGTTATGCGGTATTAGCCACCGTTTCCAGTGGTTATCCCCCTCTATCGGGCAGATCCCCAGACATTACTCACCCGTCCGCCACTCGTCACCCAAGGAGCAAGCTCCTCTGTGCTACCGTCCGACTTGCATGTGTTAGGCCTGCCGCCAGCGTTCAATCTGAGCCATGATCAAACTCTTCAATTTAAGTTTGATTTGCTTAAACAAGTTAAGCGGTGCTCATCTGTAAAACGTCATAATGAATTTCATTATGTGTTCACTCGTGAGGCTTGATATTTTTT
>NZ_JALNPO010000036.1:0-632 GCF_024520895.1 Pantoea sp. Fr-CA_6 | reverse complement strand
AAGCAGCAGAACGCCAGCGCGGGCGGCAGCTTCACCTTCGGCTCGATGACCGGCTCCGCAAGCGTCAACCTCAGCCAGGACAAGATGCACAGCAACTGGCAGAGCGTGGCCGAGCAGACCGGCATCTTTGCCGGGAAGGGCGGCTTTGACGTGACGGCGGGTGAGCACACCCAGCTGAACGGCGCGGTCATCAGTTCCACCGCGACCGCCGATAAGAACCGTCTTGACACCGGCACGCTGGGCTTCAGCAACATTGAGAACCACGCGGACTATAAAACCGAGCACCAGAGTGTGGGCATGAGCACCGGCGGCAGCATCGGCAGCCAGTTCGAAGGCAACATGGCGAACGGTCTGCTGGCGGGGCTGAACGGCAGCGGCAGCGCGTCGTCGGTGACGAAGGCGGCGGTAAGCGACGGCACCCTCATTATCCGGGATAAGGCGAAGCAGACGCAGGACGTGGCGGACCTGAGCCGCGACGCGGCGGGTGCGAATCCGGGGCTGGATAAAATCTTCGATAAGGAGAAAGAGCAGCGGCGGATGGAGACGGCGCAGCTGCTGGCGGAAATCGGCAGTCAGGCGGGCGACATCGCGCGGACGCAGGGCGAGATTGCGGCGACCAGAGCGGCCACGGA
>NZ_JALNPO010000035.1:0-656 GCF_024520895.1 Pantoea sp. Fr-CA_6 | reverse complement strand
GTAGGGGAACCTGCGGTTGGATCACCTCCTTACCTGAAGATACCTTCCCGCGCAGTGTCCACACAGATTGTCTGATAAAAAGTAACGAGCAGAAAAAACCTCTACAGGCTTGTAGCTCAGGTGGTTAGAGCGCACCCCTGATAAGGGTGAGGTCGGTGGTTCAAGTCCACTCAGGCCTACCAAATTCGCACTCACGCTGCGTTATGTCTCCGGCTCGCATAGTTCACTATGCTTCGCGGAAACATGCCTTGCCTGAGCACGAATTACATTTCTCACGAAGTGTACTCGGTTGAGTGGTAGTAGTGGTCTCTGCAGTAACTGTATGGGGCTATAGCTCAGCTGGGAGAGCGCCTGCCTTGCACGCAGGAGGTCAGCGGTTCGATCCCGCTTAGCTCCACCATACCGTTTATCTGTTTTTTTCTGAAATACCTCAGAGCATACCGGCGACGGTGTGCTGCGACGTATTATGCTCTTTAACAATCCGGAACAAGCTGAAAATTGAAACGACGCAGCGCGTCATTCCTCCGTAATTAAGGAATGACTTGGCGATGCGTTCGAGTCTCTCAAATGCTTGCAATTCGCAGCGTTGTAAAACGCCTGTGGGTTGTGAGGTTAAGCGACTAAGCGTACACGGTGGATGCCCAGGCAGTCAGAGG
>NZ_JALNPO010000034.1:0-674 GCF_024520895.1 Pantoea sp. Fr-CA_6 | reverse complement strand
AACGCCGCATCCACGTCAATCACGATACCTTCAATGCCGGTTCCCGAACCGTCCACGTTGTCCGACTGCCACGTCACGTATACGCTGCCGTCCGCGGTCAGCACGGCGTCAAAGATGTGCGTTGCATCCACCGAGTCGCCACCGGTACCCTGGTTGCCGCTCGTGGTGGTGTTCACCAGGAACTCGCGTCCCACCCTGTTATCGTTCGCATCAAAGCGCTGTGCGTAGATGGCCGAGCCATCCCCGTCGCCGCCTTCAGAGCCCCAGATGAGCAGGTAGCCGCCATCATCCAGCGCCACGCCGACCGGCTTATACTGCTTGCCGCTGGTGTAGCTGTTGACGATGAAGTCACCGCTGCCGACCAGCGTCAGCGTTCCGGTGGCGGCATCCACGCGGTAGTGCACTGCGCGGATGTCAGAGTTGCTGGTGCCGCTGTCGCTGCTGTCCCAGAACACCACGATGCTGCCGTCGTTCAGGGTGATAACGTCCGGATAGTTCTGGGAGCTGTCCGTGGTGGTGTTCACCTGGAAGTTACCCCCCAGTGGCGTGCCGTCTGCGGCAAAAATCTGCCCGACAACCCCGCTGCCGCTGGTGTCACCCGGACCGCTGGTGGCGTTCCACACGGTCACGTACATGCCGCCGTGCGCCGCATCGGTAAAGGCCGCCATTTCCGG
>NZ_JALNPO010000033.1:0-682 GCF_024520895.1 Pantoea sp. Fr-CA_6 | reverse complement strand
TTACCCGGTTGCCGTCCGCATCCGTGGCCCACACGATGACCGTCAGCCCCGCGCCCGCGGTGCCGTTCAGCGTCAGCATGCCGTCGTTGGTGAACTGGCCCTTCTGCAGGAAGCCGCTGTCCGCGTCTTCACCCTGGCTGTAGTCGTCCACCACGTTTTCAATCGCCGGCTGCGCCGGGGCGCTGGTCAGGACGCTGAAGTCCCACGCTGCATCCGCCGTGCCGCTTACCTGCGGGCCTTCATTGCCCGCCGCGTCCACCGCCGCGACCGTCAGGGCGTGCGCCCCGCTGCTCATCGTGCTGTCCGGCGTCCAGCTCCACTTGCCGTCCGCCTCTACCGCTGCGCTGCCGATCAGCTTGCCACTGTCGTAGATATTGACGTAACTGATGTCTGCGGTAGTCGTGCCTGAGTAGGTCGGACGTGCATCGTCAGTGACAGAGCCATCTTCAATCTTGCCCTGTACCGGACCGACGTCATCTGTCAGTGTGATGCTGTCCGCCACTAAACCCGATGTCTGGTTATCCGGCACCGAGGTGTCAACGGTAAAGCTCCAGTCGCCGTCTGCCTGCGGGCCCTCATTGCCCGCCGCGTCCACCGCCGCAACCGTCAGGTCGTGAGAGGTGCCGTCCGCCATATCCTGCTCCGGCGTCCAGCTCCACTTGCCGTCCGCGTCCACCGCTGC
>NZ_JALNPO010000032.1:0-1717 GCF_024520895.1 Pantoea sp. Fr-CA_6 | reverse complement strand
GACGGCGGCGCCATCGTGGTGTGGCAGTCGGCGAGCGGAGACGGCTCCGGCAGCTGCGTCAAGGGTCAGCTGCTGGACGCGAAAGGTCAGCCGGTCGGGGCGGAGTTCACGGTGAACACCACCACGGCGGGCGACCAGATCACGCCGCAGGTTACGGTCCTGACGAACGGCCATATCGAAGTGGTGTGGAGCACGGATTCCGGTGCGCATATCAAGGGTCAGGGCTATACCTACAGCTATGACGGTGCAGGTAACGTAAATGGTCTGGTGGCTGATGGCACAGAGTTCAGCGTTAACACCGGTACCACGGCAAGTAAACTGACTGAACCCGCCATTACCTCGCTGGAAGATGGCGGCTATCTGGTTGTATGGCAGGCAAGCCTGAACGGTAACTGGGCGATTTACAGCCGCCAGTATGATGCAAACGGCACGCCGGTCACGGCGGAGACTGTGCTGATTACGACTTCGCTGAGCGTAAACGGCGTGCTGGGCTTTGGCGCTGACTGGGAGCCGCTGCCGTCTGTTACGTTACTGAAAAATGGCCAGGTCGCTATCGCCTATACCGTTAAAGGTACCGGGTATGACGCTGGCGTATCGATCTACGATCCTTCACTGCATGAGGTAACCGGCAGCTTCGTAGCGAACCAGACCCTGACTAATAATCAGGCATCACCTGCAGTAAGCGCGCTGGATAACGGCAACTACGTGGTGACCTGGGACTCTAACGATACCAGCGGACCGGATCAGAACGGTTACAGCGTCTGGGGCCGCATCTATGCGGCAGACGGTACGGCGCTGACCAGTGAGTTCCTGATCAACACGGCAACAGCAGGCGATCAACATCTGGCGAAAGTCGTGAGCCGTCCTGATGGCAGTTTCGTTGCGCTCTTTATGTCTGCAACAGATACGGCACCGGGTGCAGGTACCAGCGGCATCTACGCGCAGTACTTTGATGCAGCGGGTAACAAAGTGGGCCAGCAGATGCAGATCCATCAGCTGACCTATGGCGAGCAGGTTGAAGTCGATGCGACCTTCCTTGCGGGCGGTCAGCTCTACGTGACCTGGACTGACAAAGGTGTGGGTGACGGCGAAGGCTCGGCGATTAAAGGACGCGTTGTGGATCTGGTTGAAACGCTGGGACTGGAGCAAATGACGCCGGACAACAACGATCCGACGACCATTGACTATCAGCCTGCGACGACACCAGCGTCGAGCGACACCGATGTACTGCCGCCGAACGTGGGCCTCTCTACCAATACTAAGGAGACTCTGGGTGGCCAGACCGAAGCAGGCGCTACTGTTATCGTGACGAATGCGGCTGGAACGGTTTACTCCACGGTGGCAGATGCTGAGGGTGTATGGAGTATTGTACCTAACCCACTCAGTGTCGGTGAAAACGGAACGCTCTCGGCTATTGACGCGGCAGGTAACCAGAGCCAGCCAGTATTGATCTCCGGAGCCGCACTGAGTGCTTACGATCTGCTGAATGAAAGCGCGCAGGTGAATACCACTACCACAGGCGATCAGCTCAACCCGTCGGTCACCCGGCTGGCGGACGGCCGCATCGTGGTGACGTGGCAGGGTGACGGCACCTCCGGTACCGAGGTTTACATGCAGCTGTACGAGGCAGACGGTGTGCATAAAATCGGCACCGAGCAGCAGGTGAACCAGCGCACGGCCAACAATCAGGACAGCCCGCAGGTGATCGCGCTGACCG
>NZ_JALNPO010000031.1:0-2025 GCF_024520895.1 Pantoea sp. Fr-CA_6 | reverse complement strand
ACCCGGTTATTCCATATCTGAGTTGTATCCGGATCCCCTGGAGTGCTGTCCAGCGTTCTGTAAGTGGATACAACTTTCTCGTTGTCGATAATCAGCGCTTTTGTCACAACCGCCGGTAAGGCCCGCGGAGTGAAAAATGCAAAATCAACCTCACCGTAGGGCATTTCGCCGGTATCTTCCGGCGTCTGTGCCTCTCCAGCCCGGCAGCCGCTGACCATCACCAGCATCAGCAGGGGAAAAAGTGTTTTCAGCCTCATACCTTCTTCCCGTCCATGCTGTAGACCGAGCGTTTCCACTGCTCATCCGGGCGGTTGATAAAGCCAATCAGCTCAGAGGGTGATGCGCCGCCGTGAATAAGGCCGTCCGTATTCACCACGATGGCATTCCAGTTGGCCGAACAGTGAATATACTTCTCCGCAATCACGTCCAGCTCATCCTGGCTGAACGCTTGATAGGCATAGGTACGCCAGGTATTACGCCCCGGGCTTGATGGATCAACCAGGGACCGTAAAAAGGCATTCATTTCATGGTCAAATACCCCGTCCTCCCCGATGAGAAAGGGCTGGCCGTCAATAATACCCAGCCGCTCAGCCACCTCCGCCAGTTCAGGTGTACGGCTCAGGTCGGTAAAAACCAGCATGATGATTGCCCTCCAGACAGACAACACATAAACTCCTAAACCCGGCCTGCATGTGTCGTCAGGCGGGTATCAGAAGCAATCGCTACCAGTTGCCGTAGGGATAGGCTTTCCCTTTGATAAAATCCTTTATGTCCTGATCATAACCATCCGGAATGCTGTAGTTAAAGTCAATGCGCGAAGGCACGTCTTTGCAGGCATCCAGTTTATCCCCGGACAGCGTGGTGATTTTTACCGGTTCGACCGGCAGATTGGCGACCGGTGCACTGTTCTGAAGCCAGATGCGGACTTTACCTTCTGGTGCCAGCCCAAACAGCAGCGTGTCATACCAGGCCGTATCCCCACGCCAGTCCTTTCCGGTTGGCACCGACATTTTCTCCCGCAGGGCCGATGAAAAGGTGATGCGCGTCTCGTAGGTCTTTTTATCTATAACCGAATCCCAGCAGAAGAGCATCTGTGCGGGAGGATGCCGGGCTTTGTTGAACTGAGCATGCCTGCTTACCCTGCTGCTCCAGCTTCCCACGCTGTCAGGATTTTCCTGAATGCTGTCCAGCGTTCTGTAAGTAGATACAACTTTCTCGTTGTCGATAATCAGCGCTTTTGTCACAACCGCCGGTAAGGCCCGCGGAGTGAAAAATGCAAAATCAACTTCACCGTAGGGCATTTCGCCGGTGTCTTCCGGCGTCTGTGCCTCTCCAGCCCGGCAGCCGCTGACCATCACCATTATCAGCAAGGGGAAAAATGTTTTCAGCTTCATACCTTCTTTCCGTCCATGCTGTAGACGGAACGTTTCCACTGCTCATCCGGCCGGTTGATAAAGCCAATCAGCTCTGAGGGGGAGGCGCCACCGTGAATAAGGCCGTCAGTATTGACCACGATGGCATTCCAGTTGGCTGAACAGTGAATATACTTCTCCGCAATCACGTCCAACTCATCCTGGCTGTACGCTTGATAGGCATAGGTACGCCAGGTATTACGCCCCGGGCTTGATGGATCAACCAGGGACCGTAAAAAGGCATTCACTTCACGGTCAAATACCCCGTCCTCCCCGATGAGAACGGGCTGGCCGTCAATAATACCCAGCCGCTCAGCCACCTCCGCCAGTTCAGGTGTACGGCTCAGGTCGGTAAAAACCAGCATGATCATTGCCCTCCAGACAGACAACACATAAGCGCCTAAACCCGGCCTGCATGTGTCGTCAGGCGGGTATCAGAAGCAATCGCTACCAGTTGCCGTAGGGATAGGTTTTCCCTTTAACAAATGCTGGCGTTTCACCGTAATAAACATACCCGTTGGGATGGTCCGTAATCCCTTTGCAGGCATCCAGTTTATCCCCGGACAGCGTGGTGATTTTTACCGGTTTGACTGGCAGGTTATCACCTCCTGCG
>NZ_JALNPO010000030.1:0-2042 GCF_024520895.1 Pantoea sp. Fr-CA_6 | reverse complement strand
TGCACGAGGATGTCGCCCGCGCTGCCCGGCTGTGCGCCGGTGGCGGTGATGGCCAGGTTACCGCCCGCGCCCAGCGTGCTGCCACTACACCTCTGCATCCTTCTTCTGCTCTGGCGTTATCATTTTCAGCTTATCAGTGGCTGTTTTCGTCGCCGCAATCTGCCCCTGTGTCCTGGCGATGTCCACCGCCTTAACGTCAGGTGTACTTAAGTTTTTGCAGGTTTCTTTTTTGGCCTAAAGCAACAATTTCACAATCAGGTTCGTCATAACGCCCCAATGCAAAAAAAACAACACCATTATTTATCCAGATATTACTCATCCATTCTGTTATCTGCCTCGGTATGGAAGCAGTCATATTTACATTAGTTGATTGGATGGTTGAAAAAAACACCTTCTCGCCGCTATTAATTAAGCTTTCAATTACTCCCAAGCTATTTGATTTAACAGAACCTAAGCCGGAAAGAATCAACCCTTCACTTCCCTTAACTATCACATCTTTTTTTTCCTCAACCCCATTAACTTTAACACCTCTAACATTAAGTAAACCCCAGGTTTTTCTGTGGTTAACAATTGCGCTATCAGGTTGCTCCGCTGATAAAACGACAAATGTGTATATGTCTTCATCGCTAACACCTGCAGAATAACTCTCTACCATTTTTTTCAATAAACCCTCACCAAATTTCTTTAGTGGCGCATTGGGTAATTCCCAGCTCACTGCAGAGATACCCTTGCCGCTTATTGAAAATAAGTTAAAATCTGTAATCTCATTTTTTTCATTTATATCTTCAGCATATCTAATAACAACATCAGTAGTCATAGTGGTTACCTGCAGGATCGTTAAAATGTGAGCCTCGATTTTGAGGATCATCGACTCCAAAGAAATGGCCTCCAGCATCATCTCTTATATAAACTTTTTGCGTACCTCCTCCCGGTTTTTGAACTATAAATTCATATATATAACCTGGTTGAGGATTACCACGCTTGTCTATATTAGGGGATACCTTATTGGGGCTCTGACTCACTGGTATACCAGACTGTCTCTTCGCCTCATTAAAAGCACCTGAGCGACCAGCCCCTTCAGGAGAAAGATTTGCAGGCTTGTCCCCTTCAGCCAGATAAGCCAGATCATCTTTATTCTGTTCAGAAATCGGTGTAACCGTGGTATTGCCTCCCGTATCCGGCATACCATCCGTATTTCCGGTATTGCTGGATCCCTGCTCACCAGACTGATCCGGCGTAACCAGCGACGTTCCTTTCTTTTCATCCTGAGCCGGATTGACCAGCTTACCACCCGTCAAATCATCATTGACCGGTACGGTTTCGGTTTTGCTGCCTGCTCCGTTCGTGTGCTGCTGTGCCGTAACCACAGCCATTATCACACAGCTGGTATTCGCCAGGCAGGTCGCGTCCAGCCCTGCTTTTACCTTTTTGGTCAGCGCCAGTGCCGCCTGTTCATTTGCGCCGCCCTGGCCCGCTTCGGCCACTGCCGCCGCATCCAGCAACGATTTAGCCTGCATCATCTGCAACATGCCCATGCTGACCATGTTATTGCTGATTTCGTTCTGGCCCGCCTGCGCTCCGGCTACCGTGTCCGCCGTAGTCTCTCCAGCCAGACCACCTGCAAGACCCGCCGCAACCGTTCCCAGCGCAACCAGCGTCTGCTTCTGCTGTTCGCTAAGCTGACTGACCGGCACGTCACCGTACAGAACATTTTTGATGGCTTCACCCATCGCGGCGGTGGTAGCCGCGCCCGCCGCACCTGCTGCCGCTGAATTACCCTGTGCGGCAGCTATAACTCCGGCCACCGCAGCATGTGCCATTATACGACTGGCCTCATCCGGCGCTTTCTGCTTAATCAGTTCTGCAAGGTAAGGGGCCGAACCGCCAGCCAGAGCGGCTTTCAAATCGCCCCCCGCCAGCCCCTGTATCGCCGCCGTCGCCGCGCTGATACCCTGCTGCACCGAACCGCCGGTTCCCATTCCGCCGGCCAGCATCTCCCGGTTGTACAGCGTCTGATAGACCTGTCCGGTGATGTCGGCCGC
>NZ_JALNPO010000002.1:523808-588962 GCF_024520895.1 Pantoea sp. Fr-CA_6 | reverse complement strand
ACGGTTCGTCGGCACGACGTCAAAGCCGAAGGTACCGCGTGAGCGGCGCGAGGACGGCCCGGCAGCAGCAGAGGTGCTCTGGCCCACGCTGCGGCTCGCTCGCCCGGAAAAAAGCTGCCACGTTTGACCGTGACAGCCTTTACAAATCTAATCTTAACTGACCAGCATTACCCTGTTGGGCAGCGGATTTTCTTTGACAGCATAAAAAGCAGGTGCAAACGGTTGCCTGAATCCTTATGCTTAGACCCCGGCCAAAACACGCCTTTTGTTTCCCTTCTGCCGGAGCTTCACTGATGACAGCACAACCTCAGCAACTTACCCTGCGTCGCCCTGACGACTGGCATATTCATCTGCGCGACGATGAGATGCTCAACACGGTCCTGCCCTATACCAGCGCGGTGAATGGTCGTGCCATTGTGATGCCTAACCTGGTGCCACCGGTGACCAGCGTGGCAGCAGGTGAAGCGTACCGCGATCGCATTCTGGCGGCGCTGCCCGCCGAACACGCCTTTACGCCGCTGATGACCTGCTATCTGACCGACTCGATTGATCCTGATGAGCTTGAGCGCGGTTTCACCTCCGGTCTGTTTACCGCGGCTAAGCTCTATCCGGCGCACGCTACGACGAACTCCAGCCATGGCGTTACCGATATCGCCTCCATTGCCCGCGTGCTGGAGCGGATGCAGAAGCTCGGTATGCCACTGCTGATCCACGGTGAAGTCACCGATGCGCATGTCGACATTTTTGACCGCGAAGCCCGGTTTATCGAAACGGTTATGGTGCCGCTGCGCAGCCAGTTTCCGGCACTGAAAGTGGTGATGGAGCACATTACTACTCAGGACGCCGCAGAATATGTTGCCGCCGCCGATGAGACGCTGGGCGCGACCATTACCCCGCAGCATTTGATGTTTAACCGCAATCACATGCTGGTGGGCGGTATTCGTCCGCACCTCTATTGCCTGCCGATTCTTAAACGCAACGTGCATCAGGAAGCATTGCGCAAATTAGTAGCGAGTGGTCATCCGCGCGTCTTCCTCGGCACCGACACAGCACCGCATCTGCGTCATCTCAAAGAGGCCAGTTGCGGCTGCGCGGGGGTATTTAATGCGCCAGTGTCGTTACCCGCTTACGCCACCGTTTTTGAAGAGCTGAACGCGCTGGAACATTTTGAAGCGTTCTGTTCGGAGAATGGCCCGCGTTTTTACGGCCTGCCGCTGAATGAAGGGACGATTACCCTGGTGCGTGAGTCCTGGCAGGTGCCAGAGTCCATCGCGCTCGGCAGCCATTCACTGGTGCCGTTCCTGGCGGGTGAAACACTGAACTGGCGCATCGCATAATTTTACTTGCCTCCGGCCTGCCGATACTGTAAATATATACAGTATCTTAAACGGAGGCTGTTATGCGCGTTGAAATTACCGTATCAAATACCCGACCTCTTCCTGCTGGCGCGATAGAAGCGTTGAGCGATGAATTATCGCGCCGCATTGATGAACAGTTCCCTGACTCGACCAATCACGTCAAGGTACGTTATGCCAGTGCCAATAATCTCAGCGTGCTGGGCGGTGGAAAAGAGACGCGCGACCAGATCAGCGAGATCCTGCAGCAGACGTGGGAAAGCGCTGACGACTGGTTCAATACTGATTAACCGCCACTGTGCTTTTTTTCCGGGTGTCGCCACCCGGTTTTTTTATCTTTTCTCCCCTCTCGCACTTACCCCGTCCTGCATCTAGACTCTTAATGATCAATGCCCTATCCTTGCGCTCGTCACGCATAACAGGAGGTGCGACACCATGACTACTGATAAACCGGAAGAGGCGATGACCTTTGGTGAGTTGTTAGCACTGATTGGTGATCAGAAGCGTCGTTTAACGGTGCTGGAAAATGCCTTTTCCAGTCTGATTTTCTGTCTTGACGATCGTGCCAGTCAGCTACTGGTACACAATCTGTCGCTGGAAGCCCAAAATCAAAACCATGATGAGCAGCTTCAGCAGCACTTTGCCCGTCTGGCAGAAACACTGCAAAAACGCGGCGGCGGCGTAGTGCCAGAAACGCCGGCTCTCTGAGTCCGGTCACACGGCTAAGCCCGCTTTTTGCCTGTCGTTTGACTGCTGATAAAAATGCCTGCCCGTCAGGCATTTTATTTTTTTACGCCCGCCTTTCAAACGCAAATATTCTGTGAGAAGCTGACTCACGGCATTTTTTAAACAGTGATACCCTCGTTTACTGTTATAATTGTTTCGCTATTGGAATAAAAAAGCCGCATTGAACCTCATCATGCACTTCGTTTAACGAGTAATAAGGAGGTTATAATGGACAGAAGAAAAGATGTTATACAGACTCACCCACTGGTGGGCTGGGATATCAGTACCGTTGACAGCTATGACGCCATGATGATCCGCCTGCACTCGTTGTCGTCGCAGGATCAAAAAGAAGAAGAAGCGGATGTTGGCCCGACATACTGGCTGACAACGGATGTGGCAAGGCAATTTATCTCGATCCTCGAAGCAGGCATCGCCAAGATAGAATCAGCCGAGCAGATAGAACGACTCCTCAAAAAGCATTAATTTCTGCCGCATCAAAGAGGCGCCCTCAGGGGTGCCTTTTTCGTTTCTGTTTCTGGTATGCTTTTGATTATCTGTCTCTTAGAGCGTAGTTACCATGATTTATGATCTTATCGTCGTTGGCAGCGGTTCCGTGGGCGCGGCGGCAGGCTACTATGCCACCCAGGCGGGTTTATCGGTGTTAATGATCGACAGCGCCCATCCTCCCCATAATCAGGGCACACATCATGGCGAGAGCCGGCTGATTCGTCACGCCTATGGTGAAGGTGAACGCTATGTTCCCCTGGTCCTGCGGGCGCAAACGCTGTGGGATGAGCTGGAACAGCGTGCCGGTGAGCGCATCATGCATCGCAGCGGCGTACTTAACCTCGCCCCGAATCAGTCGCCGTTTATTCAGAACGTCATCGACAGCGCGACCCGCTGGCAGCTCAATATTGAGGTGATGCAGCCTGATGACGTGCGCAAGCGGTGGCCACAAATCAATGTGCCTGAGGGCTATCTGGGCGTATTTGAGCCGCAGTCCGGCTATCTGAAATGTGAACAGGCGGTACGCAGCTGGATCCAGCTGGCGGAGCAGGCGGGCTGCGCGCAGCTGTTTAACTGCCCGGTTTCAGAGCTGGGTCGCGATGGCGATCTGCAGCAGGTCACTACCCTGGATGGCGTCTATCGGGGCCGCAAAATGTTGATCAGTGCGGGCACCTGGGTTGGCAAATTAGTTCCTGACCTGCCGGTCGCCCCCACCCGCAAGGTGTTTGCCTGGTATCAGGCAGATGGCCGCTACAGTGAGAACAATAAGTTTCCCGGTTTTACGGTGGAAATGGGCGATGGCAGCCAGTTTTATGGCTTCCCGGCGGATAACAACGCCCTGAAAGTGGGTCGTCATGATGGCGGTCAGCTGATGCAGCAGCCTGAGGATCGTAAACCTTTTGGCGCGGTGGCGGCCGATGGCAGCGAAGCTTTTGGATTCCTCCGTCAGTTTTTACCTGGCGTCGGTGTCTGTCTGCATGGCGAAGCCTGCAGCTACGATTTTAGCCCGGATGAGGACTTTATAATTGATACCCTGCCGGGTGAACCAGACCGCTTGTTAATCACCGGGCTCAGTGGACACGGGTTTAAATTCGCCAGCGTATTGGGCGAACTGGCTGCAGAATTTGCCCAGCAAAAACCGTTCTCTTTTGATCTGACACCCTTCCGCCTCTCACGTTTCTGACTCTGATAAAGGGTGGTATCAGCCTGATGCCGCCCGACTGACAGACTTTGACGAAAATTGACTATTATTGACATAAAGTCAGAATATATTTCGCCCTTTTGGTTAATTCCGGCTTTTTTTAGTTGACGACCAGCGCCTCAGAAATAACTCATTCAGTAATATTGCGCATTTCGCACCTGATTTATTCAACCTTTTCACAATATAAAATTAAAGTTATAGAAGCGTAAGGATGATTGCTTTTATATTTCATAATGTGGATGCTTATTTCAGATTATTACTTCATGAAAACCCCATTATGTTATTACGTAATTCATCTCATCAGTTTGGCCTGGTTGCCGTGCTGCTGCACTGGTCGATGGCGCTGGCGATTTACGCCATGTTTGCGCTGGGATTATGGATGGTCGGCCTCGGCTATTACGACAGCTGGTATCACGACGCGCCTGAGATCCATAAAAGCATCGGCGTGATCCTGTTGCTGACGCTGATCGTTCGCCTGCTGTGGCGCGTTATTTCACCGCCGCCAAAACCGCTTAGCAGTTATTCCCCGCTGGTACGCATCAGTTCGGTGGTGGCCCACCTGTTACTGTATACCCTGCTGCTGGCGATTCTGATCAGCGGCTATCTGATCTCCACCGCCGATGGCAAACCCATCTCAGTATTCAGCTGGTTTACCCTGCCCGCGCTGTTCAGCGGTGCTGGCGAACAGGCTGATCTTGCAGGCGACATTCACCTCTGGCTGGCCTGGACGGTTGTGGTCCTGTCACTGCTGCATGGGCTGGCTGCGGTAAAACATCACTTTATCGATCGCGATATCACTTTAAAACGGATGTCGGGTTTGCGTTTCACCTCTCCCTCTGAAAAGGATAAATAATATGTTTAAAAAGACCCTGCTGGCGATGACCGGTGCCAGTCTGCTGCTCGGCTCACTCACCGCCTCTGCCGCTGACTACAAAATCGATAAAGAGGGCCAGCACGCCTTTATTCAGTTCCGTATCCAGCATCTGGGTTACAGCTGGCTCTACGGCACCTTTAAGGATTTTGATGGCCGCTTTACCTTTGATGAGAAGAATCCTGCCGCAGATAAAGTCGACGTCACCATTAACACCAGCAGCATCGATACTAACCATGCTGAACGTGACAAGCACCTGCGCAGTGCCGACTTCCTGAACACCAGCAAAAACCCGCAGGCCACGTTCAAATCCACAGCGGTGGAAAAAGAGGGTGATGAGCTGAAGATTACTGGCGATCTTACGCTGAATGGCGTGACCAAACCGGTAACGCTCGAGGCGAAAATGCTGGGTGAAGGTAAAGATCCGTGGGGCGGCTACCGCGCTGGCTTTGAGGCTGAAGGGGAAATTGCACTGAAAGATTTCAACATCACCAAAGATCTGGGGCCAGCTTCGCAGAAGGTTCAGCTGATGATCTCGGTTGAGGGTGTACGCCAGTAAAACAGCAAGCCGCCTGAAGCTGACTTCAGGCGGCCACGCTTATTTCTTCAGCGGCGAGGGAATGGTCATGTTTAACAGGCCACGCGACTTGTTAAAGATTTTGTTGCCATTTTCACGTCCTGCCCGACGCGCGCGCTGCTCTTCCGGTGAGAGCTTCGCCTCTTCCTGGCAGATCGGGCTACAGCAGTTCTCAAACTTCTCCGCGCAGCTTTTGCACTGAATAAACAGCAGATGACAACCGTCATTGACACAATTAACGTGGGTATCACAGGGTTCGCCGCACTGATGACAGTTCGACAACACATCGTCAGAGATCCGCTCACCCATCCGCTCATCAAAAACAAAGTTTTTGCCTTTGAAACGTACCGGTAATCCCTGCTCACGGGCACGTCGGGCATACTCGATGATACCGCCCTCAATGTGATAGACATCTTCAAAGCCGTTGTGCCGCATCCAGGCACTGGCCTTTTCACAGCGGATCCCGCCGGTGCAGTACATCACGATCTTTTTGTCTTTCTGATCCTGCAGCATCTCAACCGCCATCGGCAGCTGATCGCGGAAGGTGTCAGCAGGCACTTCCAGCGCATTATCAAAGCGACCCACTTCATATTCGTAGTGGTTACGCATATCCACGAACAGGGCGTCAGGATCGTCCAGCATGGCGTTTACGTCCGCCGCTTTAAGATACTGACCCACATCGCTGGCATCAAAACTGTCGTCTTCGATACCGTCCGCGACAATGCGGTCGCGTACTTTCAGACGCAGCACCCAGAACGATTTACCATCATCATCCAGCGCAATATTCATCCGCAGGTTGTTCAGCGCCGGATCAAAGCCATATAGCCATTCTTTCATCTTTTCATACTGGCTGGCTGGCACGCTAATCTGCGCATTGATGCCTTCGTGGGCCACGTAGACGCGACCAAAGACCTTAAGAGCTGTCAGGCCAAGATAGAGCGCGTCACGGAATGCTTTGGGATCGGCAATCTGGAAATATTTATAAAAAGAGACAGTGGTGCGCGGCTCGGTTTCAGCCAGCATGCGCGCCTTCAGCTCTTTATTGGAAACGAGGTTATGTAACACTGGCATGGTGTTCGTCCTGTTATCAATAGAAGAAATTTAGCGCGCACATGATACCTGATTTCACCGGGATGCAAAGGCCAGTGACCAGATTGATCGCCTGTTGCCGTTTTTTGCAGCAACATTGGACTATTAACCTTTGTTCATTGATGGCACGTTCCGATAGTGATATTTAAGCGCACGTCAAAAACTGGCACAATGGTGTAAATCAACGAGATATCAGCACCGCACGGTGCGCGACGCAGGAAAATTAACCTTCACATGACTCAGTTGCCTCAGTTTTCACGAGAACTGCTTCACCCGCGCTATTGGCTGACCTGGCTGGGTGTCGCTTCTCTTTATCTTTTGGTGCTACTTCCTTATCCCCTGCTTTATGTTCTCGGCTGTAATATTGGCCGCATTGGGATGCGTTTTATGAAACACCGCGTCAGTATTTCCCGGCGTAATCTGGAATTAAGTTTTCCGGATATGCCGGAAAATGAACGCGAAGCGATGGTTAAACACAATTTCGAATCGGTCGGCATGGGATTAATTGAGACCGGTATGGCGTGGTTCTGGCCTGACTGGCGCATCAATAAATGGCATACGCCTTCGGGGCTGGAGCATATTCAGCAGGCGCGCGATAGCCAGCGCGGCGTGCTGCTTATCGGCATGCACTTTCTGACGCTGGAGATTGGTGCACGCATGTTTGGTATCCATAACCCTGGCATTGGCGTCTATCGCCCGAATGACAACAAACTGATCGACTGGCTTCAGGTCAAAGGTCGGATGCGGTCAAATAAAAGCATGCTCGATCGTAAAGATCTCAAAGGAATGATCCGCGCACTGAAACAGGGTGACATTATCTGGTATGCGCCCGACCACGATTATGGCCCGCGCAGCAGCGTCTTTGTCCCCTTCTTTGGCGTGGAAAAAGCAGCCACAACGGTGGGCACCCATCTGCTGATCCGCACCGGTAAACCGGCTGTCATCCCTTTTGTGCCGCGTCGTCTGCCTGGGGGTCGCGGCTATGAACTGATGATACTGCCTGACATCAGCGGCGAATTTACGCTGGAAAGTGATGTCGCAACCGCAACCAGAATGAATCAGGTTGTTGAAGAGGGTGTGCTGCTGGCACCTGAACAATATATGTGGCTCCACCGCCGCTTTAAAACGCGCCCCGAGGGCGAACCCTCCCGTTATTAATCTGTTCGCGCTAAATGTCTGTCAGGCATTTAGCGCGTTTTACTCCCCTGCTAAATAAATCACTCATGGCTGACTCAGCCTGTAAGCGAAACCGCAGGTCCAGTAATTAATAAACACCTATATTCATAATATAATTTCTCTCTGTTTAAATTTAAAAAAGCTAATCAATTAACAGGACGGCAGGCGGCATTCAGCCTGTTTCGCTATTTATTAATTAATATTGCAGCGAGTGCTCTTAAATCTGTTATGGCGCTGATTATTCTGCACGCCAGGCCTAATCCTATTTAGCCGGTCTTAACGGTGTCTCACCGCTTATGAATCGATAAAAATTAACTTATTTTACAAGCGATTGCCTTACTGATTTAGCTTATATTCCATTTTACATTTTTTTAACACCCCGATAGACCATTATGGAATTTGAACTCATTAATGCTTATCGGTAGTTTCGTTTGTAACAGTCAGGCCTTTAACGGCTCTGGCCAGAATTATAAAAAAGACAACACAGCAAACCTCTAATGGGACAGTTAATATGAACAAAGGTCTCTACTATTACGTTACAATCGGTACCGATCAGGAAAATTATCACTTTCTTCATCGTAAAGGGTGCAAGCGTATGCCTGATAAAGAAGAGGTCATATTTATCGGCACGTTATATAATCTGAGTCAGGCCCTCTCCATCGCCAGAATTAATTTTAAGAAAGTTAAGCCATGTATAAAATGTTGTATCCGCTACTCAGCACCCGTGATTCATGAGTCCGTTCAACCGGTTTTGCATTTCCCGCAAAAGATGATCTGACCCTGACTGGCGGGAAATGGCTTATTTCCCGCCAGTTGCACCGGCCTGACCTTTCCCTCCTTCAGATTTCGTCTATCCTTCACTGAAATCAAATAAATCCATAGTCATAGACCCGTGAAGGAGAAGAGCGATGAGCATGTACAGTACCTTAGAGGAAGCCATCGATGCTGCACGTGAAGAGTTCCTCGCTAACCACCCGGAGCTCGAGGAAGGGGACGCATCAATCAGCCAGTTTGGTCTGCAAAAGTATGTGATGCAGGATGGCGATATCATGTGGCAGGCTGAATTCATGGCAGAAGAAGGTGAAGCAGGCGAATGTCTGCCTTACCGTAGCGGTGAAGCGGCACAGGCCATTTTTGATGCAGATTTTGACGAAGTTGAACTACGTCAGGAGTGGTTAGCAGAAAATACCCTGCACGAGTGGGATGACGGCGAGTTCCAGCTGGAGCCGCCGCTGGACACCGAAGAGGGTGAAGCTGCCGCGCAAGAGTGGGAAGATGATAACAGCGATTCCGATCGCAGTTACTCGTAAGGACCGTGGCTGGCATCCACCGGTAACAACAGGGTATCAACCACCAGCGACAGCGGCAGGTCGAGGATCGTCAGGACCCGCCATCCGCTGTCGCGAACATCCCACTGTACGCCGGGATAGTACTGATTACCGTGCCCCTGCCCGGGAATGGTACGGCTGATAATACTGCCGCATCCGCTTAAGCAGAGTACAGCCGCGACGATAACACCCGCCTTTAAGCACCCTTTCACCACACATATCCGCCATGAAGAAACAGCCATTGAGATCGTCACGCGCTGCTCGCGGTGACTGCCAGCAATAAATTTATCAGCAAATCGCTGTTTTAATCCGATAAAAAAAGCGGCATCGCTGCCGCTTTTTCAGATTACGCGTTGTTTGCCAGCGCGTTGGGGTTGAGCGTGAGTTTTTGATAACTCTCAACCCACTGATGATACTTGTCCGCATCTTCCCACAGTCGGGTATGAACACGGGCCAGCACCACCGGATCGCTGATCAACTGCAGACGCTGTTCGCGGCCCAGTTTATCCGGCGCATCGCTCAGCGCCTGATCAACCCGACGGTCACGCGCATAGTCCAGTAACTGACTCTGCTTGTGGCGCGATGTGGCCAGTGCCGTTGCCAGCGCGTTGAAGGCAGGATGGAATAAGGCATGCATAAAGCCATTTTCCAGCGCGCGCTCACGGTTCAGTACCACATAGCGATCGGTATCCACCAGCTCCTGCGGCGGTGAGTACTCTTCCGGGATCAGGAACAGCTTCGCTTTCTTGCTCTTAATGCCCAGCGTTGCGCGGCTCGACATGACCGAGACAAACGGCGACAGAATCAGTGAGAAGACGATCGGTGCCAGCCACCACAGGAAGTTAAGATCCAGCAGTCCCATACCAATCGCCCACACCAGACCCAATGCCATCTGCGAACCGTGACGTTTAAACGCCTCGCTCCACGGTGTCGCATCGTCATCACGCTGCGGTGAGTTCCACACCACTTCCCAGCCGAGGAAGGCGCTGACCACAAACACCGTATGGAACAGCATACGCACTGGTGCCAGCAGCACCGAGAACAGCGTTTCCAGCACCAGTGAAGCCAGCAGCCGCAGAGGTCCGCCGTAGGCCTTCGATCCTTTAAACCAGATCAACACGACACTCAGCATTTTCGGCAGGAACAGCAGCACCATGGTGGTTGAGAACAGCGCTATTGCCAGTTCCGGACGCCACTGCGGCCAGACCGGGAAGAGCTGCCGCGGTTGCAGGAAGTAGGTCGGTTCCATCAGCGTATGCACTACCTGCAGGGCAGTGGAGAGCGCCAGGAACATAAACCATAGCGGAGCCGAGAGGTAGGACATCACACCCGTCAGGAACACCGCACGGTGTACCGGGTGCATCCCTTTCACCAGGAACAGGCGGAAGTTCATCAGGTTGCCGTGACACCAGCGGCGGTCACGTTTCAGCTCATCCAGCAGGTTCGGTGGCAGTTCTTCATAGGATCCCGGCAGGTCATAGGCAATCCAGACGCCCCAACCGGCACGACGCATCAGCGCAGCTTCTACGAAGTCATGCGACATGATTGAACCCGCAAAGGAGCCTTCTCCCGGTAACGGTGCCAGGGCACAGTGCTCAATAAAGGGTTTCACGCGGATAATGGCGTTGTGACCCCAGTAGTGAGACTCGCCCAGCTGCCAGAAGTGCAGACCGGCGGTAAATAACGGACCGTAGACGCGGGTCGCAAACTGCTGACAGCGCGCATAAAGCGTATCCATACCCGATGCTTTCGGCGACGACTGGATGATCCCGGCATTCGGGTTGGCATCCATCATGCGCACCAGACCGGTGAGACACTCTCCGCTCATGACGCTATCGGCATCCAGCACCACCATGTAGCTGTAGTTGCTGCCCCAGCGACGGCAGAAGTCATCGATGTTTCCGCTTTTACGCTTCACGCGACGACGACGACGGCGATAGAAAATCTTGCCTGCCCCGCCAACATCCCGCACCAGTTCCATCCAGGCTTTCTGTTCGGCAATCGCGATATCCGCATCGTAACTGTCGCTGAGGATGTAGACGTCGAAGTGTTCAGCGTTACCGGTACGAACCACCGACTCCCAGGTCGCACGCAGACCGGCGTAAACACGCTCAACGTCTTCATTACAGATCGGCATAATCAGCGCGGTACGATGTTCCGGGTTAAGCGGTTCATCTCCGACCGTTGAGTAAGAGATACTGTATTTATCACGTCCAATCAGCAGCTGCAGGAAGCCCATCAACGCCGTCCAGAAACCGGCAGAGACCCAGCAGAAAAGTATGGCGAACAGGAACAGGATGCCGGTCTGCAACAAATAAGGCAGGATCTGCATCACTGACTGCTGCCAGTTCTGATTGATCATCTCCATCGGATCCAGAAGCGTCCAGCCCTGATACGGCAGAATACTCTTCATGTACCAGGTGGCGACCACGGTCTGGAAAATGGTCAGGATCAACAGAATGTAGCGTCGAATTGAACCGACATGACGCCACTTCTCCTCGGCACGCCGCTCTTCGGCATTGCTATAACGCGGCACCGATTTGTGTCCACGCAGTGAGTCCCATGCACGGGCGACCGGATTGGTACGCCAGGCTTCCGGGAACATCAGTGAGCGTTTGACCTTCGGCATCGCCTTCAGCGTGGTGCGGTCGAGGTAATCTTTACCCAACTGCTGACCTTCGGCCAGCGAATCGGGCCAGGCCATTTCAACCCGCGATGAGACCGATTTTAACGGCGCATCGTCGGGACGGTCACTGGCTGCGACATCCCTGCCCAGCACATCATGGATGAAGTGGAACTCGCTGGCATTCTGCAATGAGACGCTCAGGCGGGCCTTCCCTGCCGCATCCAGCGGCAGAGATTCCACATAACGTTGAGGTGTAAAAGTCGATTTATTCATTGGCAGGTAACTGATAGCTCCAGGTTTCCGTCAATGTCTTGTCGCCGCTAACCAAGGCCGCACGCATTTCGGTGGACTGTTTGGCATCTTTCACACGCAGACGCAACACCAGACGCCAGCCTTTGGTGACCGGGTTATAACGTACGCTCTGCTCAACCACATCAGCATTTTTACCCACGCTGACCTGCGGTGCCACCTGACTGTTTTCCGCCATCTTGCTCATGTCTTTACCCACGAAGTCGATGGTGAAAGCCACGGTGCCATCCGGCTGACGCACCAGATTAGACTGCTTCACGTCACCCGCTGAACGCAGGGTATTTTTGACCCAGGCCGTATCGTCGGAGTGCAGCTGGTTTTCGTCGCGCGAGAAGTGCAGACGATATTTGAAGTTCATCTCTTTGCCAGGCTCTGGCAGCGTCTCCGGCGTCCAGAACGCAACGATGTTGTCGTTGGTTTCATCTGCCGTCGGGATTTCAACCAGTTCAACCCGGCCTTTACCCCAGTCGCCTATTGGCTCAACCCAGCCGCTTGGACGGAGATCATAGCGGTCATCAAGATCCTGATAGTTGTTAAAGTCACGCCCACGCTGCAGCAGACCAAACCCTTTCGGATTCTCGATGGTGAAGGTGCTCACTGCCAGATGACGCGGGTTGTTCAGCGGACGCCAAATCCACTCCCCGTTGCCGTTGTGGATAGAGAGACCGTCAGAGTCGTGCAGTGCCGGACGGAAGTTGTTCACCGTAGATGGCTGGTTCTGACCAAACAGGAACATACTGGTCAGCGGTGCAACACCCAGTTTGCCGACGTTATCACGCAGGTAAACTTTTGACTGCACATCAACCGTTGAAGCGTCACCCGGATGCAGCACAAAGCGATACGCACCCGCCGCACGCGGCGAATCGAGCAGTGCGTAGATCACCAGCTGTTTGTCCTGTGGTTTAGGACGCTGAATCCAGAACTCTTTAAAGCGCGGGAACTCTTCACCGGACGGCAGCGCCGTATCGATGGCAAGTCCACGCGCCGACAGGCCATAAACCTGACCGGCACCGATGACACGGAAATAGCTCGCGCCCAGGAAGCTGGCGATCTCATCGTTTTTACCCTTGTTGTTGAGTGGGTAAAGTACTTTGAAACCGGCAAAACCGAGGTTTTTTACCGCATCCGCGTCATGTTTTACATTACCGAAATTAAAATAATCGGGGTTGTATTTAATCTCGCGCACCGCGCTGGCGGTCACTTCGTTGATCTGCACCGGGGTATCGAAATACATTCCCTGATGATAGAACTCCAGCTTGAACGGCGTGCGCAGTTTGCCCCAATACGCTTTATCGTGGTTAAACTGGATCTGCTGATAATCAGCAAATTTCATTTCACGAAATTGAGAGGGTAAATTGCTTTTAGGCGCTTCGAAGCTTTTCCCTGCCAACGCTTTGGCTTGTCTGGCAACATCGTCGATGTTAAACGCCCAACTGTTATTGGCGTACAACGCCAGCAGAACTGCAGTACCAATCCAGCGTACCTTCATCAGTCCGGCTTTATTTTTTTCTTTAGTCAGCACATCCCCCCCTTTCGTGTGCTTAAATCAAACCCGTTTATCTTAAAGGATTATTCGGTTTTCCGACAGCTTATGCGCAACATTGTTCCCGCATTTCGTCAGGCTTAACCCTGCTTTTAGGACAATTAGACACTACGGATTCCACTGATAGTATACCTGGTTTATCCCAGGTAGAATTTTCACAGAGCATAATCCGGTTTCAGGGTGAAACCGGTCAAACGTACTAACGAACTGGAACTTTATGAGTACTGTAAAACCTGAACGTGAATACTTCCTCGACTCCATCCGCGCCTATCTGATGTTACTGGGGGTGCCGTTTCACGTTTCCCTCATCTACTCCGCGCAGAAATGGGCAGTAAACAGTCATGAAGCGTCGTTATGGCTGACGCTGCTGAATGATTTTATTCATGCGTTTCGTATGCAGGTGTTTTTCGTCATTTCGGGCTATTTCTCCTACATGCTTTATCTGCGCTATCAGCCACGTCGCTTCCTGAAGGTGCGTCTGGAACGGGTAGGTATCCCGCTGCTGACCGCCATTCCGCTGCTGACGCTGCCGCAATTTTTTATGCTGAAAGAGTGGACGGATAAGCTGGCTGACTGGCCCCGCTTCACCCCGTACCAGAAGTTTAATAACCTGATGTGGGAGCTGATTTCACACCTGTGGTTCCTGGTGGTGCTGGTGATGCTGACCACGCTGGGGATGGTGACCTTCCGCTGGCTGCGCGATCAGCATCGCACCATTGATTATTCGCGGGTTGGCTGGGGATCGCTGACGGCGGGCGTACTGGCGTGGGCGCTGCTCTGGTGCGTGTTCCGGCGTCTGGTGTTTATTTTCCAGCCTGCGTGGCTGATGGATGGTTTGTTTAGCATCATTGTGATGCAGACGCTCTTCTATCTGCCGTTCTTTATGCTGGGAGCGCTGGCGTGGAAACATCCGCCGCTGAAGCAGCTGTTTGTCCGCTTCAATCTGGTGATGTGGGTCGGTGCGCTGCTGATGTTTGCGGCCTATTGCGCCAACCAGCGACTGAGCAGCGGTGAGGGCTGGTTGTATGAGCTTGATGCGATTATCTCGACGCTGATGGGCCTTTGCATGCTGAACGTCTGCTTCTGCTTTGGTCATAAGCTGCTGAATTCGCATTCGCCGCGCATTATGTATCTGGTCAATGCATCACTGTTTATCTATCTGGTGCACCATCCGCTGACGCTGCTGTATGGCATTTACGTGACGCCACGGATTGAAAACAACACCCTGGGCTTCTTCGTTGGCCTGCTGATGGTGTTTGGCATCGCGTTTCTGCTGTATGAGATTCACCTGCGTATCCCGCTGCTGCGGTTCCTTTTCTCGGGGAAATTTGAGCGTAAACAAGCACAATGACAGGCGATCAGTAACCTCGGGCCATAAGTGAGGTCAGGCTATAAATGATATGTCTCACAGACAGCTTAAGAGTTTAAAGCGATGGGAGCATACGCCAGTAGCAAAGCATAGCGGGCCAGGGATGGCGGGTTTTGCGTCTTTGCGGAGGGCGTATGCTTCCTGAGCCAGCGCCTGTACCCAGGCAAGGTCCAGCTTAAAGCAGCCACTCAATCGGCAACCGCCACACTAACCGCACCTGCAGCCGTTGCCACCAGGAGCAGCCCGGCTCGTGTTTATGCACAATCTGCTGCGGCTCATCCGGATACTCCAGCCAGTTTACCCTGCCCCACTTATCCAGCCGCAGCGTCCATGCCCGATCGCGCATTGACTGGCTGAAACGCTGATGCGTCTCTCCGGCGAGCGCCGCACTCTCAATCACCAGTCCCATTTCCGTATTCAGCACCGCTGAACGGGGATCGAAGTTAAACGAGCCGATAAACAGCGTCTGTTGATCCACTGAGAAGGTTTTGGCATGCAGGCTGGAGCCGGAGTTACCGGTTAATCCCCGGTCGTGCGGGGCATCAGGCACGCCCGCCTGCGGTTTCAGCTCATAGAGCGCAATACCATGACGCAGCAATTTTTTGCGCCACTTAGCGTAGCCGGCATGGACAATCGACACATCGTTAGCCGCCAGCGAATTGGTCAGAATGGCAATTTTTACCCCTTTGCGCTTCAGCGACAGCAGCTGAGCGACCCCTGCGCGGGTCGGCACGAAATAGGCCGAGATGATGTCGAACTGCTTTTGCGGCGTGCCTATCACCTCCAGCATTCGCTGCGGCAGCAGGCTTCTGGCACGCGCTTTGCCCAGCCCTTTACGCGGATCATCGCTCAGCAGGCGCGCTTTTGCCCAGGTCAGAGCCAGCGTGCCCTCTTCCAGCTCCTGTAGCAGCGAAGAATTTTCCAGCCGCTGAAGATAGCGCTGCACCGGTTCACTGTGACGCCACTCTGCTGGCAGACTCACACTGTCCTCTTCCGGCTCCTCTTCATCCAGCACCTGCTGCAGCGGCGAGACCGGCTTGCTGCGCCAGTAGCGCTCAAAATCCTCTGCGACTTCTTTAACCACCGGGCCTATTGCCATGACGTCGAGATCGGCAAACAGCGGTTCATTGCCGGTGCCGAAATATTCGTCGCCGATATTGCGCCCACCGACCACGGTCGTGACGCCATCCACCGTAAAGCTTTTGTTGTGCATGCGGCGGTTCAGACGGGCAAAGTCGGTGAGATAACCCAGCGCGCGCAGGGTGCGAAACGAGAACGGATTAAACAGCCGCACCTCAATATTGGGATGGCGGTTAAGCTGGGCCAGCGTGTCGTCCAGGCCCGGCGTATTGTTGTCATCCAGCAGCAGCCGCACTTTCACCCCGCGTCGGGCAGCTTCCAGCACGGCGCTGAACAGCAACCGGCCAGAGAGATCGTTTTGCCAGATGTAATACTGGATATCGAGTGAACGCTCCGCTTTTTGCATCAGCAGATAGCGGGCAGCAAAAGCATCCAGCCCGTCGCTCAGCTGATGGACGCCGCTCAGACCCGGATGGCGCAGACACTCTGGCTCCAGCTGTGTTTCCAGCCAGCTGGACCGTTCCAATGGCTGGGAGAGCTCAAACGCTTCGGTCATGACATTTCCCTGTAAAATGCAGTTATTTTTATTATTCCCCGGTCCGACCTCTGATGCTATTCCTCTGTTCTGAGTTAGTGAGGGGTCACGGGCGTTTTTTAGTCTAGACTTAACCGGACGATCTGTGACCGGTATTATCCCGGCAGGAGAGGAATATGTCTCATCAATCCCTTACAGATGCCCGCCAGCGCTATCATCCCAGCCTGTTTCGCAGCTTTTTCCAGGGCAGTTTCCCCTGTTCCACTGCCTGCCGTACGCCCGGTAAACGGCTGGATATGGTGATCAGCAGCGGACACGATATGCTGCTGGAAAAAGATTATGCCGCCCTGGCTGAGCAGCATCTGCTCACCGCCCGCGACGGTGCGCGCTGGCATCTGATCGAAAAGATCCCTGGCCAGTATGACTGGCAGAGCTTTCTGCCGATGGTCGACGCCGCGCGACGTCAGCAGATGGAGATCATCTGGGAGCTGGCTCATTTCGGTTATCCCGATCATCTTAATATCTGGAAAGCCGAATTTGTTGACCATTTTAGTCGTTTCGCTCGCGCGATGGCACAACTGATGCGCGATCAGGGCATCGAACGCCCCTTCTTTACACCGGTTAATCAAATCTCATTCTGGTCATGGGCCGGGGCGGATGTGGCCTGGTTTAATCCTCATGCGGCGCAGCGTGGTAAAGAGCTGAAGCGCCAGCTGGTTCGCGCCTCGCTGGCGGCGATACATGCCATTCGCGAGGTCTATCCGGAGGCGCGCTTTGTGCTGACTGACCCGCTGGTGCAGATCGCTCATCATCCCGATAATCCGGACAGCAAACCCTATGCCGATGCGCAGCATCAGGCGCAGTTCGAAGCCTGGGACATGCTGGCCGGTCGCGTCGATAAGGAGCTAGGCGGCAGTGAAGATTGCCTGGATATCCTCGGCCTGAACTACTATCCCGATAACCACTGGTTTTTCCCCGACCAGCCGATGTCGCTGGAGGATCCGGAGCGTGTGCCGCTGCATATTCTGCTGGCGCAGTGCTGGCAGCGCTACCAACGTCCGATGCTGATTGCTGAAACTGGCGCTGAGGGTGAAGCGCGCGCCCCCTGGCTGCAGGAGATCAGTGAAAACGTGGCGGTGGCGCTGGATCAGGGCATTGCGGTGGAGGGGATTTCGCTCTATCCGGTAGTGGAGTATCCCGCCTGGGCCGATGACCGGCGTTCCCCTGGCCCGCTGCTGGGATTAGCCGATCCCAATGGCAACCGTAATCTGCATGAGCCGCTGGCGCTGATATTGCGCAGTCAGCAGATTAAGTTTGCGACACGAAATCAGACGTGCTGAGAAGGTGGCTTTTTAGGGTAACAGGAGCGAACGTCGAGAGAGGGATCGGCAGGATGACGTACGTCGGTCAGCCAGACCATGGTAAACAGGAAGGTCACCCCGATCAGGCAGGCCGCCAGCAAACCGATAATTGCGATTAATTTGTCATCTCCGGAGTCCATCGCCTTCTCCTTATTCAATCCGTTGAATCCCTGTGCGTGTCAGCTCATCCAGAGCGTAATCATCAGGACAAAGATTATAAGCGTTACCGAGGTCACCGCAAGCACCACTATCGCAAAGTGCGCATCGTCAAGTGACTGGCGAATTGGCTCATCGTGATCGTCGGGTGGCAAGGGTAAAGACATAACTATCCTGTGAAAAACATGGGCCGCCGGGAGTGATGCGGTGAGTGACAGTGTAGATGAAAGGCTGATTATCGTCCGGTTCTTTCGTCCGAAAAATAAACTGGCCCGTGCCAGCGCGGCACGGGCCTGAGATCAGACGCCGCGCCAGCGTTTGAAGATCAATGAAGTGTTAATGCCACCAAAGGCAAAGTTGTTGCTCTGGATATAGTCGGTTTCAATCTCACGCGGCTCACCCATGATGTAATCCAGCTGGCCGCCATCTGCTGCCGGTTGCGTCAGGTTCAGGGTTGGCGCAAACCACCCTTCCCGCATCATCTCAATGCTCATCCAGGCTTCCAGCGCCCCACAGGCACCCAGCGTATGGCCAAAATAGGACTTCAGCGAAGAGATCGGCGTCGTTTCGCCAAACACCGCCGCCGTCGCCAGACTTTCGGCCATATCACCCCGTTCAGTGGCGGTGCCGTGCGCATTCACATAACCAACGTCTGCGGCCGTGATACCGGCGCTTTGCAACGCCCGCTCGATGCAAATCTGCATGGTTTCCCGCTGCGGCTGAGTAATATGGGCGGCATCGCAGTTGGTATGAAAACCGGTGATCTCGGCGTAGATCGTTGCACCGCGTGCCAGGGCATGTTCCAGCGACTCAAGGATCAGCGTGCCCGCCCCTTCGCCAATTACCAGACCATCGCGCTGCTGATCAAAAGGTGCAGGCGTGGTGTGCGGTGCGTCATTACGCTGACTGGTGGCAAACAGGGTGTCAAACACCGCGGCTTCCGACGGACAGAGCTCTTCTGCGCCGCCAGCCACCATCACCGTCTGATACCCGTGACGAATCGCTTCCCAGGCATAGCCAATCGCCTGGCTGCCAGAGGTACAGGCGCTGGAGGTCGGGATCACCCGGCCGCGCAGGCCGAAAAAGAGTCCGGCATTGACGGCCGTGGTATGCGGCATCATCTGCACATAGGTGGTGCCGGTGATATTGTTGGTGTGCTTTTCGGTCAGCATGGTGGCGAACTCGCTGACCGGCCCGGTGCTGCCGGTGGAAGAACCGTAGGCGATACCCGTTTCTCCGCTGGTCAGCACCGGATGGTCAATCAGGCCCGCCTGGGTCAGCGCCAGCTCGGTCGCGCGCGTTGCCAGCAGCGAAACGCGGCCCATGGCGCGGATACGCTTGCGGGTGTAGTGCGCAGGCAGCACAAAGTCATCCACCGGTGCGCCGAGCAGCGTATGCAGCCCGTCGTAGATCTGCCACTCCGGCATAAAGCGCACCGCATTGCGGCCCGCACGGATCCGTGCCGAAACTTCAGCCCAGGACTCACCAAAGGCGGTTACGCCGCCCATGCCGGTTACGACTACCCGCTGGATCACAGCATGCCTCCATTTATAGAAATGACCTGACGCGTTACGTAGCCTGCAATATCGGACATCAGATAGCTCGCCAGTCCGGCGACCTCTTCAGCCGCGCCCATGCGCTTCATCGGCACGATCTTCATCGCTTCCTCAATCACCTGAGGTTCCAGCCCCTCCATTCCGGTATCAATCAGGCCTGGCGCAATGCAGTTAACGGTGATTTTGCGTTTCGCCAGCTCAATCGCCAGCGCCTTAGTGGCACCAATAATGCCCGCTTTCGCCGCGCTGTAGTTCACCTGACCACGATTGCCCATTATCCCCGACACCGACGAGAGGGTGATAATGCGGCCGCCGCGCCGCAGACCGATCATCGGCATCACGCAGGGCTGGATCACATTGTAAAAACTGTCGAGATTGGTGTGGATGACGCTGTCCCACTCCTGATCCGTCAGGGCAGGAAACGCCGCATCGCGGGTGATACCGGCGTTGCTTACCACGCCATAATAGGCGCAATGTTGCTCAATATCCGCCTCCAGCGCAGCGCGGGTTGCTGCCCGATCGGCCACATCAAATCCCAGCACACGGCCGCTGCCGCCTGCGGTTTCGATCTGCTGCAGGCACTGCTCAGCGCCTGCGCGGTCACGGTTGAAATGGACGATAACCTGATAGCCATCCTGGGCGAGACGCAACGCAATCGCGCGGCCAATCCCTTTACTGGCGCCCGTCACTAATACCGAATCTGTCATGGCTGATTTCCTTGTGACATCAATTGCTGTAATTCTGCTTCATTGGGTTGATACGTATTCAGGCGACCGCTGGCAAGCCGCTGGGTGCCGTAATGAATGTCACCCTCAAAGCTGCCCATGCGGTCATCGCGCATCAGCAGCGTCATTCTGATATCCAGCGTAACACTGGCGGGAAAGAGGGATCGCTCTGCCCGCCAGCCGCGTCCGCCCAGCAGCATGCCGGGCGGGATAAGGGTGGCGCCGCCCTGCTTTGCATGCCAGCCCGACCAGACGCCCACGGTTTGCGCCATCATCTCCACGCCAAACCAGGCAGGCAGTTCACCCTGAGGCGTCAGAAACGGTGTCAGTACGCCACCGGCGCAGGTCGACACCTGACAGTGGACCTGCTCATCATCAACGGCGATCAGCTTATCAAGCAGCAGCATCGGCGCAGCGTGCGGCAGCCAGCGTGCCGCGGGAGAATTAATAACCATGTTGGCGTCCCAGAATCAGACAGGTGTTGTTGCCGCCAAAGGCGAAGGAGTTAGAGGCGATGACCGGCCGTTGCAGCGCCTGCGGCTGTAATAACAATCCGCAATCCGGCAGCGTCTCATCCGCAGCCATCTCACTGAAATCCTGCGCGGGCAGCGGCAGATTGTTTTGCAGGATCAGCGCACTGAGGGCGGCTTCACACACTCCTGCCGCGCCGAGCGTATGGCCGGTCAGATGTTTGGTCGAGCTGCACGGCACCGCATTGCCAAACAGGCGCTGAATCACGGCGGCTTCCATCTGGTCGTTAAGCGGCGTTGCAGTGCCGTGCAGATTGATATAACCCACCTGCTCTGGCAACAGATTCGCCTGTTGCAGCGCCATACGCATCGCCCGTTCAGCGCCCTCGCCCTGCGGATGGGGAGCGGACATGTGCCAGGCGTCAGACGATTCGCCAGCTCCCAGTAGCGCCAGCGGCTGCGGTTCCCGCGTCAGCAGCATCAGTGCGGCCCCTTCGCCAATCGAGATACCGTCGCGATCGCGGCTGAAAGGGGCGCAGCGACGTTCAGAGAGCGACTCCAGGCTGTCGAATCCGTTGATCGGCATCCGGCTCAGCGAGTCCGCACCGCCCACCAGCGCCACATCCACCAGCCCCGCCGCGATCAGCCGCTCACCACTGATAATGGCGCGGGCGCTGGAGGAGCAGGCGGTTGAAATGGTATAGGCCGGGCCATCCAGGCGCAGATAGTGAGCCAGGAAACGGGAGGGATCGCCCAGCTCCTGCATCTGATAGTGATAACCGGACTGACTGCCGCCAATCTGCTGATCGCCCTCATCCACGCCCGAGGTGCTGGTTCCCAGCACAATTGCCACTCTGCTGGCACCATAGTGCGCAATCGCCGCATCGAGCGCCGGACGGATTTGCGCCAGCGCGGCCAGCAGCAGCTGGTTATTACGGGTGTTGTGCGCGCTCAGGGCAGCAGGAATCAATGGCAAATCGCCTTCAACCCTGCCAAGCCAGCAGGCGCGGTCGCCGCTCAGCCAGCCATGACGCAACTGCATGCCGGGTGCCTCACCCCTGGTAAGGCTGGCCGCAATCTGCTGAGTGTTGTTCCCCAGGGCATTCAGCATGCCGATGGCAGAGATGTAAATCATGAGCCGTCCAGATGTTGAATGCGGATCTGATAGCCAAACGCATGCTGCTGAATGCTGATGGGCTGGCGCTGATTACCGCGTTGCAGATAATCGATTTCGGTAACCAGCTGGTCATCGGCATCGATCAGCCGTCGCTTTAACCCCTGATCCTGCAACGTCCAGCCTCGCGGCAGCTGTTTTTGCCACAGCTCCCGTGGCCAGTAGCTGAGCATAATATCCGCCAGCACCTGACTGGCAGGCGGCATCTGCGGCAGCGGCATCAGCTGCTGAGTGTGAATACCGCTGGCATCGTAGCGCAGGCTGAACAGGCGAATACCCACTGAGGAGAGTCCGGCCAGATCAATTTGCTGTTCATCGGCGCTGAGCAGCACCAGCAGTGACTGACTCTGGCCTTTCACCTGTCCGGTCAGCAACTGCTGCTGCTGAAAGGCGGGACGGATGCCCGGCGGTGGCAGCGTCACCTTCACGCCCGGTTTCAGCCAGGCGGTGGGACGGCTGCTGTCAGGTGCAGGTCCGGCACAGGCGCTGAGCAGCAGAGCCGTCAGCAGAATAAGAGCGGCGCGGATCATCGTTTACTCCTTGATCGGGTGGGTCGCATCGCCAGCGGCGACAGCAGGAAAGCGCTGAAGATGCCGCTGCATAACACTGTGCCAAAACTGGCAATCGCGCTGGTGCTGCTGAATACCAGCATCCCTAGCGTCAGTAAGGTGGTAATCATCGCCAGCGACACCGCCAGCAACGAGGTCAGCGGCGTACCCTGCGGGTTGCTGAAAAAGAGCGTGTAGTTAATGCCAATGCCCAGCACCAGAATCAGTGCCAGCAGCGCAAACAGGTTCAGCGACGCGCCGATCCAGCCCAGCGTTGCCAGCGCCATCGCCAGCGACAGCACTGACGGCAGCGCGCTGCGTAAGCCCGCTTTTAACCCCAGTCGCATAACAAAACTCAGGGTGATCAGCAGCAACGCCAGCGCCAGTAACCCGCTCAGCAGGGTGCGCCAGAAGCTGAACAGCGAATCGTAACCTGATTTGCGGTCAATCCAGCTGACGCCCGGATGCTGTTTGGTCAGCTCCGCGAGTGCAGCGCTGTTTTTTACGCCGCTGGTGGGGATCAAAACACCGCTGCGCCCGTCTGGCAGCGTCAGCCACAGCAGTCGCCAGCCTTCACTCAGCGGACTCGCCAGCCACGCCTCTGGTGTTACCGGCATCGGGGTCAGATCCGGTGCCGGCAGCGTGATACCCGCCTGCTGCAGGCGGGCCGTAATATCCGGTGCTGCCTGTTTCAACAGCTGAAGATCCCGCTGTTGCTGCGCCAGCGACGTCAGCGGCAGCAGACGATAGTGCTGCAGCCAGCCCTGCTGCTGCGCCTGTTGCAGATCCGGTGCCAGTTTTTCCAGCCGCTGCAGCGTCTGCTGCGCGTCATCGCCCCAGACCACAAACCAGGTCTGATCGGCGCGCTGTCCGGTCAGGGTTGCCAGCTGGCGATCCTGCTCCAGCAGATGCGCAGGCGCACTTTGCAGATGGGCGATGTCATCATCCACCTTTAACTGGGCGATACCGGCCAGCGCGAAGATCGCCATCGCCATCGGTAATCCGACGCGCAGCCCGCGCTGGCGACGCCAGGCGGCAAGCCAGCGCGCCAGAGGCACCATCAGCGGCACCGGACGCACCGGTAATCCGCGTACCAGCCACGGATAGATCAGAATCACCGTCAGACAGGAGGCCGTTAATCCGCTGGCGGCAAACACCGCCAGCTGCCGCAGCCCCGGGAACGGTGCCAGCAGCATCAGCAGCCAGGCGATGGCGGTGGTCGCCAGCGCCAGCAGCAGCGTGCCGCGGACTTTTCGCAGGCTCTGCCACGGCGTCTGCTGATCGCCGTGAACCATGCGCTCGGTGAGATAATAGAGCGTGTAATCCGCAGAGATGCCGACAATACTCAGGCTCATCACCAGCGTCATCAGATGCAGTTCACCGAAGCAAAGCAGCGTCATCACCGTGCCCGCCATCGCGCCGATGGCCACAGACGTGACCGTCAGCAACAGCGGGCGCAGTGAGCGGAAGACCAGCAGCACCAGCAGGACAACGCCACCCAGCGTCACACTGCCCAGCGTTTTAACGTCATGCTGCGCACGCTGGCTGGCGTTGTCGCTGAACAGCACCGTGCCACGCGTCAGCAGTTTCGCCTGCGGCCAGCGGCTTTTAAGCTGTTGCTCCAGCGCGCTGAGTCGGGTAACCAGCGCATGACTTTGCTGCATACTGAAGGCGTTGTTCGCCAGTTCGCCATGCAGAAAATACCACTGCTGACCCTGTGCATCTTTTACTGTCAGCCAGCCATCATGCAGCGTCATGCGCCCGGCGTTTTGTGCCAGCGCCAGCTGCGAACCCCGCACCAGCATCAGGGGATCGCCCTGCAACTCTTTGCTGCTGACGCCAGAGAAGGCCGAAAAGAGCTGCGCCAGCAGCCAGTCAGCCTGCGCCTCGCCGCCGTTCTGCAAGCGGTCGCGCGTCACCTCATCGATCAGGCCGTTACGGTGTTGCCAGGCAAAGCGGCCCCACTGCTGCTGCTGTTGCCCGTCGAGATCACCCTGCACCTGTTTCAGGTCAGGCAGCGCGCGCAGCTGGGCCAGCCACCAGGCGGCGACCTGGGGATCGTCCTGCTCACCGGGTGAAACCAGCCACACCAGCTGGCGATCCAGCCGCTGCATAAAGCCCTGCTGCAGCGCAGGCGGTGCCGCCCCCAGATTCTGCTGCGGCAGCAGCGCCAGCACACTGCTGTTGAGCTGACTGCGCGGCAGCAAAAAAGAGAGCGCAGCCGCCAGCAGCAGACAGAGGGCCAGCCAAAGGAGGGCCAGCAGCCGATCGTTACGGCCCGGCAAAACGCGCCTGCTCCTCGTCGCTTAACTGCGGCGGTTCAATTCGGGTGTTGCTGAGCTCTATTTGCGTTTTATCGCCCTGCTTATCATCCAGGTTGATGCTGTCCAGGTAGGCGCTGCCCGCCAGCGAGATACGGTTGAAGATTTTGTTGAGCGGCGCCGCTTTGGGCGTCAGCTCCAGCGTCCAGGCTCCGTTGCCGCGATCGCTGAAGGCCACGCTGAAGTTCTCGTTCAGCACTTTCTGGTCGGCCTGGAACAGCGCCCGCAAGAGATGGTTGAACTGGAACATCTGCGGGTTACTGTCGGCGGTGATCACCTGAGGCTTCTGGCCGCTGAGGCTCTGCACCATGCGTTTATCATCCAGCAGCAGCGTCATCACAAAGGGTGTCTGCTGATGCCACCATAAGCCCTGCTCGCGAGCGATCAGCATCTGCCCGTGCGAGACCAGCGGCTGACGCATGCCGGAAATGGTACGCGTCTGGATAAAGTCTGCCCGAATCACCGGCTGGCTGGCAAAACGCTGCTGCAGCTGATCCAGCGTGACCGCGCTGGCGGCACTGGCCCACAGCAGCAGGCTGGTAAGCACAATTTTCAGCATCCTTTCACTCCTAAACGTTCCAGTAAAATATCGGGTGAAACAAAGCACAACGCCTGACTCTCCTGCTCCACCGCCACCTGCAGAGTATGCGCTTTGGTGGTGATCTGGCCGGCAGCATTTCGCACTTCATAGTCGATGCGCAGACGGTTCTCATATTCCGTGATCCGGGCGCTGACGCGAATCGTCTCTTCGCAGCGCAGTGGCTGGCGGTATTTGACCCGGGTATCGACCACCGGCCAGACGTAGCCGCTGGCGGCCATCTCGGCATAGCTGTAGTTAATGCTGCGCAGCAGGGCTTCACGCGCCACTTCGAAAAAGCGGAAATAGTTGCCGTGCCAGACCACGCCCATGGGATCGCAGTCGTGGAATGAGACGGTCAGCACGACTTCAGCATGATGTTCAGTCATGGTCAGACTCCTTGTGGTGCGCCTGTTGATCAGGCAGCGTCCAGAAATCGAAAAAGTTAAACCAGTCGAGCGGCGCCAGCAGTGCGTAATGGGCCAGCCGCGCTGCGTAACGATCGACCGCCTGTTGCAGTGCCCGCTGACGTTGCGCACGCGGCAGCAGCAGCGGATCGGCGAAAGGCTCACAGTGAATACGCAGTTTACCCTGTTGCTGCAGGGCGAACATCAGCAGCACCGGACAGCGCAACGCGGCCGCCAGTACAAACGGCCCCTGTGGAAAGGGCGCGGCGCGGCCCAGAAAGTCGCTCCAGATCACCCGCCGCTCGCCGCCGCGCTGCGGATTAACCGCAGTGCGATCCCCGACAATCGCCACCCATTCGCCCGCATCCAGCTTCTGTTGCAGCAGGATAGCGGTCTCCGGCCCGATATCGCTCACCGGCATCAGATTCACCCCCGCCTGCGGGGCGATGGTTTCCAGCACCGCCCGAAAACGCCGGGCGTTGTCGGTAAACACCAGCGCATTAATCACCAGTCCGCTGACCTGCTGCGCCATCGCGCGACAGGCTTCAATGTCACCAAGATGGGAAGCGAGAATCAGCTTGCCCTGCGGCGTGGGTGTGCGGATCACCGCTTCTGCGCCTGGCGCAAAATCGATATCACGTCCCCAGCGCAGATCGCCGCGCCAGCTGGCCACTTTATCCAGCATTGCCCCGGCGAACCGCAGGAAATGGCGGTAGCTGTTAAGCCGTGGCGGTAACGCAATGTGCTGCTGCTGCGCGGCGGCAGTGACCTGCGCCAGCCACTGCCGGGAAGCGCGTCGCGCGCGCTGACCGCTCAGCCAGTAGACCGCCACTACCGGCCAGAGTAGCAGCGTAAAGGGCAGCCGCCCGCCGTAGCGATAGACCGCCAGCATAAAACGTAATCCCCACTGTCCGCGCCGCTCCGTTTCCGCAGACCAGTGCGTCGGCGGTTTACGCATCGCCAGCAGACGAGGAATGCGCGGCAGCATGCCGAAAAACAGCCGGGTGTGCATCCAGGAGATGCGCAGGTTGTCGTAGAGCGCATCGAAGTGTGACAGCCCGCTGGCCGGATAGGTGACGCGGGTCGGGATAAAGCGACTGCGGGTTCCCTGCCAGTAGAGCCGCACCATGATCTCGGTGTCAAAATCCATGCGCTGACCGATGGCCCGGCGATCGCACAGCGCCAGCGTCGCGGCCAGGGGATAGACGCGGAAGCCGCACATGCTGTCGCGGATCGACAGCGACAGCGTTTCAATCCAGACCCAGAAGTGGGTGATGTAGCGACCATAAAGGCGTGATTTGGGGATCGAGTCGTCATAGAGCGGCTGACCGGAGATCAGCGCGTCGGGATAACGCTCCGCTTCCGCCAGCATCAGCGGCAGATCTTCCGCCTGATGCTGGCCGTCCGCGTCAAGCTGCACCGCATGGGTGAAGCCGCGTGCCGCCGCGGCCCGCAGTCCGTGGATCACCGCCGCGCCTTTACCCTGATTGCTGTCGAGTCGCAGCAGGCTGAGCTGCGGGGCGTGCAGCGTCGCCAGCTGAAGCTGTGTGGCCGCATCGCTGCCATCATCCACCACGATTACCGGCAGATTAAAGGGTGCCAGCCGTGCCAGCACTGACGCCATCATCGCGCCGTGGTTGTAGCAGGGGATCACCACGCAGGGTGAAAACGGGGCGCTTAACATAGCGCGATCTTCCCGCTGCTGGCGATCTGCTCGCCGTCGTTCTTCAGCAGGCTGTAACGGAAACTCAGGCGGGATTTTTCAGCGTCCCAGTCCAGATGCAGTTGCAATAGCGAGTCGGGTAATACCGGCTGCTGAAATTTAATGTTATCAACGGCGGCAAACTGTTTACCGGGCGCAAGCAGTGATACGCCGTAGTGCATCACCCAGTCCAGCTGAGCCACACCCGGCAGAATGGGCAGATGCGGAAAGTGGCCCTGAAACCAGAAGAGTCCGGCATCTATCTGCAGGGTCAGCGTGACGCTGTCAGCCCGCAGCTCCCGGCTGCGTTCAATCGGCAACATGAAAAAGTTCCTCTATTTGCGGCCAGGCGCGTTTGCTTTGGGTGGTCACCGGAATAGTGGCCACAATCCGCCAGTAGCGCGGCATCGCCAGCGGTTCCAGCCAACGCTGCAGCTGGCGTTTCCACTGCTGCCTGCGCTGATGCAGAGCCGCCTCATCCAGTGCGCTGTTCAGCGCCAGCACGACGCCAATCGCCTGACGCTCATGACGCGTGACCACCAGTGCTACGGCATCCTCTATTTCCGGCAGGTCGGTCAGACGGCGCTCTATCTCGCTTAATGAGATGCGCTTGTCACCGATTTTTACGATGCGATCGTGGCGTCCTGCCAGCTGAAATCCGCCGTCCGGTTGCATAGTCAGTCGATCGTCGAGCTGCAGCCCGCTGTCACCAGTAATCAGCGGCGACCAGACCTGCCAGCGATCCGGGGTCATCTGTTCCAGCCTGACCTGGGGGAAGCAGCGCCACGGCGCCTCCGCCCGAACGCACTGACGCCAGGCCAGAATGCCGGTTTCGGTGCTGCCGTAGATTTCACTGACCTGACAGCCAAATCGCTGCCAGACCTGCTCCGCATCAGAGTCGCGCAGTGCGCCACCGGCAGAGACAATCAGTTCACAGGCAGGCGCTTTCAGCGTGCTGTCCAGCCGCGATAAAAAGGCCGGGCTGCTGATAAAGGCATAGCGAACGTCGCGCGGAAGCTGGGCCAGCTGTTCGCCGTAAAATAGCGGCTGGGCGGCAAACGGCAGCCTGAGCATCATCGGCAGGAAAAGTCGAAACGATAAACCGTAGAGATGCTGATGGCTGACCGAGGCGATGACCCTGCACCCCCGCAACGGTTCGCCCCACAGGCTGCTGAGCCAGCGACTCTCCTGCTCCATCACCGCCAGCGACTTCACTACCTGACGCGGTGCACCGGTGGATCCCGAGGTGAAGAGCACCAGTTCTGCACTCTCCGGCAGCGGCGGCAGCGGCCCCTGCGCTTCTGCGTCGTCCCACGCCAGCAGCGGCAGGCTGACCGCCAGCGGCATGTCGCACAGCACGCCATCCAGCCGATCCTGCCTCTCATCCAGCAGCGCGGCGCGGCAGTGACCCGGCATCACCGGCGTTTTGCTGGCATACCAGCATGCCAGCAGCGCCACACAAAAACGGTAACTGTCATCAAAACAGAGCGCCCAGTGGCTGCCCGGTTGTACCGCTAATCGCTGGCGGAGCGCCACGACCTGACGATGCATCACGCTGAGCATCAAACGTTGATCGCCGCGCCAGGCAACCTCGCGATCGTCTCCCGTCAGCCAGTCGGCCACTCTCATGCTTTTCGCCTCACGCGCTGACGTACCAGCCATTCAGCGCTCATCAGCACTGCGATTAGCAGATAACTTATGCCGCCATTCCACAGCGTCCAGAGCCGCAGATCGCCCAGCAAACAGGTATAGATCGCCATGCTGCCGTTGCCGATAAAAAACAGGCACCAGATTTGGGTGACGCGGCGGGTATAGCGCACTGCCGCAGGGGGAAGCACGGGCTCACGCAGCCGGGCGATGCGTTCCACCAGCGGCATCGCACTCCAGAGTGAGGCGCCAAACACCAGCAGCATCGCCAGATTGACCGCCACCGGATACCACAGCAGCAGATGCTGAGTGCGTAATAGCTGGCTGCTGACACAGAGCAGTGCACCGAGCAGCGCCAGCCAGCCCATGACCGCGCCCATGGCGTTTTGCTGACGACGCAGCTGCAGCCAGCGCAGGCCAAACAGCAGCGCCAGCAGCCAGAAAAGCCCCTGCCAGCGCGGCTGGGTCAGCGCCAGCCAGACCAGCAGTGGCCAGGCCAGTAGCGTAAGCAGATTCAGCAGGCGAAGCGTAGCAGCAGGCACGGCGGGATCAGGCGTCTTCGCGCATCAGTTGTTCCACGGCATCCACCACATCCTGCACGGTGCGCACCGCCCGGAAGGTTTCCGGTTTAATCTTACGGCCGGTACGTTTTTGCAGATGAACCACCATATCGACGGCGTCAATGCTGTCGAGTTCGAGATCTTCATACAGACGTGCCTCGGGATGGATATCCTCAGGCGCAATTTCAAACAGGCTGGTCAGTAGCGAAGCCACTTCCTGATAGATCTGTTCTTTGTTCATCATAAGGTTGTCTCCGCTTTCAGCCGCGCTGTTGGTTGACGAACGCAGCCAGCGTCGCAACAGAGAAAAAGTGCGCGCGCAGGGTTTCACTCTCAGCGGACAGCGCCACGCCGTAGCGATTTTTCACTGCCAGGCCAAGTTCCAGTGCATCAATAGAGTCCAGCCCCAGTCCGTCGCCAAACAGTGCAGCGTCGGTCTCTATATCATCGGGACTGAGATCTTCAAGGTTCAGCGTGTCGATAATCATCTGTTTGATATCGTTAATTAATGAATCCATACCGGTTTTCGTCTTACCTGTTCTGGGGGACCAGCGCCTGCTGTAAATGGCGGGTCAGGCGACGCGCGGCCAGCGGCTGCGCATCGGGATTACTTTCACAAAACGACTGACTGTCGATTCGCGTTTGTACACGCACGGTAAACAGCGGTTTAACCGGCGGAATCTGATACCAGCGGCTCTGTTTATCGAGCATACGCTGGCTACAGGTGATGTGAACCACACGCAGATCGCATCCGGCGCGCACCGCAATATTGGCTGCCCCGCGCTGCAGAGTCAGTGGATGACCGTAGCGGGTGCGGGTGCCTTCCGGAAAGATCAGGATATTGTCGCCGCGCGCCAGTCGCTGCTGGCTGTCCGGCAACAGCGTCTCCGCTTCACTGTTGATCAGATAGTCCGCGGCGCGGATCACCCCCCGCATAAAGGGGTTCTTTTGCAGATCGGCTTTAACCAGACAATCCATCTCTGGCAGTACCGAAGCGATCATCACGTAGTCGATCAGTGATGGATGATTGGCGACAATCAGGCATCCGCGATCCTGTTGCAGCAGCTCTGCGCCTTCAATCCGGTAGTCATAGACCCCGGTCATCCGGCAGAATCGCAGAAAGCAACGGAAGCTAAAGGCGATAGCGCGTCGGGCCAGGAGGCGGCGGCGCAGCGAATCGCGCTGTACCAGCAGCAGCAGGTTGAAGCCAATCAGCGACAGCAGCAGCCCGCCTATGCCAAACAGCGTAAAACTCACCGCCGTCATCACCAGCCGCCAGCAATAGTTCATACGGCTGCCGGTGTAGTGCGCCGGTTGTGAACAATCAGCCATGATGTCTCTCCCAGTGCCATGTCAGGCGTTCGCCCGGCAGGCTGAAGGTGGGCGATTCCGCCAGCCACTGCTGCAGAAAGCGCAGGCTCTGCGGTAACCCTGTTTCTGCCCTCTCATCTCTGCCAGCACGGCCAGTGCAGTACAGCTGGTCGCCCGGGCGCAGCAGCAGCGCCACCGCATAGGGAAAGTTCACACGCTGTTCCGGCAGCCACGGCAGATAGTAGTCAGGCACGATGCCGTCGAAATCGACCAGCAGTACCTGCTGATAACCCGCCTGATGCAGCGCGCTGACTTCGATCAATCCCTGCTGAAACGAGTCGACTCCGGCGGCGATTGAGGTGGAGACCAGTGGTGCTTTGGCTGCAATGGTCAGGCTGCCGACCGCCGAATTGTGAACCGACATGGCAAAATCCGTGGGTGACATTGACTGCTGATCGGCCAGCGTAGTGAGGATACGCAGATTACGTTCCAGTTCACCGTGACGACTGGTGAACACGATAGCGTCAACCTGCTGACGCGCAAGCAGCGCCAGCCCACACTCTACCGCCGCACGACTGCCGCCGCTCAGACGACGTGCTGTCATCATCGGTAAAAATTGCGGCTTTGCCATCGCCTCTTTAGGGTCTATGACGGTGCCCTGTTGCGCCCAGTGCTGCCAGCCCTCGCACCCGTGTAATCCCGGAGCCAGAGCCTGCCAGTCGACCAGTGAGTAAGCGAGTCTCATCTCAACACTCTTTTTGTCATATGTGTGGCGTCGGCGTTCATCGGGGCGTCATCCCGGCCCTCTGCAAAAAAAGTGCGTCCGGGAAACCCTCTGCCGATTCCGCATCAGGCCTTCACGGTAGAGGGTTACTCAGTGGTTCAGCAATAGCAGCTCATCTGATTTGTCGGCCGGCTGCCGGAGATCTTTATGCTTTGATCGGCTGTCGACACATCATTGCGACAGCGTACGCATTACTGAGCGGCAAGAGCAGAGAGTCGTAACTGAATATCCTGATCGAGATTGGCAATCCAGCGGTTGTAGTTATTGTGGATCTCGCCCTGCTCCGCTTTCAGGTTCTCACTGCTGACATAATCGATGCGGTAGTTCTGGCTGGTATACGTGATGCGAATAGTCGCCACGAAATCACGCTGGGCCAGACGACCATTGATCACGCCAGGCGAAACGGGAGTCATCACCCATTTCCGGCCAATACCCGCTTCAATGATCGCCAGTTTCATCTGGTTGTCGCTGTAACGCTGAGTGAGCGTTTGATTCACGTTATGAATCGGCGCAGTGCGCGCGCAGCCGGTTAATAACGCAGCGACCACGGCCAGCGTGCAAAAAGTTTTTTTATTCATGATGAATCCCTTCTTTTATTTTTATATCAGTAAGTTAAACGGATAATCCGTCTCGCGCAGGCTAAGCTTTCAGTGCGCTTTTCCGTCTGGCTGGCTTAAAACCCGCGCATGATACCACCGAATGTAAAGACAGGTAAGCAGAAGTATGCATGGGTTTTAGGGGGTTATTTGGGGGATTAAAGCGGGGAATATACGCAGTCGCCGCGACAGCGCAGAGGCCGATCCCGGCCGCAGAAACTCTGGCTGCGGCTGGATCGGTCTGGGGATTACTGTGTGGAGGCGGGTGTCCAGCCACCGCCCAGCGCGCGGTAGAGATCGATCTGCGCCAGCAGCAGGTTATTTTTGACAGTCACCCGATTCAGCTGCGTTGAAAACAGGGTGCGCTGCGCATCCAGTTCATCCAGATAGGAGGCGTAGCCGTTCTGATAGCGATTGCGGGCAATGCGCAGCGCTTCCGTCACATAGGCTTCCTGCTTTTGCAGCTCCTGAAGTTGTGCCTCACGCTGCCTGATAGCGTCTATTGCATCGTTAACTTCCGAGAAGGCGTTGCGCACCACTTTTTCATAGCCATAAAGTGCCTGATTTCGCGTCGCCATTGAGACATCCACCTGCGCCGTCAGCGCTTCACGGTTCAGCAGCGGTGCCAGGATGCTGCCGCCCACGCTCCACAGCCGGAACGGATCATCCGCGAGCTGGTGCAGCACCGAACTCTGCAGAGTGCCGGTCGCGGTGAGGTTAAGCCCAGGCAGCAGCTTAGCGCGCGATGATGCCAGGCTGGCATCTGCGGCCAGTAACTGACGCTGAGCCTGCACAATATCCGGACGGCGATTGAGCAGCTCGGATGGCAGCAGTGACGGCATCCGCTGCGGTGAAATCTGGTCAAACTGCTGACGACGGGCGATGCTGCGCGGGTTCATACCCACCAGAAGGCTCAGCGCATTCTCCTGCTGGGTGATCTGGTGCTGCAACTGAGGCATCTGCGCTTTGGCCGACTGATATTCCGAGGCGGCCTGCATCCACTCCAGCCTGGAGGTGTAGCCGGTTTCAAACTGACGCTGTGCCAGCTTCAGCGAATTGTTGCGGGTCGCCAGCGTTGCCTCCGTGACCCGCAACTGCTCATCCAGCGCGCACAGGTTGAGATAACCTGACGCCACCGAACTGGCGATGGTCAGCTCGGCGGCAGACGCAGCGGCCTGCTGCGCCGCTAAACTCGCCTGCGATGCGGTGATGCTGCTGCTGCGTGCTCCCCAGAGATCGACCTCGTAGTTCGCCTGTAATAAGCCCTGAAAAATATCGGTTTCATAGGGCTGGCCCGTCACTGACGAGAGCGTACGCTCCCGGGTCGCGGCCACACCGGCGCTCAGGGTCGGAAAGTTATCGCCCTGCGTGGCGCGCAGCTGGGCGCGATACTGGTCAACCCGGGATCGCGCCGTGAGGATATCGGGGTTATTGCGCAGCGCCTGCGTCACCAGCCGGTTGAGATTTTCATCATGAAAAGCGCGCCACCACTCCGCCTCCGGCGCAGCAGATGGCCCGACACTATTGCGCCAGGCGTCGGGGATCGGCAGAGAGGCCGGTGCCTTTTCAACCTGCGTGGCGCAGCCGGTCAGAAGGAGTGCCAGTGCGCTTACCATTAAGCCGCGCCGCATCATGGCGCGCCCTCACCGGCGGGTTGTGCGGCGGTGTCGATGTTGACTTCGACCGACATACCCGGGCGTAACTGATGCATATCCTGGTCATTGATGCGGATGCGAACCGGAATGCGCTGCGCAATTTTAACGAAGTTACCGGTGGCGTTGTCGGGCGAAATCGCGCTGAACTCTGAGCCTGCGGCCGGAGAGATAAATTCAACCTGACCCGTAAAGCGTTTGCCATCCAGCGCATCGACCCGAATCGTCACCGGCAGGCCAGGACGAATATTTGCCAGCTGGGTCTCTTTCAGATTCGCGATAATCCATTTGTGATTAGGCACCACCGAGGTCAGGCGCGTACCTGCCGTGACATAGGCGCCGGTGCGCACCGCCAGCTGGCCGAGCTGGCCATCATCGGGCGCGGTAATCCGGGTATTCGCCAGATCGATCTCCGCCAGTTCCAGCGCGGCGCGGGCGCTGTCGACATCGCCTTTCAGCGCGTCACGGTTAACGATGACAGTTTGCAGATTCTGCTGGGCAACGGCGATCTGCGCCGCAGCCTGACGAACCTGTGCCTGCGCCTGGGCGTCTGCGGCCCGGGCGGCGTCGCGCTCACGCACTGACAGGGATCCATCCGCCGTGAGATTTTCGACACGCTTCAGATCGAAGCCGCTTTTCAGCGCCTGTGCTTTGGCATTCTCCAGTGCCGCTTTATTGCTCTGGATGGTCGCTTCTGCGCTGCGACGCTGCTGCAGGTTATTGTTCAGCGCCGCCTGCTTCATCGCCAGCTGCGCCTGCGCCTGATGCACCCGCTGGCGATAGATACGGTCGTCAATCGTCATCAGCAACTGCCCTTTTTTCACGGGCTGCAGATCGATCACCTCGACTGAGGTGAGATAGCCATTAACCTGCGGGCTGATAAAGGTCACCTGACCGCGCACATAGGCATTCTCGGTGCTTTGTATTGCGCTGGTGAAGGGCCAGAGTTGCCAGGCATAAAGAATAACCAGTACACCAATCACCACAATGCCGCTGCCTGCGGCGATAGAAAGAATACGGCGGCGATTCGCGCGTTCGCGTTCCGCCGCCTGAAGCTCATCCTGCTGACTCATTGTTTCTCCGTTGATTCCTGTAATGCGGCCAGCTGTTGCTGCTCACGCAGGTTAAATTGCGCCTGACGCCAGTCAAGATATCGACGACGGGTCAAACGCCAGATCACCCACATCAGGGTGACCAGTGCCAGCGCAGCGGTTAACAGGTAGGTGTCGTTATAAGCGAGCACGTTGGCCTGCAGCGTGGCGATTACCTGTAACTGGCTGGTGCTCTGCGCGCCGCGCAGAACGTCGTCACCTACCAGCGAATTAAACAGCGCATTATACTGGCTGAGCCGTTCGGTGACGTTGGGATCGAGCAGTGAGAGCTGATCGCCCAGCAGGCTGGAGTGATATTTTTCCCGCCAGACCTGAAACGTGCCAAGAATAGCCGAGCCGATCAGCCCGCCGAGGTTCTGACTCATGCCAAACAGCACCACAAAGCTCACCAGATTTTTCGGCTGAGTCACCACGCTGCCAATGCCCATCAGCATCGCGGGCGCCATGAAAAAGGCGCTGCTGAAGCCCAGCAGAAACTGACTGAAATACATATTGCTGGCGCGGGTCAGTGGACTGGATTGCGCATCCATCAGCGAGGCGATAATCATCACCACCAGCGAGGTGACAATCGGCCAGTTGAGATGATTGGGCTTGATGGTCAGCGCACTGGCGGCGATGCCCGCAATAACCCCGGCCATGATCGCCAGCGCCAGACCGCGCATCTGATCGTTCTGCAAGCCAATCTGCTGCAGAAAGCCGATTGCGCCGGTGTTCTGTTCCGCCAGTACGATACGGATCATGATCATCACAATGCCCAGCCGCACCATCATGCCGCTGCTTAGCCAGCGGGTATTGATCAGCGGGTTGCGCCGGTTATGCTCAATGACGATCGCAGCGACAATCAGCGTCAGGGCGATCGCGGTACAAATACCGAGCCAGGGCGTGGTAAACCACCACTCAATACGGCCCAGCGTCAGTACGCCGCACAGCAGCGCCATACCGGGTGCCAGCAGGATAAAGGTGACGAAATCCATCTTTTCAAAGGTTTTGATGCGATCGCCCGGTGGCAGTTTCACCAGCAGTACCCCGCCCAGCGCAATCAGCGCCAGGCCGAGTTCAAACAGATAGAGGCCGCGCCACTCGTTGAGCTGCAGTAATTCCGAAGAGAATAAGCGGGCCAGCGGGATAGCCAGTTGCGATACCGTCAGGCCAATCACCAGCGCTTTCAGGCGATGTTTCGCAGGCCAGGCCTGTACCTGATAGTAGATGCCCAGAGAGCTGAGCGCCGCCGCCACCATACCGTGAGCGGTGCGCACAATGATTGCCGAACTGAGATCGTTGGCGAAGAGATGGAAAAACGCCACCAGTACATATAGCACCAGAAACGCCTCGGTAAAGACACGCAGGCCAAACTGCTGGCGGAATTTCACCAGCAGCAGGTTAATAGAGATATTTCCCATCACGTAGACCGCGGGCAGCCAGGCAATCTCATTCGACCAGGCACCAAAGGTACCCTGCAGGTTGACCAGATTCGCCGTGACCAGCGCGTTACTCAGCGCACCGGTCAGCGAGATAAGTAAACCGATCAGGCCAAACGCCAGGCGTTTTGGCATCGGATGCAGCGGCGTCGAGGGCGATCCCGGCAGCATCGGTTTTTCGTGCGGCAACCACTCGCGTGCAGCGTAGGGATTTCGCTTTGCCACTGCTACATACTTCCCATGCGGCTCAGGAGTTGTTGCAATACGCGCTCGGTCACGGCCAGATCCTGAGGGTCAATATCGGCCAGCATTTCAGTACGGAGTGCGTCAGCCTCGGTTTTCACTTTGGCGAACGCTTCGTTACCCTTATCAGTCAGCACCAGGTGACGCTTACGTCTATCTTCTGGCGGCTGTACCCGCATCAGCAGTGACTGTTTCACCAGCCTATCCACCAGCGGTACCATGCTGGCATCTTCCAGCCCCAGCAGCTGTGCCAGCTCGGTCTGGGTCATGCGTTGCGGCTCACTGGCAATCAGCCCGATGGCCATCCAGCTGCTCATGCTTAAGCCGCTATCTTTAAGATGACGATCCACCGCCAGGCGCCAGGCATGTGCGGTCAGATGCAATAAGTGGGTAAAGGTACGCGTGTGCTGAGACAAATGTTAGCAGCCTAATAGTAAGAGTTCTAATTGAGTGGTGGCGTTATTATACGCAAAGCGAAACGCCAATGAAAAGCGTCCGGTCTGTTAAAAATTAGTGGATCGCGGCAGAATGTCCAGAGGCCGCAACCGGGAGCCGGATAACATGAAACAGGCATCAGCAAACTGGGTCGATCTGCGCCGTGACGCCGTCAGCGGTATTGAGGCGCTACGCGCCCATTTTACCGGACACGCCTATGATCCTCACTGGCACGACAGTTATCTGATTGGCGTGACCGAGCAAGGTGTACAGCAGTTTCATTCACGGCGCAAACAGCATCAGAGCCGACCAGGCACGGTCTTTATGCTGGAGCCGGAGGAGCTGCATGATGGTGATGCCATCAACGAAAGCGGTTTTACCTACCGGATGCTCTATCTTTCGCCGCAGCAGATTGCGCAGCACCTGGCTCCGATGCTGGCTGATAAACCCTCACTGCGTGAGCTACGTTTTGCCGCCACGCTGCGCGACGAGCGTCCACTGGCTTATGCCGTCTGGCATGCGTTTGATGCCTTGTGGCACAACCATCCCGACATCATCAAAGAGGCGGCGCTGGACCGGATGTTTGGGCAGCTCATCCCGCACCGGCAGTGGTCACTGCCCGCTCAGCCCCCGGATAAAGATGCCCGGCTGGCACTGCAGTCGCGTGACTGGCTGATTGCCCATCATGCGGATAATCCCGGTCTGGAGCAGATGGCGCAGCATCTGCAGGTGGATCGCTTCCGGTTATCGCGTCTGTTCCGGGCTCACTGGGGTTTGCCGCCCCACGCCTGGCTGGTGCAGTGGCGGCTGAGCCAGGCGCGTCGTCAGCTGGCGCAGGGCCAGCCCGTCGCCGATGTGGCAGCCGCGCTGGGTTTCGCCGATCAGAGTCACCTGGGCCGCTGGTTCAAACGCGCCTGCCAGCTTACCCCTTCCCGTTATCAGCACGCCTGCACAAATCTTCCAGACCTGGGTTAAGCCACTTGCCACAATGCGTTTTTTTAGTCAGGAGAAGCGCAATGCAAGACCCACGCTGTGTAATGATACTCAATGCCGCTCTGCCGCCTGGCAAAGCCACCAATGCTGCCGCCGTGATGGCATTAACCCTGGGACAGCGACATCCGGCGCTGGTTGGCGACACCCTGGAGGATGCTGACAGGCGCCCTTCTCCCGGTTTGATCACTACCGGGATTCCGGTGCTGGCCGCGACTGATGAACAGCTCAGTGCCTTGCGGGAACAGTGCGAACAGGCTGAATACGATCTGGTGCTGTTTCCGGAAGAGGGCCAGACCACTACCGATTATCAGGCGCTGAGCGCCGTCCTGCGACAGCAACCGCGTCAGCAGTGGCGCCTGCTGGGCGTCGCCATCGTCGGCGATAAAAAAGCCCTGCGAAAGCTGACGGCAAAACTGGCGCTATTCAGCTAATCTTTTTGCGGGAAGCTGGTCATGGCTTCCTGTTTTTCCCCTCCCGCCCCTCGGCCCCGCCGTTTGTACAGGTTACTTGTACAGCTTTCGTTTCGGAATAGTCCTTATAAGCTGCTGATAAGTGTCAAATAGCACACTTTGTTAAAGAATCCGATTGTACAGATTGGGCTTCATTGTATAAGTTTACTGCCACGAGTTGTCATGCGACTCTGTAACGAATGATGCACTTGCGTCGCCTCTGAAGGTGTCAGTGGATTTCCACCTTCAGAGGTTATTTTTCTGTTCAATTTGTGACACTGGTACCATCGCATCTGTCCATGCGGTGGTTTTTTTGATCGCTTTTGTCCTGACATCCGAACCGGAATCGGGCTGTTCTGAAGGGCTTACACATGCAATATATTCTTCCCCGGACCAATCAGGAAATTGCTGATTATTTTAATCCTGCCGCCAATAAACCCGCCAGCGAGATGGAGATGCTGGGTATCCTGGTTGCAGAAATTTTGCAGTCAGGCATGCCAGTGAACAATAAAGCGATTATCTCAAAGCTTATTCATCGGCTGGAGCTGGAAAGCGACAGGGAATTGCTGGATATCTACCGACAGCTGCTTGAACTGGTGGTCCATAAAACCCCGGACGATTTTTCACTGTAGCATCGACTCCACGGAAGGAGTCATCCGCCTTTTTCTGGTATCTTCGCCAGTCGCCCGGTACTATCTGCCCCTCACTGTTTATCCTGATCTTCCCGCCCCTCGCGCGGGAGCAAAATAACTAAAGAGCCTGCAATCCTTTATGACTCAAACCAATGATATTGCCGCAACCGACGTTGTGGCGGGCGATATCAGCGTAGGGCGCGTTCTGCGTTCGCCTGCGCTGCTGACCCGCGAATGCCTGGCCGGGGTGATTACCGCGCTGGCGCTGATCCCTGAAGTGATCTCCTTTTCCGTTATTGCCGGTGTAGACCCTAAAGTCAGCCTCGTCGCCTCCGTGGTGCTCTGCCTGACCCTGTCGATACTGGGCGGACGTCCGGCGATGGTAACAGCGGCTGCGGGTTCAGTGGCGCTGGTTATCGGGCCGATGGTCCATCTGCACGGCGTTGAATATATTCTGCCTGCGGTGGTGATGGGCGGCGTCATTCAGATTCTGTTTGGTGTGGCCGGTCTGGCGCGCATGATGCGTTATATTCCCCGTTCGGTGATGTTGGGATTTGTGAATGCGCTCGGGGTGCTGATTTTCTTTGCTCAGGTGCCGCACGTCTGGGGACAGTCATCACTGGTGTGGATCTTCTTTGCCGTCACACTGGCTATCGTGCTGTTGTTGCCGCGTCTGATAAAAAGTGTTCCTTCACCGCTGGTTGCCATTGTGGTAGTGACTGCCGTCGCGCTGCTAATGGGCTATCGCATGCCGAACGTGGGCGATGAAGGGCCGATGAGTCCCGGTCTGCCCGGTTTTAACAGCCTGCTGGTGCCACTTAACCTGCAGACCCTGCAGATTATCTGGCCCACGGCCCTGAGCATCGCCTTTGTCGGGCTGATGGAGTCGCTGCTGACCGCCAAACTGGTCGATGACCTGACCGATACCCCCTCCAGTAAGCGTCGTGAATCCTGGGGCCTGGGCGTGGCGAATATTCTGGCGGGTTTTTATGGTGGTATCGCCGGGTGCGCGATGATAGGTCAGACCATCGTCAATGTTGAACTGGGCCGGGCGCGCAGCCGGGTTTCCACCGTGGCCGCCGGTCTGGTGCTGCTGTTACTGGTGACCGGACTGAGCCGGATTATGGCGCAAATCCCGATGGTGGTACTGGCCGGGATCATGATGGTAGTGGCCGTGAAAACCGTTAACTGGCATAGCCTGCAACCCGCTACCCTGAAACGTATGCCGTGGTCAGAGACGCTGATTATGGTGCTGACGGTAGCGGTGACTGTCTGGACAGGTAATCTGGCACTGGGCGTTCTGGCTGGGGTAATCCTGGCTATGCTGCTGTTTGCCCGCCGTATTGCGCACGTTATTCATGCGGAGCGTCAGCTGAGCGAAAATGGCGAGTCGGTGCGCTATGTGGTGCGCGGCCCGCTGTTTTTCGCCAGCAGCAACGATCTGTTTGAGCATTTCGATTATGCCCACGACCCTAAAAAGGTCACTATCGATTTAACGCACGCGCAAATCTGGGATGCGTCCAGCGTCGCGGCGCTGGATGGCATTGAGTATCGCTATCAGCGTTATGGTGCAGAGGTGACCATTGAGGGGCTGGACCCACGCAGCACGGACTTCCATCAGCGCCTGACCGGTAATTTCGGCTAAAAACCCAGTTCTGCTGCCTCTCCGGCAGCAGAACTCACTCAGCCTGTTGCCGCCGCGCGCGGTAGCGGCCAACCATGGTAATCAGCGCCTGGTAGATTAAACCGGCGTAGAGACTTGTCAGAATCGCCAGACCAGGCTCTTTGCCCTGCTGATGCCATGACATAAACCACATGAATACGCCCCACAGTACAGAGAACACCAGCCACCCGCGGACGAACTTCATCATGCCATTCATAACGACTCCTCTTAAATGAAGCGCTACCTTAGCGCGCTCCAGCCTGAAACGCATTGCCAGCATGCACGAGTTGCGAGGCGTCTCAAATAATCGTCGACAATTTGCCATGCGTGTTGATGATTTAGCCCTGTCCGGGCGGTTTTGTTGCAATTCTCTATACTCAACGTTCCGCTTACCTGATCGGGGAATTACGATGAAACGTACTGCTTATCTGTTATCCACACTGGCTATCCTCGCCACGCTTACGGCCTGTGCACCGCCGCCACCGGGCAGAGATGCCCCGCCACCGCCTCCACCTGGCGGGCAGCAGCCGGTGGGCGCACCCGGCGGCAGCGGCCCGGCAGGACAACCGCAGGCCTGACATTATTCTGCCAGCCTGCGTTGCGGGCTGGTTAATGCCGGAAGGCGCAGCCGCAGGCTGACATCTCACCCGGCAGCACTTTGCCTGCGTGAGAGTGACGCCGCTGTAATTGCCCCTGCTCTTCAGCACTGCTGTTGCCTGCCTGCTGTCCCAGCCAGCGATCCAGCGCGCGACCAGCGATCTGCCGGATATCAGGTGACCAGCTGGTAAGATGCCAGGTTGAGCTGCGGGCTTCTTCACTATCGCCAAAACCTGCCACTGCCAGATGAATACCCTGACCAAAATCCCGAATCGCCTGCATTGCACCAAAGGCCATCAGATCGCTTTCACAGAAGAGTGCCTGGATACGCTCAGCAGCACGTGTCTTTTTCAGGTAAGACATCATCGCCTGATAAGCGCAGTCGCGATCATCACTCCCCACAGTCAGTTCGGCGTTCAGCGCCATGCCCGCCGCCAGCAGGGCGGCGCGATAGCCCTGTTTTTGCGCCAGTTCGCCTGGCTGAGCCTGCATAAAGCCAAACCGCTGATGCCCCTGTTTAAGCAATAATTCCGCTGTCACCTCACCCGCCCGCAGTGCATCCGCCTGCAGTTCAGGCTCAGCGTCAATCTGAAGCACCGGCAAATGGCAGGCATCAGTAACGCGGTTACCGGGGAGTAACAGCAAACCACGCAGCCCGAGTGGTGTAGCCTGCCGGATGAGTGCGGTTAGTGTGACGTCGGTTTCGGCACTCAGTAGCACCGAGATAAGACCGCGCGCGTTAAGCTGGCGCATCACTTCGTCCAGCATTTTTTGTTGATACGGATTGAGCAACTGGCTGGCGACAACACCGATAACCGGGGGGGCCGCCGGTTCAGTTAAGTCAGGTGTGAAAGGTGTAATCATTGGCATTAATTCTCTGCGACGGCAAACAATAGCCACCACAATACGGTAAACCACGACGTTTCAACAGGTTACAGAGTTCGACACAGGCCGCAAAAATGAGTGAAATCGGATGTAATTGGGATAGATCGGCAGAAACCCAAAAGGGATAAGGCTGGCGTTAACGTAGATGAACGTAGATGCAGGAGAGGGACCGGGCAGCAGGAGTTGAACCCGCATCGTCAACCCGTTAAGAGTTGCAGTAATACCTTTATACCATGCCCGAATGGCGTGCCTGGAAAAGCCGCGCTATGTGAACAAGAAGCGTAGTACGACTCTCTGACCAGGCAAGCGCAAGCGGCAGGTATTTTTGCAACCGTCGTATGAAATCAAAAAAGAGGTGCCGCCGCCTGTAGGCATTGATTATTCAGCTAACCTTAAGTTTCAGGCAGCCTGTTCCGACCGGGACTTATGGCCAACATTACGCAGAGGTCAAGACTATGCCGTCAGGACAATTTTACGTGGTTGATCAACCCGAACTGAATTTTACCGCCAATTATCATATTGATACGGTCAATGATAAACCCTACCCCTCGCGGATGGTACTGGAGATCCGGAAGCAGTCACAGCCCACCGACGCCTTTGATGATATCAGCATCGGCCATGAAGTGACCTTTGTCTCTTCCAGTGGTGAGGCGCAACGGATGGTGCTGGTGAGTGACACTGATGATGAGCTGGTGTTCAGCTCCCGGGGCTGATGCCGGCTTATACCGCTAAACAGAGGTTGCAGTCGCCATATCCGCCAGATAGCAGGCACAAAAAAACCGCCCTTGGGCGGTTACGACATTACTGCATATTGCTTTTATTTTATTAGATTTTCTTCGGCAGAAATATGGTGCCCGGGGCGGGACTTGAACCCGCACAGCCTTACAGCCGAGGGATTTTAAATCCCTTGTGTCTACCGATTTCACCACCCGGGCAGGGTGTAACTGGAGGCGCGTCCCGGAGTCGAACCGAGGTACACGGATTTGCAATCCGCTGCATAGCCACTCTGCCAACGCGCCTTAAACTGATGTGCCGTCAGGTTAACCTGACCTGCGAATCTGGAGCGGGAAACGAGACTCGAACTCGCGACCCCGACCTTGGCAAGGTCGTGCTCTACCAACTGAGCTATTCCCGCAATTCAGCAATTTCGTCGAACCTGCTGATTTTATTTATCTTCTGGCAGCCTGGCTGCCGTTCGATGCGATGCATTCTACTTAGATGACGCAATGAGTCAATAAAATTATCCTCACAGCGCGTCCGTTTGCTGCTTTTTAAATCGTATCGATCACGGTTCGAGCAGATCGCCGCGCGCGGCGCTTAAATACTGGAACATAGACCAGAAAGTCAGCACGGCAGCAATGTATAACGCCACCACACCAATCGCCACGACGGTGGCATCAGGACGCCACAGCAAGGCAAACAGTGAGAACATCTGGGCAGTGGTTTTCACTTTACCAATCCAGGAAACCGACACGCTGCTGCGTTTACCAATCTCCGCCATCCATTCACGCAGCGCAGAGATAATGATCTCGCGTGCAATCATGGTGGCGGCGGGCAGCGTAATCCACCAGGCGTGGAAATATTCCGCCACCAGCACCAGCGCAATGGCCACCATCACTTTATCCGCTACCGGATCGAGAAACGCACCAAAGCGTGTTGTCTGCTTCCAGCGGCGCGCCAGAAAGCCATCAAACCAGTCGGTGATGGCAGCAAAAACAAAAATCAGTGCAGTCGCCAGCGGCGCCCAGGTGAACGGCAGATAGAAAGCCAGCACAAAGAACGGGATGAGCACGACTCGAAACAGGGTGAGACACGTCGGGATGTTTAATTGCATATGCCGGTAACTGTCTGGATATAGGTAGAATTTAGCCTATGTTCCTACATTGCCCCCCCCGTTTCAATGCTAGTGTTTCAACGAGTAGTATATTTTTTCTGCCAGAGCATGTGAGATACCGGGTATATTGGCGATCTCCTCCACTGACGCGTTCATCAGCGGTTGCAGGCCCCCCATGTACTTGAGCAGTTGCTGACGCCGTTTCGGCCCCACCCCTTCGATGCTTTCCAGTGCGCTGGTGTTCTTTACTTTGGCCCGTTTTTTACGGTGGCCTGAAATGGCATGATTGTGAGCGTCATCACGAATATGCTGGATCACATGCAGCGCTGGTGCATCGGGTGGCAGCGAAACGCCCTCACCTTCCGCTTCAAAGAACAGCGTTTCCAGTCCGGCTTTACGATCGCTGCCTTTCGCTACGCCGAGTAAAATCGGCCGGCTTTTGTCCCAGGGCACATCCAGTTCCGCGAAGACCTGCTTCGCCTGAGACAGCTGGCCTTTACCGCCATCGATCAGAATCACATCCGGAATCTTATCTTCTTCTATGGCTTTACCATAACGGCGGCGTAACACCTGATTCATGGCGGCGTAGTCATCACCCGGCGTAATGCCGCTGATGTTGTAGCGACGATAATCGGCACGCAGCGGACCATTCTGGTCGAACACTACGCAGGAGGCGATGGTCTGCTCACCCATGGTATGACTGATATCGAAACACTCCATGCGTTTAATTTTGTCCAGCTCAAGAAACTCCGCCAGCGCCATCAGCCGCTGATGAATTGTGGAGTGCTGTGACAGCCGCGTGGTTAACGCCGTCGCGGCGTTGGTGCGCGCCAGTTTGAGATAACGGGCGCGATCCCCGCGCGGCTTGCTCTGGATACTCACCCGACGCCCGGCCAGCTCACTGAGCGACTCAGCCAGCAGTTCACGCTCTGGCAAGGTAAAGTCCAGCAGAATATCGCCAGGCAGCGTACGTGCCTCACTGCCCTGCAGGTAGAACTGCCCGACAAAGGTCTGAACGACCTCAGCCAGATCGGTATCGACGGGCACTTTCGGGAAGTAGCTGCGGCTGCCTAACACTTTGCCCTGACGGATAAACAGCACGTGGAGACAGGCCATGCCCGCTTCATAAGCCACACCCATCACATCAAGGTCATCACCCTGATTCGAGACAAACTGCTTTTCGGTGATCCGTCGCACAGCCTGAATCTGATCGCGCAGGCGTGCCGCCTCTTCGAAACGCAGGCCCGTGCTCGCCTCTTCCATCCGTTTGACCAGCTGGTTGAGAACCTGATCGTCTTTACCCGCAAGGAACAGACGCACGTAATCGGTCTGCTGCGCATACTCCTCCTCACTGACCAGTCCCGCGACACAGGGACCCAGACAGCGACCAATCTGATATTGCAGACAGGGCCGGGAGCGATTGCGGTAGACGCTGTTTTCGCACTGGCGGATAGGGAAAACTTTTTGCAGCAGCCCCAGCGTTTCACGCACCGCATAGCCGTTGGGGAACGGGCCAAAGTATTCGCCTTTGGCATGCTTTGCACCACGGTGCATCGCCAGTCGCGGATGGGTATCGCTGCTAAGAAAGATGTAGGGGTAAGATTTATCGTCGCGCAGCAGCACGTTGTAGCGCGGCTGATAGAGCTTGATGTAGTTATGCTCAAGCAGCAGCGCTTCGGTTTCGGTGTGGGTTACGGTGACATCGATGTGCTGGATATTACTAACCAGCGCTTCGGTTTTGCGACTGCCGACCTGAGTGCGGAAGTAGCTGGTCAGACGCTTCTTCAGGTCTTTGGCTTTGCCCACATAGATGACGGTGCCTGAGGCGTCATACATGCGGTAAACACCGGGCTTGCTGGTTACCGTACTCAGAAAGGCTTTGGAATCAAAAACGTCATTCACTACTGATTAACGGCTCCGCATTATAGAGGCCATGTCGAATGGCCAGATGCGTTAACTCTACATCGCCACTGATATTCAGCTTGCTGAACATCCGGTAGCGGTAACTGTTAACGGTTTTAGGACTGAGATTTAACTGCTCGGAAATTTCCGTCACCTTTTGTCCACGGGTGATCATCAGCATAATCTGCAATTCCCTTTCCGACAAACAGCTGAAGGGGGATTCCGCTTTTTGTGGCTCAATCTGGCTCAGCGCCATCTGCTGAGCGATATCTGAAGCGATGTAGCGCTGTCCGGCATTGACCGAGCGAATCGCATTGATCACCTCCTGCGGCGCAGCCCCTTTACTGAGGTAGCCTGCAGCCCCCGCCTGCATCACTTTCGCAGGCAGCGGATTTTCCGTGTGAATGGTCAGCATGATGATTTTGATATCGGGATTGTAACGCACGATTTTGCGCGTCGCCTCCAGTCCACCGATGCCCGGCATGTTCATATCCATGAGGATCACATCAACCTGATTGGCACGGCACCACTTAGCGGCATCCTCGCCACAGTTGACCTCTCCGACCACGGCCAGACCTTTGACATCCTCAAGGATGCGACGGATTCCGGCACGGACAAGTTCATGGTCATCAACAAGAAGCACACTGATCAACGGGGAAACTCCAGAGGCTAAAAAAAGAGGAATCAATTAACGAATACAGGCGATAATCATACCCGCTTTTACCTCAAAAGCACATCAACAAAGCAAAACAGTCGACGCTTCGCATAACGATTTCCAGCCCCGTGCAGCCAGCAATAACAGAGATTTCTTACAACCGACAGGCGTACTGAATAATCCTTAAACTCTTACTATTTCATGGTATTAACACCAGACTTTGCTGTGCCTTATCGCTGCAGGCCCTTGCGATTTCTGGCCCGGCAACACCTGTAATTACTTTCAGCGATTGATTAGTTGTACTGGACAAACCAGCTGTTTATAGCGAAGCGAACCGGCTGCTCCAGCAACTTACTGACCCTGTGATATACTCACGCACTGCTGTTCGGACAGATTGCCGACACATTGTCATTCACCAAGGAGAAACGCATGAGCGATGAAGATTTTGCAACTTCGCAGGAAGCCCGGAAATTAGCGGATGAAATCGCGGGTCTGAAGATGATGATTACCCTGATCCTGAAAGGTATGGGCCAGGCTGATGCCGGCAAAGTGATTATCAACATGGAACGCTATGTACAGACGCTGGGCGACAAGCCTCAGGCGGAAGTATTCAGCAATACCATTAAGCAGATCAAAACAGCCTACCGTCAGTAAGCTTGCTTGCCCCCACAGCCGCGGGGGCAAATTAATTAGCTGTGCGCCTGCCAGTTAACCGAAACGCCCAGCGTAGGCAGCACCTCTTCCGGACTAAAGCGCCGCGTTCCCCGATACTTTTCAGCCAGCGCTGGCTGAACCACCGGAATACGGATCGCAAACAGATTATCTTCTGACAGAATAAGTCCCGGCGTCAGCGGCTCATACACCACCTGATGCTCTTCAAACATCTTCTCCAGCATCGGCGTTGCCGAACTGATGATGTATTCCATACCGTTCAATTCTGCCAGCTGCACGGCGTGCCAGAGAATATTCAGTGGCAGTTCAGCGTCCACATCCAGCCGTGCCGAGAAGCGCGACATTTCCCACACTTTCTCATGGCTGAAAGGCAGTACGATGCCTTCACTCAGTTCAGGTTCGAACCAGGGCATCAGACGCGCACAGCCGCTGATGCCCTCCCGCGCATTCCATGCGATCAGCCAGGTGACATCTGAACGATCGTAGCGATCATATTCCTGTCCTGGCGTGCTCAGACGTGGCGGAATTGACCACCCTTCGCCGCGCGCAAAGACGCTGTATCGGTAGCTGCCGAGTTCGGCAAGCAAAGAGGATGGCATATCCTTTAATTGCGTTTGCACTATTTTCATCATGCGCCTCTGACATCCCCATGTTTGCAATGATTTCTTTGCGCCAGCCTGGCAAAGTCCCGGCGCAGGGTAGACAACAGACCTGTGCAAAGTAACGGCGAAATGTAGCCGTTGCTTTATGTTCAGATCAGTCCGATTGCCGCTGCATAGCAGGCAATCTGCGTTTTATTGGAAACATTGAAACGCTTTTGCATATTTTTTTGGTGAAAGTTAACGGTATGTTCAGAGATGGATAAAATAAGTGAAATTTCGACCGCCGTTTTTCCTTCGGCTGTCCATTTCAAAATTTCCAGCTCGCGCTGACTAAACTCTTTTTTTAGTACCATCATTGCATCATCGCTAAAGCGTTCCAGCGTATCCAGACTTAGTTCCGCTAAAAGGTGTAGTTTCACCTCCAGCTCAGCATGGCAGAGCTGGACAGAAATGGGCTGTTGCGACGATATAGATAATATACCAATGACGCGATTTGGTGCCATTGCAGAGCAAGAAAATCCGCTCTGCAGCCCATATTCTCTCGCCTCATGCCACAAATTGCCGGCGTCGGCGAAGAGTTCCTCCGTCCACGCCATGCCTTTGCCCGGTCGCTGACACAACCTGAGCACCGGATCGACAGCGTAATAATTCTGCTTCTCATAGCGTTTAACCCATAGTTTGGGATAGGTGCTATGTAAATGAATACGCGGTCGGGTAAAAGGCACCGGGTGCTGAATCAAAAAGGCAAAATAATCGAAGCCTAATGATTCAATAAATTGTTGCAATAACGGCTTCAATTCAGAAGAAACCGTTAATGCCTGAAATTGTTCTTTCGCCTCAGCTCGCCAGGCGAAATAATTTTCAGTACTCATATTGCCTCAGCGTTAATTTCACTCGCCCTTCCGGTAATATTCATTCAGATTCATCGGATAAAATAAATTTGCAGAAGAAAACTAATTTATCGTGCAGGACGAACCTGTCCCGATCTACAGCGCATTTAACCTTTCACCGTTGGAGCGGAGTGAAAAAGTGTTCCTGCCTTTACAAGGTGAGGCCGATCACAGCAATTTCAATCACCCCAGGAGAATAAGATTTTTCTGATAGGATTTCAATCCCTGACCTCCAGTGCAATTTTATCTCAGACCCGAAACGTCTGCTGAAAATATTGAATCGCGATGCTGATTGTTGGGTAAATAACGAGTAAACAAGGCGTTAATTACTCCGTTATAAGCGAAGCGGCAGTGACAAATTTCTGACATATTTTTTATCAGGAAATAAGCCCGGCACTCTCTTTGCAGCATCAGGACCGGTTTCGTCAGACGATCCCTCAGCCCCTGTGGCGTCTGTTGAGGCTGCTAACCGGCATGCTGCCCGCGCCACGCGCTTGCCGGTGAAAGACCTGTCCCGGTTTTCAGTGGCAGCCCTGTAAGCGTAACGATGTGCTGTTTAATAAACCTTTTCTGGTCTCCCCTGCCCGACCATGCTCTGTGCCCGTCGATTCACATGCTGCTGTGGTTTATCGACTTATCTGACTGCGAATACCTGATCCAGGACAGCGCGTCCGTAAAAGTCGCCTTTACTTACTCTGCTGTCTGACCGCAATACGTGGCGGAGATCACTATTTATGGCGTAATGCTCAACACTGACTCTATTTTAATCAGTTAAATCACTTTCCCGATAGTCACGCAACTAAATCATATGAAAATAAATTTGCAGGAAAAATCCGTTCTTTTCTCAATCACGCACGCTTTATTTATGCGATACCTTTCCCTTATTTCTGCTAGCGCAACCGTGAAATAATTTCATCATGCCGCCAGCAGGCGCTGAGCAAATGAGGCTGAGAATCTGCACATGGGTTTTATCCCGCAGGCATCGTTTTATTCTTACAGATGGCCCTGAAATCGGCTTTTTTATGCGCATCCTGACCTGTTGTCAGACTATTTCAGTAAGGGTTCAGGTTCAGCAATGATAACTGGATGGGTTTTACTGGCACCATAAGAACATTTCTTAATCAAACACGGTATTAATCCTGTCTGATGATTTATCGGCAGTAGCCTGCACCACGCATACCCAGATGAAAATGTGAGGCATGAGCGGCGTTATAGTCCGGCCCCAGCGCATTGCCGAATACCTCACAGCCGCCACGCCACAGCGTATGAAGCATTGCCGCTTTTTCTTCCGGCTGTTGCCAGTGACGATTGACCTCAAGCCGCTGGCCATCAGCCAGCTGAAAGCCTGTCACATCCCAGGCATCGGCGGTGGCATGTTCACTGAGCCGCCCCTGGGCACGATGATAAATATTACGGCAGGCGTAACTGCCGACATGGGTAATTCGTACCAGTGGACTGTGCAACTCTCTGGCGGTCTGTTCACGACTGCGCAGAGCATACATGGTGCTGGCGACGGCCATAGGACAGCTGGCCAGAAAGCTGCTGCTGAGGCTGACCGGGCCAAATTTCTGAACCCGCAGCGGATGACTGAGCGGACAGTGACCCGTGACGTCCGGACGCTCGCTGAAGCTGACCCAGCCCGCCTGTTGAGCGCGGCGCATCACCGCCAGACATGCGTCGGGATCGCTGGCCAGCCTTTTCATCTTAATCTGCGTCATCCAGCCCGGCGGATCGGTAACAGAGAGTGGCGTAAAGGGATTAAACTGCGGCGGCAGATGCTGCTTAAGCCAGGGTAAGCTGACCCATCCCAGCGCAAGCAATAGCAAAAACAGGATAAGCGTGCGCATAGTCCCTCTCGCAGCATGATGATTAGCAAACAAAAAGTGTAGAAGCCCATCGCCCTTCACGCCGCCTGACTGACATAACGTGATGAATAATTACCCAGGCTGACGAAGGTTTGAACAAAATCGCGCTTTATTGCCGCTTCCGGGATGGCAGGCATCACAATTGGTAAAAAAGCGTTACCCGATTCCGGCTCTCTTCCTCTATCTTATGCCGACTTGCCCTCAGGCAGACGCCTTGACTAACAGCCAGCAGAGCTGAACACAACATCACGACAGGAAAGACAATTCTATGGTTGATCAATCTAAAGAAACCGCAAGCACCCACGAGACGCCCGATAAACTCCAGCGCAATCTGCACAATCGTCACATCCAGCTGATCGCCATTGGTGGCGCTATCGGTACCGGCCTGTTTATGGGCTCAGGTAAAACCATCAGCCTGGCTGGCCCCTCGATCATTTTTGTCTATATGATCATCGGTTTTATGCTGTTCTTTGTGATGCGCGCCATGGGGGAGCTGCTGCTCTCCAACCTTGAGTACAAATCCTTTAGCGATTTTGCCGCTGATCTGCTTGGCCCGTGGGCGGGCTACTTTACCGGCTGGACCTACTGGTTCTGTTGGGTGGTAACTGGCATTGCCGACGTGGTGGCAATCAGCGCCTATTTCCAGCTCTGGTTTCCGGGCTTCTCGATCTGGATGAGCGCCCTGCTTTGCGTGGTGGTTTTTCTGGCGCTCAATATTGCCACCGTCAAGCTGTTTGGCGAGATGGAGTTCTGGTTTGCGATCATTAAAATCGTCGCCATTGTGGCACTGATCGTAACCGGGATTGTGCTGGTATCGATTCACTACCCCTCACCGGGCGGCGGCACAGCGTCACTCAGCAACATCTGGGATCACGGCGGCATGTTCCCGAAAGGCCTCAGCGGCTTCTTTGCCGGCTTCCAGATTGCGGTGTTTGCCTTTGTCGGCATTGAACTGGTGGGCACGGCAGCGGCTGAAACCCACAATCCGCATAAAGTGTTACCGCGCGCGATTAATGCGATTCCGTTGCGGGTCATTATGTTTTACGTGCTGGCGCTGATGGTGATTATGGCGGTAACGCCCTGGACCCAGGTGATGGCCGATCGCAGTCCGTTTGTTGAGATGTTCGTTCTGATTGGTCTGCCTGCGGCTGCGAGTATCGTTAACTTTGTGGTGCTGACTTCTGCCGCCTCCTCAGCCAACAGCGGCATCTTCTCCACCAGCCGTATGCTCTATGGCCTGTCGCAGCAGGGTGTGGCCAGCCGCGCCTTTGGCCGACTCTCTGCCCGTGCGGTGCCGACTACCGGCCTGTTTTTCTCCTGCCTGTGCCTGCTGATTGGTGTGGCGTTGATCTACCTGATCCCGGATGTAATGAAGGTCTTCACGCTGGTGACCACCGTCTCGGCCATTCTGTTTATGTTCGTCTGGACCATCATTCTGTGCAGCTATCTGGCCTACCGTAAAAAGCATCCGCAGCGCCATGCGGAGTCGGCATTTAAGATGCCGCTGGGCAAATTCATGTGCTGGGTCTGCATGGCATTCTTCGCATTTGTGCTGGTGCTGCTGGCGCTGCAGGAAGATACGCGCCAGGCGCTGATGGTTACGCCACTCTGGTTTGCCCTGCTGGGTGTCGGCTGGATGCTGCGTAATCGTCGTAGCCGCTAATCGGTAATATCATGAACAAAGCCCGGTCAGATGACCGGGCTTTTTTTTACAGGCGATCGCCCAGCGCAGAGAAAATGGCGGATAAAGAGGGGCGTTCATAAGGTAAGCGCTGCGGCCGGGGATCGGGCTGCTGAGGCGTGCCCAGACCAAAGGTGAAGGTATACTTATCGCCTTCGCCCATGCGCAGGTCGGCAATCGTCGTCTGCCCGTCCTGCTCACGCAGCGCGTAGAAGCCGTGGCTGAACCAGGCGACACGTTCTGCATACCAGCTGCCCCGAAAGGCGTCGAACAGTTCAGGATGACGCGGGTACCACGCCACCTGCAGTGGCCGTGAGGGCGACAACAGCGACCAGTAAACTTCGCCATAGCGATCCGGCGTCATAATCACGCTGCGCCATACCAGCGTATTAAAGGCCGTCGGCGTCACCAGCACTTTATTGTCCGGAATACCCTGCTCCGCCAGCGACGCTCTGATCTGCCAGCCTGCGACGCCCTGAATCACCACGCTCCAGACCAGATAAAGGGTACTCAGCATCAGCCCGAGCCGGTTTCCGCGCAGACCTTTATCACTGCGCCGCCAGAGCGCGACGCCCAGGCCTGCCAGCAGCGGCAGGGTATAGAGTGGATCGACGATGTAGATACTGCCGATGGCATAAGGATAATCGGTGATCGGCAGGCCAAGCTGGGTGCCATACACCGTCATCAAATCGAGCAGCGGATGGGTAATCAGCGCCAGCCAGATGGCAGGCCACCATGCTGCCCACTTCACCCGCTGACGAAACAGACCCGCCACCAGCCATGCAATCAGTGGCGAGAGCAGCGAGAGCCAGAGCAGCGCATGCGTTTCCGTGCGATGCAGGGTCATGTTGCGTATCGCATCGCCATGATCAAGAAAGACATCGAGATCGGGTAAGGTGCCGCAGACGCCGCCCACCAGCGCGGCCTGCCAGACCGGTACCCGACGTCCCATCACTGCGACACTGACTGAGGCACCCAGCACCAGTTGCGAAACAGAATCCATTGATTAACTCCGTACCTGAACCGTGAATGTATCCTGAATTAGCGTACGCGAATCCCTTCGATGATCATGCGCTGCACGTTATCAACAGCCTGATCGAAAAATGCCGGATCGCTGAGCGTCTGGCCGGTAACGGCCTCAACCTGAGTGGCAAAATCGGCGTAATGCTGCGTGGTGGCCCACAGCATAAAGATCAGATGCTGCGGCTGTACGCCTGCCAGTCGTCCTTCATCAATCCAGCGCTCAATAATTGCCGCTTTGTCATCTACCAGCTGCTTAAGATCGCCTGCCAGCTCCCCTTTCAGAAGCGGAGCACCCTGCAGCATCTCCAGACAGAAGAGCCGGGAAGCCTGAGGATGATCGCGCGACACTTCCAGCTTCAGCCGGATGTAGCGCCGAATCGCGACCAATGGATCCTGATCGTGCGCCAGCGCGCGCAACGGTGCCAGCCAGACATCCAGAATCTGCTTAAGCACTGCCACATAGAGCACTTCTTTAGAGGGAAAATAGTAGAGCAGATTGGTTTTAGAGACATCGGCCAGCTCGGCCACCTTATCGAGGCTGGTGCCGTGAATGCCAAACTGTGAGAAGAAGGTTAATGCCGCTTCCAGTATGGCGGCCCGCTTCGCTGCGACCGCACGCGAACGTCGCGTTGGCTTTTTTTCATCGGTATTCACACGTTTACCTCATCCTTCTGGTGTCAGCGCATCATAGCAAAGGGATTCATCGCTGCCCAATCCGCGCCCTGCACCTTTTTTGCTCAGCCTGCATGGAAAACGTGCAGCGAATTTTGACCAGACGGTCTGAAATGGACCAGTTACTCCACTTACCTCTTTCGGGTTAATTTTAACTCACTGTTATATAAAACAATAAAAAAAGTGGCACACCGTTTGCAGAATTGTGACTGAGCGCGGCCCACACGGACGATGCAGGATGCAGTGCAGCGCGTGAAACACCTTTCCCCCATCGCAACGAGGTTTCACATGAAGATAGGCGTCTTTATTCCGATTGGTAACAATGGCTGGCTGATTTCGTCCAATGCGCCGCAGTACATGCCGACCTTTGAACTGAACAAAGCGATCGTGCTGAAAGCAGAGCATTACCATTTCGATTTTGCGCTCTCGATGATCAAACTGCGCGGCTTCGGCGGAAAAACCGAGTTCTGGGATCATAATCTCGAATCGTTCACCCTGATGGCAGGCCTGGCCGCCGTGACATCACGCATTGAGATCTACGCCACCGCCGCCACCCTGACGCTGCCTCCGGCGATTGTGGCGCGCATGGCCTCCACCATCGATTCCATTTCAGGCGGTCGCTTTGGCGTCAACCTGGTGACCGGCTGGCAGAAGCCGGAATATGAACAGATGGGAATGTGGCCTGGCGATGAGTACTTCAGCAGCCGCTACGCTTATCTGACCGAATACGTTACCGTGCTGCGCGACCTGTGGGGCACCGGAAAATCGGACTTTAAAGGTGAGTTCTTCACCATGAACGACTGCCGGGTGAGTCCGCAGCCGCAGCGCCCGATGAAAGTGATCTGCGCCGGACAGAGCGATGCCGGTATGGCCTTCTCTGCTCAGCACGCCGACTACAACTTCTGCTTTGGTAAAGGTGTTAACACGCCTGCCGCGTTCAGCTCTACCTCGATTCGCATGAAGCAGGCCGCTGAAAAAGCGGGCCGCGATGTCGGCTCCTATGTGCTGTTTATGATCATCGCTGCTGAAACGGACGAAGAAGCGCGGGCGAAGTGGGAACACTACAAAGCCGGTGCGGATGAAGAGGCGCTCTCCTGGCTCACCACTCAGAGTCAGCAGGACACCAAATCGGGCAGCGACACCAATGTGCGCCAGATGGCGGATCCGACCTCGGCAGTCAATATCAATATGGGCACCCTGGTGGGGTCGTATGCCAGCGTAGCGCGGATGCTGGATGAGGTTGCGCAGGTCGAAGGCACCCACGGCGTGCTGCTGACGTTTGATGACTTCCTGCAGGGTATCGAGAACTTCGGGCAGCACATCCAGCCGCTGATGGCCTGTCGCAGCGCCCTGCTCGACGCACAGCAGGAGGTGGCATGATGGCTACCGTTTATTGTGCTCACACGCCGGATGTTCCCCAGGTTGAACTGCCGGCGCGGCCAGAGCCGATCGCCTTTCCGCCTGGCCAGACCGCGCTGATTGTCGTGGATATGCAGAACGCCTACGCCACTGAAGGCGGCTATCTCGATCTGGCGGGCTTCGATGTTTCCGCCACCAAGCCGGTGATTGCGAAAATCTATCAGGCGGTGACGGCGGCCCGTGCGGCAGGCGTTCAGATCATCTGGTTCCAGAACGGCTGGGACAGTGACTATGTAGAAGCGGGCGACGCTGGTTCCCCCAATTTCCACAAATCGAATGCCCTGAAAACCATGCGTAAACGGCCTGAACTGCAGGGGTCGCTGCTGTCAAAAGGCGGCTGGGATTACGCGCTGGTCGATGAACTGGTGCCACAACCCGGTGACATCGTGCTGCCGAAATCGCGTTACAGCGGCTTCTATAACACCCCGCTCGACAGCATGCTGCGCAGCCGCGGGATCCGTCATCTGATGTTTACCGGCATCGCCACCAACGTCTGCGTTGAATCGACGCTGCGCGACGGCTTCTTTCTGGAGTACTTCGGCGTGGTGCTGGAAGACGCCACTTATCAGGCCGGCCCGCCCTTTGCTCAGCAGGCTGCCCTGTTCAATATCGAAACCTTTTTTGGCTGGGTATCGGATGTCGATACCTTCTGCGAAAGCCTGAATGCCCGCTAATCCACGATAAGGACGACGCTATGCCGAAAAGTATTATTGTTCCGCCAGGCACCACCACCCCCATCGCCCCGTTCGTTCCCGGCACGCTGGCGGATGGCGTGGTCTATGTCTCGGGTACGCTGCCGTTTGATGCTGACAACAACGTGGTGCATGTGGGTGATGCCGCAGCGCAGACACGCCACGTGCTGGAAACCATTAAAAAGGTGATTGAGACCGCCGGTGGCAGCATGGCCGATGTGACGTTTAATTCGATTTTTATCACCGACTGGTCGAACTACGCCGCGGTGAATCAGGTTTATGCCGAGTACTTTCCCGGCGAAAAACCGGCGCGCTTCTGTATTCAGTGTGGGCTGGTCAAGCCTGACGCGCTGATTGAGATCGCCAGCGTGGCGCACATCGGCAAAGCGGAGGTCTGATGCAGCTGGATATTCTGGGTCTGCAAAATCCCGATGCACCGACACTGGTGCTCTCATCCGGTCTGGGCGGCGTGGCGGGTTTCTGGCAGCCGCAGCTGGCCGCGCTAACGGCACGCTATCGGGTGGTGACCTATGACCAGCGCGGCACCGGTCGCAGCGCTGACAGCCTGCCGGAAGGCTACAGCATGGCGATGATGGCGTCAGAACTGGCCGCCGCGCTGGCGCAGCACGGCATCCTGCGCTTCAGCCTGATCGGTCACGCGCTTGGCGGTCTGATGGGGATGCAGCTGGCGCTGGATTATCCGGATCGGATCGAACGGATCGCGGTGATCAATGGCTGGCTGGCGCTGCATCCCCATACCCGTCGCTGCTTTCAGGTACGCCAGGACCTGCTGCTCAACGTCGGCGTCGAGGCATTTGTCCGCGCTCAGCCGCTGTTTCTCTATCCTGCGGAGTGGATGGCACAGCATCAGACACGGCTGGATCAGGAAGATAGCCATCACGTCGCACATTTTCAGGGGATGGAAAATCTGATGCGGCGGCTGCACGCCCTGATGAGCGCCGACTTCAGCGCGCGGGCTGCTGCCATTCCACAACCGGTGCTGGTGATCGCCAGCCAGGACGATCTGCTGGTGCCGTGGAGCTGCTCAACTGAGCTGGCCGCGGCGCTGCCCAATGCGACTGAACAGATGATGGCCTGGGGCGGCCACGCCATGAGCGTCACCGCCCCCGAAAACTTTAATGCCCTGCTGCTGCAGTGGCTGGATCAGACTGATGACGTGCAGCCGCTGCAGCGCGTCGTCGGATAACCTTTTCGCGGAGAACACGATGAGCCTGGATACCCTTACCCCTGCCGTTGAGAAAACTGAGTTTCGTAATGCGATGTCGCGGCTGGGTGCTGCGGTCAACATCATCACCACTGAAGGCCCAGCCGGACGCGCAGGCTTTACGGCCTCGGCGGTGTGCAGCGTCACGGATTCGCCGCCGACGCTGCTGGTCTGTCTTAACCGCTCTGCCTCGGTTTACCCGGTGTTCCGCGAAAATATGCAGCTCTGCGTCAATACGCTGGCGGCGGGCCATGAAACGCTCTCCAATCTTTTCGGCGGCAAAACGCCCATGGCTGATCGTTTTATTGCCGCTGAGTGGTCAACGGCCGTGACCGGCTCGCCAGTGCTGAGCGGCGCCGTCGCGTCCTTTGACTGTCGCATTACTCAGATTGTCAGCGTCGGTACGCATGACACGCTGTTCTGCGAAGTCGTGGGGTTAGTGCGCAATGATGACACCCACGGTCTGGCGTGGTTTGACCGGGGATACCATCCCCTGTTGCGGCAGGATGCCTGTTAACGCTTCCCTGAATCCCACCGGCATTCATAACGCTCTGGAGTAGACGATGGCACGATCCTGGTTTCCGCAATGGCAAAAGAAGTCGGCATTAACAGAAAACGGTATTATCGCCCCGGATGAGACCCTGCCTCTGGGGCAGACGCTGGTGCTGGGTTTACAGCATGCGGTGGCGATGTTTGGCGCAACGGTGCTGATGCCCCTGCTGATGGGGCTGGATCCCAATCTGGCCATTCTGGTCTCGGGTATAGGCACGCTGCTGTTCTTCTTTATCACCGGCGGTCGGGTGCCCAGTTATCTCGGGTCGAGCGCTGCCTTTGTCGGCGTGGTCATTGCGGTAACCGGCTTCAGTGGTCAGGGGCTGAATCCCAATCTCAGCGTGGCGCTAGGCGGCGTGATCGCCTGCGGCCTGCTCTACACGCTGATTGGTCTGGTGGTGATGAAGTCCGGCACGCGCTGGATTGAAAATCTGATGCCGCCGGTCGTGACCGGTGCAGTGGTGATGGCTATCGGGCTGAATCTGGCCCCGATTGCGGTTCACAGCGTCTCCGCCTCGTCATTCGACAGCTGGGTTGCGGTGATGACCGTACTCTGCATTGGTCTGGTAGCGGTATTTACCCACGGGATGATTCAGCGACTGCTGATTCTGGTCGGCCTGATTCTGGCCTGGGCGATCTATGCGCTGCTGACCAACGGTCTGGGGCTGGGTAAGCCGGTCGATTTTACGATGCTGTCACAGGCCGCCTGGTTTGGCCTGCCGCACACCACCGCTCCCACCTTTGATCTGCAGGCGATGGTGCTGATCGCCCCGGTGGCGATCATTCTGGTGGCTGAAAACCTCGGGCATCTGAAAGCGGTGGCGGGTATGACCGGACGCAATCTCGATCCTTACATGGGACGCGCTTTTGTTGGCGATGGCCTGGCCACCATGCTCTCCGGCTCGATCGGCGGCAGTGGCGTCACCACCTATGCCGAAAATATCGGGGTGATGGCGGTGACCAAAGTCTATTCTACGCTGGCATTTGTCGCCGCGGCGGTCATCGCCATCCTCGCCGGTTTCTCGCCGAAGTTTGGTGCGCTGATCCACACCATTCCGGCCCCGGTGATTGGCGGCGCATCCATTGTGGTGTTCGGGCTGATTGCGGTAGCAGGTGCCCGCATCTGGGTGCAGAACCATGTTGATTTAGGCCAGAACAGTAACCTGATCATGGTGGCGACCACACTGGTGCTCGGCGCCGGTGATTTCGCGCTGAAAATCGGTTCTTTCACGCTGGGGGGTATCGGTACCGCCACCTTTGGCGCGATTATCCTTAATGCGATTCTGCGCCGACGCAGTGCGGCAAAGCAGGACAAGCCCCTGGCGCGACAGCAGGGTTAACGACCTACTCCAGCGGTGTGGCAGCAGGCTGCACCGCTTTTTTTCGTTTCAGCCGCAGCTCACTGACGATCACCCCGCAGACGATCAGCGCGCCGCCCAGCAACGCCAGCGCAGGCAGGCGCTCACCCGCAATACGCCCCACGACGCCGGCCCAGACTGGTTCCCCGGCATAAATCACCGTGGCGCGGGTCGGCGAAACGCTGCGTTGCGCCCAGTTCATGGTGACCTGAATCAGGGCGCTGGCCGCACCCAGCCCCAGCGCGCTGAGCAGCAGCGGCGTTGAGATGGCAGGCACCGTTTCCCCATTGGGGATCATCAGACCAAAGGCGCACAGCGACGCCACCGCCAGCTGGATCAGGGTCACACGGCGCACATCGACCTTACCGGCATAGCGGCTGATTAAGATGATCTCGGCGGCGATCGCCAGGGTACTGATCAGCGTCGCTATTTCACCTGCATTCAGAGTGATGCGACCATCCTGCGGCCCGGCCACCAGCAGCAGGCCGGTAAACGCCAGTACAATCCCCAGCCACGACATCAATCCCGGCGGACGGCGCAGAAACAGCCATTGCAGCAACGGCACGACAGGGACATAGAGCGCGGTGAGAAAGGCGGACTGACTGCTGGAGATGGTCTGCATTCCCCACGTCTGAAGACCATAGCCCCCGGCGATCGACAGGCCAATCAGCGCACCCGCTTTCACCTCCAGCCAGGTCATGCCTGCCAGATAGCGGCGGAAAAAGAGCGCCAGCAGCAGCGCGGCGGTGGCAAAACGCAGGCCGACAAAGAAAAACGGGCCGGAGTGCTGCATCGCACGATGCACCACCAGAAAGGTGCCGCCCCAGATCATGGTGATGAAAAGTAATACCAGCTCCTGCCGCGTCAGGCGCAGGGTTAAACCGCGGAGTGTGTCCGACATAATTCACCTGATGATGTGTCCGGACAATATTGTGGGGAGAGCGAGGGGGAAAAGCAACGACGTTAACCGCCGGTCTCAACCGGCGGCAGTGTGGGGTTATGCGTCCGGTTTTTTAGGGCTGCTGCGTCCCCCTTTCTCCCCGGCGCGCGCGGCGCGCTGCGGATCGTTTTTAAAATTACCGCCGCTGTTTTTTCCCCCTTTACGTCCCGCTTCTGCGGCACGTTCACGGTTTTCAGCAAAATTTCCAGAACCCCCACGATGTGTTGTCATGATTTGCTCCTGTCGCGTAGTGCGATAATTAAGAATTAAAAACAGAGGGCTGACGGCCCGAAACGCGAGCTCAGCCCATGTTTAAATAATAGCCAGATTATCCTTTCACTCGTCCGCCAGTCACATTTAGCAACAGAGTAATCACCAGAAATTTGGCTAAACAACGAACACTCTGCCGACTTACAACCGATTAGCTGCTGATTTATTGCCCGACTCCTCCGTTCCGGCTTCGGCATCGCCTGCGTAAAATGAAAGCTCTTCTATACTTTTTCTGGACGTCAAAACCATCTGGAGAGATCAATGGCTAAGATTCTGGTGCTCTACTACTCGATGTACGGACATATTGAAACAATGGCGAACGCGGTTGCAGAAGGCGCTCGTCGGGTTCCCGGCGCGGAAGTGGATATCCTGCGGGTACCAGAAACGATGGAGGCCGATCGCTTTGCCCAGGTGGGCGGCAAAACCGATCAGCAGGCGGCAGAAGCCACGCCTGAGGTGCTGCCGCACTATGACGCGATTATCGTCGGTACCCCGACCCGCTTCGGCAACATGGCCGGACAGATGCGGACATTCTGGGATCGCACCGGCGGACTCTGGGCGTCAGGCGCGCTGTTTGGCAAGGTTGCCAGCGTCTTTACCTCAACCGGCACCGGCGGCGGACAGGAACAGACCATCACGTCTGTCTGGACCACCCTGGCGCATCACGGCATGGTGATTGTGCCAATCGGCTACGGAACCAAAGAGTTGTTCGATATTTCACAGGTTCGCGGTGGAACGCCTTATGGAGCCACCACCCTGGCGGGCGGCGATGGTTCGCGTCAGCCTACCGAAGCGGAACTGAATATCGCCCGTTTTCAGGGCGAACATGTTGCCGGACTGACCGTCAAACTGCAGGACTGATTTAATCAAAGGAGAAAAGTATGTCTACTGAACAATCGAAAGCACATCACGTTGGCGAATGGGCAAGTCTGCGTCATACCTCCCCTGAAATTGCCGAGGCCATTTTCGAAGTGGCTGACTACGATGAAAAACTGGCAGAAGAGATCTGGCGTCAGCAAGGCAGTGATGACGTGCTGATTCGCGCCTTTGAAAAAACCGATAAAGATCTCCTGACCTGGGATGACAAGCCCGTAGAACGTAAGAACGTCTGATTCAGGGGCGGGACTTTCCCGCCCTCAATTTTTAGCTCACCAAGGAGTACGTTATGTCTTCCTATCAAAGCATTAATCCCGCAAACAACCAGTTGCTGAAAAGCTGGCCGTCACACGATGAAGCCGCCGTCAGCCATGCCCTCGAAGTGGCCGATCGCCTTTTCCATTCTTCATGGAGCAAAGGTGATATTCAGCCGCGTCTGCAGGTACTGAAAAAACTGGCTGACCTGATTGATAGCCGCGCGGAAGAACTGGCCACCATCGCCAGTAAAGAGATGGGTAAACTGATTGGTCAGAGCCGCGGAGAAGTGAAAATCTGTTCGCAGATTGCCCGCTACTACGCAGAGAATGCGGAACGTATTCTGCAGCCGCAGTCCTATCCCAGCGATCTGGGCGAAGCCTGGGTTGAGTATCATCCGATTGGCGTTTTAGTCGCCGTCGAGCCGTGGAACTTCCCTTACTATCAGCTGATGCGCGTGCTGGCACCTAATCTGGCGCTGGGTAACCCGGTGCTGGCAAAACATGCCAATATCGTGCCGCACTGTGCCGATGTCTTTGAGAAGCTGGTTCGTGAAGCGGGTGCGCCTGAAGGGGCCTGGACTAACCTGTTCATCTCCACCGATCAGGTCGCCGCTCTGATTGCTGACGACCGGGTGCAGGGTGTCGCCCTGACCGGATCCGAGCGCGCTGGCAGCGCCGTGGCTGAGCAGGCCGGTAAGCATCTTAAGAAATCGACGCTGGAGCTGGGTGGCAACGACGTGTTTGTGGTGCTGGATGATGCCGATCTCGACGAAGCGGTACGTCAGGGTGTGCAGGCTCGCCTCAGCAACTGCGGCCAGGTCTGTACCGCCGCAAAACGTTTTATTCTGCATGAGAAGATTGCCGATCGCTTTATCAGCCAGTTCAGCGCCGCGCTGAGTTCTGCCACGCTGGGCGATCCGCTGGATGAAAAGACCACGCTTGGCCCGCTCTCCTCCGCTGACGCGCGTGATCGCCTGGTGAAACAGGTAGACGAAGCCGTCGCCAATGGCGCAAAACTGGTTACGGGCGGCAAAGCCGTTGAAGGTGCAGGTTGCTACTATCAGCCAACCATTCTCACTGGCATTACCCCGGATAATCCCGCCTATTATCAGGAGTTCTTCGGTCCGGTCGCGCAGATTTATGTCATAGGTGACGATCAGGCGGCTGTGGCGCTGGCGAACGACTCTCACTATGGTCTGGGCGGCTCGGTCTGGACACGCGATATTGCACGGGGTCGTAAACTGGCCTCTGCCATTGAAACCGGCATGGTGTTTATCAACTCTCAGAGCGACACCTCAGCGGAACTGCCCTTTGGTGGCGTGAAACGTTCAGGTTATGGCCGTGAGTTGTCTGATCTGGGTATCAAAGAGTTTGCTAACCAGAAACTGGTGGTCGTGGCGGGTTAATCGCCTTACAGCCATAAAAAAACCCCGTCTCGACGGGGTTTTTTATTATCAGCCGGATAGCACGATTACTGTGTTGCCACAGCTGCTGACTTTGATTCGTCGTTGTGCGCTGTTGCAGGCATGTTCGAGGCGTTAGCCTGGTCAGCCGCACCTTTATCGGCACTGGCTGATTTCGCTGCCGCGTTGTCCACTTTCGCTTTCTCAGCGGCGGCTTTATCCGCTGCTGCCTTGTCCGCTTTTGCCTTCTCAGCGGCGTCTTTATCGGCTGCTGCCTTGTCCGCTTTTGCCTTCTCGGCTGCTGCTTTATCGGCTGCTGCCTTGTCCGCTTTTGCCTTCTCGGCTGCTGCTTTATCGGCTGCTGCCTTGTCCGCTTTTGCTTTTTCAGCGGCGGCTTTATCGGCTTCAGACTTCTCAGCGGCAGCTTTATCGGCGTCAGCCTTCTCTTTCGCCGCGGTCGCTTTATCCGCTTCAGCCTTATCAGCAGCAGCGTCATTGGTCGCTGCGGCTTTCGCACTGTCGTCGTCAGACTGGGCTGCCGGTTGTGGTGCCGCCACTGGCTGCATTGGCGTGCCCTGCAACGCAGCATTCAGCACCTGAGAGAACTGATCCCAGCTGCAATAGCCGTTTGCATCGGTCTCACAACCCGCCAGCTGCAGCGTAACGCGCTTCGGTGGGTTCTTCAGGCTCAGCACGTCTGCGTTGCGCAGCTGATCGGCGCTCTGATAGACATACTCAACTTTGAGCAGGTCTTTATCGTTTTTCGCATCATGCCAGCGTTCGAAAACAACCTGACCGCCAATCGGCGTTTTTTCGAAGGTATCAGGCAGTTCATAAGGCTTGACCTGCAACGCGCTCAGCAGCGAGGCGATGTTTGAGTCATGGCCTACCATCAGCGTAATTTTTGGCGCGTTGGCTTTGTCCTGGTCCACTAACTGACTGCGGATGTAGTCCACCAGCGGTGCCGCCACTTCACGGGAAATGTCCGGGCTGGTAAACAGCGCATCCTGGTAACCATTTTTAATCGCTGACAGCTCTTTCCACTGCTCAGGCGTTTTGATCTGACCCCATGCAACCTGATCCAGCGGGAAACCTTCGTAATATTGCAGCGTGAACGCATCCATCAGGGAATTCCCCGTTTTCAGCGGGCCACTGACATTCGGTTCTTTACCATTTTCAGCGCTGAAGGTGTTCTGACCACTGCTGAGATCGCACTGCTTTTTATTGTTGCAGGCAGGAGATGCTTTGTAGTCAACAATCTTTTCCAGGCGCTGGAAGGCAGGCTTCAGCGACAGTTTTTCATTTGCAGCGGCCATCTCAGCCAGCGCTTTCTTGTTGAATGCTTCACTGCCATCTGTGATAACCGGATTGAAGATAGGATCCATGGAACCCATTTCATCCTGATGAGAGACCGCGACGTCACAGCCCGGGAAGGCGCCATTAACAAAGAACTGGGCGGTGGCCACAGTGCGCTGCAGGCTGTTGGCGTAAACAAAGACGTTATTGCTGTCAGGACAGCTGCCGTTCTTCACCAGGCCCTGCTGTGCCAGCCACTGACGGGTGTAGTTACCCATGTAGACTTCCAGCACACCACCTTTGGTGGTCAGCTGTCCGCCGGGAACATCCCACTGCGGCCAGCTCTTTTTGGTCGACTGCGCCAGCACGCTGCCATTATCAGCCAGCGGTGCACGCAGATTGTGACGACTTAACATCAGCACCTGTTGCAGCTGCATATCACCCTCAGCAGCAAATGCTACCGTTCCGACCGGCAATGCAGCGAGCACTGACAATGCGCAAAGACTCAGTTTCTTGATCATTGTGCCTATTCCATTCATTCAGTAAAGAAACACTCTGGCTATCAACCCATTAGCTCGCCTCAGAGCGATGTAATCAACAGTGTAACTCAGCTCGCCTCAGAAAAGCGCCAGATGTTTGCAAAAACGGTGAGAGGACTATAGCAGAGATGCACCGGAGAGATGAATGCGCAGCCACGCGTCACAGAGAGTGGCACGCTTTTTTCAGACAGGAAGAAGTAACAGTGAGGGCAGAAACGAAACAGGCCAGCACTGAGTGCTGGCCTGTAAAATGTGGCGGAGGAGG